>CAYVZG010000034.1:0-48836 GCA_964455805.1 uncultured Desulfobacula sp.
TAATATTTTCGAAGATTTCGCCTCTCTTTTTTGACCCTAAGATGAAATATTCGGGCTAAAGGGTAAATTCCACAAAAACCCTTTATTCTTCTAACACCGGTGGTCGGGCAAAATAGATAATACCTGCTGAAAGGAAACTGGCTGACGCGAACAGAAGAAATGATATGCTATAACTTTGAGTGGCGTCATAGATCAAACCTGCGATTACAGGTCCGAACGCAGCACCGGGCATGGTGATCAATCCAATGGTGCCGGCAACGGTGGCAAAAGAAGGAATCCCGAAACATTCACCAGTGATCAGGGACTGCATCATTAAAAGCGGCCCCATGGTCAGCCCGAAGACAAAGGTGCATAAATACAGAACCACCACATGGCTGCTAAAGGCCAGGGTTGCCACGGCAGATCCCTGGAGGATAACACAGCCAATGGAGACATAGCGTTTGTCTACCCGGTCAACAAAGCTTCCGATCACAAGGCGACCCATGATACTGGCACCGGTGGTGATACTGACTGTGACTGCGGCCTGCTGTGATCCCAGGTACTGGGTCAGGAAAGATACCTGGTGGACAAGGTAGGCGATCTGGCCGGCCAGGGCCAGCATGAAGGCGATAGAGATGGACCAGAACGCCATGGTTTTCATGGCCTGCAGCCGAGTCCACGTCTGCATCTGGGAGCCGGGGTATTGAACAATTTCTTCTGACGCTTCAGACGGGAGGTCACCATCAGCATACTGGCCGATGTCCGAAGGCCGCTGTTTGATAAACATGAGGGTAATCGGCACAATAACAGCTACATAGATGATGGCCAGGATGGTAAGGGCCTGGTTGAACCCCAACTGTAAAATAAAAAAACTGGTCAGCGGGACCATGACCATACCGCCGACACTTAAGCCATTGCTGGTAATGCTCATGGCAAAACCCCGTTTTCTAATGAACCAATTGGTCAGAAGGGTGTTAACGGGTACCAACGCAGTGGAGCAGAACCCCAGGGCAAGGATCAAATAAATGGCAAAAAGCTGCGGAAGGTTGTTAATCCGGGGCAGCATATAAAGCCCTGCACTGAATAGTAATGATCCGAATATCAGGAACCATTTGGGACCGTACCGGTCCACCCACCGCCCGATGACGAGGCCTGCAATACCGTTGGTAAAAAAGAAAAGGGTAATGGCGGCTGACACCGTTCCTTTTGACCAGGAATACATTTCCCTTAATGGATCGAGGATAACGCTGTGACTATAAAACCCGATCCCGGATGCTATAAAAAGGATAACAGACCCGGCAAAGACAATCCACCATCCATAAAAACGCTTCATTTAGGTCTCCTTCAAATTCATGCGGCATTCTCTCACAAACAGACCAAAGATAAAAGTGCAAAAGAATTTTGAAACCATGGGAAATATCAGTGACCTTTGTATGTCCAAAGGTTAAGTCAGGCTTATTTCGTTCCGGCTTTTGACTTTAGGACGTTTTATGATTATTAAATAGGGCTGGAAAGTATTTTCCTCGTTCCGTTTTTAAGGGTTAAGAAAATAGCGGCAGACACAGGAGACCGCTAAACCAACAAAAGGAGATAAATGCATGGGCCTGCTCAATCTGCTGTTCAGCGATCCGTTCTCATTCATCGTCATTGCCGTTCCGTTGATGTATGCTATCATCTTTCATGAGCTTGCCCACGGTTGGGTGGCTTACCAGATGGGCGATCCCACCGCCAAAAGCCAGGGACGTCTGAGTTTGAGTCCGCTCAGACATCTTGATCCCATGGGAACCCTTATGCTCTTTATTGTAGGATTTGGCTGGGCAAGGCCGGTGCCGGTAAATTTCGGCTATATCCGCAACTACCGCAAGGGCATGGTCCTGGTATCGTCAGCCGGGATCATAGCCAACATTATAATGGCATTTCTGGCCCTTTTTATCTACAGTATGCTGTCCATGCCGCATACCAGCAAGCTATCGCTACTATTGGTTTCTTTTGCCAGAATCAATATCATCCTGGCTGCCTTCAACCTGATCCCCATACCGCCTCTGGACGGTTCAAAAATCCTGATGGGGTTTGCGCCCGCAAATATCCAGGCTTTTCTGATGCGGTTTGAACGGTTTGGATTTCTGATTGTTATCGGTTTGCTTTTCCTGGGTGCCCTGGACCCGGTAATTGATTTTCTTCAGTGGGTGATTCTGTCGATTATCAGCCTGCTGCTGCCGTAATCCCGAAACCGTTAAATATCGTTTTCCTTACTTTATTGACTGTTGATCTTTAAGATATCAAGAATTAGGTAAAGGTTTGATCCTTTTATCAATATCAACAACAAACTGTTTGTTAATTCGTTTGGTACCTTAACAGAATTATCAGTCTTTGGTATGCCACTCTCCTGATTTGGCTTTATCATTTCAAGTGGCATACCCCATTGCACAACATTCACTCAAAAACGTTTAGAATTATTTTGGTTTAGTCAAAAAAGCGTAATGGGAAACACTATATAAACGAGGACCTTTTTAAACAAAAGTGGCTTTTTTGTATTGTTGTACTTTCTGGGCCATGATGAATGGAAGTTTGGGGCTGTTTATATTGTTTTCTAAGAGTCTCTCAAAGGCAGTTCCAATGACAACGCCGTCTGCAAAGGATGCGATTTGGGATACTTCTTTGGGTGTGGAAATTCCAAAACCAACGCATACGGGAAGATCGGAGACTTGTCGGATGATTTCCATCTGTTTTAAAATTTTCGAAGATTCAACCCCGTTACTGCCTGTAACCCCTTGCTTGGAAACAAAATAGATAAACCCGGACGCTGTTTTTGAAATTTTTTCCATCCGGTCTTTCAAGGTTGTAGGGGCGAATAAACGGATGAATGAAAAATGATCATCATTCCAGAATTTTGTCATTTCATCTGATTCTTCCGGCGGCAGATCCACCACAAGCGTGCCGTCTGCACCTGCCATTTTGGCTTTTTGATAAAATTTTTCAACACCAAAGGACAGGACAGGATTATAATAGGTAAATAAAATGATAGGGATGTCAGTAATTTTTCTAATTTTATCTGTCATCTCAATAATAGTTGAAATATTGGTTCCCTTTGCAATAGATCTTGCCGAAGACCGTTGAATGACCGGGCCGTCTGCTGTGGGATCGGAAAACGGAACTCCCAGTTCCAGTAAATCGAGCCCGGCCTCACACATTTCTTTAATGATATTTATTGATGTTGAAATGTCAGGATCTCCTGCCGTAATAAAACCGACCAAAGCTTTTTCGTTTTTTTCTTTTAATTCATCAAATTTTTTTTTGATTCTATTCATGATGTATCCCCTAATAATATTTTGAGTCAAACGTGAGAACGGTTTCCAAATCCTTATCTCCTCTGCCGGACAGATTTACGATGATGATGTCTCCGGGGGATTTTTTTTTGGCTGTCTTCATGGCCTGTGCAAGGGCATGTGAACTTTCAAGGGCGGGGATGATGCCTTCATATCTGCATAATGTATGAAGGGCCTCCATGGCCTCATCATCTGTGATGGAAAGATAACTAACCCTTTTTGTTTTTTTGAGCAGGGCATGTTCCGGTCCGACGCCGGGATAATCAAGTCCTGCTGATACAGAGTGTGCCTCTCTCACCTGGCCGAATTCATCCTGGAGTAGATATGATTTTGATCCATGAAGCACACCTATTGTTCCTTTGGTCAAAGTTGCGGCGTGTTTGTTCGTATCAATTCCTTTTCCGGCCGCCTCCACCCCTATGATTTCAATATTTTTATCAGATATAAAGTCGTGGAACAGTCCCATGGCATTGCTCCCTCCCCCCACACAGGCAATGATTGTAGAGGGCAGGCTACCGGTTAATTGTATGATCTGTTTTTTGGTTTCATTTCCGATGATTTTCTGAAATTCTCTGACCATCTCTGGATAGGGATGGGGCCCTGCAACAGACCCGATCACATAGAAAGTCTCCTTTACTTCACCCACCCAATACCGCATGGCTTCGTTCATGGCATCTTTCAGTGTACCGGTACCCAAATCCACCGGGATAATCTTGGCGCCTAAAAGTTCCATTCGTTGTACATTGGGTGCCTGGCGCTTGATATCCTGTGTTCCCATAAAGATATGGCACTGCATTCCAAACAAGGCCGCTGAGGTGGCAGTGGCCACACCATGCTGGCCTGCGCCTGTTTCGGCTATGAGCTTGTTCTTACCCATATACCTGGCAAGGAGGGCCTGTCCCAGGGTATTATTTATTTTATGGGCACCGGTATGGGCAAGATCTTCACGTTTTAAATAAATTTGTCCGCCTTTGAAATGGCGTGAAAGCCTTTTGGCAAAATAAAGTGGCGTGGGTCGCCCCACATACGTTTCTAGAAGGGCGGATAATTCATTTGCAAAATCATCATCTCTTGAATATTTATAAAACGCTTCTTCTAATTCCAGTATTGCAGGCATGAGGGTTTCACCCACATATCTGCCGCCAAAGGGGCCGAAATGGCCATTTTCATCCGGGATTTTTTTCTTATTTTTCATAAAAAACAGTCCTTATTATTTTTTTTGAATCTGAATTTATTTTTTTAAAGACAGAAGTAAGATTTTTTAACAGATGCTGAACCCTTAAAATGTCTTTCTGCCCGGGAGTTATCTCTACGCCAGAACTGATATCCACTGCATCCGGCAAACAGGATAATACAGCCGTTTCTATATTATCCGGTGTTAACCCTCCTGCTATAATCAGAGGGGTATAAATCTTATACGATCTTGATTTGCCCCAATTCCAAACCTGCGCGTTGCCACCGGGAAGTTTGCCGGGACAGCATTCCACAAGGCATGAAGAGGCATCATACCTGTCTGCATGTTTTATATTGGGGTGATCTTCCATATAAAAAGTTTTGATGACATTGAGATTCTGTTTTCTCAAATGTGATACCATCTGACGGGTCTCGTTTCCATGCAACTGAACACCATCAAGATGGCAGTCATTTACTTTCTTCATAATGGATGAAAAAGATTCATCTACAAAAACGCCCACACAAGAGATCCTGGAGGGTAAATTTCTTTGAATCTCTTTTGCCCTTTTCACGCTGACGTTTCGTTTGCTTTTTGGATAAAACACAAGACCGATGGCATTTACACCCAAAGCAGCAATTTTCAAGGCATCGTCAATGGTAGTCACCCCGCATATTTTAACCTGGGTTTGTGTGATCATTTTTTTCATGCTCTTTATCTAATCAAGTTATTTAATCAGGCGTTTTAAAAAGCTAATCGGATTGTCCGCTTTTACCAGACTCTCACCAATCAGAAAGCTAAATATCCCCGCTTCAACCATTTTAAGAATATCCTCTTTGCCGGATATCCCGCTTGCCGCAACAGCAGTCTGATTTTTATTAAATAGGGAAAAAAGCCGTGGGGCCGTCCTCATATCCGTGTCAAAGGTATTTAAGTTTCGATTATTAATGCCGATTAATCGAGCACCTGCATCATCGGCTTTTAGAAAGTCCTTTTTAGAATTAATTTCCACAAGCGCACCCATTTTCAACTCATGTGTTAAGGCCAACAGGTCTCGTAATTTTTGCCGCGATAAAATTCTTGCGATTAAAAGGATGGCATCTGCACCTGAAACAAAAGATTCATATACTTGATAAGAGGATATTATAAAATCTTTTCTCAGCATGGGAAGGCCTGTTGCTTTTCTTGCAAGGTTAAAATCTTCCAGGCTACCTTTAAAAAATTTATCATCGGTTAGGACTGATATGGCACTGGCCCCGCCTTTTTCATAATTTTTTGCCAATTTACCCGGATCAAGGTTTAAACAAATATCTCCTTTGGACGGCGAGGATCTTTTTATTTCAGCAATAATATTTATTTTGCCTATTTTTATTTTATCAGGTGTTTTTTTTTGGGGTTTTTCGAAATTTTTATAAAAGGGTCTTATCTCTCTTTTATCTTGGGATTTTAGACGAAGAAACGCCTCGGGTCTTTCTCTTTTTAAACCCTCAATCTCTTTTTTTTTGTGTGCAACAATTATTTTTAAAAAATCGTTTTCCATCTTCATTTTTCCTAAGCATTATCCTGGGTAAAGGCGATGAGTTCATTGAGTTTTGTGACGGCATTTTTTGAATCAATGGACTCTTCTGCTATCAAAATTCCCTCTTTTAAGCTCACAGCTTTTCCGGCAGCAACAAGGGCGGCAGACGTATTGATTAAGACGATATCTCTTTGGGGTCCTTTTTTGCCGTTTAACACATCTTTTGTGATCTGCAGATTTGCTTTAAGGTCTCCTCCCTTTATATTTTCCGGATTAGATAGGGTCTCAAAAAAATCCTCAGGATGAATATCATAGGTTTTTATCTGTCCCAGGTGCAGTTCTGATACCCGTGTAGGGGCGCATACAGAGATCTCATCCAACCCATCATGGCCATGAACGACAATGGCTCTTTTCGTCCCCAGCTGTTTTAAAGCAAGAGCAAACATTTCCGTCAGTTCAGGTGCGTAGACGCCGAGAAGCTGACAATTTGCCCCGGCTGGATTTGAAAGGGGGCCCAGCATATTAAAAATACTTTTAATGCCCAATTTCTTTCTTGCCGGAGCGGCAAATCTCATTGCACCATGGTACCGGGGCGCATAGACAAATCCAATACCGATTTCAGCAATAGCCTCTTCAACAATTTCCGGATCAACATTCAGGTTGATGCCTAACGCTTCAACAAGGTCTGCACTGCCGCATTTACCCGATACAGACCGATTCCCATGTTTGGCGACAATGACATTGCAGCCCGCTGTAACAAAAGCTGTGGTTGTGGAAATATTAAAGGTATTTGCAGCATCACCTCCCGTACCACAGGTGTCAATTACCGTATCATGCCCCATTACCTGAATCTTCACTGCATTTTTTCTCATAACGCGGGCCGCTCCTGTAAGTTCATCAATGGTTTCTCCTTTTGAGGCAAGGGCTGTCATAAAAGAAGCCACCTGATTGTCCGTGATCCTGCCGGAAAAAATGTCAGAAATCATTTCACCCATTTGTGTGTTTGTAAGATCGTTGCCTGAAATTATGTTGTTTAGATTTTCATTGAACATTTTTTTCCTCATGTATTTTTTTTGTTGATCGAATTTATAAAATTCCTTAACAGTCTTTTCCCTGCGGTTGTCATGATGGACTCGGGATGAAATTGAATCCCTTCAGTATGATGGGACAGATGTCTGATCCCCATGATTTCTCCATCATCTGACATGGCTGTAATACCCAGGCAAGTTGGCAGGCCTTTTTTTCCCACCGCCATGGAATGATACCGCATGCCTTTAAAAGGTTTATTAAATCCTTTAAATATACCTTTTCCGTCACAGCTTATTTGTGATGTTTTTCCATGCAGCAAATTTTTTGAATGGATAATCTGGCTTCCAAAGGACAGAGCTATGGCCTGATGGCCTAAACAAACCCCGAGAATGGGAATTTTTCCTGAAAAATGTTTGACCACATCAAGACATATACCGGCGGACTCGGGAAGACCCGGCCCCGGAGAAATAATGATCGCTAAAGGCTCTAAATATGATATTTCTCTTAGTGTGATGACATCATTTCTAAATACGCTGACCTCTTCTCCCATTTGCCTGATGTATTGTACAAGGTTGTACGTAAATGAATCATAGTTGTCTATCATGAGTATCATAGGTTATCTCCTGAATATTGAAGTTCGGAAACAAGAGTTAATGCCTTTTCCAATGCTTCTGCTTTATTATGGGTTTCAATGCATTCTGTTTCAGGGTCTGAATCGAAAACAATTCCCGCACCGGCCTGAACCCTTAATTTTTCTTCTTCTATACAGGCCGTTCTTATGGTGATGGCAAAATCCATATTCCCATCAAAGGAAATATAACCCACTGCGCCGCCATAAGGACCCCGGGATTCTTTTTCCAGATCATGAATAATCTGCATGGCACGAACTTTGGGAGCCCCGGAAAGTGTACCTGCTGGGAAGCATGACTTTAACAGGTCCCATGCATCTGTGCCCGGCTCAAGGTCACTTTGGATATTTGATACCAGATGCATGACATGGGAGTAGCGTTCCACCCCCATAAGATCTGTCACCTGTACACTTCCCGGCCTGGCGATTCTGCCAAGATCATTTCTGCCGAGATCAACCAGCATCAGATGTTCTGCACGTTCTTTTTCATCGGAAAGAAGATCATCGGCAAGGGCACGATCTTCCTGTTCTGTTTTACCTCTTGGTCTGGTACCGGCAATGGGGCGTAATGTGGCATTATTATTTTCAAGACGAACCATGGTTTCCGGTGAAGACCCCACAAGGGCAGTTGAAGACAATTTTATGAAATAAAGATACGGCGAAGGATTAATATATCTTTGTGCCCTGTAAAGTTCTATAAGGTCCGGGGGATTTGGACATTCAAACGGCTGGGAAATAACAGCCTGAATAATATCGCCTTGATAAATATGTTCTTTTACTCTTTTTACATGATCCAGATATCTCTTATCCGAATATCTGGGGATGAGTTTATACTCTTTTCTTTCCTTGTTTTTTTGCACCCATTTATGTTCGCAGCTTATTTTCTTGATAAGATGTTTTAATCTGCCTGTAGAATCATCATAGCTTTTTTCCTTATCTGTATTTTTACCCAAAAAAGAAATCACAATAGCAGTCAGCGTATTTTTTTTATTATCAAATATAATCATTTCATCGGGTATCATAAAATGAGCTCTTGGTTTTGAATCCGGAAGCGAATTGGGAATATCTTCAAAAAATGAGACCATTTCATAGGTCATGTAACCGATAATCCCTCCCCAGAACTTTGGTAATTCCCCCATGTCAGCGGGTTTGTAGGACGCCATCAATTTACGCAATACCTCTAAGGGAGCATTGTCATGAGGTATTTTTTTTGATTTATTTTTTTCAATAATCTTTATATGGTCTTTAAACACCAGTATTTCTTTTTTGGCACAGGTTCCTAAAAAACTGTATCTTCCCCATTTTTTACGTCCTTCAACACTTTCAAACAAAAACAAGGGTTGTTTTTGTTTATAAAGCTTCCGTAATAAAGAGACTGGGGTCTCCATGTCGGCCAGTATTTCCATGCATACGGGGACAACATTATAGGTGTCGGTCAGGGTTAGGTATTGTTTTTTAACTGGAAATTGACGGAATAGCATTGATTTGATTTCCCTTTATTTTTGTTTAACAATGTCATGAATTGGTTTTATTGTTCCCATCAGTTTAGCAAACTGATCCGGGTATAAAGATTGAGCCCCGTCACATTGAGCTTGTCCGGGTTTGTTATGAACTTCAATTAATATACCGTCCGCACCTGTTGCAGCGCAGGCACAGGCCATTGAAAACACCTGGTTTCTTACCCCGGTGGCATGGCTTGGATCAACAATGATGGGAAGATGGCTTAGTTTTTTAACTGCAGGAACAATGGAAAGGTCCAGGGTGTTTCTGCTGTGTGTGGCAAAGGTCCTGATACCCCGTTCGCAGAGAATAATATCCGAGTTTCCCTCTTCCATGATATATTCCGCAGCCATGAGCCATTCGGTGAGTTTTGCCGACATGCCTCTTTTGAGCAACACTGGTTTTCTTGATTTTCCCGCCCGTTTTAATAGACTAAAATTCTGCATGTTTCTGGCACCTATTTGAATAACATCGGTATAAGCTTCAACAAGATCAAAACTTGAAATATCTATAACCTCAGTTACGATGGCCAATCCGGTTTCTTCGCGTACTTTTGACAGATATTGAAGACCTTTTTCCCCCAGACCCTGGAAAGAATAGGGAGATGTTCTGGGTTTAAATGCTCCCCCCCTAAATAATTTTGCACCGGCCTTTTTAACTGATTTGGCAATACAGAGGACCTGGTCCTGGCTTTCCACTGCACAGGGACCGGCAATGACCGGCATGCTGTTGTTACCAAAAACAGCATCACCAACTTTGATACAACTGTTTTCCTCTTTAAATTCCCTGCTGACAAGTATACGGGGGGACGATTTTTGTTCCATTCTGGCAAGCATTTTTTATCTCCTTAATCCCAAAAAAAAAGAACCCTAAGCATATTCTTTAATGCCTAGGGTTCTTTAGAGTTTTATATTTTATTTATTTACAAATAATGACAACCGTCAGCACATCTTACTGCCGCAAAGCCACCACCAACCGTTCCAGGTTTCAACATTATTTGTAAAGTCTGTTTTCATTTCTATTGTATTTTTTTCCGTCATTAAAATTTCAGAGGATGTTAAATCAAATGAATTGGCTTTGTCAAATTATTTTTTTAAAACCGTAATATAATTCATCTGTGAATATAGATCCAATCCGATATGATTCATCAGGGTAATCCCTTTCTGGGTTGTAGATATTTTTTTTATTGATTAATAATATCAAGTTGTTGTAGAATAGAGTAAATTTGAATTATACTTGTTCATGATCTTGCACTTCATTAAAAATTAATATTTTGCTTAACCTTCTTTCAAGTTTACATGTTCATTTGTTCCTATAAGCTCCTATAAGGCTATCTCGACTTTGATTCCAGTTGTTTTGAATCGGTTTATTTCACACAGGCAGGATGTGCCCGTTTAAAAAATAAATTCAAGGACAAGGAGTTTTTCATGCTAAAAATATCCGTCCAAACACCGAACTACAGTGCTGTTTATGCAAGAGAATTCGAACTGACGGTTTTATTCAACAGCATTGTTAAAATGTTATTGGCAAATCTGTTGAGCCTTGTATTTGAACTTGTTCAAGTCAAAAATGCCACACCGGAATTATACCAAAAAAAATCCGTCATCAAAAACGACCAGATACTGCTGGTTAAGGAAGCACAGGAAAATGAAGCTGGCGAGCTGATTCGCTATGTCTATAAAATCAGACAGGACAGCAGCTTTCTGTCTTTTAATGAGGGGATTGATACTATTTCAGTGGACAGCGAAAAAAAGCATATCAGAAGATGCCGGAATTCAGAGCATCATGCACTTCTGATAGGCTGGTTACAGGATGAAGTCGTGGGATATCTGGCCTTTAGAGCTAGTATGTGGCAAAGACTTCGAAGTGCAGGAGAATTTGCCTTTTCTGTTTCAAAAAAGAACTGGGGGTTGGGGATTGGCAGCCACATATTGGGAGCATTGCTGGATTGGGCCAAAAAATCAAAAGCAATAAAAACCATTGAATTTCGTGTCAGATCCGATAATAAACGTGCCATTGCCGTTTACAAAAAATTGGGATTCACTCCAAAACGATCCTTATTATGGGGGCCATTTGATCATATCGTTATGAAACGAACCCTATCCTGACAGTACTGACTTTGTCCTGCATTTAACTTTATCAGTTTTAATGGTTTAGGAGTCCCCGGAGTTGGGTAATTCCAAGGGCAATAGTAGACGCCTCAAATTTGATTTAACATTCATTATAACCAAAGAAAATTGTTTGGTAACGCCTTAAAGCTATTTAAAAGATCATTCTCCAGCATGTTACAAAAGGACATCCGGATTAGTCAAATCCTTCGCAAAATGAATTTACATTGATCCCAAGAGCATCATGGTTGTATCCGCCTTCAAGGATTGCAAACCGCCTGCCCTGGCAAAGCCGCTGTGATGTTTGTTTCATTATGCGGCCCAGTTCCCTATAATCCTCTGTAAAAAGAAGACCGCCCCAGTCTTCAATTCCATGATCAAACCCTGCGGATGCCGCCACAATATCTGCATCAGTTAAATTGTCCATGACTCTTTCGACCTCGTTCAAATAATTTATCCTGTCTACCGAGTCAGGATTAAAAATCGTGACCTTAAATCCGTCTTTCCTGTTTTCCAGTATGTTTATATTTCCGTCTCCGGTGTGAAAGTCAAAATCCAGGATACAGGCCGTCTGAATTTTTTTTTCGGAATATAATTTGAGCAGGCTGATGGCCATATTGTTGAAATAACAGAATCCCCAACATGAATTGGTTGAGGCATGATGCCCCGGTGGCCGGATCACGGCAAAGCCTGGTGTCCCTTTATAAGCGGTTTGGGCCGCTTTAATGGCACCTCCGGCTGCCAGTGCCGCCAATTCGTATCGAAGGGGATTAAATTTAATCACATTTAATTGACCCTTACCATGAGCCCTCAATATATCCGTATCTGAAGCGGGTTCTGGCTTTGTAATGTGATACATGTCCGGCTTGGATTTTATAAGCGCCATAATCCCTTCCAGACGGCCCGGAAGAGCTGCAGGATCATCAGCATAGTCGGAATTATAATATTGTTTATGAAAAATGATATGAATACTCATTAAAAGAACCTTTTTAATCGCTGGCGTTTTGATATACCAAATCTGGAAACAATAGTCATTTTCTATACATTTTGACTAAAACAATATCATAAAATACTCTGGACATCCATGCATTAGTATTTATCATCGACATGGGCAATGTAAATCTAATAAAGGCCATGGGCCTTTCACCCAATTGTTACCAATTAGGCTACATTTATAACGAAAAGCACAAAAGGTCTCCATCTGTGAAAAAAAGGCTTGGCTACAAAGAGTTTGTTACTCTCATGGCGGTAATCATATCAATCACTGCTCTTTCCATCGATATGATGCTCCCTGCTTTACCGGACATAGGAAGAGATCTTGGGACAAGCCACCCCAATGATGCACAACTTGTAGTTTCCTCTTTGTTATTCGGTTTTGGGATTGGACAATTACTATTCGGGCCTTTATCTGACTGCTTTGGCAGAAAACCTGTTATTTTTACCGGAATTCTAATTTTTGTTTCAGGGTGTTTGATGAGTGTTTTTTCTATCCAATTTGAAGTCATGCTGGCTGGAAGATTCATCCAGGGAATCGGGGCAGCCGGTCCACGAGCTGCTATTATCGCATTGATCAGGGACCTACATGCTGGTCGTACTATGGCTCGGATAATGTCCGTAATCATGGCAGTTTTCATTTTCGCTCCTGCAATTGCACCTGCCCTGGGACAAATAATATTGATTACCTCAGACTGGCGTGGTATTTTCAGCGTTTTAATAATTCAGGGATTGTTAGCCCTTGCATGGTTTTGTATACGCCAGCCGGAAACTCTTCTCAAACAGGATCGGTTACCCTTTTCACTGAACCGAATTCTAAAGGGTTTTATCGAAGTGATCAGCAACAGGCTATCCTTAGGGTACACCTTGGCATCGGGATTTATATCCGGTGCACTTTTAGCATATCTGAACTCCGCTCAACAGGTTTTTCAGGATGTATATGGTCTTGGTAGGGAATTTCCATTTTATATGGCTTTTTTGGCCCTATCATTAGGCGGCGCATCATTTATTAATTCACACATCGTCATGCGACTTGGTATGCGGGCATTATCCTGGCGGGCTGTTAAACTTTTTATCTTTATAATGACAATTTATTTAGTCGTTACAGTTACACTGGGTGGTCATTCTCCTTTATGGTTCATGATGTCCTGTTTTTCAGTATCATTTTTCTGTAGGGTATCATTTTCGGCAACCAGAATGCGATTGCCATGGAACCTCTTGAACATATTGCAGGTATTGGTGCTGCCGTGATCGGATGTTTTGCCAGCTTGCTTTCTTCATTAATGGGCATGATTGTAGGAAGATTCTTTGACGGTACTACGCTGCCATTAGCCATTGGATTTACCATTCTCGGTTTGTTAACAGCAGCGGTTATGTATTGGGCGGACAAATCATCAGAAAAAAATAAAATGCTGCCTTGAATCGAATCCGGGATAGTATTTGCAAAGCATTCATTTTGTCTTTCATTGATGACGTCGTCTGCGATCCAACAAACTGAACACTCATTCAACCATTATTCAGTTTTTAAAGTATTTAATTTTTTTTCATCAAGATGCTTTGAAAATCCTGCCAATATATTGGCTACATTAGGGTCAGTAAAAAGATCTTGGGCTGCTACTTGCCCTAATTTTTCAAAACTGGTTCGGATGGCCATTCCATGTTCATATTTAATCGCCTTTTTAGCTTTTTCTTCACACGTTTCAGTTAATAATTTTGTTAAGAGATCAGCCAATTTTTTATTTGCTTCGTCAATCTGATTCTCCGAAACAGTAGACAAGGATTGAACAGCAGGATGTTTCGACATTGCCGCAAACATCCATTTAACAAGCACCAAACGGTCTTGTGAGTCTGTTGACTCGATGATGCATCGTGTTAAATCATCTGTATAAACACCAGCATAGCTGGCGGGATTTGGGAGCAGGTAAAAATAAATTAATGGAATAAAAATAAAAACTCGTTTGGTTAAAAGCATCTGTTTAAGCACCTTTCTTGTTTTATAGTTAACGATTGAACTGAGAAGTGTGCCTGTTATGGCATATCTCTCCAACATTTTAAAAACCGAAAGAACATGTAAATCGGTCATTTTGAATAAATCGTTAGAACCCTGTTCGTTAGATGTTACAAAGGGATATAAAACCCTGTTTTGACGATATACCCGTTTGGGATCACCGCTTCTGCCCGGCCAAATAAACCCTTGGGAAATTGGATTGCCAAAGCTTTCCCGGGTTTTAAGGATTTGACCATTTTCGATGGCTACGTCAATAATAAAGTGTATAGGCAATCGCGGGGGCAAACCGTTTTTATTTTTCTCACTTATATTCTGTCTCTTAATCCAATAATAAAATTAATTTCTTATCACACATTCTCAATTTCCAAATTTAATTTCCATGGTAAGACGATTGCACCATATTACGGCCTGAATAATAAAGCAATATTCGGGTGGTCATCAGACATCAAATGAATTAGAATATTATAATAATAGGAGGATTAAGATGGCTATGAATGATTTTTCACAACAGGCTGATGATTATAAAAGAATTGAAAAGGCGATTCATTTTATTGAAGATAATTTCAAATCACAACCAGCACTGGACGAAATTGCTGACAGTGTCCACTTAAGTAAATATCACTTTAACCGTATATTTAAACGGTGGGCGGGAATCGGACCTGTTCAATTTTTACAGTTCATCACACTGGATTACACTAAAAAAAAATTGGCACAATCAAATAGCCTCCTAAAAACGTCACTAGATGCGGGGCTTTCCGGCCCCAGCCGATTACATGATTTGTTTGTTACATTTGATGCAATGACACCCGGTGATTTCAAAAAACAGGGCCATGGCTTGAAAATAGAGTATTGTTTTTGTAATTCTCCCTTTGGAGAGTGTTTGATCGCGACTACAGCAAGAGGGATATGCCATTTTGGATTCATACAAAAAAAAAATAGAGATGATGCCCTGAATCAATTATTTGGCGCATGGCCCGGGGCGATGTTTTGTGAATATTCTCGACCCATTGCGCCCCTGGTAAATCAGATATTCAATCCTGATCAAGCTGATAACTCCCGCCCGTTTAATGTCTTGATCAAGGGTACGAATTTCCAAATCAATGTGTGGAAAGCTTTAATACAGATACCCAGCGGGAATATAGTAAGCTATAAGGATATTGCCGCATATATTGGTCGCCCAAAAGCATTTAGAGCGGTTGCAAGTGCCATTGCCATCAATCCGGTTGCGTATTTAATACCCTGTCACAGGGTTATTGCCAGATCAGGTAAAATTCACCGATATCGCTGGGGTACTTCAAGGAAAAAGGCTTTAGTCGGTTGGGAGGCAGCAAAAAAAATTGCCATTTAATTTTGTTTTACTTGCGAAAAATCATGGTATAAGCATATATAAATTTCAAGTGAGAAATACAGAGTATTCTGTTAATAATTTCTCTGTCATGATGTTTTATAGGTTCAGCCAGTATTAACCGGGGTTAAGGTATCCTCCTTTTCTATGAGAAGGCTTTTTACAGCCATAAATACTCACTCCTCAAAATGTCTTGACCTATAGATAAAGTATACACTTTTTTCATCTGGATTTCTTATATTATAATGAAGGCCGCAAAGATGCCCCTCACATTTTAGACTCATTCGCCATCATCAAAATCATCGAATTGATCTGTGTTCGCCATGGTAACTGCAATGGCTGCAGAACCAGTATCCAGTTTATCTTTTTCCTTGATTTTATCCTGTTCCGATACTATGGGTTCTACGCTCCCGGCAGTCTTTTCTTTATCCGGGATACCCACGGCACTGTAAATTGCCATACAAAGGGCAAACCCAAAAAACAAAAACAAGCCCGCTGCAATTAATCCAAGAATTTCTTTATCTTCACCCAGCCAGATGGCCAGTAAAACTATGGGAATATAACAAGCAACTGCAACTAAAAAACCAAATAATTTGCGCATCCATTCTCCTTAAATTAAATCTTGCCATCACTATTATCAGTTTCAGTGCCCAACTTTTATTAACCTATGAAACATCTGAACATTTTGAAGATAAACCATGGTTGTAAAAGGTATCTGAGTGGTTTCTTATATAAAGTTCAATTCAATCCCAGGGGGATGACGGGGTTGAGGGAACACCGCTATTGGAACGGGATGACTTTATTTGTATATATCCTTTTTTATTACTTCTCATATTTTGACAAATTCGAGGTTGACTCACTTGAACGGCGTACTCTCCTGCAGGAAGTTGTATGTTGAGAATTGTTTCGGCATTACACCATTGTGTTTGGAAAGGATCACAATCTCCGCGTTTAAAATTACCCTGTGCTACTTGTTGATTGCTGCGGTTGATAATATTAAAAGCAACATTGTTTTCATTATTTCGCCAATGATACCATACGAAAAGTTTTCCGATAACCGTGGATCGGTTTAATTTAAATTGTGACCATCTGGTGTATCCACAGGCATCCTTATTCCATCTGGAAAAAATTGAATCTCCGGAAGAAGTTTCAAAAGCACCTGAGTTGGATTTTGTCTGAATACCTGACTTTGAATAATGATCATAGGGCGGGTAATTAGTGCTTAGCCCACCAACATCAGAAGCATTTTTTGAACTCAGGTCACATTCATTGGAATTTTTGTAATAGTCAAAGGATTTGCAGGTAAATGATCTTTCATTGTCACAGGCACGGGCACAGTCCTCAGGGCTTACATTACTCAAATGTTTGTTGTTGTAACCACTGATAGCCGCATTGGGCGTTCTTGAATATCCATTTATACGGTTGCCTGTTATACGGCTGCCTGTACTTTGCACCGCAGGAGCCGGCTGAACATTGGTGGCCGCTCTTTGGTGTCGGTGGTAGTGATCATAGGATGGGGTATTTGTGCTTAATCCGCCCACATCAGATGCGCTCTTTGAGCTCAAGTCGCAGGCATTGGAGTTTTTATAGTAATCAAAAGATTTGCAGGTAAATGATCTCTCATTATCACAGGCACGGGCACAATCTTCCGGGCTTACATTACTCAAATGTTTGTTGTTGTAACCACTGATAGCCGCATTGGGCGTTCTTGAATATCCATTTATACGGTTGCCTGTTATACGGCTGCCTGTACTTTGCACCGCAGGAGCCGGCTGAACATTGGTGGCCGCTCTTTGGTGTCGGTGGTAGTGATCATAGGATGGGGTATTTGTGCTTAATCCGCCCACATCAGATGCGCTCTTTGAGCTCAAGTCGCAGGCATTGGAGTTTTTATAGTAATCAAAAGATTTGCAGGTAAATGATCTCTCATTATCACAGGCACGGGCACAATCTTCCGGGCTTACATTACTCAAATGTTTGTTGTTGTAACCACTGATGGCAGCATTGGTCGTTCTTGAGTATCCATTTAAAAAGTTCTGGCCAAATAAAGGTGATGAAAAGAACAACCCGAGGCAACATAAAAAAACTATCCATTTTACCATTTTTCCCCCTTAATCATTTGGTTTTTGATTTCCCATTAAAACATATTTTCTTTTTATATGAAATACAGTAGCGTAAATATCCCATTATATTCATGAAATTCAATCACCCTGATTAATTATTCGAGCAACAAATATTAACTCTGGTATCAGCCACGTTCACCACTTTTTGCGAAAGATGATTTAAAGATAAAGAGCAAAAGCTTTTAAAACGGCAAAGCAAATATGAACAAACAAAATACCAACGCTGATATGGATGAAATAAAGTTAATTAACATTCCAATAATCATTCGATCTTAACTCTAATTGTAAAGAAAGCGGGATCATTTCGTCTTCAAAATTTTAAACACCTCTACATGACTATTAACTTAGTGGTAAAGTCGTAATTTGAACTTAATTTTTTATAAACGCAGCAAATCACTCCACGGTGATATCAACATTTAACTGATCTTCGATTTGATGAAGACCTTGTTCCAACGTTTGCAGGGTAATATTTTGTGGAATCTCAACCCAAATTGACAAACAATAAATGGCTCCACCGCTTTCCGGTGAAAATTTCACCTCTGAATTCAGTGAGGTGATGTTGATATCATTGTCAGCAAGCAAACGACTCACTTTGTAAACAATGCCAGCCTGATCCAGGCCTTCCACGTAAAGGTTTTTAACATAATAATCGGTTTTCGACTTTGCTGCGGGATGGCTTGCCGGCCGAATAAAGGCAGTGATGCCCTTCTCCCTTTCCAGTCGACGGCATTCAGCGGTAAGCTTTTCTTCCAATTCGGTCTCTTCTCCAACAGACAGTGGAGAAAACAACAAGATAATGGCAAATTCACCGGCCAGATTTGTCATGGTAGAATCTTTCATATTACATTCGTTTTCGTAAATTACCTTAGAAATATCAGCGACAATGCCGGGCCTGTCCTTGCTAAAAGCGGTTAATACGAATTCTTTTGACATAAGTTACCTCCTGTTTTGACTTAAAATCATTTATCGTTTCTATGACAATAACCTTAGAGTTCAGAAACACCCCATCAGAATGGGAATTGTCGTTAAGCATTTAAACAATCATGCAACACCCAAACAAAGTTGTGTTTAAGCCAAGCTTTGATACCCACAAAAATCACACCCGTGATTTTATTGGGAATGATTGATTTTATCTGAAATACCGATTCCCGGCAACACTATATTATAATTGTGGTGTTCTGCATTTTTTTAATTTGCCTAAATCAGGTGAAAAAGATCTTCATTAAATCTTCTAACCAACTTTTTCCCATGATCATTTAAGTTTATCAAAGCATTTATTATTGAATTCAAAAATAATTGTCACTCATCTGAAATGCCATCTGTTCTTTTTTCAAATGAATTTTACGCAGAGATATGGGTTGCATGGAAATCTTCGGTAATTTTATTTCAATATGCCGTTGCCTGGCGGGAATAGATAATATCTCTTGACTATATTAATTTTTAAGTCCTAATATGATTTTTCTATTTCATCAATACATTAGGGAGTATTTTAAATATGCTGCAGGAAAAAAAGATAGGATTTATTGGTAGCGGAAATATGGGTGAGGCCTTGATAAGCGGTTTGGTTCTCTCCAAGGCTGCAAAACCCGAAAATATAATCTGTTCAGACATTGCTGAAGATCTTTTGGAAGCAATTCAAAACAAATACAAGGTATCAACTACCACAAGCAATATTGAAGTGGCCAAGAAATCTGAAATAGTTATTTATGCAACAAAACCCCAAATTCTTGGATCGGTCTTAAAGGAAACAGCTGATGCCCTTGATCAGTCAAAGCTGATCATATCCATTGCAGCAGGCGTTCCCCTTGCGGCCATTGCCGCAGGGCTTCATAAAGAGCTTCGGCTGATCCGGGTCATGCCCAATATCTGTGCATTTGTGAAAGAAAGTGCCACGGCCATTGCTGCAGGAGAGTTCGCTTCGGAAAAAGATGTGGCAGAGGCAAGGACTATTTTTGATTCTGTCGGTAAAACCGTCTTTATCCAGGAAAACGTCCTCATGGATGCATTTACAGGATTGAGCGGCAGCGGCCCGGCATATATATTTACCATTATTGATGCCATGGCAGATGGGGGAGTAAAAATGGGACTTTCAAGAAAAGATTCCCTGTTTTTATCCACACAGACCGTTCTTGGGGCAGCAAAACTTTTGCTTGAATCCAAAGAACACCCGGGACAACTAAAAGACAGGGTCGCATCCCCCGGGGGAACTGCCATTGCAGGAATCCATACCCTTGAACAGGGCGGACTTAGAACAACCATGATAAATGCCGTGGAATCAGCCACAAATCGATCAAAACAATTGGGGGATTTGATGGTAAAAGACTTTATAGAAAATAATAAAAAAGGTAAATAAAAAAATTCAGGGCAGAAATATGGCAATGGGTTAAATTCCTGCCCTGAACAATTGGCAAGTGAACTCTAGGGTGGTGATTAAGCTTTGGCTTAAACTTCAAGTTCCTTTTTGAGCCAATCTCTTACTTTTCCCTCAACAGCATAGACGCCTTTGTATTGACCGATTCCCTTCATAAACTCTGTTTCAAGTTTTTGGGGAAGTCTGAAATTTCCCAGATCCTCAGAATCGAATCCTCTCCTTCGGACCAGGGTTAAGATGGGTGGATTTTTCCAGGTGTTTATGACGAAATACACGGTTTCATTATCATTATCTCTTGAATTATAGTAGGCTTGTGATCTTAACGGGCCCCATTCAAGGTGGAGTGCAATGGCTTCTTCAGGTGTCATTTCCCAATCCACAGAATTAACAAGGTTCCAGTTGTGTTTTATATCATTTAGACTCATATCCTGCTCCATTTTTTTTAGTTAACACACATGCTGTTACCAAAAATAGAAGCAAATTATGTGCCTGGACTGGTTTTGGAATAAAATGGATTTTAAGTAGGGTTTTCTATCTATCCGATAGGCTAAAGGGTTTAAATATACGAAAATGAGACACAATGAGTGAGACATAAATGCCTCACTCATTGTGGTATTTACCAGTTTTCACAAAGCAATTCAAAAAACCCAGTGGGTTTCACACAGGCAGGACATTTTTCAGGTGCGGAATCTCCTTTATGGAGGTACCCACAACTCAGGCAACGCCAGGTCTGTTCTTCGTCTTTTTGAAAAACCCTTTCATATGAAATATTCCTTGCCAATTCACGATACATTTTTTCATGATGCTTTTCAGCTACAATAATATTGTAAAAAGTATCTTCAGCCCTGGCAAACCCTTCTTTTTTAGCCATTTTTGCAAATGTCTCATACATATCTTCACTGACATATTTCTCCAAATCTGCTGCTGAAATCAGATTGGCCCTGGTATTCTTAATTACACCTGTGGGGAAGGTCCATTTGATTTCAAGCTCTCCCTCATTAAAAAATTTAAAAAACCGGAGAGCGTGCTCAAATTCCTGGCCTGCAGTCTCTTTAAATATTTTTGCAATCTGAATATATCCCTCATCCCGGGCTCTTTTTGCGAAAAAGTCATACCTTGTTCTGGCCTGGGCCTCTGCTGCAAAAGAGGTATGAAGATTAATTGCTGTCTGGCTTTCCCTGAACTTAATCATACCGACCTTCTATTTTTTTTATTCTTCAATCGTAATGGCATCTGCGCCGCATTCACTGGCTGCTCTGCGAACAATATCTTTTAGATGCTCAGGAATTTCATCCACCTTAATTGTGGATTTCAACTGATCTTCATCATATTCAAAAATTTCAGGACAAAGGTCATTACAATTCCTGTCACCCATACACATTTTACTAATCTTTACTTTCATTTTAGCTACTCCTTTTAAATTAATTATTTAGTAATTTAACATTAAAACACCTTGTCTATTTTCGCATCCAGGCATGGTATTTTTTTATCCATGCAAGCAATTTTTCAGGCGCATGATTTTTCTTCCACAAGCCTGCGGCATACTTATTGGCTTCACTCATCGTAGGGTAGATATGGATCGTCCCGAGTATCTTATTCAGGCCTATCCCATGTTTCATTGCCAGGACAAACTCTGAAATCATATCAGCTGCATGATTTCCCACAATGGTGACACCCAATATTTTATCTTTTCCAGGTACCGTTAATACCTTTACAAACCCATGATTTTCAGAGTCTGCAATCGCCCGGTCAAGATCATCAATTCCATATTTAACCATCTCATAATCAATCCCCTTTTGTTTGGCATCTGTTTCATTTATGCCAACCCTTGCCACTTCAGGGTCAGTATAAGTCGCCCAGGGAATGGTATTGTAATCCACCTTAAATTTTTTAAATCCGCCGAATAAAGCGTTTACAGAAGAATACCAGGATTCATGAGCGGCAACATGGGTAAATTGATACCGGCCGTGTACATCCCCGCTGCAATAGATATTAGGAAAACGGGTCTGCAAAAACTCATTGGCCTCAATATGCCTGCTTTTGGTTAATTCAACGCCAAGTTCTTCAAGGCCAAAACCTTTAACATTCGGGGTTCTTCCAAGGGCGATCAACATCTCATCAAATACGATCTTAACTTGTCTTCCTTCATTGTCGCAAACCAATTGTTTTTTATCCCCGAGAACTTCAACGGCTTTTGCTGAATGTTTCAAAAGGACCTTGATGCCTTCATCTGCAAACTTGTCTAAAACAATTTTGGCAGCATCAGAGTCTTCTTTTTTCATTATCATCGAGCCCCTATGAACAAGTATCACCTTTGATCCCAGCCGTGAAAACCCCTGGGCAAGTTCGCACCCGATGGGTCCTGCACCCAATACCAAAAGAGTTTTTGGCTGCTTTCTGATATCCCAGATATTATCAGAGGTTAAATAGCCAATCTTATCAAGCCCCGGCAGATCCGGAACCATTGGTTTTGCTCCTGTTGCAACAATGATATTTCTTGTGGTTAAAATATTATCATCCACTTTCACTTCAAAAGGAGAAACAATCTTTGCCCTGCCCTTGATACAATCCACACCCAATTCCGTATACCGCTCAATTGAATCATGTGGCTCCACCTTCTTAATAATGGATTGAATCCGTTCCATGATATTTGCAAAATTAAAATCCATAGATATGGTGTCAATACCGAATTCTTTTGCTCTTTTTGCATAGGAAATAAGTTTTGCACTTGCGATGAGTGACTTGCTCGGGATACATCCTGTATTCAGACAGTCCCCACCCATTTTATGCTCTTCAATCAAAGCGACTTTAGCCTTGACGGCAGCGGCTATATATGAAGCCACAAGACCTGCGGACCCGGCCCCGATCACCACAAGATTATATTCATAATTTTTCGGCTTTGAAAATTTTGAGAATATTCTCTGACGCCTAACCATGGCAGTAAATTTCTTTGCTGCAATGGGGAAAATACCCAATAATGCAAAGGACAAAATAAGGTTTAATGATAAAATCCCCTTGGCTGTTTCTATTTTTGCAAGCTGGGTTCCGGCATTTATGAAAACAATGGTTCCCGGAAGCATGCCCACCTGGGAGACGATGTAAAAGACCATAGTACGAATGGTAGTCACTCCCATGACAAGGTTGATCACAAAAAACGGGAACACCGGCACGAGCCTCAGGGTAAACAGATACAATCCGCCTTCTTTTTCTATTCCTTTATTAATGGCAACAAGCTTTGATGAAAATTTATTCTGGACCCAGTCTTTAAACATATACCTTGAAACTAAAAAGGCTAAAGTAGCGCCAATGGAACTTGCAAAAGAGACAAGAACAACCCCGTAAAAAAGTCCGAACAGGGCACCCCCTGCAAGGGTCATTATGACCGCTCCCGGAAGGGACAATGCCACCATGAGGATGTAAAGGATACTGTAAACAGCCATTGTCAGAACTTCATGCCGCTCATAAAACGCCTTAAAAGCGTCAAGCTCACTTTTCAAATTAGCAATGGAGAGATACTGATCCATATCAAATAAAAAAAATAGGAAAATTAAACCTGCAATAATGAGCAAAAGTACAACTTTAATTCCCAATCTTTTTTTCATAATCATTTATCCTTAAAACTCATAGCAATTTTTCTATGGCCTGAAATTTATTCATAAACTTACGATCAATATAGTCTTTAATTATGAATGCCAATTTACCGGCAAACACCAGCCATTTTTTTTTGAGTACACCACATCCGCCTCCAATATTGAAAATCAGAAGATAATCAGGGCCGGGATCAAAAGGCTCAAGGCTTTCCTCTTTCAGGGCTGCCATCAAATTATGGAGAAGGACTGGATTCTGCCGCACGGCATATACCCCGACCTTGTCCAACGGCTGTTGATTAAAATAAATACAATCACCGCCGCCGAATATTTCCGGATATTTTTCACTTTGCAGGTATTTATTCACTAAAAGTGCTTTGTCCGGTCCAACGGGCAGACCGGATGCCTCAAATATGGCTGACGGTTTGACCCCTAAGGCCATAAAAATAAAATCTGTGGAAAACCTTTCACCTGATTCAATACAGATTTCATTGGACGTGATCTTTTGCACATAGCCAGTCTCAAAAATCTGAATTCCCCTTTTGGTAAGGGTAGAGATGATTCGTAACCTTATACTTTCAGGAAATTTAGCCATAAATTTTTTCCCGGCAAAAATATGGATATCCGGCATATGCTTATTCATTTGTTTTGCCAGCTGCCACACATTTCCAGCCACTTCTGCAGATGAAGGTCCACCCCCTACAATACTTATAACCATCTTTTTTTGTGAAAAGATGGTTTTTAATTTGTCACGGGCCTCCTTCAGTTTCTCAATGGGTTTAACTGAATAAATATTATCGTTGTCCCCATCCACAGCCTGCATAGGGACATCGCTGCCGGCGTTAAAAGAAACAATGTCATAAGAGAATGTATGTCCTGTTTTGGTAAAAACCTCTTTTCTGTCCGGATCTATACGGGTGACTTTATCTTTCACAAATATCCCACCTTGTCTTTGAACCACTTCTTTTGTGGCAAACCGTATATCGTTGGTATTGTATGTTCCGCCCAGCAAACCTGGTCCCATACCTGAATAATAGTGGTAAAAAGAAGGGCCAATCACAGTCACTTTGAACCCTTTTTCAACAAACTTTCCAGTATTTTCAAGGGTCATCATGTGGGCATGACCACCGCCAACCAGTATAAGATGTTTTCTCATTTTAATCTCTATTTTCCATGATCTTCAGCTTGCCTGTTACCCTCAGGTGGGGTGTGATATCCCTGTTAAAGACTGTCCATAAGCTTACCCAGGCTTGCTATATGAAATTTCTCTTCATTGGCAATTTTATTTATAATATCCTTTGATTCCGGATTTTTAATTTTTATGGATACTTTTTGATAAAGATCCAGGGCCTGGGCCTCAATTGACATTGCAAGGGAAATCACATCTTTTTCAGAACTGAGATCAGGGTTAAAAAGATCCATATATTCTGTGGTGGACAGTCCCCCCTCCAAAGCCTTTGTTTCAACCATTTTTTCAAATTCCGCTTTGTTCACTTCCCTGTCGCTTATTTCATTATAAGCTAGATAAATAGACATCTGATGTTTCACTTCAAAATCAGATAACTCGCCAAAAAGATCTTTTACTTTTTCTTCTTTTGCCTCTTTTTCCATGGAAATATAAAAATCGTACAACCCCTGTTCAAGTGAATATGCTACCTTTAACACATCCTGCGGTTCCTCTCTGCCAGTGAAAAGATCCATCCCAAGATCCTGGGGACCAATTGCGATTTTGGCATCCCAAGCTGTTATGCCGCCTGCAATATTAAATACTTTTTTAAAGCCTTTCCCGGCAAGGATCTGCGCAGCAACACGGCTGCGCCCGCCGATGGCTCAGTAAACCAAAGTCGGTTTTTCAAGATCAATCTCGTCAAGCCTGTCAGACAGCTGTGGCAATGGAATCAGGGTGGCTCCCGGGATATGGCCCTCCTTATATTCAGAGGGCTGTCTGACATCCAGTATGGTTATATCTTCTCCGGGATGCTGAGAAATATACTTCTGGGCCCGGCTAAAATCCATTGATTTGGTGGGTGTTAAAAACTGCAACCATTTCATCTAAATTCCCCTTGTTCATCTTGGTGCCTTCATTGGTATTTTTTAATGATTCAAGTTAACCGAGCGGTTTAAACGCTTTGGTACTCGCACCACAGATAGGACATTTCCAGTCTTCTGGAAGATCTTCAAATTTTGTTCCCTTTGGGATCTTTCCCTTTCTGTCGCCTTTATCAGGATTATAAATATAACCGCAACTCATCGTCTGACATTGATACATATCCTTGGGTTCTGCCATTTTTGCTTCCTTTAATATTTTCTTTTAAGAATAGTTATTTTCTCAAAAAATAATTCAATTTTTCAAATTTATCTTACAACAATACAAATCTGTCTCAAATCCGCTGATGCCCTTAATTATGTTTTGCCAGGCATAAATGGCGTCCTAAAACGACGATAAAAGTTAAAACAGCACTCTAATCCGAATCTTTCTCAACTTCTGCTTCCATAACCATCATACATTCATGGCATTCAAGCGCAATATTGGGAACATCACCATACCGTTTTTTTATTTCCCCTTCAGACAGATGGGACACTCCAGAGCATCCACACTGAGGACAAGATGTTTTTATCCTGTATTTTTTTGTCATAACGGTCTCCACAAATTTTAAGAAAGCGAATTGTTTTTAGCTTTCTCCTTTGATCTGAGGATCATTAGATTCACCTGCACAGTCAGGCGTATAGCATGAATTGTCAACAAAGGAACAATCACTGTTGCACGAAGGACATTTTTCAGGAGGCGCATCTGCATTAAAGGTATACCCACATTTATTACATAACCAGCTAACCATAAATTTTCTCCTTATTTTACATATATGTTATTAATGGTTTTACACGATACTCTTTTATTTAAATACTTAGTTCACGTTTTTAAATGGCCAATGATATTTATTCAATCACAGCTTCAGAATATTCAAAAACCATGCCATATTTTTAAAGTTTGTTTTTCATACCCTTATTTTGTTCTGACCAAATAAAATCCGAAAATACAATTTTGGGGGTACGCGTTTTTTATAAGGGCCTTGTTTTTTCCTTAAGCCAGGATGTTATGTCTCCATCCAACCTGGGAGATAATTTTTCAAATACCTTTTTATGATAGGTATTGACCCAATCTTTCTCCTCTTTGGTAAGTAAACTTTTATCAATCAGATTTCTTTCAAAATGACAATAGGTCAAATTTTCAAATTTCATAAATATCCCAAACTCGTTTTCAAAAGCCTGATCCACAAGAATCATGTTTTCAAGCCGTATGCCGTGTTTACCTTCTCTGTAAAGGCCGGGCTCATTGGTCAGCACCATCCCTTTTTTGAGGCTTACATCGACCGGATGGGGACTTATCCTTGCAGGCCCCTCATGTACACACAAAAAGAATCCCACACCATGGCCCGTACCATGACCAAAGTCCATTCCCTGTCTCCACAGGTACTGCCTTGAGAGAGTGTCCACCTGAAAACCCCGGGTGCCTTTTGGAAACAAAGTTGTTGCCACTGAAATATGTCCCTTGAGCACCAGTGTGTAATCGGTTATTTCCTGCTTTGACGGATGTCCCTTATAAATGGTTCGTGTAATATCTGTTGTTCCGGTGAGATAATTTCCCCCTGAATCTGTCAAAAACATGCCTGTATCAACGATGGGTATATTGGTTTGTCCCGTGGCAGAGTAGTGGCACATGGCTGAGTGATCCTTAAAGGCCATGATCGGATCAAAGCTGTTATCCACAAACAATTTTTGTTTTTTCCGAAACCCATAGAGTTTATCAGCAACTGTGAGCTCAGAGAGATTCGCATTCTGGGTCTGATGCTCAAGCCAGAAAAGAAAACTGACAACAGCCACACCATCTTTTATTAAGGTCTGTCTCAAATGAGCGATTTCTGTTTCATTTTTGATCGCTTTCAAAGCAATGGCCGGGTTGGGTTTTTCAACAATCGTACACTTTTTATTAATGGACTTAAAAAGTCTGTAGTTTGTATTACCCGGGTCAACCAGAACAATTTGATTATCTTCAATTTTCTTTAACGCTGCATAGATGTCCTCGTACTCTAGAATATCTATGTCATCCGTATTCAACTCTTTTGCAAGTTTATCATTAACTTTTTCTTTACTGATAAATAAAAACACCTTTTGAGGAGAGATCAATACAAAGGCCATATTGACAGGATTTGTATGAACATCCCTGCCCCGAAGGTTCAATACCCATGCAATATCATCAAGGGTGGCCATTAAATGATACGAGGCCCCCGAATCATTCATCTGCCTCCGGATTTCCAAAATTTTATCACCACGGCTCTGCCCCGCATATTTTTCCGGAAAAGAAAAAGCGGGTGAATTGGGCAAGGAAGGACGATTCTTCCAGAATCCATTAATTGAGTCAATCCCTGAATTAAGACAAAGTCCTTTGGATTCAAACCGTGCCTCAAGCTTTTTTACATCAGCCATACTGAACACATTCCCGTCAATACCGATTGTATCGCCCGGTTTCAATGTATCTGCCAGCCATTTATCAAAGGCGGGCACATCTGGAACTCCTATTTTAAATAGTTCAAATAAAGAGCCGGATATCTGTTCTTCAGCCTGAATATAATATCGAAAATCCGTCCATAATATTGCATGCTCCATGGTGATGACAGCTGTTCCTGCAGAGCCTGAAAAGCCTGTCAGCCATTTTCTTACCTGCCAGTACTCGGCAAGATATTCGCTCTGGTGGGGGTCGTTACTTGGAATGATGACGGCGGAGACGTCATTTTCTCTCATCAACTGCCTGATGCAGACAATTTTTTCATTTGTATTCATTATCGAGCGGTCCCTTTCAAAATTATAACTTTAAAAAATGGTGAATAGATTCTAATGGGCGGGGTCAGGTTTTTTTTATATTCCCCGTGGCTTTTTTAACAAAGCATACAATATTTTGAATCTTTACTACAAATATTTTTTACACTTTCTTATAATAATGATTTAGATTGTCCCATAATCAAACCGGCTTCATGACTTGGCGGCCAAACAATAACAAAAATTATTTTTCCCTTGATTTGAGAATTTACAACTGATATTGAAATTCAACATACCATACTGTATGGTCTAATAACTGAGATGGGGAAATGAAAAAACTAAACAAGGCAGCTTGGTTCGAACAGGGTTTTGATATTCTTAAAACCAGTGGTGCTGCTGACCTCACCATTGAAAACCTCACCTATAAATTAAATAAAACCAAAGGTTCATTTTACCATCATTTTAAAAATCGGGATGAATATTTTGAAAAACTTTTAGGATTTTGGGAGAAAAAACAAACCTTTGATATCGTGAAAATTCAAAAGCAGGAAAAATCCTTTAAAGGAATAAATTCAACCCTTTTGAAACTTTCAAAAGAGAATATGGACCCTGATATTGAAGTTGCTATCCGGGCATGGGCTTTACGAGACCCTCTGGCAAGGAGCTTTCAAGAAAGAATTGACAAGCAGCGAATGGGGTTTTTGCGCGCCATGTTTTCTCTGATGACCGATGATCCTGAACAAGTTGAAATGATTTCTCTTATTCGTTATTGTTTTTATATTGGTTCTCATCAGATTATTCCTTCCATTGATGAAAAAAATTACGAGAAAAAAATCGGTGCATTAATGGAAATGTTTGAGACCTATGTCGATTTAAATAAATCCAAAAAATTTTGTCCTGTACCATGAAAAAATATAAAGGAGGATGTGGAAACATTAACCATCGAAATTGAGAATATAATAATCATAAATTTGTAAGACATTTTATCTGTTATTTTTGGTACAAATTCAATCTTTAAAATGCATTGAAATCGAATGGACAATCCTACTTGTATATACAAGGTAAATATCCAATTTTTATGATGTTTTGAATTTTTATCAATGTTTTTTTTCTCATGATCATATTTTTTTGCTTGACTATAGGAATCCTTCTTTTTATAGTTGCAAAATTCATTATTGAAGTTGTAAGTATGTTGTACGAAACAATAATTTTAACTGGAGGGGAGTACAAAATGAAATCTTTTTTTAAGGCTTTAGCACTTGCATTAGTATTATTGATTGGCATTTCCGCACCTGGTTTTGCCGCTGACACTATCAAGCTCGGTTCTGGTGGTGTTATTTCCGGTGACTTGGCACCCTATGGCATTTCAGCTGTAAGAGGCGTTGAGATTGCAATTGAAGACATTAATGCCAAAGGCGGTATTCTTGGTAAAAAAATTGAATTGCTGGTTGGCGATGATGTATGTAAGCCTGAAGTCGCAGTTAACATGGCTACAAAACTTGTATCAGACGGCGCACAGATGATTGTCGGCCACGTCTGCTCCGGTTCCACCATCGCAGCAAACAAAATTTATAAAGATGCCGGACTTATTGTTGTCTCCCCTGCATCCACCAATGATGACCTGACTCTTAAAGGTGAACATCCCAACTTTTTCAGAACTATTTCTTATGATGGTGCCCAGGCTGATCTGATGGCCACATTTGTAAAAAATGATCTGAAAGCCAAAACCGTTGCCCTTATCCATGACAAAGGCGATTATGGAAAAGGCCAGATGGAACTTGTTAAATCATTTTTTGAAGAACTGGGCGGAGTTGAAGTAGTTCTTCATGAAGGTGTAACAACCGGTGCTGTTGATTATTCAGCTATTGTACAAAAAATCAAAAGATCTAAAGCGGAAATTACCATGTGGGGCGGCTATCATTCAGATGCGTCCAAAATTGTTGGTATGATCAAAAAGAAAAAAGTGAAAACCCAATTCTTTGGCGCTGATGGAATCATCGGTGACAACTTTGTACAACTGGCCGGCAAATATTCTGACGGTGTTTATGCAACAGGCCCGAATGACACTTCCAACAACCCGATCTGGAAAGAAATCTCTGCCAAACATCAGGCAAAATACGGCGAAGCTCCCGGCACTTTCTTCCATAATGGTTATGCATGTGTTCAGGCGCTTGCGGCGGCTGCTGAAAAAGCAGGTTCCCTTGATTATGACAAGATGAGAGCAGCTATGATGGAAATCCAGGTTAATTCTCCATTGGGCCCCATTGGGTTTGATACAAACGGCGACGTTATCGGCGCTGGTTTTTCTGTATATCAAGTTCAGAATGGAAAATACACCCAGGTTAATTAATACCTGAAATAAAAATAAAAACAGGAGCGTAAGAGAAACACATATTACCGCTCCTGTTTTTATATGGTTTAATTTTGCTTAAATTTAACAAAGTTTAGGAGATAATAATAAATAAACATGCGTCTGTTTAATATTATATTGGGTGTGGCAGTAGTCGGAATTCTTGGTTTCTTGGGAATCAAAGAGATCGTTGCAGACCCTGTCTATTTTTTAGAACTATTCTTAGGCGGCCTTACAAGGGGAAGCATATATGCCTTGATCGCTCTCGGGTATACCATGGTTTATGGTATTATCCAGTTGATTAACTTTGCCCATGGTGAAATCTATATGATTGGTGCCATGACTGCCCTTATTGTTGCCAGCGTTTTAGGACTTTGGGGATGGAACTCTGCTGTTATCGTTATCCTTGCCTTTGTTTTTGCGATTGTTTACTCTTGCGCATATGGATTTACCGTTGAAAAAATAGCCTACAAGCCCTTAAGAACCGCTCCAAGGCTTTCTGCCCTGATCTCTGCCATTGGCATGAGCCTTTTTTTACAAAATTATGTCATGCTTGCCCAGACATCAGAGTATATGCCATTTGAAAGCCTGATCCCTGATTTTAAATTCTGGGAACCTTTCAGCCACATCATTACCTCAGTTGAAATGACAATCATTGTTGCAACCATCATTGTCATGATTCTTTTGGGGATACTCATTAAATTCACCAAGATTGGTAAAGCCATGAGGGCCACGGCTCAAGATAAAATCATGGCCTCTCTTGTGGGCATCAACGTAAACAAGGTTATTTCCACGACTTTTGTTGTGGGATCAGCCACGGCTGCCATTGGCGGTGTTCTAATTGCCTGCCACGTCGGCCAGATCAATTTTATGATCGGGTTTATGGCAGGGCTTAAAGCCTTTATTGCCGCTGTTTTAGGTGGAATCGGAAGTATTCCCGGTGCTGTTTTGGGCAGTCTGGTCCTGGGGATCAGTGAAAGCATGTTTACCGGCTATTTCTGGAGTGAGTATGAAGATGTTTTTGCCTTTACTATTCTTGTTATTATTCTGATATTCAGACCATCGGGTATCCTTGGCAGAGACACGACGTCTAAAGTTTAACTACCTTATTTCGAAAGTTGATTATGGTTACAAAAAAAGAGATCAAACAATCATTTTTTATTGGTTTATGGTTCATGGTGCTGACCTTCCCCATCATGGTCATAAAGATTAATACTATAAAGCATATTGTGATTTTCAGGTGGAGCAACCTCTTGTGGGTTGGAGTCGTCGCCTTTTTTGCCTCCCTTGTCTGGAATTATTTTTTGCGGATGAAAGAGGAAAGAAAGAAATCAGATATAAAAGATGATATACCTATTGTTCACAGGCTGCTGCAGAACGAAAAATTTAAAATACCTTTTTTGACAGCCCTGGCTGTCTTCTTCCTTGCTTATCCCTTTGTTTTTCCTATGTACCATACCAGTATTATGATATCAGCGCTGGTGTATGTCATGCTTGGCCTTGGCCTGAATATTGTTGTGGGACTGGCAGGACTTCTGGATCTCGGATATGTTGCTTTTTATGCAGTAGGCGCCTATGCATATGCGCTTTTAAACCTGCATTTTGGTATCAGCTTCTGGATGGTCTTACCCATCAGCGCCGTTTTTGGTTTCATCGCCGGAACCCTGCTGGGATACCCGGTGTTAAGGCTAAGGGGAGATTATCTGGCTATTGTTACTTTGGGTTTTGGAGAAATTATCAGAATTGTCCTTGAAAACTGGGATGATTTTTCCAATGGGCCACGCGGGATTGGAAATATCCCAGCCCCCTCTTTTTTCGGTCATCAATTTAATCAGCATAATTCAGTTATCTATATTTATTTTATTGTGATAGCGCTTGTTTTAATGACTATTTTCTTTGTCAGCAGGCTTGAGAACTCCAGAATCGGTCGTGCCTGGATTGCTTTAAGGGACGATGAGATTGCTTGTCAAGCAATGGGAATTGACAAATTTAAAACCAAGCTGACCGCTTTTGCACTTGGGGCAACCTGGGCCAGTATTGGCGGGGTGGTATTTGCTGCAAAAACATCATTTATCAATCCCATGTCCTTTACGATCTGGGAGTCCATTACCATTTTATGCGTTGTGGTTATCGGTGGTATGGGATCTGCCATTGGTGTTATTGCCGGTGCCCTTGTGCTGATACTGCTGCCTGAATACCTTCGAGCTGTCGCTGAATACCGGATGCTTGTATTTGGCGCGCTGCAGGTCATCGTCATGGTGTTTAAACCGGAAGGTTTAATTCAAAGTGTGCGTAAAATATATAAATTTAAAAAAGTAAAAGAATAAATTTATGGAACCTATACTCAATGTAACAAACCTCACAATGAACTTTGGTGGGCTTAAAGCTCTGGACGCTGTAAATATTTCAGTTGAAAAGGGACAGATTGCTGCTTTAATCGGCCCCAATGGTGCCGGGAAAACCACATTTTTCAATTGTATTACAGGGATTTATCCTCCCAGTGAGGGCCTCGTGGAAATCACACCTCCCGGCAGACCAACCCAGAAGCTGACCGGGCTTAAAACCAATTATGTGACGGAGAAAGGACTTGCAAGAACTTTCCAGAATATCCGGCTCTTTGAAGGGATGACCGTCCTTGAAAACGTCATGATCGGAAGGCATTGCAGATTAAATTCAGGCATTATTAAGGCCATGATTCGACCTTTGAGCCAGAAAGATGAAGAAAAAAAAGCGATAAATGACAGTTATGAAATTCTGGAAAAAATTGGTCTGGAACAATATGTCAATGAGATGGCGGTGAACTTGCCTTATGGTGCGCAACGCCGTCTAGAGATTGCAAGAGCTCTCGCTACAAATCCTTTTTTACTGCTTTTAGATGAACCTGCTGCAGGCATGAATCCCCAGGAAACAAAAGAGCTTGATGAACTGATTGTCTGGTTGAGAGACAACGAGGATCTGTCCATTTTGTTAATTGAACATGACATGAAACTTGTCATGAGTTTGTCTGACAATATCCATGTTGTAGATTATGGAAAAAAAATTGCAGAAGGCACACCTGAAGAGGTAAAGTCAAACCCGGAAGTTGTCAAAGCCTATCTTGGAGACGAGTCTGAAGATGCTTAAATTAAAAGATGTACACACATACTATGGAAATATTCATGCCCTCAAAGGAATTGAGCTTGAGGTCAATGAAGGAGAGGTTATCTCCCTGATCGGTGCCAATGGCGCAGGCAAATCAACCACATTGATGACCACTTGTGGTATTGTTCCTGCTAAAAAAGGGAGTATTGAATTTAAAGGCCAGGATATCACCCATATGCCCTCAGACGATATTGTGAAACTAGGGATTTGCCAGGTGCCGGAAGGCCGGAGAATTTTTCCTTACCTTACCGTTGCCGAAAACCTTGACATGGGTGCCTTTTTAAGGAATGACACAGATGGAATAAAAAAGGATATCGACTATGTTTACAGTCTTTTTCCAATTTTGGCAGAAAGACGAAACCAGGCCGGTGGCACGCTTAGCGGTGGTGAACAGCAAATGCTCGCCATTTCAAGGGCTTTGATGGCAAGACCAAAGGTTTTGCTCCTGGATGAACCCTCACTTGGACTGGCTCCAATCATTGTCAAACAGATTTTCAGCATTATTAAAAAAATCAATGAGGATCAGTCAACCACCATTTTTATTGTTGAACAGAATGCCAATCTTGCTCTAAAAGCGGCCCACCGCGGATATGTTATGGAAAACGGTGTAATTACTTTAACGGATACCGGTGCTAACCTTATGGCCAATGAAGATGTCAAAAAAGCCTATCTGGGCATTTAGACATCTCAAATTTAATTATCAAAAGCTGCTGGAATCATTCTATTTCAGCAGCTTTTCTTGTCTAATCCTGGTGCATCAAATGAACAATCTTTTTATAGGCTGTCATATCATTTAACCACTTATCCGGAATCTCTCCAAGCCCCTTGTATCCTCCGATAATAAATCCTGTAATCATCTCCCTTGCAGATGAATCTCCTCCTGACATTATATTTTCTATTAACGCTTCTTTTAAATCATCTTCATATTTTGCAATCAAGTGAATGGTTGAAGGCAGCGCTGCCTGCACCGAGCACATTTGTCCAAACCTTTCAATCGTCTGTCTTGTCTCATCCGAACTGGTTTCAAGACCGGCTTTGATCAATGGTTGAATTTGTGACGAATCAGGCATCAGATCAAGGGCTTTTTGAAATGCCTGCATGGGGCTTTTTCCTTCCAGAACCATGGAAAATGTCCGGGCAAAAAATTCTGCGCAGGCAATTACCTGTTCATGATTATGGGTCATGATGGTCTGTAATTTTGCCTTACTTGCAAAAGTGTCTTCATCTTTACCGTAAAAAAGAGCCAGCGGAGCCAGTCTGGACGCACCGGCAAGATCTGATGAAAGAGAGCCGGATGCTTCAGGCCCTTTACCCGATTTAAAATTATCCATGGTTTCCTTGGTTGCAGAATCCACATACCCGCCATAAGAATGAAACATAGCTTGCCACATATCACTGAAATGGGTCAAATCAAAACCAGATTTTTGGGTGATGGATTCCAATAGTAAAAGGGCTTGATCACCATAGTGAGTAAACTCTCCTTTTTGCTTGGATTTATGGTAAGGAGCCAATTGAGGGTTTACCATTGTTTCCAGCCGACCATACTTTTTATCGATAGCAGCTGTATCATATACCCAATGTACGCCAAGAGATAAGGCATCTGCGACAAAAGCCGCTACAATTGCATCTTTAATATTTGGATTCATTTTAACCTCCTATAAATCTTTGGATTTATAAATATTGTCTTTGTTTAATGAGAATATGCATCCCAATTGAAAAAAGCAAATTTTTAACCGGTTTTCCATAGAGGATAATTTACCTATCTCTTTACAGGTATTATTGATATTGGTAATACATGATCAAATATTGATAAAAATGGCGAGCGTATATATACCGCAACAGTATTAAAGAAGGATTATCCATGATTCCGAATCAAAGAGCCTTATTCAGTATACCCGATAATATCACCTATTTAAATTGTGCTTACACAGCCCCGCTTCTGAAAACTGCTGAGAAGATCGGCAGGGAGGCGGTAAGCGCCAAGTCCCGCCCATGGAATATTACACCGGCGGATTTTTTTAAAACCATGGGAATAATACGGGCTCTGTTTGCAGAGTTGATCCATAGCACAGGTGATAATATTGCCATCATTCCGGCAGCTTCATATGGAATAGCTCTGGCGGCAAAAAATATTCCTGTTTTACCAGGACAGGAAATTGTGGTTCTTGAGGAGCAATTTCCTTCTAATATCTATAGCTGGAAACGTGTGGCAAAGGAGAACAAGGCCCGGATCAGAACAGTAAAAAGGCCTGAAGACTATGACTGGACAAGCGCTGTTATCAAGCAAATTAATGCCCGGACATCCATTGTGGCAGTGCCTCATTGCCACTGGACAGACGGTACCTTACTTGATCTGGCTAAAATCAGCACAACCTGTCGCCACCATGGTGCGGCTTTGGTAATTGACGGTACGCAATCTCTCGGTGCCATGCCTTTTTCCATTCAAGACATTCAACCTGATTATCTTATCACTGCTGCCCATAAATGGTTATTGGGTCCTTATAGCTTAGGGTTCTGTTACATTGCTCCTAAATGGCAGAACGGGACTCCGCTGGAGGAAAATTGGCTGAATCGATCCGGGTCTGAAGATTTTTCAAAATTAATTGATTACAGGGAGGAGTACCAGCCGGGTGCTCAAAAGTTTGATGTTGGAGGCGCAAGCAATTTCATTTTATCCCCCATTGCAGAAAAGGCATTGAGACAGATTCTTGAATGGAATGTACAAAAAATAGCCAAAACCCTCCGGTTTAAAACCGATCAAATTGCCCAGGAAGCGCAATTGCGGGGATTCAAAGTTCCCCCAAAACACATGCGGTCACCGCATTTAATTGGTATTAAGCTTCCCGGGGGAATCCCTGATAATCTTGTAAAAACATTATCTTCTGAACACATTTTTGTCAGTATCAGAGGGCAGTCCATAAGAATTGCCCCCCATCTCTATAACACGGGTAATGATCTTTCCAGACTTTTTAACGTATTGGATTAGACTATTCAAGATGCAAATTCTGATTGTTTGTTATCAAACCGCGTGCTTTTGCTTTTACTACCTATGGTCGAATAGGCAAACCACCCGATTTGCGGGTAGTCGTTGACTCAAATTCCATATACTGCAAGAGTTCCTGATCAAGGGCAGCGTCAATTATAGGCTCTTTTGCATCCAGTAGAATTTGGCGTGCCATTTCATTGGCCCTTTTGCACGCATCGGTGGCACCTTTTTTCTCCCACTCTTCATGGGTCCCCCAGAAAGACGTCGTTGGTATCCATCGGTTACGGCAGTTTTCCACCGTCATGGGATCGGTAAGATATGATCCTGTGTGCCCCACACGCTGGATGGATTCAAGACATAAATCCTGGTCCTGGCCAGTTATTCCCTTACTGATACGCTTAATTCGGCTGATGATCTCTCCATCCAAAATGGTTTTTTCATATGAAACAGTTAAGATATTATCCAGGATACCCACAGATTCATTGAGCAGGTGAGCGCCGGACAACATTCCCAGCATTTGATTCTGCATGGTTTCAGCACCTGCTTGAAAATCTGGAATTTTGGCATCTGTAAACCCGGACATGGCCCGTACAGGGATGTGATAAAAATCTAGCCCCATCTGGATATTGGCAATATTTATCAGCATACTTTCTGGTGAGCCTGTACTGAATCCACAGGTTCTCATATTGGCGGCGGCTGCACTGGGACTATATACCACAGGATGTCCCGGTCTCAACAACTGGGTCAACACAATTCCTGCCAAAATTTCAGCATTCTGAAGTACAGTTGTTCCCAGCATGCTGAAAGGAGAGGTTACACCTGCCAAAGGAGCGCACAAAATGGTTGGGACCTGGTTGCGTTTCACATATCGGAGCAAGGTTTCCAAAGGATCCCAAGAATAGGTAAGAGGAGTGGTAACCCCTATACTCACAGCCATATAATGATTGTTTTCAAAAACCTTTCGGCCTCCCACGGCAATCTCCATCATGTCCAATTGTGCCCTTGCCTGGCTGCCTGTGGTCATGAATCCGTTCACGGGCTTGTCCGTATGTTTCAGTGTTTCATACATCATATAAAGGTGTTTGAGCCTGGGGTCCACATCTTTGGGTTCAACAGGAATCATTCCAACCAGATCATATATGTCACCGCACTGATAGATCTTTTGAAAATTGGCATAATCTTTTAACGTCCCCGCCCTGATTTTGCCATCAAGATCATGAACCTTAATGGTTCCCGCTGCAGGCTGTAACAAGTAACCATCTCCCAAAGTTTTTGTATGTTCCGGATTTCGGGATTTCCATGTAAACTTGGCAGGTACTTTTTCCAGGCATTTTTCCACAAGTTGGGGACTTAATTTCACCAGCTTGTCCTGGACGTTTGCCCCATGATTCTTAAAAATTTCAAGGACCTTTTCATGATGAAAAAGAACTCCGGTCTCCTCTAAGATTTTCAAACTGGCCCCATGAATTTTTGAAAACATCTCAGGCTCAATGGCTTGTATTTTTTTCATCTACTATCCTCTTTGTGCTTCAATTATTAGTTCTAAGCCGAATACGTCACAAGTTAAGTTTGCCTTAGCTGCATACCACAAATAGCCTGCAGCGAAGCAGATGAGGTAAAATCAACTCGCCTGAATGGGATATGTCCCATACTTTTCTTTCGTTTCCATCATGGCCAATATGTTTTCAACTTTGCAATAATCCGTAATGCTGTTGGAGGTGGCCATCAAATAGCCACCACCCGGGGCCAACCGCGCAAGTTTTTCTTTTACTTCAACAATGGTTTCTTCAACGGTTCCGCGGGTTAAGGTATAGCCAAGATCAATATTCCCCCAAATACAAATTTTATCTCCGTATTTTTCTTTATATTCATAGATATCGTTCACATCGGGCTGGAAAGGATTAAAACCATTCATACCGAACTCCATAATATCATCAAAGGCCCGTCCCACATTACCGCATGAGTGATAAACCCATGGCAGTTTTAAAGTGGAGGCAAATTTTTTTATACGTGGCAGAAAAACTTCCCGGAAAATGGGCAAAGGAATAATAGGGCCTGTGTTAAAGGCAATATCATCATAACACACCAGAAAATCAAACCCGGCATTGGTTAACCCTTCTGCCACTCGTATATTCCAGTCGATAAATTGATCCAGCATCTCTTCAATAAATGAAATATTTTCAAACAAGGCAATGGAAAACTCCGTGAGCCCCATGGAGAAAATGGTATTCATCATACCGGGACGCATGCTGGCAAATATTGCCAGGTCTGAATTCCCGTAACGATCCATATATTTTTTGGCTTTATCAAAATATCCTGGAGCGCTTAGATCCGGGAGAATAAACTTGTCCATATCGTTTTGCGTTTTAATCAGCCCTTCGGACTGGAGATGCTCAACCCCTTTATCGTCTATTAATTTTTTACAAAATTGCGGAGCCAGATAATCGGCTTCAACATAACAAATACCATCGGCTCCCAGGCATTTATGAAACTGGACATCATCCATGTTCGCATTACCGAAGTGAACAGCCAGAGTTTTTCTGATTCCCGGATCAATCCAGTCAGCAAATGGAACCTTATCAGGTGTCTCAAGATTTAATACTGCCATTACTCTTTGTTTAGGTGTCATCATTCATATTTCCTTGATTATAAATTACCTGACCTTGTCTTTACTGAAGAATTCAGTGAAATATCCGTCAGTATCAAATGCCATATTTCTTGCCTTGCGTATTATCGTTAGATCTTTACGTTCCTCTATTAGAGGCGCGTATGCAATTGATAGATCAACCTCTGAAAGGCAGAGGGTATTTTTAATCCGTATAATTTTAATATGCTCATTTGCGACAAATCCAATACACCGCATGGCAAGAACCAGCGCTTCTTTGTCATTGGGCATGACCAGGGGGGTTTTGCCCATTTCCAGGGCCATGCTGATAATTGTATTTGTATCTGTTGACGTTTGGTCCACCTTATCAGCCAGGCGCCGTGTTATGATGTCGGCCAGTCCAAACCCACAGGCATTTCCTTCTGATATTTTTGTAATATCAGAAATAATAATACGTTTGATACTCGGTTTCTCAGGTTCAGGTGTCCCGGGCAGCCTGATCCTGCCCACCACCCGTGTATCAAATCCCGCTCCTGAAATCTCTTTGCCAATCTCATCAATCAAAATAATATCGGCTTTTTCAACAGGTAATTTAGGTGAAATTTCCATAGAGCGTTTAAAAAACTCCTTTTCTTTAATTTCTATTTTCTCCGAAGGAAAAACACCGACATCTGCAACATCACCATATCCGTTTTCAATGGTTGCAACACCAAACAGAATATTACATTTGGAAAGAACGTGGCGGGCACCGGCAGCGATGACGTTGCTTGAGCCATAGCTCATCATGGCCTGATGATAGATACCGGCGCCGGCTATTTTGCCCAGGCCTATGACCATAAGCTTCATCAACCCGCTTTCAAATTCACCCATAAAATCAGTGTGTTTCTTTATCCGGTTAATCAGCACAACGTGATCTGCTTCAAAGGCAAGCCTGTCAACCATAACAGGAATACCTTCAGGTGTCTTTCCCAGTTCAACTACATCAAGAGAAGACTTTATCTTTGCCCCGACAGCTTCTTGTGTCAGACCCAGATGCAAAAGCACCCTTTCCTGTCCCTCGGCTGTGCCTGCGCCATGGCTTCCCATACAAGGGACAAGAAAAGGCTTTAGTTCCATCAGTTTTAAATTGTCAACTACCGCTTTTACAATTTCAGGATAATCGGTGAGCCCCCTGCTGGTGCAGGCTATGGCCACAGTTTGACCGGGAGCTGTGGCCATATTCGATGACAGGTCTTTTAACTGTTGGGTAATCTTTGTTGTTATATCCGGAACTTTCTGGTTATTGAACCTTTGCTTTACCCGGATCATTTCAGGAAATGTGTTCGCCTGCATAATGGGTTATCCTTTTTAAATGTTTTGTAATTGTTTAGCTTGTTAAAAACAATTATCTCAAAGCCCTGTCCCATGGATATTTGCATGAGATTAAGCCTTTAGCATCGAAACAAATATCCATGGGACAGGGCGGTTTCAAGCGTAAAAGCCGAATAGTTACAATATTTTTGTTATTTTTAAGTTTTAATATGTTCTGGTTTTCCTGTTTCCTGGTTAATTTTTTCCAATTTTTTTGGTTCCGGTAAAATTCTGTTCAAGGAACCATAGATGTGATCTTGAACCAGATGAATTGCTTTTTTCTGATTACCGGCCACAATGACATCCAGCAATGGAATATGTGTGGAGATAAATTCCTTTGCCGTCTGAAACATGGGGTACTCCATTTTTAGACAGACTCTAATCTGACTAGCCAAAGGCATCCAGGCATTCAATAAGCGGCTATTTTCAGAAAATTCACAAATGGATTGATGAAAGCTTAAATCAGCATTAAGGATATCCTCCTCACTATTGCTCTCCAGTGCATTTTCCATCCGGTCCATTATGGACTTAAGTATTTTGATTTTTTCCGGGGTCATCTTCTTAATCGCCAGTTGAATGGCCAACTCTTCCAAGGCACAGCGAAGTGTCATCAAATCCTCTATATCCCTGGGGGTAATATGGGCAACAGTAACCCCCTTAAACGGTATTGTTTGAATAAGTCCTTCTTTTTCCAGATAGCAAAGGGCTTCCCGAATGGAAAACCGGCTCATACCCATCTCTTTTGATAGCTGGGATTCTATGATCCGCATACCTGGCTTTAAATCCCCCTTCTCAATAGCTCCCCGGATATTTTCAAGGGCTATTTGTGTCATTGTCGGGCGAGTCTGTTTGGAAAAAATCCTTTGTGGTGCTTCCATGTATTATAAGTCCTTACCTTTGAATAGATAGCATCTCATGGGAACCGGGTAAAAATGTCAGGCCACATGCCAGTATACATGACATCTCAGGATGCCAGAATAACAACAAGATCATTGACATTGGATCCGGTGTGACCCGTATAAATAATATCTGAAATATGATTTAACAATTCACTGGAGTTGTGTTCCATAAGCTCCCTGTGAAAATCAATACCCAGCTTCCTGGCTGCAGCCACAGAAAAGCCATCGGTTAATGCCCCGGCATAATCAGTGGGCCCATCTGTTCCATCCGTGTCAATGGCACCTACTACTATGTTTTCCTCTGGTGAAAGATCCAGGCACGCACCGCAGCCCAGCTCCTGGTTGGCCCCGCCTTTACCTTTGGGCTCTCCAAGGATCGTTACGCCGGTTTCCCCTGTTGCTATCAATGCGCATGGGACATCAAACAATTGACCTTTTTTTAACGTCTGTCTGGCAATAGATGCCAGCACGCGACCGGCCTCACGGCTTTCCCCTTTCAACTCGCTGGTCAGAAGATAGGGAGTAAACCCGAGTTCCTTTGCTTTCAATACCGCAGCTTTCCCCAAATCTTTGGTCTTAATGGTCATGCAGTACTGAAATTTTCCGTTCCCCAGGGATTTAGGCGTTTCCTTTTCACTTGCAAAGGTGGAGAAATAGTCACGAACAGCCATTGGAATTTTTTCCCAAAGTCCATATCTATGAAGGATATCCACTGAATCCTGAAATGTGGATGAATCTGGATGGGTCCAGTCGGCATTCCACTCCAAGGGATCGCCAACTGCATCGGAAACCGTCAACGTAATACAGGTTGCCGGCTGGATCAGCAGGCCCAACCGCCCCCCTTTAATTTTGGACAGATGGCGCCGTACACTCATAATTTCCGTTACCTGTGCACCGCAGTGAACCAGCAGACGATTCATTTCAACTTTTTCAGCATCGGATATTTCATCCACAGGAGAACAGCAAGTAGATGAGACACCGCCGGACATGAGACAGATAACTAAATCATTTTCTGTGGCCTTTTTAGCCACCTTAATTACCTCTCTGCTGGCTGAAAAGCTATTCTGATCTGGAACCGGATGAGCTGATTCCAATACTTTTATATGATTTAGGGGTTCTGCCTGGCCGTGTTTCACCACTACCACCCCATCATCAATGCGCTTTCCTAAAATTTCATCCATGGCTTGGGCCTGTCTGAAAGTTGCTTTTCCAGCACCGATTACATAAATATGATCTATCTTATTCAAGTCATATTTTTTCTTGTCAACAATAAGGGTTTCCCGTGTTAATTGAACAGCCCTGTGTGTTGCATGGTACGGATCTACTTCGGTTAAAGCATATTCAATAATTTCCAGACAAGATGTTCTGGCTTTAACCTGTCCATGGGAGAGCAGTGCATCTTTATTTTTAATGATTGAATTTTTTATAATTGCACCTCCTTTGGTTGAATTGATACGATTTCCCATTTTATTCTTCTGTCTGATCAAGTATTATATCTAATAAAAATAAGGCTGATTTGCCTTGTTTTGTATGAATCAAATGCCTTTATAATGATGACCGGCATATCTTGCCAAAGGGCCAAGCTCATACTCAATTTCCATGAAACGATTGTAATTGGTTCCCCTATCACTGCCTCGGATACCGCCTGTTTTAAAAAGCCCTGAATTGAGTGCGCAACTTATATCAGACAGCACAGAGTCTTCTGTTTCACCGGAACGAACCGACATAACAACGGGATAACGATTGCTTCTGGCCATCATGGCGGCATCCACAGCCTCTGTAATGGTACCAATCTGATTCACCTTGCAAAGGATTGAGTTGGCAATATTCTTTTTTACCCCCATTGAAATGCGCTCTATATTGGTGGCAAAGATGTCATCGCCGATGATCATTTTATCCGGACACTCCTTTGTTATGTCTATCCACCCTTCATAATCCCTTTCATCCAGAGGGTCTTCAATGGATACAATTTTTGGGAACGCTGCAACCAGGTCCTTGATATAATCAATCATCTTCCGGGACGTTCTTTTTTTCCCTTCAAATTGATATGTTTTTCCATCATCGGTGAGAAGGCCGCTGGCTGCTATATCCAATCCAAATTCAACACTATCTATGTATCCGCATTTTTTAACCGCACGCTGCAAAATTTCCATTGCCTCAAATGAGTTGTCAAGGGGCGGTGCAAATCCGCCATCTTCACTGCTGTTAGTGGCATTTTTCCCCATGGTGTGCAGCAAAATTTCTCCCAGCTCCCTGAATATTTCACTTAACATCTGTACAGCCTGGGCAAAATTGGCAGCGCCAACGGGCATGACGCAATACTCCTGAATATCCAGATCGTTCCCGGCATGGAGACCGCCATTGATTAGACAGGCCTGGGGAACGGGTAACACATGAGCACCGGCATTGAGGTATCTATAAAGGGGGAGATGGCAATATTTTGCAGCGGCTTTAGCAACTGCCAGAGAAACGGCAAGGATGGCATTCCCTCCCAGTTTTGATTTATCATTTGTTCCGTCCATCTCATTTAATAAATAATCAATATGGCGTTGATTTGTTCCATTAACACCAATCAGATTCGGCTTAATTATATTTTCAATATGACCGATGGCAGTTTTAACCCCCATGCCATTATACCGGCTTCCGCCATCCCTGATTTCTTTTGCTTCATAGGAGCCTGTGGATGAACCGCTGGGGACATCGGCGATACCGACAAACCGGTTATCAATTGTGATATAAGACCGAATGGTCGGATTTCCACGGTTGTCTAGAATTTCCATGGCCCTGATATCTGTGATTTTATCGGATTTCATGATTATCCTTTCTATGAATTTTTAAATTGTCGACAATCTACAATCCCATTTCGTTACTGTCAACAACAAAATATAATTAAAAAAAAGAATTATAATACTATGTTGCTGTTTTTAAGCGGGCCGGCCTAGGTGGGATAAAACAAAAAGGCAGGACCCATTGAATGAGCCTGCCTTTTTATTCACATGCTCGTGTTCAAATAAACGATGAAGCTCTTTTTTTGAAGTAGTGGATATGAATCATTTAGCTCTCATCAATTCCTTTTCCCCATTTTCCCTGACTCGAATTAATTCATCCAAAATTTTACTATCCAGGGGCATGGGGCAATGGGTTTCCAATATATCGACAACTTTTTCCCTCACCCGTGCGGACATATCTTTGGCCCCTTGTTTCTCCCACTTTTTACGCGGATTACGATCCATAAGTTTACTATGCCAAAGCTGTTCACGAAAATTTTCCATGGTCTGATCTTGAGTAAGGTATTGACCGCCTGGTCCCACTGCCTCTATTACCTCTCGCGAAAGCGTGGTACGGTTTATTGTAATTCCTTTCATAAAATGTTTGACCATCCCCACCAACTCGTTTCCAAGCACTAATAGCTGGGGAGAACAACACATGGCCGGATCGATATAGCCGACGTCGTGGGTCAAATTCAGGCCTCCCATTGCCTGGGCATCAATGACTTTGGAATCCTTAGCACTTACATGGCCATGAGCTTTGAAAAATTTCTGGGTGACGAAGAGATCTGTTTACATATTTTACGAGCGTTGAAGCCATTGGAATTGACTCAGGATATAATTGATATTTCCATAATCAAAGAGGTGGGGGTGGGCGGGCAGTATCTTTCCCACCCTTCCACCTACAAAGAGTGCCGCACCCGGTTTGTTCCCCTGCCCCTGGCCAACCGCCTGCCCTTTGACTCCTGGCAGGAACATCCTGTCCCGTCTTACCGGGATAAGGCTGCCAATTCACTGTCCAGACGTCTGGACGAATATCAGAAGCCTGATATTGACACTTCATTGGAAAATGAACTTACAAGATATGTTGCCTGCAGAAAAAAGGAAATATATTAACCCATAATCCCCTCCTATGAATCCAGCTTTTCGGAAATTTTGTTTGACAAGACTTATAGCCTTTTCTAAGAGCTATGGATTCATCAGCTTACGAATCAACTGGCTAATTGCCTGCACCTGCTGACACCTAGTAAATCTATAATTTTGAAGACAATTATGATTATATATTCCTTTTATAGCTGCATGGAAACTCACCTCAGCTTCCACATTTCAACTTGATTTTTTACCCTTGCATCGTTAAATTGATTTAACGAGATATAATGGACGGATAGCCAAATTACAAAAATATGGTTTACAGGTGGCTGTTTTTTTGAAATATTTTGTATTGCTGATCATTTCCTTAAGTTAAGATCTCAACTGGTGGTTAAATTTGTATTCTTATACGGAAAACTTACAGGGTTGCTTTATTTTATAATCCCTAAACAATAAGGAAGTTTCCATGATACCATCATTTCATATACAGCGGTTGCACGAGATTTTTTTAAGTGTGTCTATTTATGAATGGGCATTATTTTCCTGCGGCATTTTGGCAGGTATCACTATCTGGATCGGTTTTTATAAAAAGATAGCTAAGCAGTTTTTCCAGCACCTTGAAAAAATAATAGAATCTGAGGTACTTAAAATTCTTGTTCAAGCTGCTGCAGGAGTGTTGATTATCTTTCCCAATATACTTTTGTTCAACTATGGTGAAATAAATCGCAATTTTATGCTATTGGCTTTAGGGTTAACAGGTATTCTATTCGGCTTGTGGGTTTTCATACCAGCTGAAAAAATTTCTAATTAACAGATGATTTCGTTAAAATCTCAGTGTAATGCGGCACATAATCTAAAGTATTTGAAAAAAATTAATTTTTTCATTTCCTGATGGATGCATCATCTCTAAAAAGGCTAAAGGAGCTCGAGTCTGAGAACCGCAAACTAAAACAAATGTACGCAGACTAAAATTTGCAAATTGTCGTATTATAAGGATGTCATCGAAAAAAAAGCTCTGAAGCCAGCTGAAAAGCGTACTTTGATAGACTATGCAAGAGAAAATATCATTTAAGTATTCGCTTTGCCTGTAAAACATTTCATATGAGCAGAACTGTTTACGGATATAAACCAGATACTAAAAAAGATGATGCGGTCATCAAAGTACTTTTGGAGCTGGCTGATAAATACCCTCGTTATGGGTTTGATAAATTATTTCAGATAATCAGACGCCATGGACACAAATGGAATCATAAAAGAGTGCATCGCGTGTATTGTTTGTTAAAACTAAATTTCCGTAGAAAAGGCAAAAACGCCTGCCATCAAAAAACCGGAACCATTAGCAGTTCCGCTTGATGCAAACTGCTGCTGGTCAATAGACTTTATGAGTGATGCATTAATAAACGGACAGCGATTTAGAACTTTTAACGTCATAGAAGATTTTAACCGGGAGATATTAAGCATTGAAATTGATACCAGCCTCCCATCGGCCAGAGTGGTGAGAGTGTTAGATCAAATTGCTTCCTGGCGTGGTTATCCTGAAAAACTGAGGATGGATAATGGTCTGGAATTAATATCAATAAAATTGGCTACCTGGGCCGAAGACAACCACGGGCAAGCTCAATCCAGTTTACTCTCTGTAGTCGGCGGCCCCTGAGCTTCAACGTTCAACTTTATTTCCAGCTAACTTTAATAAAAGGCATTTTCCCATAGTGTTTTTTAATAATAAAAAATCCATTTTAACAAAACCACCCATTCATTTTTATAGGATAGCAAATTGAATGGACCTGGTTGCCAACAACCCCTGGCTCACAGGTCCGAAAAAAATCAGATTAAGTGTAATAAGTGTAATGGCCAGCCGATTTTTTGACTCTGCTATTTCTCCAAAAAAGTTGCATTTTGGATTTCCACCACCGACACAAGATCTAGTGGTTTGACAATTTCGCTAAAAGGTTCAGTTCATGCCATTAATGCTCAGGTTTCTGTTTTTTTCTTGACAGTGATTATAATGCGGTGTTTTATCGTGGCGACATAATATAAAAAATAAAGGCCTTATAAAATTTAAATGGATCTTGCAGATTATAATTTTTTAAAGAAATTTTTCAGAGCTTATACGAATCAGTTTTTAAAACAAGAAAAGAACTCTGAACCTTTTGAGATAAAAATTGTTCACACAAAACATGTCTGTGATAATATAAAAATTTTAGCCCAAGAGATGAATTGGAATGGTGCAGATTTTTACAAAGCGATTGCGACTGGTCTGCTTCATGACATAGGTCGGTTTCCCCAGTATAAAAAGCATGGTACTTTCAGCGATGCACAATCCTTTAATCATGGGGCTTTAGGGGTTGAGGTTATTAGAAAACATGAAATATTGTCAAACATTGAAAAAACAGAAAAACAACAGATAATCAAAGCCGTAGCTCTTCACAATGTCTTTTCCCTTCCTAATAATTTAAATCATGAAACCCTTAAACTTACAAGACTAATTCGTGATGCAGATAAGTTGGATATTTACCGTGTAATGATAGAGCTTTACGAGGGGACTACACCAGGAAAAACAAGTTTTATAACCCATCATTTACCCAACGATGGTCATGTGTCTACAGATCTAATAAAAAATATTGAAAACGGACAATTAATTGATATTAGAAATGTTAAAACACTTAATGATATGAAACTGCTTCAAATTAGTTGGATTTTTGATCTCAATTTTCCTATTAGTTTAAATCTCGTCCGAGAGAGAAACTATATAGAGGCGATTTTATCGTCAATGCCTCAATCCATAAAACTTGAGCGTGTTCGAAAAGCAGCAAGTATTTATCTAAATAGTTATTTATATTGATATTTGTCTTTGAAAGGAAGTTTGAGAGTAGCTGTGATTACTACAAGCAATGTATTGTTGGGAGATGGTATGAATGTTATTATTTCCAGTATCGACAAGACATCTATTTGAGACCTCCATTAAAGTTTTGAATTTTAAACCAATATTGATTTGCACTACGCATAAGTCAAATTTTATTTAAATTCAATGAGTTAGATCTGCTCGCAATATCGGTCCATCATTGGTGACTTACTTCAAAATTATCCAACCATTGTATACCCTAACGTTTTAAAAAATTATTGAAAAAGTACTCAGTTTTCAAGCTGCT
>CAYVZG010000035.1:0-47360 GCA_964455805.1 uncultured Desulfobacula sp.
CGCCGTGTGGGGAGAGGACGATGTTGTTCTGACAAAAGTTCCGGGTACGGCCAACCCCTGGCTGGCTGGCATGCCTGACGGAACATCCTGTTGCGGGGATAAGACCGCCGGCCAGATGCAGATGGACACGGTACCCGGACAATCACCTGTTCTGGTAAAGGATTTGGAACTGGAAGGGAAAGTCGCCATAACCTTCCGTGCCTGGGGAGGGGCTCATTTCGGCCCGGGTCCCCGCTCTGTATTCAGTGGACCGGATGGCCGTATGCTTAATAATAATCAATTTGAATTTGGTGCCCGCCCTGCTTTGCTAGGTAAAACAGGTATTAAAGCTCCCATGGTAAGTCTTCTGGGGGTTTTTCTCGGGTATGATTCACCCTCATATCCTTCAGGTGCATCAGATATCGATTATGTTAACGATCCTGTACTTGTGGGCAGACAATCTTTTAAGGGCTATTTAACCGAGTCAAATTGGTTTGCCCCGAAGTTGTCCCAGGTTTTTTATATTGGGGATGGCGTTGGAAGAGGCGTTAAATTCCGATTGAGTCAAACATATAACCAATACTGGGAAATTCCCAGGGGAACGAAGCGGTTTTTCCTGGGGATAATGGACGGGGCTGAATGGTCTAACAATCCAGGAGCCTTTTTTGTCAGATACCAAACTCTCGGACAAACTGAATTGATCTCCAGGAAACTGGAATTGGCCGTAAAATCTGTTAACCTGAAAAAAAAACATAATACACTCTTACAAGAAAAAAAAAGAATATATCGGCAATATGTTAACGAAAACAGAATCCTTGAATCCACCGTTGCTAAATTGGATAAAAGCCAAAGTGAATACAAGAGTCTGGTCGACGATTGGAACCTTATCATGGATGGAGAAAATACAGCTGCCGAAGTTGAATACTTTAAGCGGAAACATCCCAAGAGCCATGTCACAAAAACCATAAAAACTGATTCCTCGGGTCTTAGTAAAATAATATATAACCTGGATAGCATTAACGGTTTACGTATTGCTGATTGGCGTACTCAAATAATGCACAAAAGAAAAAATTTGCAAAAGAAACGATCAGATGTGATAAAACTGCATGACCAGCATAATCAACTGGTCAAAAAATTGGGGGATATTCAGAGCTGGATTTTTTCCATAGATGGTGAACACAGAGCTATAACAAAGATTATCTCGGGCATCTCAGAATGAGCAAATCATTTGTTGCAGGGAAATAATCACAGCTCATACAAGACAGGTTTAATATATTAATCACAATCAAATAAATGGAGGTTCAATTGAAAACAACATTTAATTCCATTGGTCTTTTAACCGCTATCATTATTTTTTTTATGTTATTTTTCCCCGCAATATCCTGTTCTCAGATGAATTCAGATTTAAAATCCACTCTCACCAATGGTATTGAACTGTTGGAAAACAAAAAATATAAAACATTTATAAGCGAATTCATACCACCCAAAAAACTTGAACAAATCACCAATCAAGTCTCCATTGAATTTTATGCTGAAAAAATATTCAAGAAAAAAAGAGCCATTCATATGCTGTCGGGATTTAAAGCGGCCCTTGGGAAAAAACCGATAATGAGCGAGGATGGTAATCATGCCCGGCATGAATATGAGGCATCGGACGACATCACTTTTAAGCACTTACGCTCTAATGGAGAAAACAGCTTTATTTCCTTTGTCAAAAAAGAAAATCGCTGGTATGTAAATGATTATTCTCTTCCCAAAAAAAAGTAGGACTGCTTAACTAAATATTATGAGTGAATTTTTTAATTCTGATACTTGGATAATTATCTCTGTGGCCATTATTGCTCCGGTAATCGGGAAGTGGATACATGGATGGTTTGCCGGAAAAAAGAAAAAAGTTGTCAATGTGGTGGCTGTCTGTCCGCATTGTCAGGCAGATGTCGGTCTGGAAAAAGTTCGCAACTATATTTGTGCGGCCTGTCATGGGACAGTGGCTTTTTTTGATTCTTTAGATGGTACCCATCCCAAAAAAGAGTTGATGTTTACGTGTAAAAATTGCGGAACTGACAACTTTAACGGTTTGAAATTCTGCCCGGGATGTAAAACGGTGAATCCGGTGGAATAAAGATCCAATAAAACGGCTCTTTCAAACCTTTGACATAATAAATCCTAACCCACAAAACAGGGTTTTAAAAATGCCCATGAGAGAGTTGCGAGGCAATTGTTAATGCATGAATTTTTAATTAAAGGTGTGAGAGAAAAGGATGATGTGTCATCTTGACCCTGTCCGTAATTTATTATAAATTGAACTTGCAGCATCCTGATCAAACAAATAATTGATAATTCTTTCAGGAGACATCATGCAAAAAACCCTAATCATGTTTGTCACAATATCCCTGACTCTGCTTTGTTCTGTTTCCGCTTTTTCCAACCAGAATGTTAGAAGCACCGGCAAGAACCGAACCGCACTTGTCATTGGCAATAGTGACTACCGGTTTTCCCCGTTGAAAAACCCAACCAATGATGCACAGGATATGGCTAGAGTGCTCAGAAGCATCGGGTTTGATGTCATTTTAAAGACAAATGCGGACAAACCTTCCATTGTCAAGGCATTGAATCTTTTCGGGCAGAAACTTACCCGGTCTGAAATCGGTATTTTTTTCTTTGCAGGCCATGGGGTCCAGGTGAACAATCGCAATTTTCTGATCCCCCTCAATTCACAAATCCAGTCCGAATCTGATGTGGAGTTTGAAGGGATTCATGCCGGCAGGGTTTTAGGTAAAATGGAGAATGCCGGCAACCGTTTGAATATTGTCATACTGGATGCCTGCAGAAACAACCCGTTTAAGAAAAATTTTCGAAGCTCGGTACAGGGTCTGGCAAAAATGGATGCCCCGCCCGGATCCATCATCGCATATGCCACGTCTCCAGGATCAACCGCCTCGGACGGGGCCGGACGAAACGGGGCCTATACCGGTGAATTGTTAAAACAGCTGGGGAATCCGGATCTGACCATCCAGGAGGTGTTCAATGAGGCCGGGCTTGAGGTCATGAAAGTGACTAAAAAAAGGCAGATACCATGGATCTCCTCCACTCCTGTACCGAAATATTATCTTGCAAAGAATGCCAAACCATATATTTCCTCCACAGGATCATCCACAAAAAGTGGCCCCAACAATACCTGGTTTGATCCGGTGACCAACATGGCCTTTATCTGGATACCCGGGGGTTGCTTTATCATGGGACAAAGCGATTTTGAAAAACAATACCTGAAAAAAAAATATGGTAGCCAGAAACACAAAGAGTTCTTTTACAATGAACTTCCCGGACATAAAGTCTGTGTGGACGGATTCTGGATGGGACGGTTTGAGGTGACCAACAGGCAATACCGGATGTTCAACCCTAAGCACACAGTCAAATCCTATGATGGGAATGACCTGGACAATGATATGAAACCTGTGGTCCATGTTTCCCACAAGGATGCCAGGGCATTTATTCAATGGTTGAATAGATCAGGGAAATACACCTTCAGCCTTCCAACCGAAGCCCAGTGGGAATATGCTGCCAGGGCCGGCACGACCACATCAAGATTCTGGGGAAATGCCCCGGATCAGGCCTGCCGTTACGCAAACGGAGCAGATGCGGCAGCAAAGAGCAGGTGGACTCAATTAATTGTTCATCCATGCAATGATGCCTATCCTGCAACAGCACCGGTGGGAAGTTTTACTCCCAATGCATTTGGCCTGTACGACATGCTGGGAAATGTCTGGGAATGGTGCAAGGATGTGTATTCTGAAAAAGCATATACAAATACGGCCCGCACAAACCCTCTGGTGACGTCGGGCAGTTCCAATTATGTGTCCAGGGGGGGCAGCTGGTTTAACGGACCCAGGTTTGTCAGAAGTGCCTTTAGATTCAGAAGTCATTCCGGTGACAGGAATGTAGATCTTGGATTCAGGCTTGTTACAAAATAATACAAAGACCTGGCAGGTATAAATCCATGATAGACATCCAACGTATCCGGTTAACAGGGTCATGACACCTATGCCAATGGGAAAAGAAACGGTCTACAATACCTGCTGCCTGTCACCGGATTTTAGGATTGATACCTCTTTTCTTTCCGGTCACGGTATCTACTGTGCCTGTAAAAACTGCCATCGTAAGATAAATATTTTTTACAAAGATCGTTCCCTTTCTCAAACACCGCAAAAGGCTGTGGCAAAAGTCATGGCGACCCCTTTTCCCGTGCTGGTCTTGAAAGAAGTGGGAAAAGGCGTGTCTGACCATGAAGTGACGGAGCTAATATTTCTTTATAATGTAACTGATGCCTGTTTTTCTTTTAAGGCTAAAAGCGGATTTTTTACAACAGTCAACGACGAAACCGGTGATGCCTTGACCCATGGTCCTAAATTCGGGCAGGGGGATATAAATCCCGGTGAACTACGCCAGGTAGGAGATGTGGTCTCTTGGGAATGGGACAGCGTTCTGGGGTATGAAACTGAAGTTGAAAATACGGATATCCATCTTTTTATCCGATATAATTTAAAATCCGTAAAAAAGGAAATAAGCCTTCCCAAAGGGGATAAGGGATTGCTTATCTATCCGACTTCCATAGTCGTCAGAAAATTAAGCCGTTAAAATAATGTGTTTTAGAATTTTTTAAATATGGTGCTGTGATTGAATTTTAAATTATTAGAAAAAGAATTTTCCAGGAAAATTTTTGGATGGTTGAAATTAAAGGTTTGAATAGTGCATCAAACTATTTTATTGTGGCAAAAAAAATTGAGAAAATAACGAGAAACTGCAGCTTAATGTACTTAACATAATTTTATAAATACGGCTGATCTTGAATTTTTGAAGGCAATTACATAACAAGGATAATAAATGTTTGATGCAGACAGAATGAGCAGGATTCCCTTTTCCGGAATCAGAAAGGTTTTTGAAGAAGTTCACAAAAGAGAGGCCAGCGGGCAACGGATTGTCAACCTCGGTATCGGTCGTCCCGATTTCGATACACCCTTAAATATTAAGGTGGCCGCTAAAAAAGCACTGGATGACGGACATGTTCACTATGCCTCCAACTACGGTATCAGTGAGCTCAGACAGGCCATTTCCGATAAATTTAAAACAGACAATGGACTGGATTATAATGCTCAGGATGAAATCATGGTCACTGTTGGCGCAAATGAGGCGGTATTCCTCACCATGATGGCTTTTATCAACCCCGGCGATGAAGTACTGATTCCTGATCCCTTTTGGCCCCATTATTTTCCCTGTGTGGAACTTGCAGGCGGAAATCCCATCTCAGTGCCCATTAGAGAAGCCAACGGATTCAATCCTGATTATGAAGATTTGAAGTCCCTTTGCAGTTATAAAACCAAGCTCATTATAGTAAATTCTCCCCACAATCCCACGGGTGCTGTATTCCGCAAAGAAACCATGGAAAGTATCTCCCATCTGGCCATTGAAAAAGATTTAATGGTTTTATCCGATGAAATTTATGAAAAACTCATTTACGGCGGACAAAAACACATCAGCATCGCCGCCCTTCCCGGAATGAGAGAACGGACCGTCACAGTCAACGGTTTTTCAAAAAGCTATGCCATGACCGGCTGGCGCCTGGGTTATGCCGGTATGGATAAAAGCCTTATGTCACCCATGATTCGGGCTCATCAATATTCTACTGTCTGTGTATCCACCTTCTCTCAGTATGGAGCAAAAGAAGCGCTTCAAGGCCCTCAGGACGATCTTCACAAGATGATTGCTGAATTTTCCCGCCGCCGGGATATGGTGGTTAGCCGCCTGGAACAGATTAAACACATTTCTTTTAGTGAACCTGTTGGGGCCTTCTATGTGATGGTGAATATCAGCACAACCGGGAAAAGTTCCCAAAAAGTTGCCTCCGAACTTCTCGATAAAGGGGTTGCTGTCGTTCCCTGGGCAGGAATGGGACAATTTAGTTCCGGGCTCGTGCGCCTGTCTTATGCCAATTCCTATGAGAATCTGGGACTGGCCATGGACATTATGGAAACCTATTTCAACTCTTTATAAAAACTTTTCTAAAAATTTTAAACAACCAAGGTGTCCCTGCCAGAGATGTTTGCCGGCAGGGGAACTTGGTATACAATTTAAGGCCTTTAAGTAACTTCCCCTTTTGCCCAATTGATGCGGAATATGAAACCATCGTCAAAAAACAACTGATTATAAAACCCGGAACAATTAAATTTGGAACTGTTTTTAAATCTGGGCCTTATGAAGTAACATGAACATAAACCTGTGCCTGTTGATCTTTTTCAGCCGGATCAAATGTCCTGAACCGGTCCAAAGCCATGGGATGGTCATCAAGGTTAATGGATCGGATGTACTTTGAAAATTCCATGGGATTTTCATCTATCCATTCCTTTACGGTTTTAACGGAAACCCGGAACCCCATTTCAAGAAGTGAAGGGCCCATTTCCCTGACCAGCAGATTAAACAATTTCAGGATAACCATACCCCTGTCGCAGATCTCTATTTTATGATTTTCATTGGTATGACTGATCGTACTCCTGAAGGCGGCCAGCACACCACCTCTTCTGAACGTGGCGCCTGCAAGGCCGGGCATGGCAGCCGACAGGGCAATGGTATCATCATGGTTTATAATGGCAGTTTTATAGTCATCCACCGGTTTTCCGTTTAAAAAAACAGTTTTAATGCGGTCTGAAAGATAATGGGGCCGCACACCCATCTGATCACAGAGCAGATGCTCAAGGCTGCAGCCGACCTTTACGGACAGATGTATTCCCTGCTGGAGGATGGAAGAAAAAAATGTCATTCCTTTTTCTTCTATTGTCAATCCAATTTTTGCGACTTTGAAATTTTCCATATATCACCTTCGTGATAAAAAAAAATTGTTCACTCCATGTTAAAATCGGGGAGTTCGTCCGGGAACTCCCCGATTGAGCATGCATCGTGAACAATTTTAAATCAAACAATTAAAAGTTGAACACCTCATCCAGTTCCTCATCGCTCACGGTAAAAGCAATATTGTGAGGAGGTAAAATTTCATTTTTAAAATATTCAGGCAACCGGTCATGTTTTGATGTAAATCCGGCATTGGCATTAAATTCCCTTTCTTTTCTTAAAATGGATTTTCCCAGTTCTGTCACATCATCCGAGGTCAGGCTTGCGCCCTTGAAACCATTGATCAGATCAATCAGGGCCTGGAAGGTTTCCGGTTGATCCAGAATGGGGAATGCTATGAACAAACACATACCGGTGGCATCAATGGCAGCCGTTGCAATCTGCAGGTTTCTGGAAAGCTCAATCTGTCCTTCCGGTTTCAACGGATCCACCTCCCCGCCAACTCCCAGGATATTGGTTGCAACGGCATATCCAGCGGTATGGTCGGCTCCCATTGTAGTGGTGGCATAGGTGACCCCGATTCCCTGGACCGTTCTGGGATCATAGGCCGGCATGGCCTGACTTTTAACCACTGGCACTCTTTCAACACCCAATACTTTTCCGGTAATTTCCGCCCCACTCCCTAAAATTCTACCAAGGGGGGTACCCTCGCCCACTTCTTTTATCAGGCGGATGGCCGCTTCAGCATCTCCAAATTCTGCAATGCCTGCTTCCATGGCAACACCGATGGTGGCTCCCATTTCAATGGTGTCCAGACCAAAATCATCATCCAGACGGTCCATCCTGGCAATGGCATCCAGATCGTCAATGCCACAGTTGCCGCCATGGGCCCAGATCGTTTCATATTCCGGTTGTTTGGTCAGGTAATTACCATCTTTGTCATTAAATATGCCTGAGCACTGAATCACGCAGCCGGTATGGCAGCCCTTGGTTGCCACACCGCCTCTTGATATTTCAAGCTCTGCCTGGGTTTCACCACTTATTTTGGATGCGCCCTCAAATTGGCCCGAACTAAAATTTCGCGTGGGATATCCCCCTGCTTCACTCAAAACATTGGTCAAAACATTGGTACCATAGGAAGGCAGCCCTTCACCTGAAACCGGGTGTTTTTTGATGCCGGCAACAAATTCCTTATTGGCTGCTTTAAATTTATCCGGATCTTTGGGTTTCCGCATTTTAAATCCTTTATCATCCAGTACAATCACTTTGATTCCTTTTGATCCCATGACGGCGCCAACCCCGCCTCTGCCCGCATGGCGAGTGGGCCTTTGAGCTGTATCAGTAAAAGCAATGGAAGCTGCATTCAGTTTCATTTCCCCGGCCTGTCCGATGGAGATGCAACTGACCTTGTCTCCATAGGCAGCACTCATTTTTTCTACCAGGGCATAATTACCCAGCATCTTTAGACTGTTATCGGCTTCAATGCTGACGCCATCCTTGTTGATGACCACCTTGTAAAGGTTATCATCACCCGGCGCACCTTCCAGAATGATGGCTGCATAACCGAGTCGCGCCAGCACCTGGGCTCCCTGGCCCCCGGAATTGGATTCTTTTATGCCTCCGGTCAGAGGACTTTTACAACCCACCGACATTCTGCCGGACATGGCAGCCGCACTGCCGCTGAGCATTCCCGGTGCTATCACAAGCTTATTGTCTGCTCCTAAAGCATGACAAAGGGGTGGTACCTCTTTAGAAATGACGGCAGAGGTCATGGCCCTGCCGCCCAGTCCATCATAATCACCCAGTCCCACTTCAACCGCTTTTGGGCCTTCCTGGGCACCTACATCAATTCTTAAAATTTTATCCATTTAACAAACCCTCCTATTTATTAAAATGCTAAACAACCGTCATGTTTTACAGCCCCTTTTATAACGGTTTTTACCTTGACCTTCAGTTTGTTGAACCAACCATTCCAACCTGCCGGGAAAGCCCGGGTGTTCGGTCAAACCATCTACTATGGTACCTTTATGGACCTTAAATTCATTATTAATTTCTGGAAGGTAGCTGGTGAATGAGGCAAACAGATTAAGATCGATTCGAATTGTAGCTACGCTTCAGTATTTCAATGGCTTGTTAATTATTATTCATTATATTATATAAAATCATTATATGACATAAATTCATTTTCTTGTATATCATTTTTTTTAAACGTTAAAAAGAGGGTTGGTACTCAATGAAGGAATGGAGTGCATGAGAGACGGTATAGCCTATCAGGAAAAGGCAATCGAACTTTTTAAGAGAAAATATCCAGCCAGCCAAACCACCCGGTGGAACCGGTAATTTTGGTGATTGTCAGAGGTTTCTTAAATGGTGTTTACCGGCTATTTTATATTTCGGATCGGCAAAATGCGGTTACCAATGGTGTTTGATTTGTGATGCCACATACTACCACCTGAAACCTTTTGAATAAAAGGGAATGCCGCAGGTCTTGTTCCATTGTCCTGAAGCGCCCAGGGGCAACAGCAGGTCAATTGAAAAAAGGGATGAATTTGATAATTTCCAGAACATCCTTCAGTGGGGGCAAAATCATTTGGAGAATTTTTAACCATTAATGTTTCAAGTTCCTGGATGTCCGGAATTCTCCAGTCCTGATGACCTGCCAGCCTAAACGTTTTGACATATTCTTTGGCCTGTTCAACAGATATCTTGCTGCCATTGTCTGTTCGGGCCCACATCCATTTCCGTTTCTTGTCTATGACCACTCCATTTGACATTAAAATAAAAACATCATCCTGGGCAAGAATCTGAGGGGATACTTTATCCTCGATGGAAAAAACAAGAGATGAAGAAAAAAATGTTACGCCTGTAAAAACCATCACCCATACTATTCCAACAAATGGGATACTTTTCTTTTTAACCGTTTCAGTCATTTTCGCCTCCTTTGATGCCATTTCAAGGAACTGTTTATCATTTGATAATTGTACCAGAAAAGCGGCTATAAATGGATTCAATTATTTTTATCAAGTACCGCTTCAATCGATTAGGACAAATGCATAACGGTTAGGGGCTTCAACTTTTGATTGCAACGGCATACATGGAAGTCCCAGATCACGAACCGTCTTGTAAACATCCACACCGAAACTTTGATCGCAGGGCCTTATTTTAAGCGGCATTGGACAGGGTTTGCCGGAATCAATGCTGCAGGTTTTACACAGGTGACAGCAATAAATGGCGCAAGCAAAATAATGGCCATCTAAAAAAGCGGTTTTTTCAATTTTTCTGGCAATATTACTTAGCCTAACATTGTCATGATGATGAATCAAAAGGATTCTTTCATATTCATGTATGATGGCTTGAGCCTGCTCGAAATCAAGGCCCCTGGAACCGCATTTAATTCGATTGGGGTCTGATTGATCTTCACACCCCCATAAACACTTCAAAATTGAACGGCGATCAAAAACAATGTCATTTGGTGAAATGATTAATGCATTTTCAGCTTTATTTTTTTCTGCGATGTCAATGTATTTTTCCATTGCCGCTTCTCCTTCTGTTATTGATATCATTTGCAACGAATAACCTTTCAATAATTATTGGGTTGACACCATTTATAGGATTCAGTTATCATCATGTCAAATGATTCATTTTGATATTAACCATCATAATAAGTGATGACAAATGGAAATAAGCCATCTTAAAGTTTTTCAAACGGTTGCAGATACGGGCAGTGTTTCAAGTGCAGCTCAGATTTTAAACTGCGTTCAATCAAATGTTACAGCACGTATTAAGGGATTGGAAGATGAACTGGGGTCAAAACTATTTTACCGCAAACCAAGGGGAATGGCTGCTACGCCTGCAGGCCACATATTATTAAACTATGCCAAAAAAATTCTTCATTTGGAAAAAGAAGCCAAAAAAGCGATCATGGATGATGATATGGTTCAGGGTCAACTGCTGCTGGGTGCATTTGAATCCATAGCAGCTGTTCGTTTGCCCATTCTTTTATCCAAATACCACCGTCTGTATCCTAGAGTTGATCTGTCACTGATCACAGGTTCCAGTACCGAACTCAACCAAAAAGTTCTCAATTATGAGATCGATGGCGCCTTTGTTACTGATGGGTACAGGGTTTCAGATATGAAATGGTCTGAAGCATTTTATGAAGAGCTTGTCTTGATATACCCTTCCGGCAAAGGATCACCGGAAGCCGCTGCCCAAAAAAGCGTCCTGGTATTTCCCAGGCCGTGTGCCTATCGAGAACGATTAGAGCAATGGTTTCAGGAAAAAGGCCTGGCCCTTAACAAGAAAATGGAACTGGGGTCAGCTGATGGCATGATCGAATGTGTCGCCGCTGGAATGGGTGTTAGCATCCTTCCATTTTCATTGGTAGAAAAAGCGTCAAAATCAGGCGTAATCCGGGTTCACCGAATCGGAAAAAAATTAGAATCCGTACCCATTATGTTCGTCAAAAGGGAAGACACACTGATCTCAAAACCCTTAAAGGCATTCCTGGAATTAATGGCAAACCAGGGTGTAAATGACACTCATAAAAAATCCTTATTTCCCAAAAACCGGTGCAACCGTTAAGTCACAACTATTTACTATATCGTTTGACTTTTACGAATCGCACTTGGAAATAGGCTTGCCTTTTTTTGAGATTATGCCTAAAATGATTTTATGGAACAATATCCCGTCACTAACGGTTGAAGTGAACCGGAACGATGGAGTCCAAGGTCTTCGAGATCTTTTACAAAAAATATCCATAGATCCGAAGAAATTATGCATTTTAGCAATCAACAATTTAAATTAAAAAATGGGGAGAATCATGAATCTTTCACCTTCGTTAATTTGGTTTCTTGTTGGCGTTTTATTTCTAATTTCAGAACTAATGATCCCGGGGTTTATTTTGATTTTTTTTACGGCAGGATGCTGGATAGCCGGATTATCGGTTTGGCTGCTAAAGATTGATCTGACAACCCAAGTCATTGTTTTCATCGTCTCTTCCCTGTTTTTATTGTTCACTCTCCGCAAATACAGTCTAAAAACCTTTAAAGGAGACAGCCTAGATAATGTAGATGACAGCTATACAGAGTCAAAAATTGGCAAAACTGCCATTGTTTCAAAAGAGATAACGCCAGGTATTCCCGGGGAAGTAAAAGTGATGGGAAGCTTTTGGAGGGCCGTAGCTGATACTAGAATTGAAGTTGGGAAATCCGTTGTAATTGAAAATCAAGAATCTGAAGATGGTCTCACTTTTAGAGTAAAAATTTTATAAGGAGAAAACAATGAATGAATCATTAATTGTAGTAGGTGTGATTGCCGTTATTATTATTGTATTGCTTATAAAAACCGCTGTCATTGTTCCGCAAAGGCTGGAATATATTGTCGAGCGGTTAGGCAAATATAACAAATCAATGAGTGCAGGTTTCCACATTCTGATACCTTTTTTAGATACTGTGGCATATAAAAGAACTCTAAAAGAAGAAGTTATGGACATTCCATCTCAAGATTGCATTACCACGGATAATGTTTCTGTATCAGTGGATGGGGTTCTTTATCTCCAGGTAATAGACAGTAAGCTTTCGGCATACGGTATAGATGATTATAGGCTAGCTGCCAGCCAACTTGCCCAAACGTCACTCAGATCGGTCATTGGTAAGATTGAATTGGACAGAACCTTTGAAGAAAGAGAGAGTTTGAACCAACAGGTAGTAGCGGCAATTGATGAAGCGGCCCAAAACTGGGGAGTAAAGGTTCTGCGATACGAAATAAAAGACATTACGCCTCCTCAAAGTGTTATGGACGCAATGGAAAAACAAATGAAGGCTGAAAGAGAAAAACGTGCTTCAATTGCCACCTCCGAGGGAGATAGACAATCTCGAATTAATCGTGCAGAAGGTCTAAAAAAAGAAGCTATCGAAGTATCTGAAGGTGAAAAACAAAAACGAATCAACGAAGCCGAGGGGCAAGCCAAAGAGATTGAATTGATCGCACATGCTACTGCTGAAGGATTACGGAAAATTGCGGATTCATTAAATCTAGCCGGTGGGAAAACCGCTGCTAATTTAAGAGTTGCTGAAAAATATATTGCCGAATTTGGGAACCTGGCAAAAACAAACAACACCATGATTATTCCGGCAAGTATGGGCGATGTTTCATCAATGGTTGCCACGGCTATGTCTGTTTTAGATCAAACTAAAAAAGCACACGGATAAAAACAATCATTTCCGTCATGATTCAGTTCAGTATTGCCTTTGTCCGAGTCCATCAGCTCCGAGGGTATGGCAAAAGTGTACACAACTGATTAAAGGGGACATGGACCAAAACCCTGTCGTATTCTCACCGACTCAACACAGGTTTTGCCCCTCGCAACTATAAAAAGGATCTTAACGCCATAACAAAACCTTTATGGGTTGCCGTCGGTACAAAAGACGAATCATTCATCGCTGATCAATTTGAACCGGATATAACTCAATATACTACCGCTCAAGTAGAACTTTTGCCCGGTTTAACACATATGGGTGTGGTTGTCCGTCCTGAAATACGATCCGCTGTCAAAGAGTGGCTGGAAGGACTTTGAAACACAACCTTTATTGGTATATTTTCTCAGAGACCGCTTTTAATGACATTTTGGCTGAAAATAATTTGAAAAATCCACTGGACTTTTTCTCAGCCATTATGATTTCACAATAATGTCAGCTGAAAATCCTGACACCCGCATTTACTCGTTCGCGTTGTCATACTTATGGCAAATCTGATATAATAAAAAAATAACGGCCTGGGAAGTATATAGGAGTTTCGTATGGCAGTATATCTTGAATGTATAAACTTGATCATTCCTATCCCTAAGATTGAGAATGCTGAAAACATTGACGGTTTTGCCGGGTTTATCGCTCTCCATAAAAGTTTGATAGGAGAGATGGAATGGTATGATGATTATCTTTATCGTACAGGTGCAATGAATCCTCTTGATATTGACGATCTTGTTGAAGAATTTCACAGATATGGCTTGGTGGCAACGATAGAAAAAAATGGGGTTAGAACCTGGAATGATATGTGCCTGATAGATTCAGCCGCAGGTCTTACCAGGCCGTGTAGCTGGATAGAATATGACTTAGATGAACGCTGTGCATGGTTAAAAGGTACGCAAAAGGGTGATATTAAAGGCCCATACAAGAGGTGACTTTAAAACATTTCTTTCCCATATTGGAAAAGCAGACAAAACAGATCCGGTCCTTTCTCAAAAACGGGAAGGCAAGTTAACCTTCTCTTTAATTATGATCCAGGATGCTTATACACACAGATGGAAAAAGGGCAAGACAAGATCTGATCATTTCAAGGAAGGAGTCCTTGATGACAACGAACTACGATAAGATTGCCAAAGAATACAAAAGCGCCAAACAACAGCTCTGGCGCCAACACATTGAGCGTTTCACACTGTTCAAGTTGCTGGGCGACCTGAAAGGAAAAACCGTTCTCGATCTGGCTTGCGGCGAAGGCTTTTACTCACGGTTGATCAAACGTTGCGGAGCCGCTCGTGTGGTCGGGGTGGATATATCGCAGGGTATGATTGATCTGGCTCAGCACGAGGAAGACAGCAACCCGCTCGGAATTGACTATCTGGTCCAGGATATCAAACAACTGGAGCTGCATGAAACCTTTGATGTGGTGGTCGCCGCCTATCTGCTCAATTATGCACAGACCTATAACCAGTTGCTGAAAATCTGTTCCGTGATCGCTCGCCACCTGAAAGACGGTTGCCGGCTCTTGCTGGTGAACAACAATCCGCAACATCTCGTGGATGGATTCATGTCGACGCGCAAATATGGTTTTATCAAAAGAGCGCATGGACCGCTGATTGATGGTACACCCGTTGACTACATTTTCTTTCTGGGTGACGATTCTTTTGTGATTACCAACTATCACCTGAGTATCGAAACCCATGAGTCGGCATTTCAAGCTGCCGGGTTTCGGCGGGTGACCTGGCACAATCCAAAACTTTCACCTGAGATCTTCAACGACGCCGACCATCATTACTGGTCTGGTTTTCTCGAACAGCCACCCATTATTTTCGTCGAATGTGAGAAATAAACCCATCAGGGGAATGGCCGAATAGAATCTTAACAAATATGAATAGATACAGCCTGACCATCCACAGACCTCACCATTGACATCAAAAACAATCAGCGGTAACCTGATTTTAGGCTGCGTAATTCAGAAACCAAAAATAAAGGAGAAACCATCATGGGTTTTGCACTGACAAAAATGCAGGTAACAAGTAATGCATTTAAACAGGATACTCTGATACCGTCCCGGTTTACCGGAGAAGGAGAAGATGTTTCACCGGCGTTGGCATGGGAAAACCCGCCTGAGGGAGCAAAGGCCTTTGCCGTTATCTGTCACGATCCGGATGCTCCGCTGGTAAGCAGCGGAGGCACCTATGGTTTTGTCCATTGGGTGCTGTATAATATTCCCGGAGATGTGACGCATCTGGATGAAGGTACCCATTTATATACCAACGGTATTACTGATTTTGGAAAAACCGGCTACAACGGTCCCATGCCCCCCAATGGGCACGGTGTACACAATTATTATTTCTGGGTATTGGCATTAGATAAGGCCATTTCACTGGAATCGGGACTGAACCTGTGGCAGCTTCTGGAAAAGGCTGAGCCAAACCTTATCGGAATGAACCGTCTGATGGGTCGATATAAAAGGGATTAATTTTATATTTGTGGGGCATCTTTTTGTAGTAAGACCTATTTTAAAAAACTTTTGCTGCAAAAGAGGTGGCAGATCCTTGGCAATCTAAATTTTCATTTATGGTGACGGGTGGATAATTTTTTTTGAAAAAATTGACCTTTTTTAAAATTCATCTGTTCTGGTTAACAGCTAAGCCCACTTGACATTTTTTAAGATTTATACGATGAGTCACTGATGAATTTGGAAAGGTTAAGTGATACAAAATTTAACAGCTACATTATCCTTTATAAACGGATTGATCGGTTTATAAGAGCCGCCTTACTGCTGCATCTGGCATCCGCGATGGGGCTGGTACTATTTTTAAAGTTCGGATCTCTTATGATATCTGCGTTAAAAAATGACATCCCCCATTCTTTTTTTATGTATGGTTACTTTTCCGTATTTGGTATTGTACTGACTTTCTTGGCCCAAATGGATGCTTACAGCCGGTTTCAAGATTATAAACTGGCCAAAGATTTATTCTTTGAAAACGGTTTTCAAAAACGAATTGCCAACCTGTTTATCTACTCACACTGTCAGCGAGAGGCGATAAAAACGGCAGCACTTGATTTAGGGGTTATAGACGAACTCAATGCCTATTATACCCGCCTCGGGTATCAATGGTTTCATTTGATCCCAGATGTTACCTTCCATAACCCCATGGTTTTTTTAACCTGGAATTTTTGGAAAAAAACATTTTTTGCTCCCCCTTATAGATCAAAATATTTTTCATGGTAGACAAGGTATGAATGGTTTAAGGATTTATTTCCCGGTATTATCATCCGGTCAGAAAGATATTAAAAACAATTGCATGTTTGGAAGTCAAAAGTGGCAATAAAAGGAATATCATGATAAAGGATAAGATCTTGTGCTGGTATAGCAAAGATCCCTTTGAAGCCGGAAAAATCCTGATGGAGGCTTCCGGGACATGGAAGGGCTGGTCCCGATCCGATCATATCGGACTGAAGCCAAACCTGGTTGTCGCCAAAAAGGCATCCTCCGGAGCAACGACTCATCCTGAATTCTGTGCAGGAATCATCAGCTTTCTTAAGGGAAAGGGGTTTGAGTTTATCAGTATCCTGGAGGGTTCCTGGGTGGGAGACAAAACCAAACAGGCTTTTAAGGTCTGCGGTTATACAGATATTTCTAGAACCTATGCTGTTCCTTTAGTGGACCTTCAATTGGATTCATCTGTTTTATGCAAAGGATCCAGCGGGGAATATCGAATCTGCCGATCTGTTCTTAAATTGGACCGGCTTGTTAACATCCCTGTACTCAAAGGCCATTGCCAGACCGCCATGACCTGTTCGCTAAAAAATCTGAAAGGCTGTATCCCCAACAGTGAAAAACAGCGATATCACCGGGAAGGGCTTTCCCAACCCATAGCAGATCTCAATGAAATCCTTCGACCCGATTTAATCCTGGTGGATGCCCTCCAGGGAGACCCTCATTTTGAAGAAGGCGGGAATCCCTTTAGGCTCAACCTTTTTATGGCTGCCCTGGACCCGGTTCTTCTGGACACTTATGCCTGTTCACTATTGGGGCTGAAAGTATCAGACGTTCCTTATATTAATAAAGCAGCCATTTTAGGGGTGGGATCTTCAACCCTTGGGACTGGGACGCTGCATTCCCTGAACAAAGGAAAAGGATTGGACAGACTCCAGCGCTCGCCGCTTGCCGCTTCATTTTCCAGGCGTATTCATGAGAAAGGGGCCTGCAGTGCCTGTTTCGCAGCCCTGACACAGGCGTTGAAACTTATGCAGGAAAATGGGTTGGCTTTACCTGAAACCGTTTGCATCGGGCAGGGATTTAAGAAAAAAAACTCAGATGAATTGGGGGTGGGTGATTGTCTCTCCGGGTGTTCATCCTTTGTTCCAGGATGTCCTCCTGAGCCCCTTGAAATTTATAACTTTATCAAAAATCACAAATGTCATTAATTCACACCTGTTTGTATTCAAACAAAACCGCGAGATAGCCTTAGCTGTTCTCAGAAAAACATTCCTGTGTTGATCTGGAATTTTTGACATCGACCCGATCTGTTCTCTGCGGGAAAAAATCAAGGAGAATTTATAAATACCAATTTAAATATAATGAAAAAAGCCTTCAAATGTACCAGGAAAACCGCTTGAATTAAAAATCAGCTCTTCGGTTGTATTTGATCCATTGAAAACCGGACACGATACTCTTTTGGGGTTAAATGCGTCAACCGTTTAAATAGGGTACTAAATGAACTGGTATCTGAATACCCAACGCTTTCCATTACCGCTTCCAAATTTAAGTTTGTTGTTTCCAAAAGATCTTTGGATGCCTCTATCCTTAATTTTTGAAGATATTTAGACGGCGTTTCACCGGTTGCAAACTTGAATCTGCGAATGAACGTCCGGTAACTGACTGCCAGGTGGTTGGAAAGGACTTGAAAATCAATTTTGTTCTGAAAATTTGCATAGAGCCAATGTTGGGATTTTGTCACCATATCATCAGAAAGGTCCAGCATTTTTTGCTGCATGACATAAGGCGCCTGGGAATATTTATTAATGTCAATCAGCATCATTTTTGAGCAGGATAAGGCCAGGGATTTATCGGTAAATTTTTCAATGATACATAGAACAAGATTTAAATAGGATGTGACTGCCCCTGAACAGATAAGTCGTTTATTTTCAATCATTAACGCCTTATTTTCAAGTTTGATTTTTGGATATCTTTTTTTAAATAAAGCGCTCAACCACCAGCTGGTAGTGGCTGATTTCCCGTCCAAAAGTCCGGTTTCGGCAAGTAAAAGCGTTGCACTACAACTGGCACCGACAAGGGCTCCTGCAGCATACTGCTTTTGAACCCAGGAAACGGCCTCTTTTAATGAATCAATTTTTGAAATCAGTTGGCTAATATCCTTGTAAATGAATCCAATAAGAATGACTGCATCATATCGTTTTTCCATTGACAGGCCTTTTGAAAATTCACATGTCAGGCCGGGGCTTATGGGAAAGGATCCCTTTTTTAAGGAAATCACATCGCATTCAAACCGCTTTAATTTGCCAGGGCTTTGAATGCGTCTTAATAGATTGGCAATTTTAAATATCTCCAGGCCTCCTGTAATGCCGGAAATGGATGACGTGTCAGTGGCCAGGAAAGCAATTTTTTTCATTTTCAACCCTTTGCCATTTATAATGGCATTTTTAGCAATAATATTGTCAATAATGCCAATTGAAAACACGCCTGTCAAGGGATATTCTGGATGGTAAAGATTGAGTTCATATTACGATTTAAACAATGAATTTTAACCCTAATCATTAAAGGAGAGAAAAAAATGCCATTGATAACAATAAAGACCATGAAAGGAAGTACAAAAGAAGCTATTGAAAAAACGATGAAGCAAATAAATGATATCGTTGCCAGCAATCTTGGTTATGATCCTTCCCATGTCTGGGTGTTTTTAGACGAAGTAGAACATGACCATTTCTTAACTGCCGGGAAAACATGGGAGGATTTAAAACCACTTCTATACAAATGAACTTTTTTATACAAATGTGAATCCAATGGCCATGCAAATAAACAGGGCCGGTTTTTTTGAATTCAAGGCGATGATATAAATTTAAAACAAAAGACGAAGCGGTTGAATTTGCCTCAAAGTGGCTTTTTGCAATTACTGGAAATGAACCTGAAAATTTGGTAGATTCTTGTTCAGGTGATTGCTTTTACCCTTAATAATTTGCAGATAGTCATGAGTTTGATCCTTGTGTTTTTAAGTTTTGTATCTGTTTGGACCAATACCGTTATGACGTCTCTACCTTTACACGCTTGAAAAATACTGGGAAAATTATAACCTTATGAGGAGGATTACATGTACGCACTAGCCATAAACGGTAGTCCGCGAAAAGGCGGTAATACAGAATTTTTATTAAAGGAAGTCCTTGGTGAATTAGACAAAGCAGACTGGGAGACCGAACTTGTAAAGGTTGGCGGAACAGCCATCCGTGGATGCCTGGCCTGTGGAAAGTGTTTCGAGAACAAAAACAATGAATGCATTACCAAAAAGGATAAATTTAATGACTTCTTTCTGAAAATGCTTAAGGCGGATGCACTTCTTTTGGGATCCCCCACTTATTTTGCTGCGGTATCTGCAGACTTAAAAGCAATGATTGAAAGAGCCGGTTATGTTGCTTTTGCAAATAATCATGCATTTTCCGGAAAAATAGGCGCTGCAGTCGTAGCCGTCAGACGAGGCGGTGCCACCCATGTTTATGATACGATTAATCACATGTTCCAGATGTCAAGGATGATTATACCCTGCTCCACCTATTGGAATATGGGTATTGGCCATGACAAGGGAGAGGTGCTTGAAGATCAGGAAGGTTTAGCAAATATGAGGCACCTGGGGAAAAGTATTGATTGGCTGGCAAGGTCGATCCAACCCAATCTGGCCAGCTATCCCCGTTGATCAAAGCCCATCATGATCCATAACAAAAATGAACCAGGGAAAACCTGCTGATTGTACAATAGTTAACATGTGAAAGGCTGAGGCTAAACCGCAAAGGACAGCACATTTAATTTGCAAATGAGAAACAGGAAACTCAAAATGTGGATAGCCTTGGGTAGTGTGGCATTGGGTGTAATGGTTCTGGTGCTCTGGTTTTACAGGACACAAACCCTTTGGGTAAAATCAGAACCTTATCAGAGAGCATCAATTAACTCTGCCAAAACATTGGTTGTTGTATATTCACGAACGGGCAATACGCTTAGCGCCGCAAAAGAAGCAGCCAGATACTTTAACGCCGATTTGCTTAAAATTGAGGCGTTACAATATTCACGAGATTTGAAAGGACAGATGTTAGCTTCAAAACATGCGGATGAGGAAAAAACCACAACACCGATAGATCATGATCCTGTAAATCTCAAGCAGTATGATCTCATTTTTTTGTGTTCGCCCACCTGGTGGTTCAGGCCGGCGATTCCGCTTTGGTCATTTGTAGAAAACCATGATTTTAATGGGACGCGGGTATTTTTAATGATGACCGGAAACAGCCGTATGACTGAGCAACGAACAGGTAAATTCGGAATGCTTATAGAAAAGAAAAATGGTGAATTCATAGATACCCTGTTTATCAAAAGGGGCCGGATTTATTGGCAGAAAACACCTGACCAAGTAAATAAAGAAGTACTTGAGGCACTCATATCGCGTAAAGACATCTGGCAAACCGGGACAAAATAATTAAAAACATTGACAGTAGCGGATTGTGAGGAAAGGCCTTTAAGGTCTCTCCCGGTTCCACCTCCATAGATAGAGCCCTGAGCCAATTGCTGAATTGACTACAAATTCGGTTAAAAACTTGACTGTTCCAAGGATCAACGCTATTTTTTTTCTCTATGACAAAAACTAACGAGAAACTCATTTCAGATCATCTGCTTGCCTGGTATAAAGTGAATCAGCGTCAACTCCCCTGGCGGAAAACAAAAGACCCTTACCAGATATGGGTATCAGAAGTAATGCTTCAGCAAACACAGGTCAAGACCGTTATTCCTTTTTACACAAAATTTTTAAAAATTTTTCCAACTATGAAAGAACTGGCCCAGAGTGATTTAAACAAAGTCCTAAAGGTGTGGGAGGGTATGGGGTATTATGCCCGAGCCAGAAATTTGCATACATCTGCTAAAATAATTATTAGCGACTATAACGGTATTATACCGGACGAAAAAAAAATTTTTCTGACACTGCCCGGAGTAGGAGAGTATATTGCTTCAGCCGTTCTCAGTATTGCATTTGGACATTCTCATGCGGTTGTTGACGGTAATGTTAAACGCGTTCTGGCTCGACTCTTTGAAATTGATTCGCCAGTCAATCAATCCAAAAATCATTCTGTTTTCAAACAAGAAGCCACCCGGTTAATGGGTAATGCAGATTCCGGGATCTTTAATCAGGCTATTATGGAACTTGGCGCGCTGATATGCAGCCCTAGAAAACCGGACTGCAAACCCTGCCCGATTAATCAGAGTTGTTTTGCATTTTTACACAACAAGACCGATCAATTTCCAAAACGGATTAAGTCCAAACCCGTTCCCACATATAAAATAGCAGTGGGTGTTGTAAGGCATAACTATAAAATGCTGATAACCCGCCGTAATCCAAAAGGCTTGTTGGGAGGGCTTTGGGAATTTCCCGGCGGGAAATTAAATAAAGGAGAAAGTGCTCAAGCAGCATGCATCAGGGAAATATATGAAGAAACCGGTTTAACGGTTGAAACTCAAGCCTTTATCACCCAGGTTAAACATGCATATACCCATTTTAAGATTGTGATGGATATATTTTACTGCCGATATGTTTCCGGTGATGTTTAATTAAATGGACCGGTTGATTTTCAATGGATTAAACTTGCTGATATCCATAAGTTTGCTTTTCCAAAGGCCAATTTAAAGTTTATTCCTTTATTGACAGATTAAATTATATCAATAATTACTCACCCTCACAAAATTCATTGCAAAAAGGTGACAGGTGACAGGCTCAATGCTGAGCCGATATTAACACAGAATTCAGGTAAACAGACTCACAATGGAAATATCATTAATCACCGAGCAAGATGTTCAGAAACTGGCAGATCTCTATCAACAACTCATCCCCAATGACATATCATACTCCAAAATGAGGGATGTACTTAAACGAAACAAAAACAATCCCCAGCATATAGTGGTGGGAGCAAAAATTAACGGAAAACTGGTTGGGTCTTTGTTGGCTGTTATCTGCGAAATGCTGTTTGGGCAATGCAAATCATTTATGGTCCTGGAAGACGTGATTGTTGACAAATCCCTTCGTGGAAGGGGTATCGGTAAAGCTTTAATGAAATATATTGAAGAAAGGGCAAAAAAAGCCAATTGTTCATATATCATGTTAATTACTGACGCTGACAGACTAAATTCACAAAAATTTTATACCTCCCTTGGCTATAAAACAAAGGATTATTGTGCTTTTAAAAAACATCTCGACTGACATATTATCAAGGTGGAAGAGAGATAAACTTTAAACGGAGAGTTAAAATGTATCCATCAGTAAAAACATCTTGGCGCATACTCAGTGCATTAATTATTGTCGTTGCCGGTGCAGCGTTCTTATACGGCTTATTCGGTATTCTGACCAGTAACGATCCCCTAATTAAGATATTTATTCCTTTGCTCATCATTCCCAGCGCTCTTCCTATTGTTCTCGCCATCCTCACCTGGCGGGGTCATGGATGGGCCATGATGGGTTTACGCCTGACTATTATAATTATACTCGCAGGAGGGATTTTCCTTGATGTTGTCATGGGATTAGATGTGTTCAGTTTCGCACCATTTTCCATTCCGTTTATCACTTTTAGTGTGGTCTGGCTGGCATTTTCATTTAAATGATGCAAAGGATATATGAATGCATGTTGATCCGACAGATGCTATCTTTAATGCCATGATATAATGACACTTTCATATTTTAAAGAGATGTTGGTGTGGAATAGACAATTGATTGATATAATGCTATCGAGGATAACTATAATAAAAAAATGATATGACGTCCGGCCTAAAGCCGTCATATTTTTGTTCGAATTTTGGCAGGAAAAAACCTTAAAAATGAGAATATGCTGTGGGAATACATCAATCAAAAATCGTTGAATTTAATAACTCAAAACACCGGAGCCAGGTTGCCGAACTCTGGCAAACCGTATTTACTTATAAGGATGCACATAATCTGCCAAAAGTAGTCATTGATAAGAAAATTCAAAACAAGGACCATCTATTCTTTGTGGCTGAAAAGGATCAACTGGTCATCGGAACCGTCATGGCGGGATATGACGGCCACAGAGGCTGGATTTATTCTATAGCGGTTCATCCGGATCATCAAAATAAGGGTATTGGATCAGATTTGCTTTCTTTTGCTCAGGAGAAATTGTCTTTATTGGGATGCTTAAAAATCAACCTTCAGATACTGGAGGGAAATAAAAGTGTCCAGAAATTTTATATTGCCAATGGATATGCTGTTGAAAAAAGAATAAGTATGGGCAAGAAATTATAGAGAAAGGAGCTTCATGGCCAAACAAAATTTTCATCCACTGCCTGACTATTGTAAATTGACTAAAGCTGAAATGAAAAAACGGGCCTTTGACTTTTATTCAGAGATGAGGCGGCGACGCAGTGTCAGAGATTTTTCAGATCAACCCGTTGATAGAAGCATCATTGAAAATTGCCTGAAAGCCGCTTCCACGGCCCCCAGTGGTGCCAACCAGCAGCCATGGCGGTTTATTGTTGTATCTGACCCGGTTGTGAAGAAAAAAATTCGAAGTGAAGCTGAAAAAATCGAAAGCGAATTCTACAGCAATAAATCCACAAAAAAATGGGTAAAAGAGTTGGAACATTTAGGAACGATTCCCAGTAAACCGTTTCTGGAAACAGCCCCATTTCTGATAATTATTTTTTCTCAGCTTTACGGCCATTCTCCCAGCGGAGATAAAAAGAAATACTATTATGTTTCTGAATCCGTAGGGATCGCCACAGGAATTCTTATAACCGGGTTGCACCATGCGGGTCTGGCTTCACTCACCTACACGCCCGTTAAAATGAGATTTTTAAACCGGATACTTGGAAGACCGTCAAACGAAAAGCCTTTTATGATTCTTGTTGTTGGATATCCCTCTGAAAATACGCTTGTACCCGTCATTCAAAAAAAATCTTTGGAAGGAATTGCTGAATTTGTTTAAACAATTAAAGGGACAAGTGAATTCCTCTAGGAAACCATTGTGAAAGTGGATATATCTCATTTTATTGAACGATTGAAAAAAGAGGTGGCGCAATATAGGGTTCCGGTTGTGGATCTTATGGCGGTTCAAACCCGATCTCCTTTTAAGATACTGGTGGCAACAATTTTGTCGGCCCGCACCAAGGACGAGGTGACGGCAGCTGCTTCAGAAAGGCTTTTCAAGTTGGCCCCGGATATTAAGGCTTTGGACAGTCTGTCCCTGGACAAGATCCGGGAATTGATTTATCCGGTGGGATTTTACAAGGCTAAGGCCAAATACCTGTACCACCTTTCCAAGGCCCTTGATAAATTTGGCGGTAAGGTTCCCCAAGCCATTGACGATCTTACGACCCTGCCCGGTGTGGGCCGGAAAACAGCCAATCTTGTGAGGTCTGTGGCCTTTGACAAAGATGCCATTTGTGTGGATACCCATGTTCACCGGATCATGAATATCTGGGGGTATGTCTATACCAAAACCCCTTTGGAAACCGAACAGGCCCTTCGACAAAAATTACCCAGAAAGCACTGGAAAGAGGTTAACGGAATACTGGTTGCATTTGGCCAGGCAACTTGTCGTCCTGTCGCTCCCCATTGCGACCGGTGTGTTCTAAAAAAAGTCTGTATTAAAAAGGGAGTTACACCAAGAAAATTAAAACCGGGTTCAAGGGTACATCCCGGTTAACTCAAAAAAATGCACCCCATGATCTGCGGATCTTGATTTATGACCGCATTTAGGTGTAAAAAAATTACACGGAAAAATGAATCTTTCTATATGGATGCTTGCCTTTTTTTGAGCATCACATTACTAGGTTTTAACCCCACCCCATTTGTTTGATAAAATTTCACTTGCCACTCATCATGATTTTTAATAGTTTTGAATCCTGCCATTGATTTTTTTTGTATTAGAGGAGCAGATTGTCTAGAAAATCGGAGGGAAATAATGGGGACGCTTTCGAGGATTGAAGTTGGATTTAGACCTGAAATTTTGAAAAAGGTATCTGTTTTTATTATGGTATTTTTGACATTGATTTGGCCGTCTGATGGCTTCGGTTTTGAAATAAAACCGGCCCAGCTAAACATGTGGTATGATATCCGCACACCGGATAAACCGGTTAACTGGCCTGCCATGTCCAAAATGTTTCAAACCATTGTTCGCAAAACCGAGCCCTACGTTGCCATATACCGCTTCCAACTTGACAAAGGCCGAAAGTATACCTTTCAGTCTGAATACCCTGCCGATCACATTATAGGCTCAGCATGCCTGCGGGGGGTGAATCCTTTGGCGGCATCCAAACATTATAATGCACCTTCAGGGACTGCCGGTCTAATTCTTTGCCGCAACCGAGGCTTTCCCGGAGGCAATATCAAGGGATATGTGTTTGGACGAAAAAGCAATTTCACAACTTCGGTCAAAAGCCAGCACAACAGTGCCTATCTTGTTATAAGTTCTGAAAAACCCAACACACCTTTTCGTTTCCGCATGAATGAACCGGCTGAAAAGGACAATTTTATCCGCAAAAAAGGAGGGTATCAAAAAAAACCCGGGCAAGACACCTTCTATTCATGGAGCAATGTACATAAGGATAAGCTATGGATGGGATATGCCAAGGGTGAAAAAAAAGTCCCCCAGATGAGCATAAAAAAGACCACTCACGGCCCGAGCATGGCCACTCCCCTTAGCCAGTCGCAAATGCCTGCCAATCTTATTGAATGGATTAAGTACATCCAATCCGGGCGGCCCTTTTTTGTTGTTTTTGATAAAACCAAAGATAAATTTGATGATTCCACTTACACTGGAGACTGGCGTTCCGATCCCATGGGCACACTCAAAGGCGGTGAGACCTATCAGGGGGTTTATAAAAACGGTAATTTTACCTGCCGAGGGTTTCATCAGCATAAAAATAAAGTTTATTCAACAAGTTCCGGGGGAATAAATCCTGATGATGGCAGAATCTCTTTGTGGGGACGCACATATGTCTTTGATGGTCTTGGAATAGTCTGGGATCAGACATACGGTATTGTTGGACATTTGGCCATCCAGGCTGAAGATCCGACGACATCTACTTCCACACCAAAAGGTATAGTCAATTTCCAGGATCACAAGGGCAACACCATTCAAATTCCCTGCGGTAAAAAGGCCTTTTCCGATTCCCTGGTGACGTTTAAGCCGGGTAACCCTAAACCCGTTTCGTCAGCCCTAAACCCCAATATGATTTTAGGCCAAAATGACTATAATAAGTCCAAAGACTCCGGATATGTCAGTTTGGGATGCGGCGGCTCCATCGTTGTTGGTTTCAGCCGCGTGGCCCTGATCGATGTTGACGGGCCGGATCTGTATATATTTGAAATCGGCTCATCTGTGGAACCCATGAAGGTGGAACTCAGCAAAGATGCCTTGAACTGGATTTCAGTGGGCACGGTTCGCGGCGGGACCGGCGCACTGGATATCCATGGCCGGGTTAAACAAGGAGAACGATTCCGCTATGTTCGCCTGACAGATCTCAAATCCTCCTGTTCATCATCCAAATGGCCCGGCGCAGATGTTGATGCCATTGCAGCCATCGGCTGCGTGGAAACCGCAGCAGACTTACCGCATTTCTCCGGGGTATCCTCCTCTGAAAAAAGCCTTTCAGAAAGGGCCGTTACAAAAAAAAATGTGGTTTCACGCAAGGTACCAGCGTCAGGCGGGACACTTACGATAAGCCGGCCAGGAACCCCTCTGCATGGCTTTTCGATAAAGGTACCGACAGGATCCTATCCTCAGGCAAAGACTTTTACCGTCTCTTCAGGGCCTGTTCCGTCCTATGTGACCGGAGAACACATCAAGCCCATAACCCCGCTTATCTGGATAGAAAATGGGGGTGATTACTCTGATGAATTAATGGAAATCACCATTCCAGTAACATCCAAGCCCGGCTATTTTGCCATGCCGTTTTTTTTGGATACCGTGACTGGAAAACTGGAAGGGATACCTGTAGTCAGCTGGCAGGAAGATCATATCGTTGCTGTGTCTCATCATTTCAGTGCCTTTTTTGTCAGCGAGATCGCCATTGATGCCCTGGAAAAAATCAATAAAATCGACACAGGTTTTAAACCGGGACGTGACAATTGGGGGTTTATCAATAAAGGCTCCTATGTATCTCCCAGAGGGATCTGCTCCGGGATGACGATGACGGCCATGTGGTATTATCTGGAGCAGTATCCGTCCAGCCATATTTCGTTGCAGAAACGCTTCGACAACCTGCCGCGAAATTTTGCCACCCCGGGTCTTGGCTGGGATGATTCTTTGGGCATCAAATGGGCATCCGCGGTCCAGAAAGATCAAAACAACTACAGCCAACGTGCCGGTATAAAAGTTGTCAGGGAGTGGGAGACAAAAAGTGCGGGGTCATTTGATCAGGGCGTCTGGTATTGCTTTGCCTATTCCATGCTGGTGACACATGAGCCACAGTATATATCGATCCAGGGCCATAATACAGCCACTAACAAAAGGTATGGTCACGCTTTGGCGGCTTATGCCATAGATATGAACACGGGGACGCTGTCCGTTTATGATCCAAATTATGAAATTTCAAAAGGGCGGAATGTCTTTTTTGATAAAAACACCCGTCGATTTAAGAATTACACCTCTGCGCTTAATGCAAAACAACTGGAAACAGGTTCAGGCTTGCCGTTTGAAAAATTTAAATATTTTGCCAAAAGTGCCATTGTAAACTGGAAAAAAGTCGGAAAACGATGGAATGAAGTCGAGGCTGAATCGATTGCCCAGGGTCTGTTTCCGACATATCACTGGATGGAGATAGACAAAAAAAATCAGGCTTTGGGAAAAATTCTAAAGACCCATCAAACCCATAAAGAAATCATCCGCCTGAAAACGGACGCTGACATACCCGCCGCTTTTTACCCCGGAAAAATATGGCGGGTGTCACAATTTAATTCTGATGGCCGGCGTCCAAATGCGACTATCGTCAAAACCAAGGCTAAGAGTAAAAACGGGATTGTAGATATCCCCCTTAAACCCGGTTTGAATCGTATCGGTATCCGCGTGTTGGCCAAACCCCAGGACCATTCCTATGAATGGATTGGTTTTGACTGGTTTGAAATTATAAGAAGCAAGGTTACTATCTCTCCAATCAAACCCCAGGCTATTGTTGGTATTCCTTTAGCTTTTAAAGCTTCGGTTGAACCGCCTTTTAACGGAACGGTATACCACTGGGACTGGGGCGATGGGGCTGCAATGGAAACCGGCTCACAAAATACCGGCGCCCACACCTGGACCCATCCGGGCATCTATACGGTGACGGCTGACGTAAGGGATCATAACGACGACACAAAAGTGGGGCAGGCGACCACCCAGGTGACGGTTGGTGTTGAATCTCTGCCGGCAGCATCAAAAACTTCGGGATGCCCGGAAAATCTGCTGGCATGGTGCAAAAAAAACAACTACAGGCCTTTAAAATGTCTGAAATGCAAACCCCGCGTAGAGTCTATAAGTGGATGCATTGACTGTGATTTTCCCAGATCATACAAGGGTTCCGGGGGCTGGACCATGATCGCCACCTCAACTATGGGCGCAAAAAAAACCGACTCTTGTTCTGAATCGCTCACAATAACGGCAACGCTGCTGAAAGGTAAGCCAGGATCAAGGGCACCGGCACGATTTAAAGTGGACGGTGTTATCTGTGTCGACCGGGATCATACCCTGTCCCCCAGGTGTAAAAAATGCCCAGGAAAGCCCATGCAATTTAATGGCTGGCATGATCAAAAGGGCCGTGCAGGATTTGAAATTCAGGATTGGGGACTTGTCTTTGACATCCGCTACAACAGCAAAACAATGTCCTCTGGTGCAAGCGGAAAAATGGATTGGGGGGACGTAACCCAGGGCGAAGATCTGGCAACAAACAACGTGTCTTTTGAACTGGATCGGGTGGATTAATAAGCATAGATGGTCAAGCCCTATCACTTTGCTTTCTCTGAGATAATTGGCAATCACAACAAATCAGATGCAAAAGCCATAAAAGGTTATGATGATAATATCTCAAAAACAGGAGCTGGCCAATGACAGACAACTATGAAAAAATTGCTCAAAACAATCTTAATCAGCTATACGGCAGTCTACCAAAAGACCTTGCCGAAAACCTTCCAGGTGTGCAGGATGGTGAACTATTTGTTTTTGACGCTTTTGGGGAAAAATGTGTCATTCAACCCAATGGGATCTCTTTGGGGAAAAAGGAGCAATCTTCCGTTTTTGGTATTTTAATTTCTTTATATGCCTTGAATGCCCGCTCCGATAATTGTGTAATGGTTCCGCTAAAGGCGTTCAAAGAATTTCCAGACAGCGCTCCCTATGTGGGTGCCTTTACAACACATACTGAGCAACTGCTCGTTCCCCATGTAGCAAAAATCAAACTATCCATCCGGATTATTAAAGAGACACTCAAGGGGGGAGAGGCGCCTGAAGGTACCGGAGGAGATTTTTCTTTTATTGTTTACCCTTTGCCTAAAATTGCACTTTGTTATATTTTTTATGAAGCAGATGAAGATTTTCCCGCTTCAGTAACCTGTTTATATTCAAATAATGCACGGCTATTTCTATCGGTGGATGGTCTTGCCGATGTAGGGGAATATTGTTCAAAAAAAATTATTGAGCTGATCCAATAGGGTAAAAATTGGGCTTTGTAAGGAGAGGAAGATGCTGGGAACAATCTATGGGGATGCTCTAATGAAAAGATATGTTGATGTTTTCCGTCTTATTGTCATCAGTTTAATTGCCATCATATTTTCCGGGTGTGCCCCCCTGGCTATACAGAATGATACGGGAGGTGCAAAATTTATGGTGATCCCGTTAGGAACCAAGGGGGGATTAATTGAAGCGGATTTGTCTTCCTATCTGATATCGCCGGCCGGGGATACGGATTTTATCGCCTTTGATGCCGGAACTATATTGAGCGGATTGCAGCAAGCCAGAGTGCAAGGGAGTTTGAAAGGATTTGAAATTCCTGCAGATTCTCCGTTAAGCCTGGAAGGGGTGGTCATGCGCAATCATATCAAAGCCTATGCGATTTCTCATGCCCATATTGATCATGTTGCCGGAATGATAATGAATTCACCGGATGACAGCTCTAAACCGATTTTAGGATTACCTTTTACCATTGATAATATCCGGGATCACCTGTTTAACTGGAAAATCTGGCCAAATTTTGGTGATGACGGTGAGGGATTCCTGTTAAAGAAATATCAGTATGTTCGCCTGACTCCCGGAGAGAAATATCCGGTTAAAAACACAGATATGGTGGTTATCCCTTATGAACTCAGCCATTTTGGAAAATATTTTTCCACAGCCTTTCTGGTTGAATCTGGTGGCGCATATATGCTCTATTTCGGAGACGCCGGCCCCGATGCCCTAGAAAAAAGCGATAAGATGAAAAAGGTCTGGACCGCTGTCGCACCATTGGTGAAAAAGAAAACGCTGCTTGGTATTTTCCTTGAAGTTTCCTTTCCTAATGATCGCCCGGATAATCTATTGTTTGGGCATCTGACACCGAAATGGATGATGGAAGAATTGGGCGCTTTAGCCAAAATAGTCAATCCTGATCAGCCGGAAAAAGCTCTGCACGGTTTGAAAATCGTGGTGACACACATTAAACCGACGCTCAATAGGGAGGATAATACAAAGCACACCATTATGAAACAATTGTCTGGGCTTAATGACTTGGGCGTTGAATTTATACTGCCGGAATCGGGTAAACGTCTCTTTTTTTGACCCACCTACCCATGATATTTAAAGTAATGATTTAAAAAAAATCAAAATTATTCAGCCAGCTTTCCCTTTAACAAATCTCCGAGCCCGGCAAACGGGTTGGATCCCCCGCCCCTTTCTGTCGACATATCCGGTACAGTCTGGTCAATGGCATCGGCAACCTGATCCCGCGAATGTTCATTGTCGTGGCAATAAATACATAAAAGCTCCCAGTTGCTGCCATCGGGCGGATTGTTGTCATGATTGTGGTCTTTATGGTGAACAGTCAGTTCATGCAGGCGTTTCCAATCGAATTCACGCCCGCAATGGCCGCATATCCAGGGGTAAAGTTTTAGTGCTTTTTCCCGATAAGTATTTTCCCGGTCCTTTTTCTGGCGAAGTGCTTCTGTAACAGTCAGATTGGTGTTATTTCCTTTTTTTAAAGACATATTTGTTCTCCCTGAAGGTTTTATTTTAATCTGATTTCTTATAGCATATATCCATGGTAAAAATGGAGTCAAATCTGAGAGGACAGACGATTTTGCAGATAAATTTAATGATTACCCATATCAAGCTGATGGAATTTTAGCGGATATGTTTTTTTGTTGACTCTCAATTGATCGTACTTAGTTTTGGGAAAGTAAGTCTTCGCTAACATTTTTTTTGGAGGAGATACAATGGGATATAAATTTAACACCTTGGCTCTTCATGCCGGTATTCATACCGATGAAACAGGTTCCAGAGGAGTCCCACTGCATCGAACCAGTGCATATCTGTTTAAAAACACCGAACATGCTGCAAATCTTTTTGGTTTAAAGGAATTGGGTAATATTTATACCCGGATTCAAAATCCTACCCAGGATGTGCTGGAACAAAGGGTAGCAGCCCTTGAGGGAGGGGCAGCATCTCTGGCATTGTCTTCAGGGACTTCAGCCATATTCTATACCATTATTAATATTTGTGGTTTAGGGGATGAAGTCGTTTCCACTTCAGATCTTTATGGCGGTACCATTACCATGTTCAATAATATTCTTCCAGAACTCGGGATAAAAGTTCGAATGGTTCATCCAGAAAATCATGACGAAATCAGTGGGGCTATCAATGAAAAAACCCGGGTGCTGTATACCGAAACCATCGGCAACCCGTCCCTGGACGTGGCAAACATCAGGGCAATGGCTGACATTGCCGATAAACACCACATCCCATTAGTTGTGGATTCCACCTTTACCACTCCTTACTTGATTAAGCCCATTGAGCATGGGGCAAGCATTGTTCTTCATTCTTTAACCAAATGGATGGGCGGTCACGGTACGGGTATTGGCGGCATTGTAGTTGACAGTGGCACCTTTGACTGGAGTGATGACAAATTCAGATTGTACAATGAACCTGATGGATCCTATCATGATCTAAGATATGCCCATGACCTGGGTGATCTAACTCCCCTTGCCTTTATCATGAGAATGCGGCTGGTCCCGTTGAGAAATCTTGGCGCCTGTATTAGCCCGGATAATGCCTGGATGTTTCTGCAGGGAATTGAGACCCTGCCCCTGCGCATGAAAGAACATTGTAAAAACGCCCTTGAAACAGCAAAATTCTTAGAAACCCACAAAGAGGTAGCCTGGGTCAGGTACCCCGGTCTTGAGAATGATCCTTCTTATTCCACTGCAAAAAAACAGTTTGAAAATGGATATGGCAGCATGGTCGTATTTGGATTAAAAACTGGAAGAAAAGGCGGGGAGTGTTTTATAAACGGGCTTCAGCTTCTTTCCCACCTGGCGAATGTGGGGGATGCAAAAAGTCTTGCCATTCATCCGGCCAGCACCACACATTCACAGCTGACAGATGAAGGATTAAAAAATGCCGGCGTTAGTGTAGACATGGTCAGGTTATCCATTGGAATAGAAGATATTGAAGATATTAAAAAAGATATTGATCAGGCGTTAAAGGGATGCCGCCTATAAAAAAAGGCACTTATAAACAACGCATCAGACTTAATCCAGTTAGCGGCTAATCGTGCGGATGCGTGGAACGATTTGTGACACCTATTTATCGCTATACCCACGGGTTTGCTCGCCATTGTTTCTGCCAGTACCAAACCTTTTTCCTTAAGAACATCCATTGTTATCTGTTCCGGCTATCTTTTATTCACAATTGGTGACTATGTGGCATTTTTTGATTATTATGAGGTTCGAACCCAGATAATTTCCATGATTGCCGACATTCCATTAACCGAGTTACGATCTGCAAAAGAGCAAATAAATATCATTAATCTGTCAAAAGCAATAGGACCATCTCCCATATTGTGGTTTTCAATCTTTTATGGCTTTCTTGCAATGGCCATGCTAACTATGCTGTGGTTTATACCCTATCTTAGACGGAGAAAAAAATAGACAAAAAAAATTATACCACTTATAATCATTTAAATTCTTATATTATTCAACAAGTTAACAAAATTCTTGACAGAATATAATTGTCTAACCTAACTATAATATAATTGTATATTATTTTGATGCGGCCAAGGGAGATAACTTTTTAGTTTTGTATGGTGATGATTCAGGATTGGTATTACACAATTGTTTAGGAAAAAATGATTCGATGATTAAAATTTATATCCTTATTATGTTTGTTTTTATCTTTTTTTTGTCCAATGCTTCTTTGGCTGAAAAATATTTGCCTGATGAACCGGAAACGGTGGCGGGAAAAACTATAAGTAAACAGGCTGTTTTTTCCTATACTCAGGCGTTGGACATTTGGAAAACCGCCGATGATATTAATGCCTGGGTCGGAAATCATTTTAAATATGACAGAGCAAGAGCCTTTTTGCTTTCTTCAGGCAAAAAAAATAAAAAGAATAGATCTTTCATATACAGACCCGCAGAATTTTTTACATCCAAAGCAGGAGTTTGTATTGATCTTGCGCGTTTCGGCGTTGAAACACTTAAAAAAATCGATATGGACAGTGATCCGAAATATCTCATGATCGAATTTGATCCGGTTCAGATAAATGGCAACACCTTCCGCCTGCATTGGTTAGTGAGTTTTAAAAAAGCCGGAAAAAAATACTTTTTTTGTGACTCAAAACGTCCGGGGTTTATTGCCGGCCCTTACAAATCCACTCAGGACTTCATAATTGAATACGAACAATACAGGGCCCGCAAAATCATTATCCACAAGGAGTTAGAATCCTACAAAAAAACAAAAAAAAGAAAATCAGTGACAACCAAAAGAGCAAAAATTCAGGAATAGGTAAAGCGTCAACAGGAGTGGCTTTTGGCTTTAGTTATAATCCTTACACAGATTTATCCTCAATTTCTAATAATTTGAATTGATTGCTTTTTTGATATCTATGATTAAATTTTAATTCATAGCAACCATCAGGTCAGGACTGGAAAATATTTAGAATAAGAGAGTTTCAGGGTTGCTGGCTATTTATTTTTTTAACTCAACGGCAGAAGACAAATCCTTTATATCTAATAGCCTTAAAAAGATTTGCTCTCCGAAAATATATGGAATTTTAAAATGAAAAATGAAAATTTTACTAGCAAAGAAGACCGGAAGTGTGAAGATAAATGTTTTTTGAAATGGGTGGATTGTATGGAATTAGAAGGTGACGGGCATACCTGTAAGACCATAGAAAAGCATTGCCTTGAAACTTGCACGGAGTGATGGCAAACCCATTTTCCTCATTAATATCAAAAAAACTCTTTCAATTGTAAACTCTGCGCCTGACTTTTTTACGGCGCAGAGTTTCTTGTATGACCCACGAAGTTTCAAACCATTTGTTATAAATAGCAGGACTGCCAAAATCGACAAATACAGACGCCATTGAAAAATGGTTTTCAAACGCTTCCATAAATGGATTGCTCAATCTTTTTTTTACTTCAACTTTACCATCCTTATTGACTTTTAAACGCTTGCTCATTAGGCTGTATCGCAATAAAATGCACAAAGGACGATGAAAGATGAGTGTTGTATTATCACTCGTGTTGCCGAAAAATTTGCCAAATGAACACACCGTCTAAAATAAGACCAAAAAAGGTTTAAATTTAAAATTATTTATAACTTAATAAGGATGGCAAAAAATGGATATTAAATCAATTTCTTGTTTATGTTTCTCTCCAACAGGTACAACTAAAAAAATCGCAGAAAATATTGCCCAAGGCATGCAGGCAGAGCATATTGAGATGATGGACTACACCCTTTTGTCTCAGCGCGAGGGAGAGCCTTTTGTATTTAACAGTGATATGGTTATTCTTGCCGCGCCTGTTTATTATGGCCGCGTTCCCGAAGTGGTGGTTCCATTTTTGAAAACATTAAGTGCCCAGGACCAGCCTGCAGCTCTGGCCGTGGTTTATGGAAATCGAGATTATGAGGATGCGCTGATAGAACTTCATGATATTTCAGTTGAACAAGGGTTCATCCCTGTTGCAGGGGGAGCGTTTATTGCTGAGCACTCCTATTCTCTTTCTTCAAGGCCAATTGCCCATGGCAGACCTGATTTGGATGATATCAAAAAGGCACAGGACTTTGGTTTCAAAATTAAGGAAAAACTAAAGGCTGTAGAATCTTTTGAGAGTATTGAAAAAATAAGTGTTCCTGGAAATATGCCATATATAGAGCCTAAAAACCTGATGATGATAAAACAGGTGCGCAACACATTGTCTTTTACACCTGAGATAGATACAGATAAATGCACCCAATGTAATCTTTGTGCAGAATTATGCCCCACCCAAGCGATTGATCCGCAGGATGTTTCCAAAATTGACAAATGGCAGTGTATGATTTGTTTTTCATGTGTTAAAAATTGTCCGACTGAGGCCAGACAAATGACAGATCCCCATTTTAATGATGCGATTCAACAATTGCAATTAGCTTGTCAGGAGAGGAAAGAACCCGAGATCTACCTTTAAAAAAACTGGTTTTCAAGAATTTTCAGTTTATTATCTTTTTGTGGAAAAAATTTATGATGCTAACACTTAGTGACAGTGCAAAACGGGTACAGAAGTTTCTTTTAACCAAAGGGTTTTCCTTTAATGTTAAAGAGCTTCCAACTTCAACCAGAACGGCACAGGAAGCGGCTGACAGCATTGGATGCAGGATATCTCAAATCGCTAAATCTCTTGTGTTTAAAGATAAGGACACAGGTCTTCCGATAATAGTTATCGCTTCTGGTTCAAATCGAGTTGATTTAAAGAAGATTAAAAAATCCACTGGTTTAAGACTGGGTAAAGCTGATGGAAAGTATGTCAAGGAAAACGTCGGGTTTGCCATTGGTGGTGTTCCACCAGTGGGACATAGTCAACCGTTGAAAACCCTTTTGGATACCGACCTGAAAAAATATGAAAAAATCTGGGCGGCAGCAGGAACACCGTTTGCTGTTTTTCAATTGAAGTCCATTGATATTGAACCCCTTACAAACGGAACTTGGATTGAATTGTCAGAAGACAAACTTAAAGATGAAAGGACATCCGACATGGAAAACCCATGGGATAAAGAACTAAAAAATGATCGATTTGATCCAAAGGATTTAGGAAAAACCATGAAGGCCGTAATCACCGTCGGCAATGGCGGGTATGACAAACTACAGTGCCGTATTGTAAGAATGCCAGTACTTGAGTCAGGTGAGGTTTTGTTGCAGGTCCTGGCAGCAGGGGTTAATAATACAGAGATAAACACCCGCATCGGATGGTACTCTTCATCGGTGTCAACCGGGACTGAAGATGCCGCATTTGCCGAGGAAAAACAAGCAACGGATAAACAAGACGGTGGTTGGAATGAAGTCACACCTTTCCCATTCATCCAGGGCACCGATTGTTGTGGGCGTGTTGTTGCTGTTGCGCAGGACGGTGACCAAACTGTCATTGGTTCACGGGTAATCGTAAGAGCATGTATGCGAAAGTTTGATTTTGACGCCATTGACAACATCTGGATGGGTTCTGATTTTGACGGGGCTTTTGCCCAGTTTGTCAAAGTTTCTGCCAGCGAGGTATTTTCCGTGGAATGCGATTGGAATGATGCCCAACTTGCCACTATCCCCTGCGCCTATGGCACGGCTGAAAATATGGTTCATCGAGCAAAAGTAACTAACCAGGATAATGTCCTGGTTACCGGAGCTTCCGGCGGTGTGGGTTCGGCCGTGATACAGCTCGTGAAAAGAAGGGGAGCCTGTGTGACAGCAATTGCCTCTAAAACAAAGATGGAAAATGTACGTTCCATAGGAGCTGATCATGTGATTGATCGTGACAAGGATGTGGTTGCGCATCTCGGTGAGAACGCTATGGATGTCGTTATTGACAACGTAGCCGGTCCTGCTTTTGACGGTTTGCTCAAAGTGCTTAAACCCGGGGGAAGATACGCATCATCCGGGGCGATAGGAGGACCAATAGTGACTTTGGACATGCGCACCTTTTATCTGAAGGACCTTAAGCTGATCGGCTGTACTTCATGGGACAAGCCCGTTTTCCCAAATCTTATTTCCTACATCGAAAACGGGGAGTTACAGCCGATTGTAGCTAAGACATTTGCCCTGGATAAAATTGCAGATGCACAACGCGAGTTTCTCAAAAAAAAACATGTTGGGAATTTTGTCCTGATCCCGCCACCCCTGGACGATTGATGTCAAAACCATTCCGTTTTGATGATCAGAGCGGTGTAAACGCGCTGCCCCTGTAAAAAGCATATTCTCTGGCCACGGGCAGAAATGGCTTTATAATTTCTTTTCGTTCGGCAGTTGTCATGGGTTCATCATTTTTTGCCGCATTGATAAGTTCTGTAACCTCTCCAGGTGTGCTGCAGCCGACAATGGCGATGGATATATCGTGGGACAGGGCAAATCGCACTAACAGATCTGCAGTGATGCCCCTGTTTTTTTTAATATAGTGTTTGCCGCCCAAGACTTTCATACCAATCACGGCGATCCCTTTTTTATGGGCGGCTGAAAGCGTTTTTGTCAAAAAACCGCCCAGAATTTCTTCCACTGGATTAACCGGCATGAGTACGGCATCCACCGGCCATTTTTCTATGGCCTTGGTCAGGATATCCAGGTCATGGTGACCTGTCACCCCGATGTATTTTGCCAAACCCAGCTCTTTTGCTTCCACAAAGGCTTCCAAAGCCCCGCCTTTTTGTGAGATAAGTGCCAGATCTTTTTTGTTTCTGACATCGTGGATTTGCCACAGATCAAGATATGGCGTATTTAAACGTTCCAGAGTCTGGGTCAGATCTGCAAGGGCTCCAACCCGTGTCCGTTGGGCCGACTTGCTGGTATGAAAAATGGTCGCTCTTTTTTCAGGGTGGTTTTTCCAATACTCGCCATAATAGACCTCACTGTCCATGTAGACCCTGGCTGAATCAAAGTAGGTGATACCCTTTTTTACCGCCTCTTTAATTACGGCTTGTGCTTTTTCAGTATTCCCGGTTGTCCGAAGCACGCCTTCTCCACCCAGGCCAACTCGGGTTATTTGATTATGGAATTTTGGGAATACTTTGGATCCTATCATCTGAATACGAAGTTTACTTTCATTGATCATGATATGTCTCCTAAATTTTATATCAAAGAATGATTACCAGGGGCATTTCCAGGATGGTTTTTGTCTTTAATTGGGCTGAATGAAATGTTGATTCTTTTGATTGTCCCCCATTGCATTTATATTATATTTTTTGAATATTTATTTACTTTGCACCCTGGCATATTGTAGGCTAATTTTTGAATAACTTCACTGAAAAAAAATATTCTGAAGATTTATGGCACAAAACAATTACAGAATATGACAAGTAATAACAATTATTTATTTAATCATAAGATAGCTTTATTACCGTCAGGGATTTAATCATGTCTGAAAAACCAACTTATGAAGAATTAGAACAGAAGATTCAGCAGTTAGAGGATGCATATTCTGAAAACAGGCGAATGGAAAAGGCACTTAAAAAAAGTGAAAAGGAAATAAAAAGTGTTTTCAGGGCAGTACCCACTGGAATCGGACTCGTATATAACAGAGTTATTCAACAGGTCAACGATCGTATCTGTGAATTAACCGGATATTCAAGAGATGAATTAATAGGACAAAACGCAAGAATTTTTTATCCCAGTGATGAAGATTATGAGTATGTGGGCAAAGAAAAATATAGACAAATTAAGGAGCAGGGAACAGGCACCGTTGAGACATTGTTCAAGCGTAAAAATAATGAAATCATAAATGTCCTTTTGAGTTCAACGCCTCTCGATCCAACAAACCTTTCCGCGGGCGTGACCTTTACTGTTTTAGACATCACCGTACGTAAAAAAGCGGAGAGGGCCTTACAGAGATCGCATGAAAGATTTCTGACCGTATTAAACAGCCTTGACGCGACCATTTATGTGTCTGATTTCGATACAGATGAGATTCTTTTTATTAACAAACCTATAATTGAAAATTTCGGCAGAGATGTCACCGGTGAAATATGTTGGAAAGTTCTTAGAGGGGAATCCGGGCCCTGCCCGCATTGTAAAAAAGATCAATTAACCGATGAGGATGGGAAATCCACGGGTGTTTATGTCTGGCAAGATAAAAATCCCATCACAGGGAAGTGGTACATCAATCATGACCGTGCAATAGAATGGACAGATGGACGATTGGTTAAGCTTCAAATAGCCACAGACATTACAGATCGAAAGAAAGCTGAAGAAGAATTAAGGAGGAGTGAAGAACATTATCGGGAATACTTTGAAGAAGATATTTCAGGAACCTATATCTCAATACCCGAAGGGAAGCTGATTGCATGCAACCAGGAATATAAAAGAATTTTCGGATTTAAGAGTACTCAACAGGCCATTGATACACCTGTTACTCACTTTTTTATAGATCCCCAAGAGAGACTCAAATTTTTGAATCTGCTTAAAAAACAAAAACGAGTTACAGGCTATGAAGCAAAGTTAAAGAAACTCGATGGGACGCCCATTCATCTGGTTGAAAATGCTTCCGGCGTGTTTGATGATGACGGTAATTTAAAATTTATCAGAGGGTTTTTATTGGATGCTACAGAACAAAGAAGACTTGAAGCACAACTCAGGCAAGCACAAAAAATGGAAGCTGTTGGTACCCTCGCCGGCGGGATAGCTCATGATTTCAACAACATTCTTTTCCCAATTATTGGTCATACAGAAATGCTATTATTAGATACGCCTGAAGATCATCCATCCTGGGCCAGCCTGAATAATATATACACCGGTTCCTTAAGGGCCAAGGACCTCGTGAGTCAGATACTTACCTTCTCCCGACAGGATATCAAGAGTACAAACCTGATAAAAATACCGTCTATTGTTGAGGAAGCGCTAAAACTAATTAGATCTACAGTTCCGACCAGTATTGATATCATACAGGAAATTAATGGTGATTCTATGGTTATAAAAGCGGATCCAACGCAGATTCACCAAATTGTAATGAATCTTTCAGCCAATGCTTATCATGCCATGGAAGCAACAGGCGGAGAACTGAAAGTGACTCTTAAAGAGGTTGAGCTCGGGCAGCACGATTTAATCACTCCGGATATGGAACCTGGAATTTATGCCTGTCTAATGGTTATGGATACCGGCATCGGTATCCATAAGGATATGATAGAAAAAATCTTTGATCCTTTTTATACCACAAAAAAGAGTGGCAAAGGAACAGGAATGGGTTTATCAGTTGTTCACGGTATTGTTAAAAGTATGAATGGTGGAATTCAAGTTTTTAGTGATCCTGGTAAAGGTACTGAAATAAAGGTTTATCTTCCGTTGGAAAAGAGTGCTGTTGAGGTACAAAAAAAACAATTGACACAACCTGTAAGGTGTGGAACTGAACATGTTTTACTTGTAGACGATGAAAAAGATATCATATCAATAGAGAAACAAATATTAGAGCATCTCGGTTATACAGTTACGCCGCATACCAGCAGTGTTGAAGCTCTTGAAACTTTCCGATCATCACCTGGTAAATTTGATATCGTTATTACGGATATGGCCATGCCCAATATATCTGGTGATAAATTATCGGTTGAACTGGCTAAAATACGCCCTGGAATTCCCATCATACTTTGTACCGGCTTCAGTGACACCATGTCTGAAGAAAAAGCCGCATCCATAGGTATAAAAGGGTTTTTATTTAAACCAATTGCCATGAAAGATTTTGCCCAAAAAATTGGTGACGTGCTGGATAGCAGCATGGAAGAAAATAAAAATTAATCACCCTGCTGTCAACGGTCATTAAGAATTTTCCCTGGTTGCTTTTTCCCCTGGCCTTATATAAATAGTTTAATGCCTGTACAACATTATTTTAATTCTAAGCGATGGGGGTTTTAGGAAAACACAACTTACCGTGCGGAGCCGTATCGCCTTTGCGCATTATATATTTGTGAGGATAATATGAAAGAAAACAAGAAAGGCTTTTGGTTTCCTGCCTATACATACGGGTTTGGCTGGGGTCTGCCCGTAAAGTGGCAGGGATGGGTTGTTATTCTTGTCTATTCCATACTGATTGCTGCTGGTATTTTTTTTATTGACCATGCAAAACACCAGGCATGGTTCTACATCTATTGCTCTATTTTAACCATTATATTATTTTTAATATGCTGGAAAAAAGGAGAGAAATTGAAATGGCGTTGGGGACAAAAATAAGAAAAAATTTATGATAAAAAAACTTGGAACTCCATTTATTATTTTCATTGCATTTTGGATGATTGCCATCTTTTTATGGAAAGTAAATGGAAAAATATTCTACCTGTATAACTTTGGATATATTGGAACGGCTGTTGGCGTTGGAATAAGTCTTTATATTTTACTTCCCAGAGCAAAAAAGCCATCAGGCAGACGATTTGCTCAATTATTGATTGGCGTCTACATGTTGTGTTTTCTTGGATTATTAAAAAAAGAAAATATGCAAATTGAAGGCTTTTTTTTCTATTTGCTGTCAGGATTTTTTTCCGGATCTGTCATCCATTATTTGATCGCTAAAATTGCCGGACCTATTCTTTTTAACAGGGGATTTTGCGGATGGGCCTGCTGGACAGCTATGGTTTTAGACCTGCTCCCCTATAAACAAGACAAGAAGGGAAGACTTTCTGCGAAATGGGAAAAATTAAGATATGTCCACTTTGGGGTCAGCTTGTTGTTCGTTTTAATATCATGGTTTGTCTTTAAATATCGTCCAAATCCAACGGGGAATTCAGAATTATTTTTACTGGTGGTAGGGAATGTCCTTTATTTTACATCGGCAATCATGCTTGCCTTTTGGCTAAAAGATAATCGGGCCTTTTGCAAATATCTTTGTCCCATAACAATCATATTAAAACTGACTTCCCGCCTGTCTTTTCTAAAGATAGAGGCCTATAAGGGAAAATGTACCGAGTGCGGGACGTGCTCAAGGGTCTGCCCTATGAATATTAATATTATGGAGTATGTAAAACAGGGGCAGAGGGTTTTATCCACTGAATGTATTTTTTGCCTCACCTGTACCAGTGCTTGTCCGGAAAAAATTCTCGACAACACCTTCAAATTTGACATCGGTGGGAAGGAATTCATTCAAAGGCGGTAAATTGTCCAAAGGGCTTGAGTATATATGAAATGAAAAAAACATTAAAACAAAACGATGCAATGAATATCAATTAACTCTTTTTGATAAAGGATACTATGGTTAAAATGAATAACATATACAATTGCACAGGACATATCATAAAGGTTCCCCATATCGTCAATAGTGATGGCGCCTATCTCTTTGATGACAAGGGAAAAAAGTATATTGATTTGGAGTCCGGTGTTTGGTGCACATCCATCGGTCATAATAATTTTCAAATAAACAAAGTGATTAAAAAACAAATCGGCTCCCTTTTGCATGCCGGGTTTTGTTACACCAACAATATCGTCCAGGAAGCGGCAGAAAAAGTTTTATCCATCTCCGGTTTTATTGGCGGCAAATGTGTTTTTCTGAGTTCCGGAAGCGAATCAATCGAACTGGCCCGTCAAATATCAAAGCACGTCACCGGAAAAAAGATATCCATGACCCTCCATGATTCGTATTTGGGGTCATATAGCAGTGTCACTGACAGAAATGAAAACTGGTATCTTTTCAACTGGGAAAAGTGCAGGCAATGCCCGGACCAAACAAATTGTAAGGCCAATTGTCCGGAACTGCTAAAAATTCCAACCAATGTATCAGAATTTATTTTTGAACCAGGAAGTTCTTCCGGGTTTGTCCGATTTCCGCCAAAGTCATTGATAAAAAATATAGTAACTGCCGTCCGGGAGTCCGGGGGTAAAATAATTGCCAATGAAGTTACAACGGGAATCGGCAGAACAGGAAAATGGTTTGGTTTTAATCATTACCCCATTGAGCCGGATATGATCGCAATGGGTAAGGGTATTGGAAATGGTTATCCCGTCAGCATAACTGCAATCAATCAACATACCATTGATCATTTGGATAAAAGCGATTTTAAATATTCCCAGTCACACCAGAACGACCCGTTGGGTGCTGCAATAGTCAATGAGGTCATTCAAATAATCAATGATGGGGATCTAATCTCAAAAGCTAAAGTAAAAGGGGACAAATTTTTCAAAAAACTTCAATTGTTAAAAGATGATGCAAGGGTTATTGATGTGAGAGGTCAAGGTCTTATGTTTGCCATTGATCTTTGCGATGAAAAAACCGGCGACCGCATATATCAAAAACTTCTTGATAAAGGGTACATTGTCTGCAATCGTAAATCCTTATTTCGAATTGACCCTCCTTTAACCATAAATGAAGATGATTTTAGTGAATTTATCAACGATTTTAAAAATATATTAAACCTTAAATAGATGAACCAAACCAGCCAGGCAGAAAGATGCTCGTCATGCATGGACAGAAGTCATCAGTTATATTTCACGATATCAGGGGTACAGCCCCTGAAAACAGGAAAACCATTCTCAGACAGCCGTGCCATAAAAAATGCCTTTTGACAGAGACAATACCTGCCCGGCACAATTGAGCCCGTATTGACATTGCGCGTATCAGGTTTAATTTATAGAATATATTAAAGGTGTTTGTAATTGATTCTTATTGTCTTCCCTTTTACAGCCTTTAATCCAAAAAAAATATATACATACGAGGTAATAGATATGAAAAAAGAAAATAAAGGCTATGATGACCATCATTGCAGTGTCATTGAAAGCAAAAGATTAGAAACCGAACTGGCTGAATGCGATACTAATTTTTCCAACAAAGATGAAAGAACCGAATGCCACGCTAAATACAAGGCATTAAGCAAAAAAAGAGAACAGGCCTGTAAATATTCCTAAATAAAGCAGGCTCAAATAAAGATATCTCCTCCACCCTTGATTTGACCGGTTTAAAGGAGGCTGAATGAAAAAAAACTTCCATTTATCGAGAAGAGATTTTATGAAGCTTTCTGGAGGATCACTGGTACATATCGGTTTACCCGGTGTGTTTGTTAAACTCACACAGGCGGAAAACCAGGCCCTGGCATCTGAGTTGAGGCCGGATGGGAAACCACGAATTCCACCGGGTCAGTCCGCCGTACAAGTCATCCAAAAGATGGGTGGGTTGCCTGGTCCCGGCCTTGACAGTGATTGGCGTCTGAAGGTTAAAGGTGAAGTGAAAAGACCCAAAACCTTTAAATGGGAAGATTTGATGCAGCTTTCACAGACCGAACTTCTTTGTGACGTACACTGTGTAACAGGGTGGACACTTTTGGATTCCAGATGGAAAGGGATTAGATTAACAGCACTTATGGAAGCTGTCCAGGTTTCGAAAAAAGCTGGCTATGTTATTTTTGAGGCCCACGCCGGTTATACCAGCAACATTACCATCAATGAAGCCAAAAAAGACAATGTGATTCTGGCGCACACCTTTTCTGACGAGCGCCTGCACAAACAGCATGGCGCACCGTTGCGTGCATTGGTGCCGGATCGTTATTTCTATAAAAGCGCCAAATGGCTTAGGGCAATAAAATTCAGTGTCCGGGATGAGCCAGGGTATTGGGAACAAGGGGGGTTCAGCAATTCAGCCGATCCCTGGACAGAAGACCGTTACGATTAATGCACCGGGAGATACTCTCTTTTTCAACAATGAAAGGGTTAATCAGGATATATTTAAGCATGTTTTCAAAAGCCATGGCACTTTTATAATGTCATATTAACCTTGAACGAGAATGCCATTTTCAACCAAGGACAGTTAAAATGAAACAATATGATGTTGCCATTATCGGGGCCGGGACGGCAGGCCTTACGGCCCGGGCAGAAGTTGCAAAACATACCCAAAACTATGTGGTAGTGGATGGCGGTACTTTAGGCACAACATGTGCGAGGGTCGGTTGTATGCCGTCCAAAGCATTCATTGAGGTTTCCAATACCTTCCATAAGCAAACGCTCTTGGATACTTATGGTCTGAACTGTTCAGGCCATTTAATCCCTGACTATAAAAAAATCATGGCCCATGTCCGCGGTCTTAGAGACCGGTTTGCGGGTGGTGTCATAAAGGGTATGCAAAATTGGAAAAAAAACTTTATTGCTAAACATGCCAGCTTCACTAGTCCACATACCCTTGATTTAGGCGATGAACAAATCTATGCCAAAAGAATTATTATTGCTACCGGTTCAAAACCGTTTATACCCTCTGCATGGAAAAAATATAGCCGATATTTTATTGATACAGATCATTTCTTTGAAATGCACACCATTCCTGAAAAAATTGCCGTATTCGGATTGGGGCCCATTGGTATTGAGCTAGGTCAGGCTCTGTCACGGATTGGAATTGATGTGGTTGCCATTGTAAGAAGAAAGGTAATCGGCGGCTTGACTGATCCCGATATCCAGGCCTATGCCTATAAATGTTTTTCCAAGGAAATGAATATAGAGGTTGGAGAACCTAGCATTGAACCATCTGGTAATCAAATAAAAATAAGTTGCAACGGTAAATCCTGGATGATTGACAGGGTGTTATTAGCCATGGGAAGACGACCAGCATTAGACAACCTGAAGATTGAAAAACTGGGTATACAACTGAACGAGAAAGGAATGCCCTCTTTCAATTCGGCTACGATGCAGATAGAAGACCTGCCTGTTTTTATTGCCGGGGACGTTAATGGGATTCGTCCCATACTGCACGAAGCTGCTGATGAGGGAAGAATTGCAGGATACAATTGCATGGCTTCCGGCATCAACTGCTTTGAAAAAAGGACACCTATGCATATCACCTTTTCAAGTCCCAACATCTGTATCGTTGGTCAATCCTATTCCGACCTGAAAAAAAATAATATTGCCTTTGTAAAAGGAGAAACTGACTATGAGCACCAGGGCCGTGCCATGATTATGGGGCAAAATCAAGGCAAGGTTCATTTATACGGCGATAAAAAGAATGGCAGACTTTTGGGTGCTGAAATGATCGCTCCAGCTGGTGAACATATGGCACATCTGCTGGCCTGGACCATTGCCAATAAGATGAGAGCCGAAGACGTCCTGTCCATGCCTTTCTATCATCCGGTTCTTGAGGAAGCGCTTAGAACCGCTCTTCGCAGAATCGCCAAGGCTTGTGACAAACCCAAACCTGAATTTGAATTTTTAAGATGTGAAGAAACCTTGTGAGGATAACATATCCGTTCATAAACACAAACCCAATGATAGGCAGGTAAACCCGGCACTTGCGGACTATATAAAATGTTGGCAGGGGATACCGGCTAAAAACTTGAGTAAATAAACCTTTCGCTCATAAGATTCCGGGCGTGAGTAAAATACTGGCCCAAAGTGTCAGGAGAATGGGAATCAGACCCTATTACAATGGGGATATCTCTCTTTATAGCCGCCTCTATAATCCATGGACTGGGATAGACTTCGCCGATTGAATGAATCATTCCTGCTGTATTAATTTCCATTTTTATTTTACACGCTTCTATGACATCCAGGGTTTCGTAAATCAATTCCTGATACCAGGGGCTCTGCTCATCAAAATATTTGTTTGAACAATTGTATTTTTTTATCACGTCCAGATGGCCGACACTATGACAACAGCCTGTCATCGCCGCCTGTTGAACCAGGTGATAGTATTGACCGCAAAAAGCCCTGACATCTCCTTTAAAAACGGTATCCAGGGTTATATTGAAGTTTTTTTCATTTTCATTGATCAGATAGGGGGAATTGTCAAAAAAGATGCAGTGGACAGATGCTATCAGAAAATCCCAGCCCAGATCAACTATGGACTTAATCCAGTCTGAGATTTGGGGTACATATTCAATTTCAAGACCAGACAAAATAGTTAACTTGTGACCGTAACGCATTTGCGCTTCTTGAATGTCATCCCGGTAGGACTG
>CAYVZG010000036.1:0-46399 GCA_964455805.1 uncultured Desulfobacula sp.
AGAACATATCCTTTTTAAATAAATCTGTCCGTTAATTTATATCGGAAGTTTTTTCACATACTTTAATATTAAATTTTTTGCCATGCAAAATATTTGTAAGGCAAAATGTTGACATGAACATTACGGGGGAAACTTGGCCAAGCTGTTTAAAGGCAACAGCCCTACCAGGGCTATCATTAGAGGCCATTTAATAACGTAATCGCTTGCCCTATTGCGGCGAAATATGAAAATGATAATCTCCGAAAAATTCATTATATTCCTTTGGTTTTAATTTTTATTTTCCGGCTATAAAACATAGAATCATATGATTCAACGGTCTCATTTAAAAGGTTATGTTGTTTAGAGGAGGTTTTTATTTTTTGGGCCTTTATGGGATACGACCACAATACCGGTGGTGTCAATGTGTAAACCAGGTAACTCCCTGTTGATTCCTTTAAACGGATGGTACAATTGTTGGCGTTACCAGTATATATTTTAAACTTAGGTTTGATAAATTCAGATCCTTTGTATTTTGTGGGAGATCAGGTAACCATCAAATTTCCACATTTGAAGGGATTAATCCTTGACATCTAAACCAATCCAAGAATAATCTTTAGCTGGGCAAGGTAGTGATTAAAGGTTCAAATGATTTAAAACGCTGCAAAGCAGCACATGAGGTAAAATCAAGGAATAAAAGGGATGTCAACCATTGATAAACAAACCATAAAAATGGATCTTATGATCTATAAAGATAGATAAAGATGCAAATTTTAAATCCTTCCCGATGGTATCTGCACCCTGTTTTTATTTTTGCCTGTTCCATATTTGCCCTGGCCACATTTCTTGTCCTGACAGTCAGCTGGTACATGGAGATCACTTCAGCGCTGGAAGTGATTATTTTAAAGTTTCATATAGACCCTCAATTGATTTTTCCCTCCAAGACCGGTATGACCATTCTGGTTTTAAGCGCTTTAATTGCCGTGGTATTAGTTGGTATTCTTTTGGCTTTTATCTATTACCAGAGGACAGTTAATCTTTTCAGACTTCAGCATAATTTTATCTATAATTTTACCCATGAATTAAAAACCCCTGTAACCTCTTTAAGGATTTATCTTGAGACCTTTATTCGGCACACAATAGACCCAGATGATATAAAAAAATACAGTAAAAATATGTTGGAGGATATTAACCGGCTCTCTGAAAACATTAATAGTATTTTAGATCTTGCCCGGATCGAAAGTCAAAATTTTGGTTCAGAAGTCATAAATGAAAGCCTGGTCAAACTGGTGGAAGATTTCTGCGAAAAAAATGGATCTCTTTTTCGAAATCTGGATATCAAGATTGAGGACCGGTTGAGTACGAGAGCGGTTTACCCGGTAAATCTGTTTTTATTTGAAATGCTTTTAATGAATATTATTTCAAATGCGATCAAGTACAATGATTCTGACACGCCAAAGCTCACCATCCGATTTAAAAGCCTTATACAAAAAATCACCATTGATTTTATAGACAACGGGATAGGCGTCAATAAAAAAGAGGCAAGAAGAATTTTTAGAAAATTTTATCAATCAGTTTCTAAACAAAGAAATAGTATATCAGGTTCTGGTCTCGGGTTGTACCTTGTTTCCAGTATTGCCACTATCCACGGATGGAAAGCATCGGTTGCAAGCCCTGGAAAAGGCAAAGGTGCAACTTTTACAATTACCATTCCAAGGGCTGGTATAGCCAATGTCAGGGAGAAAAATCTATGGAAGCGGTTGAAAAAAAGCGTATTCTGGTCATAGAAGATGAAGTCCACATCGCAGACGGTATTCGCTTGAATCTGTCTATTCAGGGATATGATGTTAAAATTGCAATAGACGGAATAGAAGGACTTGAAAAATGGCGATCCTGGAAACCGGATTTGATCATTCTTGATATAATGCTGCCCATGATAGACGGCTTTTCCATATTAAAAACAATTCGACAGGAAGATGAAAAAATCCCTGTGCTTATCCTCTCTGCCAGAGGAGATACAAAGGATAAGATCAAGGGCCTTAAATATGGAGTGGATGATTATTTGTCAAAACACTTTGATGTGGAAGAGTTTCTACTAAGGGTTGAAAGGCTGATTAAAAAAAAAACCTGGTATGAAGATAACAAAAAAAGGAAAAAAATCGAACATGAAACGTTTGATGGCAATTATTATGATTTTGGTGATAATCATATAGATTTTATTTCCTTCAAAGCACAGTGTGCGGCTGGTGAAATTATTTTAACGGAACAGGAAATTGTTTTGTTAAAGCTATTTATAGCCAATAAAGGCAAACCTTTATCAAGGGGGATGCTGCTTTCCAGCGGATGGGGATATTCACCGGAAACCTCCACTCGGACAATAGATAATTTTATTGTCCGGTTTCGAAAATATTTTGAAAAAAATCCTAAAAACCCGGTATATTTTATCAGCCGGAGATCTGTGGGATATATCTTTGATCATGATTGAGAAAAAGATCAGTCTGAAACAAAAGACAAAACATAATCATGATCAATAAAGGTTGAAAATACATTTACATCAATTTTCTTGCAGTTGTGAAATATGTCATTGTTGATGACTTCCACCCGTTGAAGGCTCTCATTAAATCCTTTTCTGATATACTTTAAATATGCTTCTTTGATGGTCCAGTTTTTGAAAATTTGAGACGCATTATTTTCTAAATTCAAGATTTCATGTTTTGTAAAAGCGATCTTTAAAAAGTGGGCATCTGGTTTTTTTGTAATTTTTTCAATATCAATTCCAAGGGTTTGATTCTCATTTTTACAGCAGGCCACAGCCGTGTAATCGTTGCTGTGGGACAATGAAATAGAGAGGTTGGGATGTGTTGACACAAAAGGAGCGCCCTGGTCAAAATAGGAAAGGCTTATTTGATCAATGAAAGCATTGGAACGTAAAAGATGCTGAATCAAATGTTTCATCAGCCACCTGCCACTGATCCATTCTTTCTGCTTTTTAACGGCTTTAAACTGGTTGATGGTGTTTATTTCTTCATCGCTTAATATGGATGTGATCAGATCTTCTTTTTTGATTAATACATTTGATAGTGCACTAAAGTCGGGACGAACTTTTTTTTTAAAGATGGATTGGATGATCTCCGGAATTTTGGCATACCAGATCATTATCCCTGATTCTGGAGACAGGGTTTTGATACAGATGTTATTTTTAATAAATGAATCCATATCCTCACCATATATTAAATTTCTTTATTTTTCAAAAAGTTAAGGGTTTTTGGCTAAGGATCTGGATTTTCATCAGCCTCTTTTTTTCTTAAAAGAAAATGGGGGATAAATCTGGGATCGATATGTTCAGGATCGACACTAGCGTATTCCGATTCAAGTTCTTTGATCAGGTTTGACAAAACCTCTCCAAATGCTTTTCCAAAATCTGTTTCATCCAGGCCGGTTGCTTCAGATGTCCAAAGGGCCAGGTCCTCTATTTGAATTTTAAGTGATATTTGGGAATCAGATGTTGAAAATAATGCGGCAAAAAAGGTCTTGAAAACATCTGTTCCAATGGGCTCAAGATTTGGAGCCAGCTTAAGCCGGTCTTTTGCCCACAGGGTTAAAATTAAGGTTTTATATGTTAAAATACCCTCTTTAAAGGAATTGATATCTGCATCCAGCATCCCTAAAATTTTATCCAGGGCAATGATCTGTTCCAGGATTGTTGACGTCTGGTTAATTTCTGAAATAGATGTAAAATCCCTGTATAATTCCCCGGAAGCGCGAGAGTCAAAATATAAAGGCCGGTCAAGAAATAAACCGCCGATAACCCCTAAATAGGCTTCGCCAAGGAAGCTTAGGGGCAGGTTTTTCTTGTTCATAAAACTGTGCCTATACCAGTTGACCGCTTTTGCCTTCAGTTTTATGCCGGCTCTTGAACCGGTTCTGAAAATGTCTTCAAAAAAATGATCCTGGATCACTTTTCTGGCCAGCTCGGGCTTTTTTTCCCCTTTCAGAATGACTTCAAGTCCAAGGTTTAGATAAGCACACGCCTTTTGAATGGCTTTTTCAAGGTCTTCTTTGGCTTTTAGCTTGATTTTATCTGCAGAAATAATTTTATTGATCAATGCGGCAAGCTCGGATTCAATAGCAGGGATATAATCAGGATCAAATAAGTTAAGCGATTTGACCAAAAGGTCATCTCCTTCTATATATTGTGAGAAAAACTGCGGGGGTAAGGGAATGTCCGGATCAAATGATTTGGCTGTGAAGCGGTTTTTTTCAGGGCGTTTACGAAGGGAAGCCAGTTTGCTGGGCTGGTAAATTCCCAGTGCTTCATGGGCAGGTAAAAATCCTTTTTCAGCAAGCCTCAGGTTTTTAAGGCGGAATTGTTCTTCTTCTGTTTCAGCAGGCAGTATTGAGGCGGTTTCAAGTAATAACCCGTGATATACGGACAGATCCATTTGAGCAACCGATTTTACCATTTTTTCAATCAGCTCCCAGGCGTCCTGAATGTTGCCGGATTCGGGTAAGTCTTTGTCTATTTCCTTGGGTTTTTGGGGGAACCTGAAATAAAATTTGTCATCAATGGTAATATAGTCATCAAAATCATTTGGTGTGGATTCGTCATGTTCCCTGATTCTGATTTCCATATTTTTAAACAGATAAAATGAAAAAAAGTCAGGCTTTTCCTTTATGACCCATCTTAAAAGCCTCTTCGGGTCAGCCTGAAATAAAAGGTCAAATATCTTTGTCATCGATTCCAGGTCAAGCCGGTCATTGTTCCAGACCTCCATATCCAGAATATATTCCCATTGTTCCGACCTGGCCAGAGAAAGGACTGGGATGAAATCATAGGGACCTATCTTGTGCATGAGATAGTAAAGATCCTGGTCGGGGAAAGATTGTATAAGGGTTGCAGGCGCCGGTGCTTCGAGTATCATGTCAAGGGCTCTTTCAGATTCGCTGACAAGTATATCCCGGCGTATACGCTGAAGTTTTATTTCTTTTTTTTGAATGTTGGCCAGTTTATAATTGGTATGTTTAGGCATGTTGTTGTCCTGGTATTTTTTGATGGCAAATATTAATGTATGGATCTGCTTCAGAAAATCCCCTGAATTTTTCAAGGTAATCCAATGCGGTTTTAAACTGATTTGTATTCATCAGGCAGACGCCCATACATATATTCAGGCTTTTGTTTTCGGGCCAGTGTGAGAGTCCTTTTTTAAGAAGCTTAATGGCATCATCAAATCGCCTTTTTTTTTGCATCCCCATGGCAAGCCCTAAATAGGCTTTCTGGTCCGGGGCATAGGACAAGGCCCTTTCATAGAGCATTGCCGATGTTGCCTCCTGATTTCTAACCCGGGTGTCGCGGGCATATTCGCCAAGGGAAAAGGTCATGGCAAGTCTTGACAAAAAATCAGCGTGAAAAGGGTATAATTCTTTTATATCCACAAGATTTATGTTTTCGGCAAAGTGATCAAGCTTATTGTAAAATTCAGATCTTAACCGGTCTCCAAATGCTTTCACCGTCTTGAAATCAAGAGTTTCATCCACTTCAAAAAAAGGCAGGTCTTCAATTTTTTCGTACCATATATCGTCATTTACAAGTCCTTTATTAACAGCAGATTGATACAGATGGGTTCCCGGAAAAATGACCAGCAGATAAAATATGGCACTCAAGGGTTTGATAATATTTAAAAGATCAATAGTTTCAGCAATGGTTTTTCGTGTTTCTTTGGGTGAACCATAAATAAAATAGGCCCTGGGAAGTATGCCATAGGAAACGGTCATGGAAAAAGCCTGGATGATTTTGTCCTGCTTAATGGGCTTTCCAAGACGTTTTCGGATTTCTTCAGACCCGGATTCAACGCCAAAACTCAATTGTATGCACCCGGCCTTCCTCATGGCCAAAAGGATTTCTTCATCAATGAAATCTGTCCTTGAGATGGCGTTCCATGTGATGCTAAGCTTTTTTTGGATGAGAATATGGCAAAGGAGAATCGCGCGCTGTTTGTCCATTGTAAATGTGTCATCTGAAATATAAAAATGGGTGACCCCCTTCTTGGTAAGAGCCTCAATTTCATCTGCAAACCATAGGGCTGAATGAAATCTTACCCCGGGATTGCCCCAGAATTTGGGTGAGCCGCAAAAAGTGCATTTCCCAGGACACCCCCTTGACATGGCAAGGTATTGATAGGTGAAATATTTTGATGGGTGCACAAGATCGTCAAGATTTTTTTGAGGGGGCCTTGAAGGTGTTTTTAAAAAGCTATTCCCCTTTCTAAAAACCAGACCCTTAATTTGCTCAAACTTATAATTTTTTTTGTTAAGCTGGTTAACAAGTTCAAGAAAGGTGATTTCCCCTTCCCCTATTACAATAAAATCAATATCAGGACAGGCCGTTAAAAGATGCTCAGAAAGAAAGCTTGGTGCTGGTCCGCCAAAAACGATTTTAACATCTGGCATGATTTTTTTGGCTGCCCTGGCACAATCCATGGCATTCCATCGATTGGGATTACTCACGGAAAACCCTATAATATCTGGATGTTCAGCTGCTATCATTTTTTGAAACCTGGCAAGAACATTTTTTTTATTGTCTGCCAGGTTAATAATTTCAGCCTTATAACCGTTTTCAATTAAAATAGATCCGATATAGTAAAGCCCTATGGGTACAATATGTGCATCTTCTCCACCGGGCCGTGCATCCAGGCAGGAAGGATTTACAAGCAGAATTTTTGTTTGATTTACCATGAACCGATAATAATGTCATTCAGGCTTCTTTTTGGAACATGGTGGATGTGGTTTTCATCCCGCCAGTATTTGATATCCCCATCCTGGCCCAATTCATCGATGCAGATTTCCTCAACGGGTTTTCCCAGGGCCACGATAAGCTTGGGTTCCAGTTGTTCGCCGATATTCAATTCTTTTTTTAGTTTTTTAATATTAATGGAGGCGAACATGCAACCACCAAGCCCCATGGTTCTGGCTCCCAAAAGAATTGTTTGGGCTGCAATCCCATGATCGCAAAAAAAGTTATCGGAAATGCTGTGATCTCCAAGGATAACAATATAGCCTGAAGGCCTTTCTTTTTTTACAGGGCCTTTCCAATCTTTAAGGTAAGCTGCCCACCCCAAGCAGGAAAAAATAGCTTCATTTTTTTGTTCCCCCTGGCAGATCACATACTTCAACGGTTGCTTATTTGCACCGGATGCACAGTTCCTGGCAAGTTCAACCAGATCCCTCAGGGTTGACTCACTTATTTTATGGGAGTTGTCAAAGCGGCGGCAGGATCTGTTTTGTTTTACTAGGTCTTTAAAACTAAGTTCATTAAGATTGGATGGGTTCATGATTTTTTTCCTTTGCATTCCACCTGTTGGAATTTTGGCATGTTAATATCAATCCACTCAAGGATTTTATCTATCTCCTTTGAAATCTGTTTTATGGCACGGCCCCGGTGGCTGACCTCTCCTTTTTCTTCAATGCTCATTTGGGCAAAGGTTTTATTCAATTGAGGATAAAAAAAGAGAGGGTCATATCCAAATCCATTGTCACCAATGGGTTTGTCAGTGATAAGGCCTTTACAATCTCCTTCATAGGTTAATGCTGCACCCGTAGGGACTGCAATGGAAATCACGCATTTGAATGCGGCATTACGGTTTTCATGATCCTCTAAGTTTTTCAACATTTTTTCAACATTTTCAGAATCTGTGGCATTTTCTCCGGCATATCTGGCAGAATAAACACCTGGCGCTCCATTGAGAGCATCCACACAAAGTCCTGAATCATCCGCAATAGCGGGATAACCGAGAACCCTTGAGGTAAAAGAGGCTTTTTTATATGCATTGTCATCAAATGTCTCTCCATCTTCAATGACTTCAGGGATGGGGCCGAAATCAGCAAGACCTTTGATGATTATGGGGAAACCGTTTAACAGCTTTTGAAATTCCCTTATTTTCCCCTGGTTTGTTGTGGCAAGAACAATTATTTTTTTCAATGACCCGCTCCATAATTTTATTTTGGTTAAAGATTTTTTAGATTAGGGCTAATATAAGATCAAGCCAATGTTTTGTAAACCCCGTACCAAATCAAAATTTTATAGCAGTCTCTAAAATATGTTCTTAAGTTTATTTGGAATTTTTCAAATCACCCGATCTGTTCTCTGCGGGAGAAAATCAAGGGGAACACATGAATGTTTGTCGCATCTTGTAAACTCGGTTGCGTTATTCACTCAGACAGTACAAGATTTTTTTTGCCGGACATTCATTTGTTCTATTCCCTTTTGATTCTCAATTCAGGTCCAACAGAAGCGGTCAACCGTTTAGGAAATTTATTTTGAGAATTATTGCAGATCAATAATTCTGGACAAAATGGAATCCCTTAAAAACTGGTAAATTTGGAGAAACCGCCTTTCTCCTTTTAAATTACCAATCAATAGGGAAATAATCCTTTAAGAATTTTCCAGTCCAGTGTTTTTGGGTTAGAATGCCATGAAAAAAAGGGTCGCAAACCCTTGCTGCGCCATCCACAATATCCAGGGGTGGCTGAAAATCATGGCGATCTTGTTTGAGCTTGGCCAGAGCAGCAGGATCCTCATCTGTTACCCAGCCTGTATCCACTGCATTCATAAAAATACCATATTTTGCAAGGTCGCTTGCGGCAGTATGGGTGAGCATGTTTAAGGCGGCTTTGGCCATATTGGTATGGGGGTGCCGACTGCCTTTTTTAAAACGCAAAAATTTGCCTTCCATGGCTGAGACATTGACGATATGCTTTTGTCCGGTATAATCTTGTTTCATAATATCAGTCAGCCGATTGCACAGAACAAAAGGTGCTATGGAATTAACCAGCTGGAGTTCAAGCATTTCAGATGTCTGGATGTCTCCCAGTCGCAGCCGCCAGGAGTTTGTTTTTCTAAGGTCAACCTGCTGGAGGTCTGCATCCAGTTTTTCTGCCGGGAACACTTCTGGTACATTCAAAGAGTGGTCATACGAATATGGAATCTGGGATAATTGAGCAGACATGCGCAATCCTATACCCGGGGTTTTCCCGTCCCAGGTGACAGGCAGGCTGCCTTTTGGTGTTTTATTTTTAGTCTGCCCGTATTCAAGCTGGGAGATACAATTATGGTGCTGTCCTAAAAGGATTTTGGCATTTGTCGGTAAATTCTGGATATCCTTTGTTTCGTTTTCCATAAGGTGGGCATAGAAACCAGGCGGTCTTCGGACCGTCTGGGCAGCATTATTGATTAGAATATCCAATCTCAGATAGGTTTCTTTAATATAATCGCAAAAAAGCTCAACACTTGGGGTGTGGCGCAAATCAAGACCATAGATCTGGAGCCTGTGGCTCCAGTTGGAAAAATCCAATTCTTTGGAGAATCTTAAGGCTGAGTCCTTGGGAAAACGGGTGGTGGCTATTACCTTTGCACCGGCTCTGAGCATCATCAAGGTGGCCTGATAACCAATTTTGAGTCTGGAGCCGGTTATCAAAGCAACCTGTCCTTTTAAGGAGGCTGTCTGGAACCGTTTCTGATAATTGAATTGGGCGCAATCCGGGCACATGGTGTCATAAAAATGGTGAAGCCGCGTGAATTCTGCCTTGCAAACATAGCAATTACGCGGGGTTTTCAACTCCTTGGCTGAATGTTCCGTTTCAATTTTTGGGCCGCAAACCTGTTGGGGGGCCCTAAAAACTTTTTCTTGTCTGGCTTTTCGAATACCTGTGGCAGCTCGAAGACGCCTTTCTTTTTCCGCTACAGCGTTGCGCTTTTGGATTTTTCTGTCTTTGTTGCGTTTTTTAATTTCTTTTTTATCAGGCCGGGATATCTTTCCGGCAGCTTTTATCAAAGCAAGACGCTCAGGTTCATTCATGTGTGATAAAAGTTCAGATTGGTTTGCAACTTTTTCAAGAACGGGTATACACCTTCTTATGGCAGCAAGGGTTTTTTCTATATCATCAATTATCGTATCCGTATTAATTGGGCTCACCTTTTTTTATAATTCGTTTAGAATAACAATTATATATATTTTCGTTTTAACAGGATGAAATTATTATAGATATTTAAGGAATTTGTCAATTAGTCTTTACATTTATAAAAGGCAATCCAATGTTTTAAAAAAAACACGACATTGTTTTTTGTATATATTCAGGTATGATTCAGACAGAACATATAAAACCAATTAAACGAATTAGATAAAGGGAAATAAAATTGAAAGGTGCGTCCAGATATATCAACGGTGAAGTGACTCAATTTGACCAGAAAAATGATGGTTTCAAACGGCCTTTCTGGGATCCTAAAATGGCCCAGGTGTTGGAAAAATTCTACTTTGCCAAAGTGCCACCAAAAAACATACCTGGTTATGAACTTAAGGATCAATCAGCCGTTAACGCTTCATGGCTTCTAGACTCCAAATATATGGACGGTAATAACGGCGGCAAGCAGGGATTGTACGAGTGGGAATGGGATGGCAGATTTGATTTTCCAAGGGTACCCAAGGGATGTAAAACCACAGAACAGGATCCACATATTTTAACCCGCCAGGTTAAAAAAATGGCATATTTTTTTGGGGCCTCCTTATGTGGGATATGCCGGGTGGATGACCGCTGGCTTTATTCTTCGGCATTTATTGGCGACAAAAATGGAGGTCGGGTTGAGAATTTGAATTTTCCAAAAACATGTAAGTATGCCGTGATTCTTGCATATGAAATGGATTATGAAGCCATTGGATTTTCGCCGGCACATCCCTCTTCCGTTGCTGTTGGTCTGGGTTACTCAAAAATGGCTTTTACAACAGGATTATTGGCCCAGTATATCAGGGGACTTGGTTTTCAGGCAATTCCCAGCGGGAATGACACCGCTTGCAGCATTCCGCTTGCAATAGATGCTGGGTTGGGTGAAATTGCAAGGAACGGTCTTTTGGTCACCCCTGCTTTTGGACCTAGGATTCGGTTATCAAAGATTTTTACCGATATGCCGTTGACATCAGATGAACCCATAGAATTTGGTGTATGGGATTTTTGTAAAATATGTAAAAAATGTGCTGACCGATGTCCAAGTAATTCCATTGAAAAAAATGATGCCATGGGAAAACCCCATAACATTTCCAACAGGGGAGGTATCCTAAAGTGGAATGTCAACGCAGAGACCTGTATTTCATGGTGGGCCGCAAACGGAACAGATTGTTCCAACTGTATCAGGGTGTGCCCCTTTAACAAACCAACAGGACGTCTTCATGATCTTGTCAGATACGGTATTAAGCATTTTAAAGGTCTGCATGGCTTTTTTCTATGGGGGGACGATCTTATGGGGTATGGTAAAAGGACTAAGGCCGATGAATTCTGGAGGCCGTAATCAGACATTCTGTAGATACAATATGGTATGTCCGATTGTTTCGTAAAAATACCGGGGACAGGCTTGTCTTTGGATTTAAAATATTATAAACAAATCTGGATAATTAATAAGGATTTTTATGTCTGAATTTGCCCATGCCATGGAAGTGTTTAAGCTTTTAGATAATTCTAATTGCAGGAAATGCAACGAGCAAACCTGTCTTGCATTTGCCTCAAAGGTTTTTTTAGGTGAAAAATCACTTGATCTGTGCCCTTCTTTAACCAGGGAAGTTCTTGACAAACATCAGAATAAGGCAAAAAAAAAGATAACAAATGAAGCATATCGAGAATCAATGCTTGTTCAATTAAAAGATGAGATAAAATCCTGCGACCTTAAAGATGCGGCATCAAGGGTAAAAGGCAATTTTTCAAATGGAAAGCTCACCATTCGCGTCCTGGGCAAGCCTTTTTCCATTGATTCATCAGGCAACATGTTTTCAAATATTCACATTAACCCCTGGATAGCAGCTCCTGTGCTTTCATACATACTTCATTGCAAGGGCGTGCCTCTGACAGGCAATTGGGTGCCATTCAGGGAGCTTTCCGGCGGTCGTGAGAAAAATGGTCTGTTTGTCCAGCGGTCGGAAAAATCTTTTAAAAATATTGCAGACAAGTATTCACATTTATTTGAGGACCTGATCCTCCTGTTTAATGGCAAAAAAATAAAAAATCATTATGAATCTGATATATCATTGGTGCTTTATCCGTTGCCAAGACTTCCCATACTTATCTGCTATTGGAAACCTGAAGATGGGATGGATTCGGATCTTAATCTGTTTTTTGATTCATCTGCGGACATGAACGCCAATATAGATATTGTATACGGGTTAGCTGCCGGCATTGTTGTCATGTTTGAAAAAATTTCTCTGAAACACGGGTGGGGTCAATAATAAAAAAGTCCCCGTCATACAATAAAGACCCATTTATTTTTTTGTCCTTTTTTGGGCAACACAATAAATGCCGCCTTTGACCATTCCCGCCATAAAACACTTGTTACAGGAAATACATTCAGACCTGTGTGTTTGATTGTTTTTCCATTTATTAGGCAGATCAGGTTCCCTGATCAATGGACGGGCAAAAGAAATAAAATCCATTCCATCCCTTGCAACAGCCTTTTGAGCAATTGAAAGGGATCTAAAGCCTCCAACACAAATGACAGGACAGGAAACGGCTTTTTTTATTCCAATTGAAAGATCCAGGTTATAGGCTTCATTTTCAGGAGAAACAATTTTGTTTCGGGCAGGCCCTTTTTTCCCGGAAGCTGCTGAACCGCATGAGACTTCTATGGCGTCAATTCCAGACTCAGAGAGCAGTTTTGCAATGAGAACCGCTTCTTTGTGTGTCAACCCGTTTTCAAGGTAATCATCTCCGTTTAATTTGATAAATACAGGAAAATCATTTCCAACCGCCATTCTTATTTTTTCATAGGTTTCAAACAAAAACCGGCTTCGGTTCTCAAGGGTTCCCCCATAGGCGTCTTTTCTCATGTTTGTCATGGGACTTAGGAACTGGTTTATAATATACCCATGGGCACCATGAATTTGAACCGCGTCAAAACCCCATTCTTTGGATCTCCGGGCGGCTGTGGCAAAGGCATCGGTAACAGCCTCTATTTCCAGTATTGAAATTTCCTGAGGCGTTTCAGGGAAAGCGCCTGCTTTAATGCCGGAAGGAGCCACTGGTTTGCGCCCAATAATTTTTGAGCCGGCCATACCGCCGGCATGAACCAATTGAATGGCAATTTTACCCTTTAATTCATGAACCTCACGGGTCAATTGCTTAAACTCTTTGGCAAACTCATCTGTGTGGATACCCATTTTGCCGGGTGACTGCTTCCCATCTGGACGAACAAAAGTATACCCGGAAATAATCATACCAATACCGCCTTTAACAAGATCGCAGTAATAATCTATCAATTTCTGGGTAGGCCTGCCGTTTTGTTCGCACATTCCTTCCCAGGTGGCAGACCGGATCATCCTGTTCATTAATTTAACACTGCCGATGGAACCTGCCTCAAATAAACCAGTCATAAATTTTCTCCTGAATAGATCTTTGAATAAATCACTCTATTGCCCTGTAAATGGTTTTATCATTTTGATAGAATTCTAAGTACCCAATAGACAGGTATAAAGTCAATATTCTCTATATTTTTTATTAGGATTTTTAGACTTGGTTTCAAATGTGGTTTATGTCAATCCCAATCAGATAATGCCGGTTGTTTTTAATTATAAATGCCGGTATAGTTAGTTCTGTTAATCTATCATTTATTCAATCAAAGAGAGGACAAAATGGAATTAAAAATGATAACCATTGAAAATCCAGATGAATTGAATTTCATTCTGGGGCATTCCCATTTTATAAAAACCATTGAGGATATCCATGAGGCCTTTGTCTGTACAGTGCCCAATGCTAAATTCGGTGTGGCATTCTGTGAAGCCTCAATGGAGTGCCTGGTTCGATACAGCGGTACAGATGAACAGATGATGGATCTTGCAAAGAAAAATGCATTTGCCCTTTCTGCCGGCCACTCTTTTATTATTTTTATGAAGGATATGTTCCCCATCAATATACTTAATACGATTAAAAATATTCCCGAAGTAGCAAGAATCCATTGTGCAACGGCCAATCCTGTTCAGGTAATCCTTGCTCAGACAGACCAGGGCAGGGGAATCCTTGGAGTCATAGACGGATTTTCATCAAAGGGGATAGAAACCCTGGAAGATATTGAAAAACGAAAAGGCTTTTTAAGAATGATCGGGTATAAACAATGATGGCAATAGATAATACACATGGTTCCTTTATGCACAAGAATTTAAAAAAATAATATGATGGAGATAGAATGAAAGGTATTGTTTTTTCAGAATTTCTCACTATGGTTGATGAACAGTTCTCCATGGAAATGAGTGAACGTCTTATCGATGAAGTAAATCCACCTTCCGGCGGTGCATATACAACTGTTGGCACTTACGATGCTCAGGAAATGGTGGACCTTGTGGGAAAGCTGTCTGAAATAACCAAAATTTCCGTCCCCGATCTTTTGAAGAGTTTCGGTCGTCATTTGTTTACACGGTTCCTGGAAATCTTTCCACAGTTCTTTAAGGATGTGACATCGACCTTTGAATTTCTACCCAGGGTGGAAAGTTACATTCATCTGGAGGTCAAAAAACTATACAGCGATGCAGAATTGCCTTCCTTTACTTGTGTATTCCCTTCTCCCAACAGACTTGAAATGGAATATCGCTCTGCCCGTAATTTCCCGGACCTGGCCGAAGGGCTGATTTTAGGCACTGCAGATCATTTTAATGAACGTATCAAGGTTGAAAGGCAGACTATCCCAAATGACACATCGGCAGAACTATTCATCGTCACTAAGCTTGAGGGTTAAATATGAACGATGATCAGATCCAACTGCTGAAGCGTAGGCTCCAAAGAGAAAAAAACATTCGGCAACAGGCAGAGAAGATAGCGGAAGAAAAGAGCCGTAAGCTTTATCTTAGAAGCGAAGAACTAAAAGATGCCCTTAAGGCCGAGGAACAGGCAAGAAAACAAATTGAAGTTTTATATAAAGAGGTTGAAAAACTTTCCCTTATTGATCCACTCACTGGATTGAACAACCGCCGTAGTTTCTTTACAGATGCCAATCGCATTTTATTGTTGGCAATCCGTCATCAAAAAAAACTATCATGTGCCATGCTGGATATTGATTGTTTCAAAAAAGTTAATGACATCTATGGCCATGCTTTCGGAGATAAGGTGCTTATCGATGTAGCAAAGACATGTAAAAGGAGGTTGCGAGCGACAGATTTGCTGGCCCGCATCGGCGGAGAGGAATTCTGCTTTCTGTTTCCTGAAACCGATATCCACAACACCGCTTTAATAGCTGAACAAATCAGATATGGGATATCGCAACTGGAGTTTGGAGCCGAGAAAAACAGTTTTTCAGTGACGGTCAGTATCGGCGTCTCGGAATTGCTGGACTTGAACGACAATGTGGAAAACTTGCTCAAACGAAGTGATGACTGTCTTTATAAGGCAAAAGAAGCCGGAAGAAACCGAGTAGTTCTCTGGGAAGGTTGAGAGTGAAATCGAAATAAATTAAATTCCTTACCAACGGGCAACCCGTTTATTGAATCCTTTAATGGCAGTTTTTGAAATAAGTGTCTGATTACCAACTGGTTTTTTCTATTGACGACTCCAGGGAAAAGATGAATACTCGGAAAACAGAATATAATGAATTTCTGCCTCATTTATCGTTAGGAAATCTGACGCCGGATGAGTACCGGAAAAAGCATGATCAGAACTCGAATTTTATAGAATTGCCCGGTCCAGTAAATGGGTGAGGATCACGGGCGTCAATAATAAGAGTTGTGTTTAATCGAATCTTAAAGGGCTGAAAATGGTAAAAATATTAATTATTGATGATGAAGCTCCGGTGAGAAAAATGCTCAAAAAGCTATTTGAAAAAAATGATTATGCTGTCACCGAAGCAACTAATGGCAGGCATGGGGTCGAATTGTTTAAAGCCCATCATTTTGATCTAATAATAACTGACCTTATTATGCCTGAAAAAGATGGCCTGGATACTATTGGAAAAATAAAGGAATTAGACCCTGATGTAAAAATTATAGCTATATCCGGAGGTGGGAGAGATGATCCGGAAATGTATTTGGATTTTGCGTTAGAATTTGGAGCCGTCAGAACCTTTGCAAAACCATTTGATAATGACATTTTACTTTCAACAATAAAAGAACTTTTATCTGAAAAATAGATCTTAACAAGATTATATCTTGATATTCAAAAAACGTTAAATTGTATTGTTTATGGGTATGAGGTATACCCCCATGGAGATCATTCTCATTTTAAATAGTTTTGAAAAGGAGGAAAACAAAATATGGATCTTCATCAAGATGATATCCTGACAAAAGTATCCAGGTATAATCTGATCAGAAGCGGAAGAATGATTTATATCGATGTGCACAAGAGAATTCAAGGAAACCTGGCAGCCCAATTTATTGCCGTTCCAAATCTGGTCAATATTGTAGCAAAACCAGAACACCAGGGGGCAGGGGAGAATGAACAAAATGCTTTGGAAGACTCTTTAAAGAAAATTATAGGTTTGAGTATGGAAGACCTTTTTCCTTCCACCGGACCTGGAACACAACAGCCAAAAGACGATTAAGTTTAGCAACGCCTGAGGTGGCAGAGGCTGCTAAACTTAATCACATCATTAGTATCTTTCTTTTTTGCCCATTTCCAACCCAAGGTCCAGCGCTTTTTTATTCATGGACATAAAATCTTTAGGAATGGTTGTCTTAAGGACTTTTAATATGGAATCCGGTTTGATGAGTTCTGAGATACCGATGAGGCTTCCCAGCATGCATATATTAAACACAATGGGCTTGCCGATTTTTTCCATGACCGTATCAAACATGGGAAGCGTGATATGTTTTGCATCCACTTTTTTTTCAATGGTAACATATTTTGAGTCTACTAGAAGCAATCCGCCGGGTCTGATAATGGGAGCGAATTTATTGTAACTTTCCTGGGTCAGACTGACCAGGACATTGGGCTGAATAACTTTTGGGAAAAATATTTCAGAATCGTCAATAATGACATCACTTCTGGTTGCCCCGCCTCTTGCAGCTGCTCCATAGCTTTGGGATTGGATGGCATTTTTATTTTCAAAAAGGGCTGCAGCCTTGGCAAGGATGATGGCAGCTGTTATAACCCCTTGTCCGCCTGAGCCTGAAAAAACCAATCTTGATCGTTCCATTATGCGTTTCCTTTCATTGCTGCCTGAATAATTCCATCATAGGCCTCACAATACTCGGGGACATCTGTATTTTCAATGAAAACCCCCCGTTGGATGAGGTTTGGATTTTTTTTCAATTTTTTAGATCCGATCTTTACTGTACCTGTTTGATAGCTTTCCATCATCTGGACAGCATCTCCTTCTTTGTTTTTCCTGCCATAATATGTCGGGCATTGTGTCAGGATTTCCACTACTGAAAATCCTTTATGGGAAATTCCCTTTTTAATAAGTTCTTTACATTCATTCGCATGGAATACCGTTGATCTGGCAACAAATGTTGCCCCGGCACTTTTGGCAAGTTCAACCACATCAAATTCCCTGTCAATGGTTGTGTAAGGAGCTGTAGTTGCTTTTTTCCCGCTGCCGGACAATGGCGAAAATTGACCGCCGGTCATGCCGTAAATTCTGTTGTTCATGACAATGGCAGTGATGTCAATGTTCCTTCGGGCCGCATGAATAAAATGGTTGCCGCCAATGGCCAGGGCATCGCCATCCCCCATGGGGACAATGGCCTTTAAACTGGGTTTGGAAAGTTTTACCCCTGTCGCAAAAGAAAGGGCTCTTCCATGTATGGTGTGAAGTGAATGAAAATCAACATATCCTGAAATCCGGGAGGAACATCCAATACCGGAGGTTATTACAATTTCGTTTTTATTCAGGCCCAGTTCGTGGACGGCTCTTAATAAGGATCCCAAAACAATGCCATGTCCACAGCCCGGGCACCAGATATGGGGAAAGAATCGCGGCCGTATATAATCTTTAAAATCAAACGGTTTTTTTGTCATGTTATACCCCTCTCCCCTGGATCACCCTCAATAGGGTTTTAATGTCGGTTGGTGAGATTAATTCTCCGTCAATCCGATTGGATAGAAAAACTTTGTCCGGGTTTTTAACTGCATTTTTGACCTGGGTAACGATCTGGCCCATGTTCATTTCAACTACAATAACGGCTTTTGCATCAGCGCATTTTTTTCTCACCATATCAGTGGGGAATGGCCAAAGGGTCTGCAGCTCAAGAACGCCTATATTTATGCCTCTGGCTCTCCTGTTCTTTGCCAGATGAATGGCCGATCTTGCAGAAGAACCATAGGAGATCAGTATAAAGTCTGCATCGTCCAGCCAGTATTCCTTATGCATGCTGATTTCATTTACATTATTTTCTATCTTATCCACAAGATGCCGTAAAAGCTCACTGACCACTTTTGGATTATTGTTGGGAAAACCCCACATATCGTGGAAAAGGCCTGTCACATTATACCGGTGCTCTGAGCCAAAATCAGACATGGGAAGTCTGCCGTCTTCTCTGGGAAGATAGGGATGATAATCCACCCCTTTTTTAACAGAGGTTCTCAACCGCTCCACCACGGGTATTTCTCCTGGTTCCGGAATAACAAGTTTTTCACGCATGTGGCCGATAACTTCATCAAACAGTAGAACGACAGGGGTTCGATATGTTTCAGCCAGGTTAAATGCCTCAACAGTTACCTTAAAAACATCCTGATGGTTGGAAGCGGTGAGTGCGATGATGGCATGATCGCCATGGGTTCCCCATTTTGACTGGTTGACGTCTCCCTGGCTGACGTGGGTCGGATTTCCTGTTGAAGGCCCGCCGCGCTGTACATTGGCAATTACACAGGGGATTTCCGCCATGCAGGCATAGCCCAAAGCTTCCTGCTTAAGAGAAAATCCCGGGCCGGATGTGGCTGTCATTGACTTGTTGCCAGTAAGTGATGCACCAATGATAGCTCCCATGGATGCAATTTCGTCTTCCATCTGAATGAATTTTCCGCCTTTTTGAGGAAGTCTGGCTGCCAGATGCTCCATTATTTCAGTGGATGGGGTGATGGGGTATCCTGCGAAAAAATCTATCCCTGCGTAGATGGCACCTTCCACACAGGCCTCGTTTCCCTGGACAAACCTTATTTTTTTATCTTTCATTTTCCCCTTCCTGATCTTTTATGATTTGTATTGCTAAATCAGGGCATCGAAGTTCGCAGAGTTTACAGTCAATGCAATCTTTCGGCCTTACTGCTTCGGCCTTCCCTTTTTTATCAAATTCAAGAACGCTTTTGGGACAGAAATGTATGCAGATACCACACCCTTTGCACCACTCCTTGTCAATTAGATGTCGAACATTTTTGCCTTTTCCCATAATATCCTCTTATATAGATAATAACTATCTGTAAATTTAAGGCCCTTCATTAAGGGATTTAACTTCTTATGTCAAGGATAACTATTATATAAAATGAATCACAATTATTCTTTTTTATTTCAGAAGAAAATGCAAGAGAAAAAATAACTTATGGTAAAATGCAATGGCTATACCCGGTCAATATAAAAAAGTACTTGACCCCCGCTTTTTCGCCACGATTCATGTGTTTCGCCTTTGACTATCTGTTTTTACAAATCAGGGTCTTTTTCAGGCTTTTGTATGAAAGATATTACCCAGTCACAAAATGGTGGTTTTATAAGGCTTTGGTTTTGTTTGAAGCTAGCTTTTATTTCAGACGGATATTGTCTAAGCCAGGCTGCAAACCAACTGCTTAAACAATGTGTTATCGAACTTACCGCCATGTACGTCATTTTTGATAATATTTAAAGCCCCTGCCGGTTTCATGGCATTTCTGTATGGCCTGTCATCATTTGCCAGGGCTTCGTAACAATCTATTATTCCAACTATTTCGGCAAAACTCGGCAGATTGGTTCTATAACTGGGATAACCTCCCCCATCCATCCTTTCATGATGATAAAGAGCAGTCAGTTTGATCCGCTTGTCACTGAAATAGCACTTGTCAAGAATTTTGAAACCCATGAACGTGTGGCGTCTGATTACATTGAATTCATTCTGTGTTAATTTTCGCGGTGAATGGAGTATCTCAGATTCAATTTTTGTTTTACCCACATCATGGAGCAGGGCTGCTAACCCGAGAATTTTTGTATCATATTCGTCAAAATCGTTAAAGGCGGCAAAACCGATGGCAATGGCCATTACATTGATGGAGTGCAGTGTCGTCGAATAATCTTTGGTGGACACATTGAGTAAATTCTTTATGACATCGGTTTGTCCCAAATATCCATCAACGAGAATATCCACGGTTTCGGACAGCCCTTCCAGACTGCCTGAGATGGGTTCAGCCAATGTCTCTTTCATGATGGTCACCAGGGTTTCTTTGACTAGAGCGATATTGCCGGATTTGACCTGTGTTTTAATTTTGTTGTTAAATCCTTTTTGAGTCTCCTGAAGTCCTTTTATCTTATCTTTTTTAAGAATATATAATTGTTGGGGATGCTTTTCCCCATTAAGACGCATCTCCCCTATTGTCCGGCCTTCAGGCTTATAAACAATAAAATCATCACTGTTTTTAATATACAGTGGAACTTTTTTATAAAAATCTAACTGAGAAGGTTTTGCTAAAATATAATCTAAATCCATGAATCCCTCATAAAGGTTTAACGATAACCAAATTGCATTCAGGAAATGGTATTAATTTTATTAAATCGGCGGAATATTATAATAAAAAAATTATTGTGTAAATAGGTATAAACACCTATTTCAAAAATTTCATAATAAAAACTATGAAATGATAATTTTTTGATCGCTTCTGATTATTATCCAAAAGGGATTAGGACCAGAAAGGATTAGAATAGGAATCGCCTCAAAAATATGATAAGAAGACCGTTTAATGGTTAGATTTTTTAAGACATAAAAGTTTTTCTTAAAAACAGGTAGCGATATTTTGAATAATACCTTTAAAAGTAAATGGATTAATCATCGGGTAGTGACATGAATAACCATCCCCTGGTAAGTGTTATCCTGCCGACCTATAACCGGGCCTGGACTTTGAAGGATGCCGTAGATTCAGTGCTCTCGCAGGATTATCCCAATATAGAATTTATTATTATAGATGATGGATCTGAAGATAATACACAAAAATTACTTGCACCATATAAAAATGAGATCACCATTTTATACCAGTCAAACAAGGGGGTCAGTGCCGCAAGGAACAAGGGCATAAAGGAAAGTCATGGAGAATTTATTGCCTTGCTGGACTCCGATGATGCCTGGGACAAAAGAAAAATTTCCTGCCAGATTGATTTTTTTAGAAATCATCCCCAGGCTCTTATCTGCCAGACCGAGGAAGTGTGGATAAGAAACGGGAAAAAAGTCAATCCTAAAGTTAAACACCAAAAACCCTCAGGTATGATATTTGAACAATCATTGCATCTTTGTCTGGTCAGTCCGTCCGCTGTTATGATGAAAAGACAATTATTTGATTTAAAAGGATATTTTAATGAGGCGTTTATCGTTTGTGAAGATTATGATCTCTGGTTAAGGGTGAGTTCAAGTCTGCCTGTTTTTTTGATAGATAAACCCTATACCATAAAAAGGGGAGGGCACAAGGATCAGCTTTCAAAAAGTCATTCCCAGGATAAATTCAGAATCTTGTCCTTATCCAGGTTGATAAAATCCGGCAGCCTGACACAGGAGCAAGCACAAAAGGCAAAACAGGTTTTGAAAAAAAAATGCCTCATTTATGGAAACGGATGTATCAAAAGAGGGAGAAAACAAGAAGGCCATTTTTATTTAGAACTGGGAGACTCTTTTTAGTTGAAAAAACTGTTCATGTTATGAAACAAGACATTTTTTAGACAAAGAAACGAATTGGTTTCTTTGATTAGGTAAATGTTATCATTTTACTATCCGCCGGCAAGAAAGGTGATAATTCTAATTTCATCACCTTTTTTAACAGGCCTTTCAAGCTCACCCGGATATGCGGATTCATTGTTCAGGTAAATTTCAATATAATGAAGTAGATCTCCTTTTTTATCAAATAGTTCATTTTTCATGCCTGGATAGGCAACAACAAAATTGTTTAACGCCTCGCCAACAGAACTTCCATTGACTTCTATTTCTTTTTGACCGTTGGTGTGCTGGCGATGGGTAAGATGGACCTGTATTTTTACACTCATTTTAATTCACCTTAAATTGATCGTAACTATATAAAAAAAGTTTAATCTCTAATATTATAGAAACGGATTCTTTTTATCCTTAATTAATAGAATATTATACCTGTTAATGCAATGGTTTTCTGGCTTTGATATAGCTATATTGTAATCAAATCTTGACAAGAAACACCCCTTGGATTAAGGTTCCCGGAATAGTTATGATATTAATGTGTTAGGATTATCAAAAAGGAATTGAATCAATGGAAGTTAAAAAAAATAGCCCTTCCAGTCTGGATAAGAGTGCAAAATCAAGATTAATTGTTGACATGTTATCACGAATTGTAGTCCACTATGGCTTGTGGTTTACCGAAGTCAGGCACCAGATGGGCATGGAAAAAGCCCTGGAGATCCTTGAAAAGGCAACCCAAAAAAGTGTATCAATTGGATTAAAAAAATTTTCAGATGTCCTTGATTTTAAGATGGAAGATGGATTGCCTAAAGCATTACTGGAAATGGACGATGAAAAAATTGATGCCCTTATGGCTGCTGTGTCAAAAAACTGGCTTGTGAATGATGGCGTCTGGTTTCAGGCAGTTGAATTTGATAAAGGAATGAATGACGCAAAACGATGTAATGACTCCTGCTGGGCTCAATTTTCTCCCTATGAAGCTTTTGCGATTAAAAAATTTTTAAAGCTGGATGATCACTGTGGGCTTGAAGGTTTAAAAAAAGCCTTAAATTTTAGAATGTATTCATTGATAAATGAGCAATCTTTTGTTGACGAAGGGCCCCAAAGTTTTGTATTTCAAATGAATGACTGCAGGGTACAATCTGCAAGAAAAAGAAAGAAACTGGATGATTATCCCTGTAAATCTGCAGGGCTGGTTGAATATGAGTATTTTGCAAAAGCGGTTGATAAAAGAATCAGGACCGAATGTATCGGATGTCCGCCGGATGACCATCCAAAAGAATGGTTTTGTGCATGGCGTTTTACTATGATAAATGAAAATAATGTATAAATAGTTAAAAAGGGGTTTGTATTATGGGAGTAACATCTGACAAGATCCAGGAGTTGAAACAAAAAGAAAAGCAGATCATGGGGATGGGCGGAAAAAAAGCGCTTGAAAAAAGACGGGAAACTGGAAAGCTCAATGCCAGGGAAAGACTTGACATCCTTTTTGACAAAGGAAGTTTCAGAGAACTGGACATGTTTGTCTCCCACAGATGCACCAATTTTGGCATGGAAAAAGTGGAAATCCCGGCAGATGGCGTCATAACAGGTCATGGTAAAGTGGAAGGAAGAGTCGTATTTGCCTATGCCCAGGATTTTACGGCAAGGGCGGGTTCTTTAGGGGAAATGCAGGCCAAGAAAATCTGCAAGGTCATGGATATGGCTTTAAAGGCAGGTGCGCCGATTATCGGAATGAACGACTCTGGGGGTGCAAGAATTCAAGAAGGGATTGATGCCCTGTCAGGATATGGGGAAATTTTCTTTAGAAATTCAGGTGCATCAGGCGTTATTCCACAGATTTCAGCCATCATGGGGCCTACAGCCGGGGGGGCTGTTTATTCACCGGCCATGACCGATTTTATCTTTATGGTAAAAGAATCCAGTTATATGTTTATTACAGGACCCAACGTTATCAAGGCTGTAACCGGAGAAGAGATTAGTTTTGAGGAGCTCGGGGGCGCCATGACCCATAACGAAAAATCAGGGGTGGCCCAATTTGCCTGTGAGTCTGATGAAGATGCCCTCATGCAGATAAGAAAACTATTATCTTATCTGCCGTCAAATAATATGGAAGACTCTCCTTATGTGCCCACCACAGACGATCCGAATCGCATGGATGAATCACTGGATTCAATCATCCCGGATAATCCCAACCGGGCGTATGATATCAAGGATGTCATCTCCTCCATTGTGGATGACGGCCAGTTTTTTGAGCCCCATCAGTATTATGCTAAAAATATGGTGATCTGTTTTGCAAGGCTCAACGGGCGGTCCATTGGCATTATTGCCAACCAGCCCGCACATCTGGCCGGATGCCTGGATATTGATGCCTCTGATAAGGCGACACGGTTTATCCGGTTTTGCGACGCTTTCAATATTCCCATGCTCACCATTGCAGATGTACCGGGATATTTGCCCGGTAGTAACCAGGAGTGGGGCGGAATTATCCGGCACGGCGCAAAACTGTTGTGGTGTTATTCAGAGGCCACGGTTCCAAAACTGTTGTTGATTACAAGGAAAGATTATGGCGGTTCCTATATTGCCATGTGTTCAAGACATCTGGGTGCGGATATGGCCTTTGCATGGCCCAGCGCTGAGATTGCCGTCATGGGTGCCGAAGGTGCTGCCAACATTATCCATGCAAAGGAAATCAAGGGAGCAGATGATCCGGCCGCAAAACGATCAGAAAAAATTGAGGAGTATAACGAGAAATTTTCCAACCCCTATTGTGCTGCCCAGAGAGGTTATGTGGATGCCGTGATTCAGCCGTCAGAAACAAGGCCGCGCCTTATTGACGCCCTTGAGGCAATGGCAACAAAAAGAGAGTTAAGGCCGGCTAAAAAACATGGAAATATACCAGTATAAAATAAAGGGGTGAAAATGGATAAAAAGAAATTAGCCGCAGCCTTGGCTGCTGTATTTGCTTACATTAAAACATCAGAAGAAGCAGCTGCCTTTAACGCCCAGCAAGTCTCAGAATCGATATCAGAACTTGCAGCTGAACCCGGGCAGATAATGCAGCAAAATAATATCTGGGGAATATCAGGTCGCAGTAATCACATGCAGGCCAATGCCATGATGCAGATGAGGATGTTTAAATAACAGATTTGACTTCGCGTCTTTGACCCAGGTTTTTCAGCAGACATTAAATATAAGATTTTGATAAAAATATAATATATTCAGGAGAAGATAAATGAGCGAGCACACCCAAGTTAAAATGGCTGATATGAAGTATGATAAGGACAGACCAAAGGCTAAACACGAATTGAAGATTGAAGACATCTCTCTGCGTGACGGGCACCAATCGCTTTTTGCAACAAGGGGAAGAACAGAGGATATGATCCCGGTTGCTGAAAAAATGGATGAGATCGGTTTCTGGGCAGTGGAAGTGTGGGGTGGTGCAACCTTTGATGCCATGCATCGATTTTTAGGGGAAGATCCATGGGAAAGATTAAGGACCCTGAAACGGTATTTTAAAAAGACTCCCTTTTCAATGCTTTTAAGGGGCCAGAACCTTGTGGGGTACAGAAATTATGCCGATGATGTTGCAAAATTGTTTGTAAAAAAGACAGTGGAAAACGGCATGGAAGTTTTCAGGACCTTTGATGCCCTAAATGATTATCGTAATTTTGAGACAGTCGTTCCTGTAATAAAAGAGTGTGGTGCACATTTCCAGGGCTGCATCTGCTATACATTGACCGAACCCAGAATCGGAGGAGACGTATATAATCTTGACTATTATATCCAAAAAGCCAAAGATCTGGAAGATATGGGCGCCGACAGTATTTGTGTCAAGGATATGGCCGGACTTCTGGCACCCTATGACGCCTATAAGCTTATCAAAGCATTAAAAGACAATGTCAAACCCTTGATTCATCTTCACAGCCATTTTACATCCGGCATGTCTCCCATGACACATTTTAAAGCCATCGAGGCAGGGGTTGATATTATTGATACCTGTTTGACCCCTTATGCCTATCGAACATCCCATGCAGCGCTTGAACCCTTTGTCATGTCGCTTTTGGGTACGAACAGGGATACCGGCTTTGATATCAATGCCCTGGCAGATATCAATGAAATTCTGGAAAAGGAAGTCATGCCAAAATACAAGCATCTTCTGGATGATACCAAAGTGTCAGGTATTGATATCAATGTTCTGCTTCACCAGACACCCGGCGGTATGCTGTCCAACCTTGTGAACCAGCTAAGGGAAATGGATGCCGTGGATAAAATGGATGATGTCCTAAGAGAATTGCCAAGGGTCAGAAAAGAATTGGGCCAGATTCCTCTGGTAACACCCACAAGCCAGATCGTGGGTATACAAACGGTGAATAATGTCCTGTTTGATACACCCGAAGAACGATATAAAATGATTACGGCCCAGGTAAAAGATCTGTGCTATGGGCTTTATGGTAAAACCAGTGTCCCCATAGATCCTGAAGTACAGAAAAAAGCGCTCAAGGGATATGAAAGAGGAGAAGAACCCATTACCTGCCGCCCTGCTGAAGTGCTGGAACCTGAACTTGAAAACGCCAAAAAAGAGATCGGGGACCTGGCTGTGGATGACGAAGATCTGATCTTATACGCGCTTTTCCCGGTTACCGGCAAGAAATATCTTTTACAAAAATATGGTAAAGAACAGGTGCCCGACAGCATAAAACCCATCACAATGGATGATGTGGAAAAACAAGAAAGGCTTGTTGAGAAAGCCAAGAAAGGCGAGTTGGTGGAAAAAGAGAGTCTGGAAGAGCTTCCTGAAAAGAGTGAATATGCCCGTACCTTTAACGTCTTTGTGGAAGGGGATTATTTTGAAGTGGGTGTGGATGAAGTGGGCGGTGCCCCTGTTATCACTTATGCGGCTGCGGCCCCTGCTGCTGAACCGGTTCCGGTTGCAGCGCCCGTAGCAGCGCCTGCGGCTCCGACGCCACCGGCACCAGCTGCACCACAACCGCCTGAAGCTTCAAAACCGGAAGTAAAAGAAGAACCGGCACCGGCTTCATCTGCTGGAACTCCTGTGAAAGCACCCATGCCCGGGATGGTAATTAAATATGAAAAGAATGTGGGCGACTCGGTAAATGAAGGCGAAACGGTTGTGGTTATTGAAGCCATGAAAATGGAAAATGCGCTTCCCGCACCAGTCAGCGGTGTGGTAAAAGCGGTTAATTTCGGCAGCGGCGACTCTGTTGCCAAGGGTGAAGTGCTTGCCGTGATTGAGTAAGATCAAATTAAAATTTTAAAGACGGATCCATTCCGGATCTGAACGCATACCGTTTGACAAATCAAACGGTATGCTTATTTTGGAGGCCTGAACATTCCAGACTTCCAAAAGGAGATTAATATAATGGCGTTTGAAACAAAAGAAGAACTTCTTGAAAAATATTTAAAACTGGACAAACCCAAATGTCCTGACTGTGATACTAAAATGTCATTGTGGGAAGTTCCCCCAATTAATTTTAGCGACGGTCTTGGATGGGGAACTCCATACCTTTTTGTGTGCTTTAATGATTCCTGCGGTAGTTATACAAAAGGCTGGGAGCATCTTAAAGATACCATGGAGGCACCGGCATCCTATCGGTGCTATATTGAACCCGGGCAGAAAAATTTTGAATATATGCCTGTGTTCAGTCCCGTCGGAGCCATGGGCGGCATCCTGGACGATGAAGTCCTGATCAAGGAAGAGGCAAGAAAGGAATTGATGAAACAGACATTCTCTGTTTTGACAGATTATTATATGTCAAAAGACTGGGATGAAATTTTAAAGATTTGTCTCGACCCGAAAATTCCAGCCAAAGCAAGGGTTAAAGCGGCTCAAATGGTTGGAGAACTTGGAGATACTGAGGCAACAGAGCATTTAATCAATTATAAGTTTCCCACACCGGTTCTGCAGGCAGAGGTAAAAAAGGCCATAGAAAAGCTGCACCAAAGGCATTATACACGCGAATGCCCCTATTGTGCAGAAATCATTAAAAAACGGGCCAAACTCTGTAAACACTGCAATAAAGAAGTCCCCAGGGCCTGATTATTTAAATATTGACTTTCTCAAGGTTAAAGGAGCGGTAAATGATCATTTCCCGCTCCCTTCTGTTTTTATCAAAGGGTTTAAACGCCATTGTCTTAATCAGGTTGAACGCTCTTTTTTTTGATGGAATCGCATCAAGCCCCTGGCCGATTGTTTTTCCGGAAAGGGTTTCCATTAGAACAGCATCCCTACCATCCGTTGAAACAGCCAAAGGAATCTGATAGTCAGGGACCATCAGTCTGGCTCCGGCAAGAATCTCCCTTTCATATGATCCTATGGATCCTGCCACGCAAGTGATGGCCATAAATGATTTTTCCTTACACATGACTATGAGGTCGATGGTTGAGACATAATCTTCTCCTTTAAACTGGACGATTATTTCTCTACCCACTTGTATATCTTTTTTTGTATATCCCTTTTTTTTGACAAGAAATTTTTCAAATAGCTGTCTGCTGGCCTCAGGTCCCATGTTTCTTACCGGTTTGCCCGTAATATAATCGGTGATAATATATTCAAGGTTCATATTAAAGATGTTCCTGTCATTTCGTCTGGCTGTTCAATATTAAATATTTTCAAGAAAGTAGGGGCGATATCTCCTAAAATGCCGTCTTTCATAGATATATCTCTAAACTTATCTCCCGCAAGAATGAGTCTTACATGATTTGTGGTGTGGGCGGTGTAAGGCGAGTTGTCATCTGCAATCATCTGTTCAGAATTTCCATGATCTGCCGTTACCAAAGCAACACCACCTGTCTTCCATATGGATTCAACAACCATTTGGGCACATTTGTCAACCGCTTCACAGGCTTTGATGGCAGCCGCCAATATGCCGGTGTGCCCCACCATATCCATATTTGCAAAATTTAACAGGATAAACCCAAATTCCTTTGAAAGTATTTTATCACAAGCCTTATCGGCAACTTCAAAAGCACTCATTTCAGGCTTTTCATCATAGGTGTCCACATCCCGTGGAGAGGGAATCAAAATCCGTTTTTCACCTTTAAAAATTTTTTCATCACCACCATTGAAAAAATAAGTGACGTGGGCATACTTTTCAGTTTCAGCAATTCTAAGCTGTGGGATGCTGTTTTGACTTAATATTTGTCCGAAAATGTTGTCCAGGTGCTGGGGGCCAAAAGCCACTGGCAAATCAAAAGTTTCGTCATACTGGGTCATGCAAACAAAATCTGCCAGATCCAATTGTTTTTTCCGGGCAAATTCATTAAAGCCCTTTTGAGTAAAAGCCCTTGTGATTTCTTTGGCCCGATCTGCCCTGAAATTAAAAAAGATAAGACCGTCTCCATCATTTATTATACCTTTGGAGGCGGTGTTTAATTTTTCATCATTAATTTTGAAGCAAGTCGGGTTGATAAATTCGTCTGACAGGCCATCATCATAGGCATTTTGTAAAAATGTTTGAGGATGGCCGGAAACATAGGTTTGGGGTTCTGTATAGAGCTGATATGCTTTTTGAACTCTTTCCCATCTCGTATCCCTGTCCATGGCCCAGTAACGCCCTGCAACTGTGGCAATCTCACCTATCTTTTGTGCATAAAGATGGTTTTGAAGTTGCTTTATATAGTTGATTCCACCAAAGGGCGAGGTGTCTCTTCCATCAAGTATCGGATGGATAAAAAGATGCTTAACATTATTTTGTTTTGCCATATCAATTAAGGCAAACAAATGGGAGATATGACTGTGAACACCTCCGTCTGACAAAAGTCCCATAATATGGAGGCTTTTGTCAGTGTGTGACACCTTTGCCATGAGGTCTAAAAGTACTTTGGTCTTGAAAAAGGATTTATCTTCAATGGCCTTATTGATTCTCACAAAATCCTGTAATACTTTTCTACCCGCACCAATGTTCATGTGACCGACTTCTGAATTGCCCATGGTGCCATCCGGAAGCCCAACGGCACGTCCCGAGCACTCAAGTCTGCAGCTGGGGAATTTTTTTAACAGAGAATCTAAAAAAGGCGTTTCAGCCAGGGCAAAAGCATTCCCCTTTTTTTTATCATTAATACCCCATCCGTCAAGGATCATTAACATATTTACAGGAAAGGATTCTGGAGGCATTTTTATTTATTCCTGGGACTTAAATGTTTTTTGAAACTGGCTAAGATCAATCTTTGGTGCGTCCGCCCACAGTCCTTCTAAATCATAAAAAGATTTTTTTTCAGAATCAAAAATATGAATGATGATGTCTCCATAATCCATCAGGGCCCATTCACCTTCTTTCACACCCTCAACGCCCATCGCAATAGTTTTTTGAGCTTTTAAGCTTTTTATCAAATGCTCGGCAATGGAAGTCACCTGGCGTGCGGAATTGGCTTCAATAATGACAAGATAATCCGTATATGAGGTCAATTTCTGAACATCAATGGCAGTGATGGATTTTGCCTTCCGCTCAAATGCCGGTGCTAAATATTTTTTTAGCTCATCTTTCATTGGAACACAATTGCTCATTTATATAATTCCTTTGTTCTAATAATTTTTTCAATATTTGCAGGTACAAGACCATCTAAGGATTTGTCGGTTTTTACATATTCTCTGATCATAGTAGATGAAATATTAATTTTCGGCACTTTGCAAATAATAATCATTTGTTTTTTATTATGGGAAAACGTATTGCATTGTTCATTAAAAATGTAACCTTTTGATATGTTCTCGTCAATGAAAGAGATAATGGTTTTATAATTATCCCATGGCTCTCTTAACATGATGATAATTGGAATGGTTTCAAAAATCTTATCTTTGTTTTTCCAGGTGGTAATGTCTAAAAATGCATCAGACCCCATTAAAAGAGAAAAATGGGTGTTGCGACCGTACTCCATCTTAAATTCGTTTATGGTATCAATGGTAAAGGAGGGTCCTTTTCTGATCAGTTCCTTATCAGATACGAAAAAATTGTTGTGATCCTTTAGGCTCTGCCTGACCATTTCGAACCGGTCCTGTGCCGGTGCAAGATTCGTATATGGTTTGTGTGGGGGGGTAGAAGAGGGTATTAAAAAAATTTTTTCAAAATCGTATCTATCCTTTACATATTGAATGACTTCAAGATGACCATTGTGAAAAGGGTTAAATGTTCCTCCAAAAAGTCCTATTTTCATTGTTATGTCTTTTCAAGTTTGGATGATAAAAGGGTGATAAGTTCTTTTACCCCTTCCCCTGTTACTGCAGACAGGGACAGGACCTGTATGTTTTTCAGCGCGCGTTTAAAAGCCTTGATTTTTTCGGTTGTCCCGGGCAGGTCGATTTTGTTAAGTACGACAATTTGAGTTTTTTGTGCCAAGCTTTGGCTGTACTTGGACAATTCATTGTTGATAAGGTTAAAGGACTTGAGCGGCAATTCAGGGTCAATCTGGAAAGAATCAATCAGATGAACTAAAATACCTGTCCTCTCAATATGTTTTAAAAAGCTGATACCCAGACCCACACCTTCGTGAGCTCCCTCGATTAATCCAGGGATATCGGCAACCGCAAAGGGTTCTCCAAAAGGGGGGTCCACCATTCCTAAAATCGGCGTAAGGGTTGTAAATGGGTAGTCAGCGATTTTTGGACGTGCTGCAGATATATGGCTGATCAGGGTCGATTTGCCGGCATTGGGCAAACCAACAAGGCCGACATCGGCAAGAAGCTTGAGTTCCAGTTTGAGTTTGAGTTCGACTCCGGGAATCCCGGGTTGGGAATATCTGGGCGCCCTATTGGTGGAAGATGCGAATCGTTTATTTCCTCTTCCGCCCATGCCTCCCTGGGCCACAATATACTCATCCTTGGTATGGGTAAGATCTGCAATGATTTCATTGGTGTCTGCATTGGAAACGATGGTTCCAGGAGGGAGTAAGATCGTGCAGTGCGATCCGTTTTTGCCATGTTTTTGTTTACCTTTGCCTCCTTCGCCATTTTTGGCAAGAAGTAATTTCTGGCGGCGATAATCATAGAGCGTTCGTTTGCTCTCATCGATTTTCAGGATTACATGGCCTCCATCACCGCCATCTCCACCATCAGGTCCTCCTCTTTCAATGTAACGTTCCCGTCGAAAACTGGTACATCCCCGACCGCCGTCTCCGGACCTGACAGTGATAATTGCTTCATCTACAAATTTCACGCTTCATAAACACTGACTTTTTTTCTATTGCGCCCTTTTCTTTCAAAGGCCACAACTCCGTCGATCAAGGCGAAAAGAGTATAGTCCTTACCCATACCCACGTTATTACCAGGATGGAGTTTGGTTCCAACCTGTCTTACAATGATATTGCCTGCAAGAACGCTTTGTCCGCCAAATTTTTTAACACCACGTCGTTGAGCGTTTGAATCACGACCGTTTTTTGTACTACCCGCTGCTTTTTTATGTGACATTAGGTCTCTCCTTACTATCTAAACCGCAATGGAATCTATTTTAATTTCAGTATAGTGCTGTCTGTGGCCTTTCATTCTTCTAAAGCCTTTACGACGTTTATACTTGAAGACTAATTTTTTTTTATCTCTTGCCTGGTCAAGAATGTGCGCTTTGACGATGGCACTTTCAACCTTTGGGGTTCCAAGTGTGATGGTTTCACCATCCGAATACATGAGGACGTCATCAAATTCAACTTGGGAACCTTCGGTACCCTCAAGCTTTTCAACTTTAAGGATTTGTTCTTCATGAACCTTGTATTGTTTTCCTCCGGTTCTGATAACTGCGTACATTTTTAAACTCTCCTTATTAATTCAATACTTTCGCAATTTAAAAAACTCTTAATACTATACTTATTCCTTGGGATTGTCAAGATAAACATATTTGAAAATTTTGATTGCCATACATAACAAATTGTGCGCTTTTGGTAAATCATAATTTCAATTCTCAGGGCAACAAATTTATCTAAAATTTGCATTAAGGATGTGCAAAAAGATCGGCAACAGGATCGTATACAGCGGGGCAGGTCTCGATAAATTTAAGTATGACACGGTCATTGGGGTTGCTTAAAAGGCAAAAGATGCAGTAACGAAAAATGTGAAACGAATCAATATCAGGATCAGCTAAAAGATCCTCAGGAGGAATGTGCATTATTTTATTGGTATATATATTGAAGATCTGTTTTTTTTCATCTTTTAATAGAAATTGTAATATTCTATTTTTTACTGGGTTATTGAATACATAATCGGATATGGATTTGAGAAAAAAAGAGATGGCTAAACGTTTTAATGTCAGACAGTTTTGCTTTTTACACAAGTTCATGTGGGCGTTGATCTTTCTTAAATACAATTCTTTTTTTTGGGGAGGCAGATGTTTATAGCCTGTATTTAAAACAAATTGCTTCTTCAGTTTTTTCAAAACAGACAGGGTCATTTTTTTGCGTTGTAGTCTTGGCTTGTCTTCAAAAATTGAAAGATATTCTTTCAAACTCCTCATTCCCGGTGGTGTCAATTCGTCTTTACCATTGTCAAGGATGATCGATTCGATCTGTACATCAAGAAGGTCATCTAGGAAATATCTGTTTTGGTTCAAGTCATATCCTTCAAGGGGTTTAAAATAATCAACAAGCAGGGCTTTGCGACCGGTCTTTTTTAAAGGGAAAAAACGTGTTTTAGAGGTGAGCTGGATTTTTTTATGGCCAAAAGGGTGCAATGCACTGGTAAAAGTGGGAATAACGATAAAGGCCCCATCCAGGGTTATTTCCACGCCATATCCATCAGTGATAGAAGGTTTTATGGTTACAAAATCTTCATCCAGGCCCGCCGGGATTAACAACTCTTCAAGATCATGCTGCTTACTGATAGATCTTTCAAGCTCCTGTTCAATTTTATTTATCCGGGTTTTATTTTTTGACGTGATGCTCACAGAAAGGTTTGATTGTTTTTTTAAGAGTTTTTTTAATAATGCCTCCCCTGATTTAGGAACCTTTGTTAATATGCTGTATTCAAGTTGTGTGGTGTTCAGATAGTCAATGATGTCAGATATGGTTTTTCCATTCTGGCCCCAGTCAAGGGGGTCAGAGGCGCCATACAAGGAGATTTCATCATTATCCTGAATGGCCATTTGTTTGATGATTTCCAGCACAGCCCTGTGGGAAAAATGTGAACGGATACCGGGTAATGCCCATTCGTTGCATCTATGGCAATAATGGCTGCAGCCCGAGGTCAATTGAAATGTCATGGCAGTTTTATAAACCAATTGTTTCTGCCGATGGCTTAACCCAAGATTTTTTTCCCAGGTTTGAAAATCGATGTGGAAAATATTTTCAGATGATTTTTTAATAAAAACCACAATAAGTTTTTTAAGCCGCTTATTGTGTTCCGTGATGTTTTGGGTACAGTGTTTTAATAGAGACGGTTTAAATTTTTTAAAAAGGGTTAGTATCTGTCTTAGGCTTTTTTCTGTGTTTTCACAAAGGTTTGGTTGTGCCTCAGAATGGCTTAGAACATCATTGTAGGCTTTTTCGAAATCCTCGTAGTTCTTATCGTAAAGGGCCACCAGGAGGTCATTCTTTTTTTGTTCCAAAAAAGAATCATGGATGGGCAACGGTTTTTTTTGGGGTTGATCGGTCATTGGTGAACACTTTTGCGTTCCTGATAATTAAAGCCTATTTTAATATTAAACAGGGGAGTTCCTTATAAGAAAGAAACTCCCCTGAATACGTATCATAAACCTGTATTATCTGTTATTTAGCCGCGCACCTCTTCTTTGACCTGTGTTGCCAGTTTGTAAAGAATGGTCAGGACAAGAAATCCAGTGGCATAAACGCCAAGAGTGATAATGATTTCTGGTCCGGTGGGTGCGTACTCTGTGACGTGGTGCAGAGGAGACGGCACAAACCCGCCTGAGATCATTCCCAGGCCTTTATCAATCCATGCCCCGAAAACAATTATGGCACAGGTGAACGGCAACAGCGTCTTATTATTTCTAAATTGCGGGATAACCAGGAATACAGCTCCGGTTCCCATGAGGATCAGACTGGTCCACATCCAGGGGACCAGCGCATGATACCCATGATATCCAAACAAGAGATACTGGATATGGGTCTTATGTCCGGGGATATTGGAATAGTAGACCACAAACACTTCACAAGCAAAGAAAAACAGGTTGGCAATAATGGCATAACAGACGATTTTGGACAATGTCTGCATGGCATCCCAACCCGGATCAAACTTAGTGAATTTTTTGATAATATAGCAGAGAATAATCAAAAAGGCCGGTCCCGCAGCAAATGCAGATGCCAGGAATCTGGGGGCCAATATGGCCGTCAGCCAGAATCCGCGTCCGGGAAGACCGCAGTAAAGATATGCAGTTACCGTATGGATCCCAATGGCAAAGGGAATGGAAAGATAGACCAAGGGTTTTGTCCACCATACGGGTTCCACCTGATTTCTTTCCGCTTCCAGCACCTTCCATCCCACAACAATATTTAAAAATAGATAACCGTTCAGAACCAGCATGTCGTAGAACAGTATCGATTTGGGTGACGGGTATAATAATACATTCAGCATACGGGTGGGCTGTCCTAAATCCACAAGGATGAAAAGCAGACACATGATAAGAGCGCTAACTGCTAAAAATTCTCCTAAAATGGTAATTCTGTGAAATTTTTCATAGTTGTGAAGATAAAAAGGGATGACAACCATGACACCACCTGCGGCAACACCCACAAGATAGGTAAAGTTGGCTATGTAAAATCCCCATGATACATCCCGGCTCATCCCGGTGATCATCAGGCCGTTCATGAATTGGTCAATATAGACGATTGTTCCTGCTCCAATTACAGCGAGCAGAAAGACTATCCATAACCAGTAATTCTTACTTCCTTTAATAGCTATTTCAAGCATACTCGCTCCTTACATGACATAGTAAACAGATGGCTTTGTACCCAGTGACTGTTTACGTCTGATTGTATAATGTTCATTCAAAAGGGCTCTAACCTCTGATTCAGGATCTTCAAGGTCACCCACGATAATGGCACCCTCAGATGCTTCCACGCAATGGGGTTGCTCTCCTTTAGCCAGCCGTTCTGCACAGAAATTGCATTTTTCCACTACCCCTTTGGAGCGGGTGGGGAACGTGGGATCCACCTCCTCGATAAAAGGTCTGGGATCCCTGAAGTTAAAGGAGCGTGCACCAAACGGGCAGGCTGCCATACAAAACCGGCACCCGATACAGCGGTGGTAATCCATCAGGACAATACCGTCATCCCGCTTGAAGGTCGCCTGGGTCGGGCATGCCTTGGTGCAAGGGGCGGCTTTGCAATGGTTGCATAGAACCAGAAACGGTGTTTCGTGCACTTTTTCAGCCAGGAATTTTTCTTCATCCTCTTTATCCGGAAATGCGTAATGAAACTCCTCTTCCCAGATCCACTTTATTTCCTGTTTGTGATTGACCGGGTATTTTTTGGCTTTGGGATACTTCTCCTCATCCACCTCCAGATTGAAATCCGGCACATTGTGGTGTTTGTGACAGGCCTCCTTGCAAGCATCCACCACCTCATCGGTCAGCTTGTTGGTGTCGATCACCATACCCCATCTTATGGCGCTGAGTGCTGCTTCATTTTTGGATTTTTCAGGTCCGTGGGAGTCAGATACCGCAAAGGTCATTGCCGGAGAAGCACCCAACCCAACGGCAGCAATACCTGCTACTTTAAGAAAGCTTCTTCTGCTCTTTTTCATCATTGAATCTCCTTTGGGTTAGTGTGACATTCCCAGCAATAGGGAGTAACCGACGCGTAAGTATGACAGCTGTCACAAAATTTTGCCTTATCATCATGGCAACCCAGACAAGAGTTTTCTCCTGTGGAAAGGCTCATATTAAATGAATGGCCGTTAGCTGCGGTGTACATTCGGTCGGCATCTCTGACAACAGAATCTCTCCATTCGTCCAGAAGGGACATGTGATTGGCTCTCATCTCATATTTTTCCAGTACGCACTTTTTTTCAGCCTTGGCTTTTTCGGAAAGCTCGGGCTCAGGTGCTGCCTGTGTGGTTGTAATCATGTTAAACCAGAATGGAGAGAGTACGGCCAGGGCAAAAATGACAAGCCCGGTGATGATATAATTTTTATTCATCGTCTTCCTCCTCTACGCCAGGTAAGGGTTCAAATCTTAAATCTTCGGTTCGTTTCTTTTCGCCGGGCAGGATTAATGCGTTTCCAACCAGCTCATGAACACCGTAGACTTCCACATCCGGCACCCAGTATTCACACAGGGTTGTCAGAGCGGCCCTGTCAATGGCACAAATTGTACCCAGGGTGTTCACGCCAAATTTTTCATGCACATATTTAACCGCATTGGCACGGGGAAGCGCACCAGCCATCCTAAGCTCCATGTTTTCACCGGCATTCAAACCAGACCCTGAACCACAGCAAAATGTGTTTTCCCTGATCGTATTGGGCGGCATTTCATAGAAATTGTCACACACATTCTGGATAACGTATCGGGGCTCATCCAAAAGTCCCATACCCCTTGAGGGGTTGCAGGAGTCGTGATAGGTCATGATTCTGTTTGAATTACGGCTCTTGTCCAGTTCAAGTTTTCCGTGCTTGATCAGGTCGGCTGTAAATTCCGTAATATGGACCATTTTTGTGGAGGCTGCATTTTCAAATCGGGTGCCTGTAATGGGATTCACCGGTACTTCCAGAAAATCGGCAGGGCCGTTCATGGTATCCATGTATTGGTGGATAACACGCCACATATGACCGCATTCCCCACCCAATATCCATTTAACACCCAGGCGTTTTGCTTCAAGATACATCTTGGCGTTGAGCCGTTTCATGGTCTCATGGGAGGTAAAGGAACCAAAATTGCCGCCTTCGGATGCATAGGTGCTCCAGGTCACATCCAGGCCGTATTTTTCCTTAAGATACTGAAACAGGATCAGATATCCCTGGCAGGTATAGGTTCCCGGATCGGCAAAAACATCTCCTGATGGTGTGATAAAAAGAATATCAGCCCCTTTTTTCTGAAAATTTGGGGTACAGTCCACCCCGGTGACATCCTCGATATCTTCGACAAAGAAATCCAGCATGTCTTTAAAGGCATGGGGTTGAATTCCCAGATGGTTGCCGGTCTGGTAACAATTTGAAACAGGGGTGGCAATCCAGTCAATATTCAAGCCTAAGAGGTTGAAAATCTCCCTTGCCATAATAGTGATTTCCGCCGTATCAATCCCATAGGGACAGAAAACAGAACAGCGGCGGCATTCAGTGCACTGAAAAAAGTAATACCACCATTCTTTTAAGACAGCCATTGACATGGGTCTTGCACCGGCCAGAGATCTTCCGCCGGGGATATTACTCAGGATTTTGGCTGCTGTTGAAAAGTCATTTCTATAAACAGATCTTAAGAGTTCGGCTCTAAGGACCGGCATATTTTTAGGGTCTCCGGTTCCAAGAAAGAAATGACATTTATCAGCACAGGCACCGCAGCGCACACAGACATCCATAAATATTTTAAATGTCCTAAATTTTTCCAGGCGCTCTTTGAGCCCCTGATAAATGATTTCCTGCCAGTTGTCAGGAAGTTTCCAATCCTCTTCAAGAGGATTCCAGGGCCTCGCATTTGGCAGGCCAAGTGTTTCAACACTTTCAGCCTTTGCCGCGTAGCAGTACATTCCCGGTCTGATCTGGACCGAATCCGTTGTATTCATCCAATTGCCCGAACCTGTATCTGATGCAGACCCGGCTTTAGGGCTAAAATCTATTTTATCTAATAGTTCATCTGGTTGTAGTTCGTCAGACATTAATTACTCCTTCTTATCCACCGGTAGTCCGGCTTCAATCATTTTATCTCTGAAGTGATCCTCATAGTCTTCATAGGTATGGGTTTTCACATCATAGTTCCAGGGGTTAACATGTCTTTTTGCACGGGTATTGTTTGCCATATTCCGTGTTGGACTTAAGAAAACTCCGCCCATGTGCATCAGCTTGCTGGCCGGGAAATATGCAAAAAGGATACTCACCAGAAAGATATGACCATAAAAAAGACCGCCAACGCCTTCAGGAATAGTCGGACTGAAAGTGGCAAGTCCCATTGTAAGGGTTTTAATGCCGACGATATCAACCTTGGTAAAATATCTCATGGCCAAACCTGTTGCTGCAATCCCTATGACAAGAAATAAGGGGAAATAATCAGCGGCCTGGGAGATGTAGGTCACTTTGGCATCAAAAATTCGTCTGGCAAGCAGGAATAGTGTCGCTGCAAGCAAGACGATACCGGATACAAATATTCCGGGCAGTCCCAATTGTACAATACCGTCCAGGTATTCCAAAAATTGGATGCCGGATGGTACAGGGGAAGTAAAAAATCTGAAATGTCTCAGTAAGACCACTAAAAAGGAATAGTGAAAAGCAAGGGCTCCTAACCATAGAAAAATTTCCCAGGAATATGAGAGCCTGTTTGATGCATTTCTGTTAAATGCGGCCTTTGTGTTTCTGAACAGAGACCTGAAAAGAAAAATTTCAAGAATCATACGCACAAACACACCTGTTGAAGTATCAGGGTTGTCAATGGAATTTTGTTTTATCCATGGCAGAGATTTTTGTTGTCCGCAGGTTGTTGGAATCCTAAAAGGAACCGCAGAAGATGCCCATCCTAAAACCTTGTAAATAAACCCGGCAAGGAAGGCAATAATCGCAACATAGGGAAAAACAATTCCAAAGAACCACTGAAGCCCTGCTCCCTCAACCCCTGTGTATGCTACCAAAAAAAGTAGAAAAACAGCTGTCAGGGGGATCAAGTACTTTTGATTCATATTATAACCACCTCATTGTTTGATGCAGGACAAACCTAAATTTTGTCGTGCATGTTAAGAATTTTTTGAGCCAACGAGATCTTCTTCCTTTAGCTCAGCTACTAAACCTGCCCTTTCAAAAGCCCTGTGAATACGACGTTTACTTTCAGTGGCCTTTAAAAGGAATATTTCTTCTTTACATTTCATAAGCGTGTTAAATGAAGCCAGAGCCATCTGGTCAACAATTTTATCAAATTCCCTCATCAGAGTATTATCAAGAATATTTTCTCCAATTTTTTTTAAAGCAAACACAAAACTGACAGCCTCTGAAGCTGAAAATGACTGTACTGCTCTGATCCTGATTATGGGATCAAGGGCTTTTTCAAGAATCTCCTGATTAAAATCTTTAAGAATGAGATTAAATACATCTTCAATGGTTTCATGGGTAACCGCTCCCACGGGATTGTCAAACCGATTAGAGTCTTTGCCCAGAATTTTTGCAGTTTGCAAAGGATAGGTATCAATGGTTGCCTGGAACCATTTTTTTACAAACAGGTCTTTATTTTTTTTAAGTGTCTGTTTTAAATCCATATTTTGTTCAAAATTTTTTATTAAAAATAAAATTACAGCCTTTGTTTAATTGTTAAAAGGATATAAACTCCCTAAAATTTTATGTCAAGGATTAATGCGTGCAAAAAACCAATTTCATTCATCCGGCAAAAGCTTGGCTATTGCTGTTATTTATTCAGTCTTTTTTCTTTTTTATTGAATAAATAATAGGGTTCAATTAAAAGAGATAAAACAAAAGTGAGTTAAAATTTTTCCATTGGGGAATCAGTCCATTTGGGTTCAATAGATAAATGAATCTGCAAATATGTATTTAAGGTTAAAGGAAAAAGTATTGATATGGATAAAGATGAAAAACATCCCAAGGGCCAGCAGGGTATCAATAGTAAAGTGCTTAAACAGGGACTTTGTACGGGTTGTACGGCATGTGTAGGCCTTTGCTCTTCAATGGAATATTATAAGGACAAAACAATTCTTTTTCATGATTGCGATCTGGATAAAGGCCGCTGTTTTTCATATTGCCCACGCACTCCCACAGATCTTGAAGCCTTGAGATGCGCACTCTTTAAAACCGAGGATTTGGTGTGGGAAATAGGGCCTATCAAAGGTCTTTATATGACCCGGGCAACAGACAAAACGATTCGGGCAGGCGCTCAACATGGCGGCACCATAACAGCTTTGATTCAATTGGCGCTTAGCCAAGGGATTATTGATGAATCCATTCTGGCGGATCAGGATGATACGTTTTTGCCGAATGCTCAACCAATAGCTGATATAGCTGGTGTTGTTAATAAGGCCGGATCTAAATTTGTGGTATCACCGACTTTATCGGCATTCAACCGGATCTCCAACGCAGATTCAGGTAAAATAGGTGTTGTAGCTACGCCATGTCAGGCAACGGCGCTGGCAAAAATGAGGGTGAATCCCGCATCCCAGGATAAGGCCCGTATGGAAAAGCTAACACTTGTAATAGGTCTTTTCTGCGGATGGGCCCTTGACTGGCGCCGGATGCAAAAATTACTAAAAGACAGGGTAAGAAATCTTAAAGTTGAAAGTATAGATATCCTGCCAAGCAAGCACGCATGCATGGAAGTTGTTACAAGTGATGAAATAGTGAAAATACCCATTAATGATGTCCAAAATTGTGTTCGGGATAATTGCAATTATTGCTTTGACATGACCTGCGAGTTTGCCGATATTTCAGTGGGATCGGCCCGAAGCGAGGAAGGATGGGATGTGGATAAGGGATGGAATCAGGTAATTGTTCGAACATCAATGGGGGCTAAATTGCTGGCATTGGCACAACGAAAAAGTGTGTTGGAGTTTAAAGAGATATCAAATAAAAATATTGAAAAACTCAAAAAAGCCTCTGCCAAAAAAAAATATACCTGTGTTAAGAACCTTGCACAAAAAACAGGAAAGGCAGATGACCTCATTTATATTGATCCTGAGGATCCAGTTGTCAGAAAGTTAAAACCATTGATTTAGAACGATAAATAAATACCATGGATGTTTTAATTACCCAAGGCAACATCTGAGCTTTTTTAAGAAGATTCAATGGTCATTTGTCTGAGTACAAAGGGTGTTGGATGCAATGATCAGGCCTTATTACACCAAGTGAAAAACGTAAACCAGGGGGATATATGTCGAGCATATTGCTTGAAACCAGGACAGACTTTGAGGCGCTCCTCATGGGAAATGATGCCATTTCCCGGGGGGCACTTGAGGCCGGTGTGAATGTTATAACCGGTTATCCGGGCACACCATCGTCAGAGATCGTTGAGCAATTGGCTAAAGTGGCAAAAGACCGCCGTCTATACGTTGAGTGGTCGGTTAATGAAAAGGTGGCTTTGGAAGTAGCAGCGGCAGGATCATATGCCGGCTTAAAGTCCATGTGCGTAATGAAACAGGTGGGGGTGAACGTTGCGGCTGATTCTCTTCTTCATATTGCTGAATATGGTACAAGAGGTTCGCTGGTCTTGGTTTCCTGCGAGGATCCCGGGGCACTTTCAAGTACAAATGAGGGGGATTCACGCCCCTACGCCAAAATGATGGAATTCCCATTGCTGGAGCCAGGAGATTTTCAGGAAGCCAAAGATATGACCAGGTGGGCATTTGAACTATCCGAGGATCTTTGCAATGTTGTTATGCTCCGATCGGTGACACGCCTGTCCCATGCCAGTGGAAATGTGGTTATGGGTGAGCTTCCAGCATCTGACCCTGGGGCGGTTTTTGAATTTAATGAAACACCCATGGATCAGATGAAAGGACCGGTTCTCGCTTTTCCCACTCTAATTGATCCATTGAGAAGACGCCAACTTGAAAAGCTCTCAAAGGCTGAGGCGGCTTTTGAGGAATCTGTGTTTAACACATATGCCGGTCCTGAAAAACCTGATCTTCTTCTCATTACAAGTTCAGTCTGCCAGCTCTATGCCAAAGAAGCCCTAACCATACTTGATCTGAAAGACCGGGTGGGACTTCTCAAGCTGGGTACTACCTGGCCGCTGCCGCCCAAATTTTTGGGGAAACACCTGAAAAATTGCGATAAGGTGTTTATTGTGGAGGAAGGCACCCCTTTTCTTGAGGATAATATAAAGGCCCTGGCGGCTGAAAATGCTTCCCAAGTGGGTATAAAGACTTTTTTTGGTAGAAAATGTGGTACCCTCCCACCGGTGAATGAGTTGAACCCGGATCTTTTGGTAAACGCAATTTCTCGCATTTTAGATATTGGTTTTCAGCCGTCCTCGGATGAATACAATGAAATAGCAAGCAAAATCATGGCTGTCGGGGCACCGTCAAGGGAGCTCACATTTTGTCCTGGATGTCCTCACAGGGCATCGTTCTGGCTCATAAACAGTGCACTAAAGCTGGATCATCGATCGGGTTTTCTGTGTGGAGATATTGGTTGCTATAGCCTTGGAGCCGGGCCATGCGGATTTTCCACCATTAAAATTCTTCAGGCCATGGGTTCAGGCATGGGTATGGCCAGTGGATTTGGGAAGCTTGATAAATTCGGAATGACGCAGCCGGTTATGGCAGTTTGCGGGGATTCTACCTTTTTTCATGCAGTCATACCGGCATTGGTCAATGCCGTCCATAACTGCTCGGACATGGTTTTGGTGGTTCTGGACAATTCTGGAACGGCCATGACCGGATTCCAGCCGCATCCTGGCTCATCTTTTGGAGCCAGTGGAATCAAGCTTCCCCAAGTGGATATTGAAAAGCTTTGTATGGCCTTAGGGATCCGGGTGGAAGTCAAGGATCCATTTGAATTGAAAGGTACACAGGAGACATTGCTGAGTTTGTTGGAGGACAAGGGCAATCCACGGGTGTTGATTTTGAAACAACCGTGCGCCTTAAGTCCTATAAAGAAGGCTAAAAAAAGCTATGACATGTCTATCAATGAAAAGCTTTGCCTGGCAGACCGTTGTGGTTGCAACAAACTGTGCACACGGATTTTTAAATGTCCCGGACTGATATGGCATACAGAAAATAAAAAAGTTCGCATAGATGAGGTGCTTTGTACGGGTTGCGGCGTGTGTGCGGATATTTGTCCCACAGGTGCCATTATAGCCGAAAAGGTAGGGTAATCAATGGAAAAGATATTGCGCAGGGATCCATATAATTTAATCATTGCCGGTGTCGGAGGCCAGGGTAATGTCCTGGCTTCCCGTGTTGTAGGAGATATGATGATTCATCAGGGGTATAAGGTAACCATCGGAGAAACCTTTGGTGCCTCGCAAAGAGGCGGGTCTGTGATGAGTCATTTGAGAATTTCAACCCAGAACGGATTCTCACCTCAGATGCCAAGGGCAAAAGCGCATATGGTGGTCGCTCTAGAACCCATGGAGGCCATAAGGGTATTAACCGCCTATGGAAACTTTAATGTCAAGGTCCTGTGTAATACAAGACGGATACAGTCTGTGGGCGCCATCTGCGGGGACCAGATTTATCCTGAGTTAAAACAGATGATTAAATGGATTGAATCACTCAGTGAAGATGCGAGATTTTTTGATACCACAAAACAGGCATTAAACTTGGGCAATCCGATATTTGGGAATATCATGGCAGTGGGTGCGTTATCCGCTACAGGTGATCTTCCCATGTCATTAGACGTATTTGAAAATGTAATTAAAACAAAAATACCTGCCGGCAAAGTTGAAACCAACTTAAAAGCATACAAGATTGGCAAGGATCTGATCAAAAATTATAAAAAATTGGATTAAATAAATCAAAAAAGGGGACATTTATGGGCGAGAATAAACATCTTTATGTATTGTGGACCAACGATAATTTGGATACTTCAGAAAAAATGGTTTTCATGTATACGATCAATTCCCTTAAAAAAGGCTGGTGGGAAAAGGCAACTCTCATTGTTTGGGGAGCCACGGCCAGGCTGGTGAGTGAAAACACCCATATTCAAAATAAAATTAAGGAAGCGTTGGACTTCGGCATCCATATAACCGCCTGCAAGGCCTGTGCGGATCAACTGGGAGTATCAGAGGACCTTGAAAAACTTGGAATTGAAGTTAAATACTGGGGAGTCCCGCTGACTCAGATTTTAAAAAGCAATGAAACGCTGTTAACAATATAAATAGAGAATAATTCAATATTGTCTGAATTGTTTTGCTTTGACTTTACGTATTTTTTTGCTATCTTTCAATCTTTTCAACAATGTGTTTTTAAAAATGAAAGGGCAGCTTAAGATACCTATACTTGGGAATGAAAATGAAACGGCTGAAAAACTATGTAAAAAAATGGGGAGTTAACGGTTTAAGACTCTATATTCAAAAAAAAAATATTTTTTCCAAATATATCCGTTTTCGATTGCCGGAATTTAAAGAACCCATTTATTTGCGGCACAACACCTCAGATGTGAAAACCTTTGATAAAATTTTTTTAGATGATGAATATGATTTTGATCCCGGACAACAGCCAGGCGTCATCATTGATGCCGGTGCAAACATAGGAGCGGCCTCCATATACTTTGCTCTAAAGTATCCAAATGCCATGATTATCAGTCTTGAACCGGAAAACAGCAATTTCAACATGCTTAAAAAAAATAGTAGAAAATATAATAATATTCATTGCTTAAATAAAGCGTTGTGGCACACAAAAGAACCGTTATATATAAAAAACCCTGAAGCAAATAAAGAATCCTTTGAGATACAGACCCAGGACTTGAATCATGGAAATGATATTATTGAGGGTATATCCATAAACGACCTTATGGCCGATTTTAAAACCAACCATATTGATATACTTAAAATAGATATCGAAGGTTCGGAAAAAGAGGTGTTTTCCAACAACACAGAATGGTTAAGTAAGGTTGGATTAATTTTTATCGAGTTCCATGACAGAAAAAAAATCGGCTGCAGGGAATCATTTTCAAAGGCGATTAAAAATCATGTTGTTCAGATTAAAAATAAGGGTGAAACAACAATTGCAACAATGAAAAGCGGTTAAAAATTTCTTATAGCCAGAACTAAAATCCTGTCAGCCGTCCTTGATAAAACCAGCAATTTAAGTTACAAGGTCTGAAAAACTATCAGGCTTACCACAAGCATTGTCGTGAACAAATTTTTCTTATAATTCTCATAATTATGCTCAAGATGATGCCCCTGATATTTTATTTGTAATGTATCCTAAAGTTATAGTACCATGGTTAAAATTTAAATTATGGGTATATCAGTTCAAATTTAGGATAAATGATCCAGTAAGGGGCGAATCTGCTTTTCCCTTTACACGAAAGGTTCACCCATGGAACAAAACAAAAAGACCCAAGAAAAATTTAATCAATTACGCAGACAGGCAGAAGAATTTATAAAGGGCCAGGATTTTGTCAAGACACCGGTGGATTTTGAAGATCCTTTAAAATTAATCTATGAACTCCAGACATCCCAGATTGAGCTGGAGCTTCAAAACGAAGAATTGCTTCGCTCCCAACAGGCGCTGATGAAATCACAATTACGCTATTCACAGTTATATGATTTCGCACCAATAGGCTATATAACAGCCAATTTAAAAGGCGTTATCCTCAATGCAAACATCACTTTTGCAGATATGTTGCACATGGAAAGAAAATATCTTCTCAATCAATTGTTGACTGCCTATATCGTTTTTGAAGACCAGGATATTTATTATCGGCACCTGAGAGACCTTTCCTTTTCAACAGCAAATCAGATTTGTGAACTGCGCATGAAACAAAAGGATGGAACCCCGTTTGATGCTCTGCTGGGAGTGCGCCTTGCAAGCGCATGGAATACTGCGATTTGAAATAATC
>CAYVZG010000037.1:0-41706 GCA_964455805.1 uncultured Desulfobacula sp.
AGGGTTTCACCCAGACGAACCTTACCTCCCGGAATCGCCCACATTCCTTTTGCCGGAGAATTACCCCGTTTAACTAAAAGGACTTTGCTCTCCTTAAAGACGACAGCACCTACTGCAAGGGTTGGCCCAATAGGACGGGGCTTTGTTTTATCTTCAGATGACATATCCACCATAGAATACTCTCACCCATCTTAATTTGATGATTTCAAGCTGCTTGCCATTTTTTTAAAAATTATTCATTTGTTCATAAACAGTTTATAACCATTTTTCAAGTACATCAATACCACCGAGACCGAAAAACCAAGGATTACACCTTAATTGGCCTAACTCTGCTTACCCTTACTCGATAAAGACGGATCGCAATGTATCTATAATTTTTTCTTTTTTAAAATGGGAAGTTTCAATATGTGTTCCCATATCTTTCAAAATCAGTTCAATATCGTTCCATTGAGCATATTTTTTAAATTTATCTTGACGATGAATGCCCATGGACTCAGCCACAAGGTTAACATAATTCACGACTTTAAAATCAAAGTCCGTCTCTTTGGATGCAAACGTTTGGTTGCAGTAATGACAAACCGTAACCATCTGGTCTGCTCCGGTTTGTTCCGCTTCCTTAAGCCGATAGTCTTGAATTTGCGCACAGCTGTCCGGAAACCAGCATACAGCTCCGCTACCGCAACAAACCGTATCTGCACCATGATGTTTCATTTCCATTAACTCAACGCCGGGCAATTGTAAGAGCACCTGGCGAGGCCCGTCAACATCCGCTCCTGTATAGGCTGATTTGCAGGGTTCATGAAGCGTCAGGATTTTTTTTGCTCCAGCATTAGCCAGGGGTAGTTTTTTCATATTTTCTGATAGATATTGGGGAAAAGAAACCACCTTGAATGGAACATCCATTGAGGGGGAGATGTACTTATTGAATCGGCAATGGCAGGTAGGACACCATAAAATCATGGTGTTTGGATGGTATCTGCCAGCTTTGGCTATGAGCTCTTCTCCAGCATGGCTACCCTCTTTTTGATGCCCGAAAAATAAATGGTTATCGCCACAGCAATAATCCAAGCCGGTGAGGAATGCATATGGGTCACCGATCGCGTCCATGATATCCAGTGCATTCAAAATTTTTTCAGGTTGAAAGTAGACATTACACCCCGGAAAAAAGACATATTTTGCATCCCGCTCAGGTGTGGGTGTCATGATACGCTTGTAATCATCTTCAGAGACCTGAACACTGGCAATTATTCGCTGAGGGCTGTCAGGCTGTTGACTGTCACTGAAAGGGGAGTCTGCCAGACCTTGGGAAATAAATAATCCCTTAACCAGTTCGTTTATTAACAGGGGATTAAGATCCTGGGGACAAACATCAGTTGTGCATTTGAAACATTCCATACATGCGAATGCCTTTGTGTATGCGAAATGATTGAAATTCCCATTCTCAACACTGTCAAAAACCCCTTCCTGGATGTCCTGGGAAGCGGTCTCACTGATATCTGTAAAGGGCAAAATCGGACACTCATCAGCACAGATACCGCATTGAATGCAGTGTTCCAGGAATTGTCGTTTTTCATTTGCAAAATAGTCTAAAATGGTCATCTTTCTTCCTTTCTATCATTCAAGGCAATACCATAACCTTACAGGATAGCCGGGTAAACAAAATTATGTATCTAAAACCTATAACCACCAGATCACCTCCTCAAGACAAAGGTTATCCGTATTTGTGAAGGGATCTGAAAGACCTTTGGCTTCTGACTGACTTTCTGGAATTGGAGAAAATGAAAACTAGTGTTCTTAAATATAAAGAGTTGCTAAATCAATGCGCCTCATTGGACCTGTGTATCATTCTGTATAACTGCCATTTTTTCCATGCATGACATCTGCCTTTAAACCGCATGGGTAAATATGTTCAAACCATAACCCATGAGGATCAGACCAAAAATCCCTGTGAAAAATCCCATAGCCATGATGACTCTATACAGATTCCGGTTTGCTCCATGGGTTCGGGATGCTTGTATATCATCAAAATAAACCGTGCCGTCTGAACGCAGATTTTCATTTTCATATTTTTTTAGTTCATTGGTTTTATTGCGACCTTTGATAACCATAAATATCCCAACTGCTAAGATGACACATCCTGTAGGTAAAAACATAAAATAGTTCCTGTTCAATTTGATGAGGTTTTAATTATTAAATCTCGCATTCATCGACCATCATACTGATTTTCCAAAAATCTTCAATCCATAATTTTGAAAAATGACATGAAGCGAAAAATAAAAGAGGCGGTTGACTAAATAGGCGGGAACCATATTGCCGACTGCCCCTTTGTCTATGCTTGAATGCTGTTATTCCCTCCAAAGGCATATCTTTTTGAAGAGGTATCCGGTTGATTTTGGAAATACACAACTCATTCAATCGTTTCCTTTTGTTGGGGTTTTGTACTCGCTTTTTATACTGGTATCATACGTATCTGGGGCGTATTTTAGCTCCTTTACAATAGGTTTCTATACCTTTTTTCCTAATGATCTCATTGATAGCAACCCAGCCCTTGTAGAGATTTTTATCAAAATTGGTATGATTGCATGGGAACTCATCACATTGATAACAAAAATCAACACCTTTCTCCTGATGACAAGGTCTTACACCACAGTTTTTAAATAGCTTGCAGTGTTCATTTCTGCATCCATGACAATTTTCAGAAGCAAAATAATCAAGCATCGCCTTGAAATCAGGATATTTTTTAAATATTGGTTCCTCAAGGAGTGTTTCAAACCGTTTGGCGTTGATGTGGAAATTACCCAGTTTCTCCTTTAGCTGGATGCATAACTTTCTAATCTCTCCATTAACATGGGCAAAACAGGTTTCGCAGCACAATCCGCAAGGAGCAATTGTTTCTTTAATGGAATCGTTTGTCATAATACACCTCCTGAAATACATGATTTGAATTTCATTCATTGTAGATCTTGCCATCATTGAATAAAAGTGGCATATATGACAAAAGAAATGGCAATATCGACAACCAGCTTTTGGGAGTGAATATATTAAAATGCAAAAAGTAACCATTTTAGGATTATATAATTCCATGGCAACCACTATTTTTGGCCCCATGGATATCTTGAACCAATCCGGACGACTCTGGAACCGTTTGAATAACGAAAAGCATACACCTTTTTTTGACGTAAAGATTGCCTCGGCTAACGGACACGCGATCAGATCTGTGAATGGAGTCGAAATCAAACCACATTGCAGTATTGACCAGATAGATAATACTGATTTAATAATCATCGCTTCTGCTACTTATATAAGTGAAATTCTTAAAAGAGCACCCCATCTTGTGGACTGGATCATGCACCATTATAATAGGGGAACTCATATAGCCAGTATTTGTACCGGGGTATTCCTTCTTGCAGAAACCGGTCTTTTAGATGGTAAATCAGCCACACTGCATTGGGGATTCGTAGATCAATTCAAAAAAAGATATCCCCAGGTGGCCTTGCAGCAGGACCGGATGTTTCTTGACCATGGAAGGTTATATTGTTCTGCAGGAGTCACCGCCGGCATGGACCTGTCGTTATACCTTGTAGAAAAATTCTGCGGCAAACAGGCGGCTCGGCAATCAGCAAAAACAATGGTTTTTGCAATGGATCGACAATCCCAGATACCCTACGACTGTCTTCTTGATAAGAAAACTCATGCAGACCCACTTGTCGCAAAAGCCCAAAAATGGCTTGAAGAAAACAAAACCCAGGCTGTTGAATATAATCAACTCGCCCAAAGATTAAACATCAGTCGTCGATCACTTGAACGCCGGTTTAAAAATGCGTCTGGCATGACACCATTATCGTATCTTCAAAAACTTAGAGTTGAACATGCCAAGCATATGCTTGAGGAGGGTGCTCACACGTTTAACGAGATTACATATGCCGTTGGATATGAGGATATTTCTTTTTTTAGAAAAATATTTATCCGTCTGACAGGTTTGAGACCAAAAGAATATCAGCAAAAATTTGCAGGATATTCCATCTGACTCATTTTCATTTGAAAAACCTTGAGTGTTCTTTATGTTAATTATCTAACACTTCTTATTCAAAAGTGAGTTTAAAACATTGATACCTTTTGTCAACAGAGCTAAAACAAACAACATTCTTTAAACTTTCAAATAAATAATTTTGAAAAGTAAACGAATTTTCTTTAAATATATTCAAATTTATTATAACCAAAGAAGTAAACATCCAGCTAATGTCTGGAAATCACCTGCCACGAAGAGCAGGAATGTATCGCTTGAACATGCAATTTAAATCAGCTCCACATTTTTTGGGGTTGGCACTGTATTACATATGAACGCAGTTGAAATTGTTTTAAGGAGAATAAGATGCCATCAGGAAATGTTCTTTTCGCATTTGGACTGACCCTGTTTGCCGGTCTGGCAACTGGTGTGGGCAGTGCCCTCGCTTTTTTTGCAAAAAAAACAAATACACGTTTTTTGTCCATTTCTCTTGGTTTTTCAGCAGGTGTTATGATCTATGTCTCCATGGTAGAAATTTTTGTCAAAGCAAGGGCTGCCCTTGAGGCATCTTTGGGTCCCACACGGGGATACTGGTGGACCACGATCGCCTTTTTTAGCGGTATTTTACTCATTGCTTTGATTGACAAACTGGTACCATCATTTGAAAACCCCCATGAAATCAGAGGCATTGAGGAAATGGACAACGAAAAGGCAAAGAGAAAAAACCTGCTCAGGATGGGTATGTTTTCTGCGCTTGCCATTGGTATCCACAATTTCCCTGAAGGTCTTGCCACGTTTACCAGTGCCCTTTCAGATCCCACTTTAGGGATTAGTATTGCCATAGCCATTGCCATTCATAATATCCCGGAAGGTATTGCCGTTTCCGTTCCGATTTACTATGCAACAGGTAACAAGAAAAAAGCCTTTATTTATTCTTTTTTATCCGGGCTTTCTGAACCAGTGGGTGCCCTTTTGGGATATGGAATTTTTTATAAGTATTTTAATGATATTACCTTTGGTCTTTTGTTTGCCGGAGTTGCAGGTATCATGGTCTTCATTTCTCTTGACGAACTTTTGCCCACTGCAGAAAAATATGGTGAACACCATCTGGCCATTTATGGACTGATATTGGGGATGGCAGTCATGGCCCTGAGCCTGCTTTTATTTGCCTAAAACAATTTGTCCGGCCAGTACATCAAGACAACCGGGTCCCGTTTTTTAACTCAACAAACGATGGTCATATTTAATTGATACCTAATAGATTCAAATGTGGGTTGATTCATTTAAGAAGTGTGAAAGTACAAGAAAAAAAACCCCGGAGCCATAACAGCTTACTATGTTGAAATATTTTATTTCAAATTTCTTCCCTATTATTGATTTTAAAAACTTTACATTGAAATATCCAATAGTCTTTAATATGATAAAACTAATGATGCATGGGTACGGGCATCTTTTTTTCCACAATGATAAACGTTTTCCATAAGGTGTGAAAGTTGACTCAAGAACCAACATATGAAGATTTGGTTAATCGCATTAAAGAGTTGAAAAAAATAAATTCAGAACATGAGATCACCCTTGAAACTATATCAAAGAGAGAACAAGAATATCGTACACCCGTTTTAAATATTCCCGGAATGATCTATCGTGGTAAACCAGACTGGACCCTGGACATCATTAAAAATTCGAAAAATCTCTGTGGCTATTCCAGTGATGAGCTTAAAAATCAAAAAGTAAATTGGCTTGATATCATCCATCCCGATGATAAAAAAAGGGTGTTTGATGAAAGCTTGAAGAAAAAAGGCGAAACAAATGCTATCCGCCAGGAGTATAGGATAATTGCTAAAGACAAAAGTACCCGTTGGGTGAAAGATCTAAAGACCATTATCTATAAGGAGGATGGTTCTTTAAAATGTGTCGACGGCATTGTATACGACATCACCGAGAAAAAAGAAATAGAAAAGAAGCTCGAAAAGCTGAACAATCTCAAACAAAACCTGCTCAGTGTCGGATTGCTGGCCGATAAGATGAAACGTATAACAGATGGAACTGTGGATATTCTGCAAGCTGATTTTGCACGCATATGGCTCACAAAGCCTGGAGATTTGTGTGATTCCGGCTGCATCCATGCAAACGTCACCAAGGGACCGCATGTTTGTCATGACCGCAAAAGATGTCTTCATTTGATAGCCAGCTCAGGGCGTTATACGCATATTGACGGAGACCACAGAAGAGTTCCCTTTGGTTGTTATAAAATCGGGAGTGTTGCATCCGGAGATGAACCTGGATTTCTCACCAATGATGTCACTCAGGATCCACGCGTTCATAATCATGACTGGACACGGGAACTTGGTCTGGTATCCTGTGCAGGCTATCGCCTTATTTCCCAGAAAGGGACCCCGATTGGAGTACTTTCCTTGTTCAGCAAAAAAAAGATTACAAAAAATGATGAGGTGATATTGCAAACCATTACCAGTGCCGCTTCAGAAGCGGTGAAATTCAGTGCGGTCATGGAGGAATTGCAGGAGAGTGAGTTAAAATTTCGAAATCTTTCTGACCAGTCCCTTGTGGGGGTTTATCTGATACAAGACGGCCAATTCAAATATATTAATCACAAATTTGCAGAGATGTTCGGATATCCCATGGAAGAATACCTGGACAATATGCTTTTTTCAAAACTGGTATACCCTGAAGATCTTTCAACAGTTGAATACCAGGTAAATAAAAGGATAAAGAACCAAGCTGAATTCTCTCACTACACATTTAGAGGGCAAAAGAAAACCGGCGAAATAGTCCATGTTGAAATCTACGGGTCTTCAACTTCGTTGGGCGGAAAGCCTGCGGCCCTTGGTACGATTATGGACATCACCGATCGAATAAAAGCGGAACAGGAAAAAGAAATATTAATTTTAGATCTCAGAGAAGCCTTACAAGATGTAAAACGATTAAGCGGACTCCTTCCCCTTTGTTCGTATTGTAAAAAAATTAGAGATGACAAAGGGTATTGGAATCAAATTGAGTCCTACATCCATGAGCATTCAGAAGCGGAATTCAGCCATGGTATTTGCGAAAAATGTGCTGAAAAACATTTTCCGGGATTAGGGCTTTATGATGATTAATTGGAATTTAGTGTTATAATCCTATCTCATTTTTTTTTATCGTCCATCATCTTTAAAAAACCATATAATTAAAAAATGCTATGTCCTGCAATTTAATTTACAGTCAAGTACTTTATGACCAGCGACTGGCACCTTCCTATTGTCAACATTTTCAATTGTTAGAATTGTATTAGAATCTTCCCATATGCTTGAAAATCTTTCCGGTTAGAATTATTTTAGGAACAAAATTTATGAAATTCTTTTTAATTGAACATTATGATTAAAATCCATAACACATCCGGCCGCCAGGCTTAAAAGATGTGTTATCTATTAAAACCTAAAATGAGAGAGTATTATGGGTCTTCAATTATGCTACGTGATTATCGGCATGCTTGTTCTATTTGCAATATTTGATTTAATAGTTGGTGTAACCAATGACGCTGTAAATTTTTTAAATTCCTCCATAGGGTCCAAAGCGGCACCCTTTTACGTCATCATGATCATAGCTAGCCTGGGTATCATGGCCGGGGTGACTTTTTCCGGCGGTATGATGGAAGTGGCAAGAAAAGGAATTTTCCACCCTCAGTTTTTCACTATGCCCGAACTTCTAACCATATTTTTATCTGTCATGATCACTGATGTTCTTTTACTCGACCTGTTCAATACCCATGGATTGCCAACCTCAACAACGGTCTCCATTGTATTTGAGTTATTGGGAGCAGCTGTAGGACTTTCCATTATAAAAATCATGGCATCAACCGGCAATACCATGGCAGTATGGGATTATATCAATACGGCCAAAGCCATGGCCATTGTTGGTGGCATCCTTTTATCCATTGTAATTGCTTTTTTCTCTGGTGCGTTAATGCAATTTTTGACACGCCTGATTTTCACCTTTGATTATCAGAGCAGATTAAAAAAATATGGGGCTCTCTGGGGAGGCATGGCCATGACCGCCATAACTTTTTTTATTCTTGTCAAAGGTTCCAAAGGAGCAACCTTCATGGATGCTCAAACCATTGCCTGGATAAAAATCAACTCTTTTATTATCATGGCACAAATCTTTATTTTCTCTGCGATTATTTTCCAGATGTTAATATCCATTTTTAAGGTCAATATTTTAAAAGTGGTTGTACTCATCGGCACCTTTGCTCTTGCCATGGCTTTTGCAGCCAACGACCTGGTCAATTTTATCGGTGTTCCTCTTGCCGGACTTAACGCTTTTCAAAATGCAATCGCATCCAGTGACCCTTTAAATATCACCATGGTTGCGTTAAGTAAAAAGGTACAATCCCAGACCTATCTCATGCTTATAGCCGGGATAATCATGGTTGTCACCCTGTGGCTGTCAAAAAAGGCCAGAAAGGTCACTGAAACTGAAATCGGTCTTGGCCAGCAGGATGAAGGAACTGAAAAATTTGAATCCATCTGGTTGTCCAGAAAAATCGTAAACATGTTTAATTCTGTATTTGACACGGTAAAAAATATAGCTCCTGAAAAAATTAGAGAAATCATTTTTAGACGTCTTACACCTGTTCCTGCAACCCAGGGACTTTCTCAAATTGAAAAACCGTCTTTTGATCTGGTTCGTGCTTCGGTTAACCTTGTGGTGGCAAGTGCTGTTGTTTCTTTTGCCACCTCATTAAAACTGCCCTTATCCACTACTTATGTGACTTTTATGGTTGCCATGGGGACCAGTTTTTCAGACCAGGCATGGGGACTGGAAAGTGCCGTATATAGAGTTACCGGCGTGTTAACAGTCATCGGCGGATGGTTTATGACCGCTTTTATAGCTTTTGTGGTTTCTTTTATTTTTGCAAATATATTATCTTATTTTAATATTGCAGGCTTTATTATTCTTTTATTGTTTACCGGATTTATGATCTGGAAAAATCATAAAAAACATAAGGGGCATGAAAAAGACAAGGAAGAAATGAGTATTTACAACCTGCACAATGTTAAAAACTTTCAAGAATCCGTATCCCAGACATTTGATCACCTGTCTTTTCTTCTCAAGGGCATCAGGGAATCATTTGATATCACATTTGATGCACTCTTTGAAGAAGATTTGGAAACCCTAAGAAAAGAACGTATGCGTGTGAAGCACTTCCAGAATAGCACCAACATCATTATTGCCAATATTTTCAAAGTATTAAGACTGCTCTCAAAAGAAGATGAACAGATCTCTTACAACTATTATCAGATAATAAGACGGCTTCAAAAACTCTCGGACGGACACCGGGACACGGTCATCCGGTCAAGTATGCATGTCAGCAACCGTCATAAAGGGTTGTTGGATGTGCAGATACTTGAATTAAAAGAAATAAAAAAAGTGTTCCTCAATATTTTTTCTCTTGTGGAAACCGCTTTTAGGAACAAGGAAATTGTGGACTGTCAGGAAGCGGTTGAACAATTCCACTTTTTAAAAGAACTTGTAGATGACTTTAATGAGAATCAGCTTGGAAGGATCAGGGATGACTCATCTAAAACTCGATTGAGTATCCTGTTCTATTCATTTAGTGGAAATTGTGTGATGATGGCAAAACAAAATGTTAAGCTATTGGATATTTTTAATGAATCCTTTAAATTAAACCAGAAATGTTCATAGATATTTCTGGGGTTCAGGTTTTTTTGCTAACACGGGATGGTGATTGTAAATGAGCTGCCTTTATCGATTTGACTTATAACGCCTATCTTGCCATTGTGATACCTTACTATATGTTTCACAATGGCAAGGCCTAAGCCTGTTCCACCTTCATTCCTGCTTCTTGCCTTATCCACCCTGTAAAAACGGTTAAAAATTTTTTGCAGGTATTCTTTTTTAATCCCACAGCCTTTATCCTTAATCACAATATCTATAAAACAGCCTTTTCTTGTAATAGAAATTTCAATGGGAGTATTCTCACGGCTGTATTTAACCGCATTATCAACCAAGTTAAAAATAGCCTGTTCCATAAGGCCCGGATCAACCCTGGCAATTAAATCATCAGGGCAGTCAATGCTAACTTTAATTTTTTTCGACCGGATGGCTGCATGACAAGTATTTACCACTCCGTGGATCAAAGATAAAAGATTCTGGTTTTCGAATTCAATTGGAGTTCCCTCTAACCGTTCAAGCTTTGATAATGATAAAAGATCATTAATCAATTCCACCATCCTGTCTACATTTTTTTCAATGATCTTTAAAAAATTTTCAGTTTCACTGGTATCATTATTAGCAAACATTTCCTGAAGCGTTTCAATAAATCCCTTAACTGTTGTCAAAGGAGTTTTCAACTCATGGGATACATTGGCCGCAAAATCCTTGTGCATATTTTCAAGACGCCTGATCCGAGTGATATCATGAAAAATTATCAGTGTTCCCATGCGCGTGTTCCCCGTATCATACAATGCGGTGGAATGAATATTTATAATCATATCCTCATCTTTTGTTATGACAATATCATCTTCAATGGGTTCATGGGTTTCCAATGCCCGCCGGATAAAGTTTTGGAACTCATAATGCTTTGCTATCTGGTAAATATATTTGGCCTTTAGTTGAGATGCAGGAGAATTAAATATTCTTGCGGCAGTATTGTTAATGGTAATGATTCTTTCTCTCTTATCTATGGCTAAGACACCTTCCTGCATACTTGAGTGCACCGCTTCCAGTTCCATACTCCTATCTTTAAAATCTTTAATTTTCTCAGCCAGGTTTTGTGCCATCCGATTCATGGTAACAGCAAGTTCAGACAACTCCTCAGAGTTTGGCGCAGAAAGCCTGGCACTCAAATCACCCCTGGCAAATTTTGCAGCCCCTTTTTTCATCCTTTCAATGGGACGTGCAATTCTCCTGGCAACATATAAACTGGCAGCAGCTGCAATTAAAATTGTAAAAAACATAGCAACAAGTATGTTATTTCTGATGGATTTTATTTCGCTGTCAACAGAGGAAATAGAGACAGATGTTCTAACTACTGCTATTACCCGCTCTTTCACAATAATCGGAAGAGCAATATACATCATATTCTTATCAAATGTTGAGCTGTACCTTATTGAAACTCCTTTTTTCATTTTTAAAGCTTGAATTATTTCTGGTCGATTCTTATGGTTTTCCATCATTTTTATATTCCCGAGAGAATCACCAATAACAATGCCTGTGGGACGAACAACAGTCACTCTTGTACCTGTCGTTTCTCCAATGACCTTACATTGTTCATCAATATATTGAATCTGAGTCAGATTAACTTTTAAGCTGTCTGCAAAACTTTTTTGCAACAGTTTTGCCCTGATAGTTAATTCCTTTTCAGAATTTTTTAGAAAAATTTTTCTAAAATAACTTGTTGAGTAAGATGTAACAGCTGATAATGAAAGAAAAGTAATGATTAAAAACGACGGGAAAATGTGCCAGATGAGTTTTTTTTTCTTATCCATATTTTTATTCTTTAAATCGGTATCCCACTCCCCTGACCGTTTCAATGGCTGAAGCATAATTTTTTAGTTTTTTACGCAATCCAACAATAACAACATCAATACTTCTTTGAGTCACTGCATAATTTTTCCCGCGAATGGCATCAACTATCTGCCCCCTTGTAAACACCCATCCTTTTTTATCCACCAAAAATGAAAGAAGTTCAAATTCTGAAGGGGTTAACTCCACCTTGTTTCCCCCAATTTTTACTTCGTACCTGGCTTTGTCAATAATTAAATCGCCCTCTTTTATGACCTTGTCGGTGTTACCCTTTGACGTGTTGCTGCTGCGACGCAAAATTGCGCGTATTCTTGCGATCAGGACCTTTGGACTGAATGGTTTTGATATATAGTCACTGGCCCCAAGTTCAAGCCCTGTAACAATATCAGATTCTTCACCCTTTGCTGTCAGCATCACTATTGGTATTTGGTTGGTTTGGTCACTACTTTTCAGATTTTTTGTTACTTCAAGGCCGTCAATGCCGGGAAGCATAAGGTCTAGGACTATCAAATCCGGTTGATATAGTTTGACAATTTTTATAGCCTGTTCGCCTGTTTGCGCTTTCAATATTGAATAACCTTCATTTTTCAGGTTAAACTTGATCAGTTCAATAATGTCTTCTTCATCATCTACGATTAAAATAGTTTCTTTTACCATCAGTTTTATCGCCTTTAATTTCAATTCATATCCTGTTTGTTGATTGTGATTAATTATGAGGATATTGTCAATTTAATATAAATAAATTGAACTTTCAAAAAACAAAAACTTTTATGTCATAGCTATAAAATCCTAATCGAACACAAAAATTCAAACGCGAATCCAAATAATACATGAAACTGCCTATAAAAAAATAAAGGAACAGGTTAAAAAATTTTGAATTGATCGAAAAGGATGGAATTGATGTTGACGATCTTTTGGCCCGGTTGGTATAAGATACACTTAATTTTAATATATCAACGGTTGATATTTCAATAAGGAAACCCGTCATGAGCCCTGAAAATTTAACCCTGCTTTATTTTAGTCCCACTTCAACGACACAAATTACTTTAAAAGAGATTGCCAAAGGGATAGGCAAAAGGGTCGTGGCATCCATTGATATTACAGATCCCGGGATTCGAAACAAGACTGCACCTGAATTTAAAAATGATCTGGTACTCATCGGGGCTCCTGTATATGGTGGACGACTGCCAAAAGAGGCAGCCGGATATTTTAAAAAAATAAAGGCTTCTTCCTCACTGGCAGTACTAATCGTATTATATGGCAATCGTGAATTTGAAGACGCCCTTCTCGAATTAAAGGACATTGCGGTTGACAGCGGGTTTGCAGCGATCGCTGCTGCGGCTTTTATAGGCGAACATTCTTTTACTAATCATGAATTTTTAATTGCCCTGAACCGACCGGACAAAAAAGATCTTGGAAAAGCATTTTCCTTTGGCAAAAGCATTAAGGGATTAATTGAGAATTTTGACCTTGTTTCAGATATGGGTCCTGTTGAGGTACCTGGCAATTTCCCATACAAAAAAGGGACATCCTTTGGTACTTTTCCTGTAATGGATGTTACACAGGAATGTGATCATTGCGGCATCTGTGTGGATGCCTGCCCCAATAATGCAATTGATGAAAACGACAATTATTCCTGCCTTGATGAACTTTGTATCTATTGTTGTGCCTGCATAAAAGCATGTCCCCAGAAGGCCAGGGTCTTGAAAAACGGTCCAATTAAAGATAAGGCAAAATGGCTGAGCCAAAATTGTGCTCTGCGCAAAGAGCCTGAAATATTTTTACCTAAAAATTAATTTGCTTAATTTTAATCGACCTACATACAATGGTTAAAAGGTCCAAATTTATCTTACCAAATTCCAGGTAAATTCTTTCTACTTTTCGATTCCGACCCGGGCTTTCACACCCTTTTGAAAATAATGCTTTATCGCTTTCATTTCCATAACCAGATCAGCTTTTTCAATGACAGCCTGGCTGGCTCCTCTTCCGGTAACCACAATCTCCACATGTTCTGGTTTTTTCTCAAAAAGTTCCAGCAAATCCTGTTCTGAAAATATGTTATATTTAACGGCAATATTTCCTTCATCAAGAATGACTAAATCATACTCCCCTTTTTCAATAACCTTGGCAACTCTTTTGAACCCTTCAACCCCTGCTTTTTTGTCTTTTTGTGAAGGGTTGCCTTTAACAAAACGGCCAAGCCCATAATGTTCAACTTTGATCTGGTCGGATAATCTTTTTAAAGCGTTTAATTCAGAATAATTTCCTGATTTTAGAAACTGGCCGATAAATATTTTTCTTCCGGCACCGGCTGTCCTTAAAGCAAGTCCCAGAGCAGCCGTTGTTTTTCCTTTTCCGTTGCCTGTATATATCTGGATATGTCCTTTCATAATCAACATCTCTTTTTCAAATGGTTTTCATTTTCCTGACAATATAAACATCCAATAGACATATTTTATTGTTTCGACTGTATTTGTATTTTATAGGCGGCAAAGAAACAACAATCAAGAAAAAACAATCCATTGCAAGTAATAAAACCATCCTCATAACTCAAATGCACTATAGCTAATTTTCTTAACATTTACTTTTATTAAGCAATAGGCTAGGCTATAATCCAAAAAAAATAATGAAAAATCTTTTATCCTGTTCAAAGACTGTGATATTTAAAATTTTGAATAAATTTTAAATATCACAGTCGCCACTGCCAAATGGACTGATTTAAAGTATGGATATGCACAATAAGGGTATTGCCGCAATTTTAAACAATCTGTCAGATGCATTTATGATAATGGATGCAAATGGCAGGATCACCTACTTTAATAATGTTGCCGCGCAGATTACCGGGTATGAAGTTTTTGAAGCAAAGGGAATGAAATGCAAAGATATATTTAAAACAACAGCATGTGATACCGATTGCCCGTTTACCAACATTGATATTACACCAAAAATAAACCATAGGCGGGAACTTGAAATTACACGCAAGGATGGTTCAAAGCTTCCTGTGGAATGCACCCGCAATATTCTGCTTTCTTCTGACGGTAAAATGTTTGGCGTTGTTGAAGTCTTTAAGAATATTTCAAATATTAAAAACCTTGAAAACAATTTAATATACTCTGAATTTAAATACCGCCGTCTTTTTGAAAGCACTAAGGATATGATTTTTATTATATCCAAGGAAGGATTGATTATAGAGGTGAACCAGGCCGTGGTAGACCTGCTTGATTACCAGGAAAAAAACGAGTTGTATTCATTGGGCAATGTCAAAAATGTTTTTATCGATCCCATCCACTGGCATGTCTGTAAAAAACATATTGACCTTAACGGATTTGTACAGGATTTTGAGGTTGGTTTTAAAAAAAAGGACGGTACGCGTCTCCATGGCAGTCTGAGTGCCAACACTTTCCTGGACGACAATGGAAATATTGTCGGATACGAAGGCATTGCCAAGGATATCACCGCACGGATGGATTCTTTTGCAAGGCTCTACAAGCATCACCAGGAACTGGTTTTGATGAACACGGTATCACTTACAATAAATAGTTCCCAAGACATGAATGAGGTGCTTGATACTGCTTTGAAAGAAGCCATGAAATTGTTGAATTTCAGTATTGGCGCCATTTTTCTTATCAACCATGATCAGGCGGAATTCAAACTTCAAACAAGTAAAGGTCTGCCTAAAAAGCTGAATAAAAACAATATCAGACCCATTTTTCATGATACCCAGCTCATGGAATTTTTCCTGGGAAAAGAAAACAGTCTGACACCCAAATCTATTTTCCCCTCTTTTAAAATCACTTTGGAAACTTCTGATAAAAGCCGGCCCATAATACTTTCCTGTTTCCTGATCACTGAAAAAGACCGTCCTTCAGGATTTATGGCCTTTCCTTTGGCCGAAACCCAGGATCTATCATTGGAGGATTTTAATCTGTTGGGCTCCCTTGGAAATTTTTTAGGCGGTTCCATCGCCAATATAAAATTGATACGAACCGTTCAAAAACACCGGGAAGAACTCAAACATCTTACGGCCAGGCTTTTTAAATCCCAGGAAATCGAATGTAAAAGAATCGCAAGAGAACTGCACGATGAAACAGGCTCAGCAATGATCGGGATAAATTTCAATATAGAAGCCGTTGAAAAAATTATGCCGTCTGATGATCCGGTTATGCACAATATCATCTCCAATATTAAACAGCAGATTAATCATACCTATCAGGAAATGAGGCGCATTTCACATCTTTTGCACCCTGCCCTTTTGACAGACCTTGGCCTTGAACCTGCCCTTGATTCCTATCTGAATCAGATAGCCCGGCAAAGTTCTCTGAATATTGATTTCAAAATGGTGGGATTTTCCGGAAGAGTTAACCACGATATTGAAACAGTCCTCTACCGGTTTTCACAGGAAGCTTTATCCAATACAATAAAATATGCAAAAGCCAGTTTTTTTAAACTTTCCATAATCAGAGGATATCCTTCAATTATTTTTATTGCAGAAGATGACGGCATTGGATTCGACCAAAACGAAAACAACTCTGAAAGACCTTCACTGGGACTTTTGTCCATGAGAGAACGAACGGCTATACGCGGCGGAAAATTTTCTCTTCGAACGGAAAAAGGAAAAGGCACCCGAATTAGGATTGAAATCCCAAACAAAAATGACGACTCGTCCGTTTTATTGGAACCGGAAAATTTTTTGCAGGAGCTTTATGAAACAAAAACCCATTGAAATTGTTATCGTTGATGACCATACCATTGTCCGCCAGGGTTTGAGAAAACTATTGGAAGAAGAAAATTGTCTGAAAATAACAGGTGAGGCCAAAAATGGCAGGGATGCCGTTGCCGCGGTCCATAAACTAAACCCGGATGTTGTGATTATGGATATTGCCATGCCTGTGCTAAACGGTATTGAGGCTGCCCGGCAGATCAAACAATCCACCTTAAAAACAAAGGTGATCATACTTTCCATGCATGATCATACCAGATATATAAGGGAACTTCTGAGAATTGGTGTTTCAGGTTATCTGCTCAAAAACTCAGTCAGTAATGATATTATAAAAGCCATCAAAAAAGCGGTTAAAGGGGAAACCTATCTGAGCACGTCTATCTCCGACCTTGTTATTGAAGATTATGTTGGAATGAATAAGAAAACCTCACAGGATGAATTGTATAACACATTAACTAACCGGGAAAGGGAAGTCTTTCAAATGATGGTTGAGGGACAAACCACTAAAAAAATATCAGAAATGCTTTGCCTAAGCCCCAGCACAGTCAAATCTCATCGTTCTAATATTATGGGAAAACTGAAAATGGAAAATATATCAAAATTAATTCAATATGCCATTCACCTGGGAATCATTGATATTCAAATATAAAAATCAAAGAAGGTTTTTTCATCCAGAACACCCCTTTGAACCGCCTGAATATCATCAAAGCAAATATGGGATCATGGAAATATTCTGATTTTTGCTATGTGTCCTGAAACCTGATTTTTCCCACAGGCTTGTTTATTTTGAACTGCCCTTTTTTGATCTGACGCTTTAAGTCTTGAGCGGCTTTGATTGCGGCCACTCTGTCAGATTGCCTCAAAGTAATGGGCACCTTATGTTTTACACCCTCAAGTTCTATACTGCCAAGGTTTGCAAAAAAGGTCCCCCCCTGGCATCTTGATACGCAAAGCCCGCAATTGAAACACTTTAACCGGTCAAATTGCTGGCCTTTATCAGGGTGCCATTTAACCGCCTTTACCGGACATATCTTTTCAACAATGCAAAGATCACAATGCAGACAATTTTTCCGGTTAAATTCCACTGCCCGGTTGGTTCTATTCCAGACATCCCCGTATGTGATATCAAAAATAGGTTTGCGGCTTCTTACATCAACCACCTTAAGCGGGATTTGGTCATCGGTCTTCAAAATATGGGTGAGCATGGCCTTGTCCAAAACAGGAATGGCCACAGCCCAGGTCATTATAACATCTGGGCCATGTCCGGTTTTAAAGCCGCCTAAAAATTGCGGATCCATATCATGCATGTCAACAATGGCTGAAAGATTGGGTTTATCAACACTGCTGCGGGTGCCGGAACCGGTTATAAAACCTTGGGAGCCATTGATTAAAACCTTTGTACCGATGCCAATGCTTTTTAGCTCCGGATCATTCTCAATGGGGTTTAATTCACCACAGCCGCAGAAAGTCATTTCCTCGAAATTGCCACTCATCTTGTCTGAATGAAAAATTGTAGACACTGCTTTTTCCCCTGGATTTACAAAGGCCAGATAATTTTTAAATGCATTTCTCGAGGCATGAATCATGGCATGGGGAATTTGCTTAAGCGTTGTGAATGAAGACAATCTTTTACCTTCATCTGTTTCGATTTCCACTAACACCTTCTTGCCAAGGACAAGATCTCTGAAGAGATCGCCTGCTCCATAACCTGGGTTGGTTTTACTTTCCTGGGTCCCCAAAACAATTAAATCCAGAATCCCAATCCTTTCATTTGGACAGGGCCCAACCTGTGCCGGAACCGTATTAATCCATACCTTTTCAGCTGTTGTAAACGTATCTGGTTCAGCCACCTTAAATGAAAGCACGGCATAAGTACCGCTCATCAAGGCACTGGTCGCAGTCGTAACCACATCTATGTCATGCATTTCAAAGGTCTCGCCCTCCCGGACCCGGTCACAAATTTCCTGGGCCGTTAAAATAACCACCTCTCCTGAGTCTATTTTATCCTGAATTTTTGAAAATGTTCTTTTGGAAGTTGATCTTTCCATTGTCACCTAATACCCAATTAATAAGGTTTCTATCATTATGATACAATACTGCCATCTATTTAAGTATCTACAAATCTATCACATCCCGCCCTATAAAGGCAAGACGGTCACCCTTGGTGGCAGACCATTTTTGCTCCTCACTTATCCTGTTCAATTTCCTGTTCTTGTGCTTTTTTTTTCTTTTCAGCGGCTTTCTTCTCTTTTTCCATTCTTTTTTTTGCTTTAGCTTCTTCTTTGAGGCGTTTTTTCTCTTCCGCTGCTTTGGCTGCCTTTTCAAAAATATCATAACCCAGAATGGATTCAGCTATAAATTCTGAAAGATCTCTCATCACAATATCAGATTCAAGCGCATTAATTCCCACTTGAAGTCCCTGGTAACAAAAAGGGCAGCATGAGACCAGGTCTTGTACACCGGTATTTTCAGCTTCTTTTATCCGCTCTTGTGACATACGGCCCTGAATGTCCGGGAAACCTGCCTTTAATCCGCCACCGGCACCGCAACACCTCGAATATTCTCTGTTTCTTGGCATTTCAACAAGATTCAGACCAGGGATGGCTTCCATGATCATCCGTGGTGCATCAAATCCGCCCGTTGCCCTTCCAAGATGGCAGGGATCATGAAACGTAATTGTCTTGTTAACCGGATGGGGAAACTTCAGTTCACCGGATTTCAACAACCGGGCCAGGTATTCCACGGTATGCAGGACTTCAAAATTCAATGGTGCGATTTTGGGATAATCCTGCATAATGGTCTTAAAACACCCGGAACAGGAACTGATCAATGTGTCAATGCCCAGACTGTTGAACTGCTCAATATTTTCCTTAAACAACCGTTTATATTCAGGGTCACCCATCCTGAGCAATACACTGCCGCAGCATTTTTCGTCTTTTCCAAGCACACCATAATCAATATCTAACGCTTCAAGGATGTTGATGGTATTTATGGCAACTCTTTTGACGTTTGCATCATAGGAAGCAGTACAACCGAAAAATAGAAGTACCTTTCCTTTTGTTTTTTTGATTTGTCTGGGCTCTTTGGCAATCAGACCATCTTTTTTGGCGCGCCGGGACCATTTAGTCCGGCCTGCCCTTGGCTGCTGCCAAGGGTTATCAAAGGTCATCACACTTTTTCTCAAGGCTTTCTGGGGTTCCAAAGGACCATAGCCCGCCCGCACAATCAAACGCCTGAGTTCTTCCCAGAGGCCCACCGTATCAATATGGGCTGGGCAAACCACTTCACACTGGCCGCAAGTGGAACATTCATAGAGGCTAAATACAAATTGTTCCATCTGCTCTTTGGTCACTTCCTTGTACCCGCATAATTTTCCAATCACCTTTTTCAGGGATTGGGCCACTTTATCGCTTTCCATGATTCCGGCCAGAAATCCGTTCTGCGTTCTGGCAAGCCTTAAAAAATCTATTATTTTCCGCCGCGGAATCAGCTCTTCTTTTGAATCCTGGTCATAAACCGGACACCAGGAAAGACACTCACCGCATCGGGTGCAGGAGTCAAGGGCGATTAACCGTTTTATATCAAGTTTATGTAAGGGTATCTTTCTGAGTTTTTCCCTTTTGTCCTTTTCCAGGTCCAAAGACGAATTATCCTCATTTTTATCAATTGGCTCAGCTATTTGGGAGTCAGAACTCTTTTTTTCATCTTCCGTCATTTTAACACCTATAAATTTTTATTCCGATTAAACCCTTTTCTCGTTTTTAACCCCATCCACAGCCTCTATAAAATAGGTTAAAGGAGTGTTAAACATATGCTTCATCTTTCCAAAAGGCAGCCAGGCAATGAAAACTGCCGCCACCACACCATGGGCGTACCACATCAACGGGTAAACCTTAGCCCAGTCAATTGAAAAGGTTGAAAATACTTTTGAAACCAGATATCCCGCAAAGGAATAGACTGCCATATCATAAGGAATTTGCGTTACAAGGATTCTGGCCCCTTCCAGGAAAAACCCGAGCAACACCAGACTGCCGATGAGGATAAGTGTAAGATTATCCTGGTACTCGGACACGACATGATCCGGCTTAACAATAAATCTTTTTACAACTGCCCAGATAATACCCAAAAGAATAAAAAGCCCTAAAAGGTCATTGGTAAATGCAGTAAACCAGTGGTTCTTATCAATAAGAGCCGTCATCATGTTCCCTTCAGGATGAAAATAAAATCCAATGGCTGTAAAAAGACTTAGCCCGAAACGCAGCAGGATGGCCGTAAAAATAAGGGAGTGCATGGACCATCTTGAGACACTCTCTTTAAGGATTCTTCTTTGAAAAAGTATATCAAGAATAAATATGCCAATAAGAGAGAACACCTTTTTTGAAAAGATTGTTTTCCAGATGGATTCCGAACTTAAGGCGATCTTCCTGTGGAGAGATGTTTCTTCACCTTTTACACTTCCCCTGAACCAGAAGGCAATCATGATAAAGATCCCCATCACAAATATAATGCCTGCAAGACCAAAAACCGGGTGCCCCGCTGCCAGGGGTGAATTATGGCACATCATACAAAGGATACTTTTTGACGGAAGAACGCTGGCAGGAGCTCCCACAGGATTATTTTCAAAATGACATTTTACACAGGTTTCTTTATCATCCAGCTCGGAAAGAATATGGCCGGAACGGCTGATGGGAACACCATCATAATCCGTCCGGGAAAGCTTTACCTTAAAATCTTCTTGATCAAGTGTTACAAATTCAGTCTGAAAATGACATGCCTGGCAGGACACCCTTAAATGAGGGGCGTTGGCAGGAGATTCAGAATGCGGGGTATGACAATTGTTACATGTCACCCCTGTCTTTGTTTTATGGGGTGAACGGGCAATATCAGTGTGACAATTAATGCATGCAATAAAACGATGATCCGGCTGGTTGTCGTGAAAGGTATCCCTTGTAATCTGCAGGCTGACCTCAGGTTCAACATCTGTTTTTATGACATCTTCTTTTTTGTGACAGTCCAGACAAAAGGACTGGGATGCGAAAACACCCTCATTTGTGTTTATATTCGGCATCCTGTGGCAATCAATACAAATCAAAGGTTCAGGGGTCAACGCTTTATGTACCAAGGGCTTTTGAGACGATTTGTCAATGACCTCGGTCTCTTTTAAATCTGTAAGTTTTGTTGCTAAAGCCTGTGTATTACTAAAAGCTGCCATGAAAATCATCAGCGTACAACCGAGTATAATAGGTAATATTGTTTTTAAACTCATAAGGCAGTTCCCATTTGAAATGTTAATTTTATTCATCAATTCTTTTTGCCCACTTATAATATCGCTTTTAGTCATTGATTGTTTGTTGCCTGTTCCATTCTCCGGGGTGATCTTCCTTAAATCTTTGTTCATCTATCTGACCGGTAAAAATTGATTTTTCCATGGGGAAAATATCAGGAGCCAGATGGGTATCTGACATGTGAACCACTCCAATATACAGGACAGCCAATACTGCTTCATAAAAATGAAAATAACCGGCTATATTGATAAAAAATCCAGGGATTAACCCTGCAAAGAATTCTGGAAAACAAAGGATAAGTCCTGTCACACCCATACTTTGCATGCCAAGCAATTCACCCCAATAATCAAGTTTTTGAAGGTAACTATACCTGTCAAACAACGGGGGAGTACCCTTATTAAACACATACCTGAGATTTTGAAATAGATCTTTGATATCTTTTTTTGCCGGCAAAATAGAATCCGGCCCGCAAAAATTTTTCTTTAACACCCATTTATAGTAAAAAAGCCATAACACATGAATCAGTATTCCAAAATAAAGGAATACGGCACAAAACCGATGCAGCCAGCCTGCAGCCGCGGCTCCACCCATCAGGGAAACAAGAAATCTTGCCCATGCGAATCCGCTAAAATGAAGAAGAAATCCTGAAATTGCCAGAAATGTAAAATTGAAAATAATAACCATGTGCAAAATTCTATGCAGGATATGAAACCTCTGAAAGGTTCTGGGGGGGGTAAGATCGGCTTCCATCACTTATGCCTCCTCAATTTTTCGTGGAGTTTTCTTAACATCAAAAGTCCTGTATGCATGTAGAAAAATACAAGCACAGCAACAACAAAGCTCAGGGACAATACACGCATTAAATGAACCCATTTAATGCGTGATTTTTTGATGTCACTTTTCAAATCAGCATTTTTTATGCTGTCATGGATAATAATATTTGCAAATTCAGGAGTGGCATCTGAATGACATCTCCTGCAGGCATTTAATGCCACATCCTTTTCCTTGAGAGAGGTCATGGTATGGGCTCCGTGACAATCCGAACAAAATGCGGCTTTTTCATATGCCAGATTTACCGAAGCCTTGCCATGATAATTTTCAAGAAAACTTAGTTTTTGATCCATGTGGCATGTCCCGCATGTTTGAGTCATCATCTTGCCTGTCTGGATACGGGACAGATGGGATTTTGAATAATGGGCTGAATGACAATCACCGCAGGTTGGCGCATAACCGGTTTCAGATAATTGGCCGGTTTTCTTTTCTTTGAGTGCCGCCTTTGCATGCTCGCCTTTTAAAAACCGTGCATAGGCTGTTTTATGACATTTCCGGCAGGTTTGATAATTAAAACTTCTTTTTGTCTGAGTTTTAAGGAAATCCTTTGCCTTTGTATCAGGATGTTTTGATTTGAGTTCCATCCCTTTACCTGATCCCTTGCCAGTCATAGAGCCGTGACATTCTTCACATTTAAGACTTGCGTGGGCACTTACTGCATATTTGCTCATATCCACAAACCAGGTGGAAAGAGATGCATTTTCAGTCCCTGCACGGGCATTAGAAAACCATAAAAGTGCCAGAAAAAAGCATCCGGTGGTCAACACCATGCACAGCCATCTGGTCTTCAATTTAATTTTAATTTTTATAGTTCCGGTTTGCAATTTGTTCTCCTGTTGTGAAAATTATGGTTTTATATATGGCTTAATATTTCCTTAAATTAAAGTTAACCCAGTACTCAAAAATCGTATAAATTTATTTAAATTGCCCATAAAATTTCCTACTCTTACGCCCTTACCTTTGATCGAGGCAACTCCTGAAGCGGTCCTGTGACTTGGTGCATATTTATAAAATACAATTCAAAAAAAGAGATGGACAGCACATGCAGTAAATCAAAAATAAGGATTGCTGTTTTTAAACTCTCCAGGTTCTCATCGATTTCATTTTTTATCCGGCGCAGTTCAATTGTCAATCGCCCGGCAGCCTTGGTGATCCTTTCACCAAGGCCTGGTTTAAGAAGTAATACCTTATTTTTCTCAAGGGGTTTCAACCGCTTGAACATGGATTCCAGATACACCCGAACTTTTTGAGGCTCATAAATTTTTTGCCCGATCAACCATTGGATGGGTAAAAATTCAAGGCTGCCTGCCACAATTCTGGAGTTGCTCAATTCACGCCTGATATTTAAAAGCAGTTCCTTGGCTGGTTTTCCGCTCAGCTTCTCTATAAAGTCAGAATTTGCTGTTTTATCATTTGAAATATCCGGTGAAATATCCGAATTCTTGGCCATACCGGTTTCCAAAATCATAGCATCAATGATGAACTGGTTAGCCTGTTTAAATTTTGGATGTTCAAGATGAGGTCCCAAAAGGTAAAAACATCCTTTTTTATACGGTACCCTTAAAACAGCTCCATTGTTGATAAGGGTTTTTTTTGCAATTTTTCGGCTGGTCAGAAAAGAAGTTTTTGGCGTAAACCCTTCATAAACAGCTAGTACCCAGGATGGATCACCGGCTTTCATACCCGGCCCGCCATAAAGAGGTGCTGAAAATTCAAGCGGCGATTTTTTGCCATAAAATGAAGTGGTTTTCAAGGCCACAGCTTCCCTGACCGGGTGAAATACGAAATCACATCCATAGGATGTGCAGAATTTACAGGTCTTGATTTCAGCAGGGGGAAGGGTTTTGCTCAAATTTGTTATTTTAACATCGACAAAATTAAACCAGTCAAGTGGGGTTTTACTGGAGTTCATGGGAAGATAGGCACCGGCGCATGACCCTATATACATACCGCCTTTTTCAACAAACCGCCTGATGTTCTGCCCGCCTTTTTCTGTAAGACTTTTTGCAACGGCAAAGGTATCCCCACCGGATATTACAAGTACATCAAGCGATTTTATATCGTTGTTTTGAACAGAAAATTCATCCAAAAAGACCAGGTCATTTAGACCGGCCGTTTCAAAGAGATCAACAAACCAGAGCCAGGAATGGGAAGTTCCTGACCCTGCATACAGTCCTATTTTCGGACCATTCATTTATTAACCTAAAAGATCATCTATAACAGCATCCAGGGTTTCCTGGGTCAGATCAAGGTCTGTACCAATACTTGCCAGTTCCAGCATATTTTCTTCGGTGAGTTCAGGACACATCAGGGAAAAAATCGGCTGGATTCCAAAAATCATTGATACGGCCTGCCTTCTTTCCCACCATGCCATTGTCTCATCTTCACCTGACAGATCAAAATCATTAAATATAGGTTGTGTCGGGCACCAGGGAGAAAAAAGTCCGCTGCCCGGAATCTCAACCGTCCCATGAATCGAGTCAAAACTATCTTTGATCTCGTCTAATGTTGTTTTTCCGCTCAAATGAGCAACAGCAAAAGGATCAATGCCATATTTTGCACATGCTTTTAAGGCACGGCCGGCATCAGCAGCTGACAGACCGATATTTTTGAATCCAAGCAGCGCATAGACATCAGAGACAAGTACTCCGGGTTCATCCTTTTTTGATTCCTCAAGCCGTCCGGGATCTTCATCAAAAAACAGGGCTGTATTGCTTGCATAGGGTGTAAAATAATCTGCACTATGACGGTGGGTGACAGGATCCATCCATTCTTTTACATCTTCTTCGCCCAGAGCATAAAGTATCTGTCCAAGTCCTTTTTGCTCAATAAAACTATTCTCTTTAACCTCTTTGAGTATTTCCAAAGATCTTTCAACATAGTCTTCGGGTTCGGCAATCTCAATTAAACCCATTCCTCTGAAAGCAAATCCCTTTAAATTCTTGGAACCGAATAATTTACCAAATCCAAACCGGTCCGGGCTGGTCCAGTGATTATAACATACCTGTGCATAATCTGAACCGTTCTCGCCGGCAGGACCGATCATCATGGTCTGGAGAAGATCATCACCCACAAATTTTCTAAGGGCATCTGTGGACTCCCATACATCTTTTCCCCAAACATCTGCAGCATCCGCTACGTCGGCAACACCATCATGGATCCACAAATAAACAGGAGATGGTGAATTTCCTTTGACCACAATATAGTCAAACCCGGAATATTTAATTTCAACACCTGCCTTATATATAACAGGACAATGGCTAAGCTTTCCGGTAACAGGGCTTTTTGCTGTTATCTGGCCGGAAGCGGAGGCAGGATAGGTTGTACCGCTAAGCAATCCTGTACCGATAACAATGGGGTCATCTTCAATATATTTATCGTATAAGTATTTTGTAATACCAATACCGCCTATTTTTTCTTCAACAAGACTTTCATCCAATTCATCTTCTTCAACTTGAGCCGTATTTAAATCTATGACAAGGATCTTATCAGTTGATAAATATTCCATATCAGTTTCTCCTTTTAGTCCAAAGTAATTGCATCTACCGGGCAGAATGCAATGCACATGGGCCCGTAATCATCCATATCTTCGCAAAGGTCACAGCCCTCTCTCAGCAACATGGGTTTTGCTGAAGCATCTGCTTCTTTGTCAGGATCAGCCTCTTCACCGATTTTGTTTACTTCAACTCCTTCGGGACGAGCTACAATCAATACATCTTCTTCTTTTAAAAGCATTCCAAAATAATCTTTCTTTTCCTTGGCTCTATATGAAACAATACATGCGGAAAGAAAGGCAAAACCATCATCTCTGTGATAGCTGCATACCATTTCGCAGGCCATGCAATTGTTGCATTTTAAGGCATTGATTTTGATTCCCATTTTATTTCCTTAAGTTGTTAGAATTTGGTTGATTTTAATTATAAACAGCATATCCTCAGTGCTTTTATAATACTAATGTTCCCGACTAAACGCCCCTTCTTCAGTAGTCAATCGAAAAATAAATGTCAATAAAAAAAATATTAAAACATCCGATGTTTTAATATTTAAATTATTGCTTGACATTGAAAAATAAAAATGCAATCGATTAATTACTCAAAAGTCATGAATCAATAATTTTTAAGTGGAGGAATAATAATATCGTGGGTTTCAAGTTTGAAACTGTAAAGGCCAGTCGGATATCTGAAAATATTGCTGAACAAATTCGAGCAGCTATTTTAGATGGTGAACTAAAAATCGGTGACCAGCTGCCCCCGGAAAAAGAGTTTGCCCGTCATTTTGGTGCAAGCAAATCATCCCTTAGGGAAGCTTACCGGGTATTGGAAGCGTATGGCCTTCTTGAAATCCGACAAGGCATGTCTGGTGGTGCCTTTGTCAAAAAAGTTGATCTTGACACCATAAAAGACAGCCTGGTGAATTACTTTTTTTTCGAAAATCCGGGACTTCGTGAATACACCGAGATCAGAACATTTATTGAACCGCAGGTGGTTAGAATCTGCGCTGAAAAAGCCACTGATAAAGATATTGAATATCTCGAAAATAACATTAAGGCCATGGAAAGTGAACCTGATGCTGAAAACTTCATCAGCGACCTTGATATCGCTTTCCACAAAAAGCTTGTTGATATTACCGGTAATAAAATTATCAGTCTGGTTGTTGAAACCATTCAAACGGCGCTGATTAATATCAAACGTATTGTGCATACGGATGAGAACTTCTTGAAAATGGTATGTGAGGGACACAAAAAGATTGTTGCCGAATTAAAGGCACATGACCCTGAAAAAGCAAGCAAAGCCATGCTGGAACATATTAACGAAGTAGAAAAAGGAATGTTGGAAAGTAAAAACGGTGCGATGATTATTACTGAAAATGGATTGTTAAAAAAAAAACAGTAAAATAATTCAAAAATTCTGAAACAATTAGCAGGAGGAATTAGATGACCGAAATGCCGAAAGAATCAAAAGTCGATTCTGCGATTACAAAAAAATTATGTGAAATTGTCGGGGAAAAAAATGCAACCGACTATAAGCATATCCGTTATGCCTATTCTTATGACCTGTCCTTTGTGATGCCTAAATTGCCTGATTATGTTGTTATGCCGACAAGTGTAGAACAGGTCCAGAAAATAATGAAATTTGCCAATAAAGAAAAAATTTCAGTTACTCCATTTACTGCGGGCACCAATATCGGCGGTCTTTGTATTCCTGAGAACGGTGGGATTTTATTGGACATGAAGCGGATGAACCAAATCATACGCATTGACGAAGAATCCCATTATGCGATTATTGAACCTGGCGTGTCCCATGCGAAATTTGCCAGCGCTCTTGCTAAATACAATCTCAGATGGAGCTGGCCTGTGGGTCCGCCTTCTGCTTCGACTTCCTCCTGTGCCATCAGCCACGGCATCGGTGGATTAAGTGCACGATACGGTCTCAACAGTGAAGAAATAACCAGTATGGAAGTCGTATTGCCTACAGGGGAACTTGTCCGAGTGGGTTCATGCGCTATCCAGGAGGATGCCTGGCACTCTTGTTTACCCCTGCCGAGAATGGACGGCCTGTTCACAGGATGGCTGGGCACAACAGGCGTAATTACAAAAATTGGTTTGCGTGTACATCCCATGCCGCCAATCCTGAAAGTTTTTACGGCATCCACGGAAAATATCGGCCAGATGGCATCTTATCTTCGTACTCTTGGCAATTATGAAATCTGTGATGATCTCACCGGTGTTTCCTGGTGGCTTTCCCAGGTACCCATCCCCTACCCCTATAGACCGAAACCGGATGATGCGCCTGAATGGATCTCCTTTGCCACTACTTTTTCCTGGACTGAAAAAGAAAAACAGGCACGAGAAGAAATCTGGAGAATGGTTGTCGATGAAGAAAGAAAAAAAGGGTCTTCATTAAAAGAGACAGATTATCCTGAAGAAGCATTGCGAGCCAGAACCCAGCTGCCCAGCCAGATTGTGGGATCAACCAAAAATTATACAAAACAGGGGGGAGCAGGAATTTCATGGCCCGGAACCTTTACACCCGTCAATAAATGGGAACCGGTTTATGAAGAATGGAAAAAAATCCTGATCAGCAGAAACCTGTCACCTTCTGTCCGCGTAACCAATTACAGAGGAGTTCACTATGGCATGCTCCGTGCCATGATACCTTTCCCGAAAAAAGATCTCGCATCCATTGAAAATGCAAGACAGGCCATTATCGAATGTCTGAAAGTGGATTTGGATAATGGCGGCATCCCCTATAAACCACCCGTAGACTTTGGGGTGGAAATAAACAAAAGGGCTCATCCAGGATATGTTGATTTAATGAAAAAGGTAAAAAATATGCTGGATCCCAATGATATTATGAATACGGGTAAACTGGCTCTTTAATCACCATAATTTAATTTGATTAAAAAAACTATGCGTTTAAATATTTTTGGAGGCTTTTATGAAGTGGGATATTCCTTCACTTGAAGAAATGGAAGATGCAGTATGGAGATGTACTGCTTGTGGCAATTGTAAAGTAGCTTATGATTTTGGTCCCCCACCCACCTATGGGGAAATCTGTCCCGCAGGAGTGGAATATGGATTTGACGGGAACATGGCATCCAAGGGAAAAGTCTCATTTGCCAGAGGAATCCTGGATGGCTCATTGGAATGGACCCAGGAATTTGTGGATGATATTTATAAATGTACGATCTGCGGCGGATGTCAGAATCAGTGCGAACTTGACCATAAACCCGTGATTCCGGAAATCATGGAGGCCATGCGGCGAAAAGCGGTAGAGGATGGCGTGGGGCCAATGCCAACCCAGAAAAAGATTGCACAGTCCATGAGAAGTTTTAATAACCCCTACCAGGGTCCGAGAAGAGTTCGTACCGATTGGACCAGGCCCTTTAAAAAAGCAAAAAAACCCATCAAAAATATTATGAAAAAAGATGCCCCGATCCTGTTTTATGTTGGGTGTACCGGTGCATTTAACCTGCCTGTTAGAAACTTTCCCGTAGCAACCGCTTCCATTTTCCAAAAACTGGGTCTTGATTTCGGCATTTTGGGTGAAAATGAAATCTGCTGCGGCTCCACTGCCATGAGACTTGGTGATGTGGAAGAATTCAAACGCGTTGCAGAAACCAATATGAAGACATTTAAGGATCTTAAAGACAACCATGGGGTTGAAACTATTGTAACATCCTGTGCCGGTTGTTTCAGGGCAATGAAAAAAGATTATAGCCTTTCTGATGAATATGAAGAACATCTGGGAGGTCTTAAGATTATACACACCACAGATTTTCTCTTCAACTATTTTAAAGAGGGCAAAATTGAATTTACCAAGGAACTTCCCTGGAAAGTGACCTATCATGATCCCTGTCACACGGGAAGACACATGATTGATTATGATGTAGATGAAGATGGCTCCCAGCAGTGGAAAGGATCTTATCTTGGTAATAGTGAAGACAATTGTCTCTATGATATCCCGCGGGAAATGTTAAGGGCCATTCCAGGGATTGAATTTGTGGAAATGGACCGGATAAAGAGTAATTCCTATTGTTGCGGAGGCGGTGGAGGTGTCATGACAGGTTATGGGGACTGGGCCGTAAAAAATGCCGGGCTAAGGGTTCAGGAAGGTCTGGATACAGGTGCCGAGCACATGGTTTCCATTTGTCCCTTTTGCCACTTCAACCTGAATGAGGGTTCAAAAAGACTCAAAAGTTCAATGAAAGTTTATGATCTGGTGGAACTGATAGATCAGGCTCTTTAAATCAAATTAAATTCCAAATTAATTCATGGGGACAGATTTTTACAATCTGTCCCTTTAAATAAAAAACAATTTCACACTAAACCAGGGGGAAATAATGGATTTAAAAACAAGAGTTATGAATCAATTAGAAGGCAAAACCGTTGATATGACCCCTGTCGGGTGCACCACAACCTATGGCATGGTGGATTTGATGGACAAATGCGGTGCTGAAAGGCCATTTGCAGACACAGACCCCCAGGCCATGGCAACTCTGGCCCAGGCAGGTGAACTGGCAGGATTTGAAATGGTCAAAGCCATGGGATGGGATATTACGCCCATGAGCGAGGCTTTTGGATGCGGCCTCGGGATTCCGCAAAAAGACCTCCAGTACTGCATTAAGGAACACCCCTATGCAGAAAGCCTGGATGGACTGGATTATCCGTCTGATTTTCTGGATCGGGGGAGATTTCCTGCCTACAAAAAACAATTTGAAATACTCAAAAAAGAGGTTGGAGGGAAAAAAGCTGTTTTTGGTGAATCTGAAGGCGCCTTTACCTGTGCCGCCAATCTTGTGTCCACTGAAAATTTAATGAGATGGACTTTTAAACGGAAAAAAGATGTTGAAAAAGTCCTTGATGTGACCAAGCAGGCCATGATTGATAGTATTAATTTTGCTTTTGAAAACGGGGCTGATTATTATGTGATGGCTGAACCTACAGCGGGTCCTGCCCTGATGAGCCCCAGAATGTTCAAAAAATTTGTTGTACCCGTGCTATCGGATGTTGTTGCTAAAACAAATGGTCCGCTGGTACTGCATATTTGCGGCAATACAGATATGATTATCCCTCTGATGTGTGAAACAGGTGTCAAGGGTATAAGCATAGAAGAGGACGCAAATATGAAAGAAGCGGTCAAGATCGCCCATGAAAATGGTGTCAGGGTCTTCGGCAATGTAGCCGCGGCCACCACCCTTTTTATGGGAACCCCTGAAGAATCCTATAAAGAGGCTTTTGCAGCCCTTGAAAATGGAACAGATTTCCTTTGTCCCGGTTGTGGTATAGCGCCGGGATCACCACTTGAAAATGTAATGCAGTTGAAAAAAGCCAGAGATGATTTTTTTAATTAAAGCCGTTTAGGTCAGTGGGGAATCCTTAACCTTATTGAAAAGGTAATATGACATCCCCACATAACAATGATTCATCATTAATTAGGAGGTAGAAAATGAAGAGGTTTATCACAGTTTCGCTGAGTTTAATGATCGCTGTCCTGTTATTTGCACCACAACACGTATTTGCAGAAAAACCTGTTAAGATAGGCGTATTAGTTCCCCTCACCGGTATAGTTGCCCAGGGTGGTCTTGAAATGAAGTATGGAATTGAAATGGCTGCTGAAGAAAAAGGAACTGTTCTAGGAAGACCCATCGAGCTTATTGTTGAAGACACTCGGGTGAAACCTCCCGTTGCCGTAACAAAAGCGGAAAAACTTGTATACAAGGATGGGGCAAAAGCCTTGATCGGTGTATTTTCAAGCGGTGTTGGGCTGGCTCTTTCCAAGAATCTCGATAAGCTGAATGTCCCATTTGTCAGTACACATGTCATGACAACTAAATTTTATGGCCTTCATCCTCTCGTTTTCAGAAGCGGTCAGCTGGCAAACGACCAGACAGCTGTCGGTAATGTAAAAGGCATTTTAGCCCGCCCAGACCTGAAAAAAAGAAGTTATTATGTAATTGTTCATGATTATTCATGGGGTCATGATGCCGGAGAAAGATTCATCGCTTTAGCAAAAGAAAACGGTATTAAAGTTATTAATGAAAAATATGATAGAGCACCCATTAAAACCAAAGACTGGTCATCTTATATCAGTAAAATTAAAGCCTCCGGCGCTGATGGTGTTTACATGGCATTTATCACCAACGTCATTCCTGTTTTTGCCAAACAAGCATCTGATTTCGGACTCCAGGGAAAGGTAAAACTTATATCTGCAGCCGCCCCCGGACCTTTGGAACTTGAAGCCGGCGGAGAAGCCTGCTATGGTATCTTCGGCGCATCTGACTGGTCATGGGATGTGGATAACGCAAATTCCAATGACTGGGAAATGAGATTTTGGAATAAATACAAGACTATTCCGTCTGATGCAGCCGTTCACAGTTATGTTGGTGCGATGAACCTTTTTAAAGCAATCGAAAAAGCCGGCAATACAAAAGCTAAAAATATTGCTGCAGCCCTTAAGGGTATTTCCTATGATGGCCCATATGGAAACGTTCGGATTTCCGCCAAAGATAATTGCATGCGCAATTCAGCCGTTCTCACCGAAACAATGGCAGCACCCGAGAATCCTTTTGGTGCCAAAGTTTATATGAAAGTATTAAAAACATTTACTGCAGAAGAGCTAGGGCCTAAAGAATAAGAGAATTCTAAAAAAAAATTATTCAATTTACTTTTATTCACAATTATAAATCAATCTGTATGAAAATATTCCCCAAAAGATTATTTTCATACAGATTCACAGGATAGGCATTTGTATTATGGGTGGAACACTCGGTATTATCGTAGATATTTCATTAAACAGCTTTGTTCTAAGCGGCGTGTTTCTCATTGTGGCAATTGGTCTGAATATTATTTACGGGCTAAGCCGTATCATGAACATGGGGCACGGTGCTTTATATGCTGTTGGTGCCTATACCGGCTATACGCTGGTGGCATCGGGTCTGAATTATTTTGCAGCCCTTTTAATCGCACCAATAATCGTAGGCGCCATAGGATTGCTGATAGAACGAAGCATTATTGCGCCCATGCGTAAAAGATCCATGGTGTATACTCTGATTTTAACCTATGGACTCATGTTTTTTCTCGACGGCATGATTAAATATGTCTGGGGAAATAAACCATGCTTTATTGACTTACCCGCATTTTTGCAGGGGACGCTTCCCATCCTTGGAACTGATTATCCCGTTTTCCGGATGGCGACATTGTTTTTAATCGCCGGGATAATGGGCGGTTTAATGCTCTTTTTAAATAAAACCAAGGTGGGGTTAATCCTGCGGGCCTCAAGTACAATTCCCGAGATGGTATCCTGTATGGGTATCAACATGAATTATGTTCACATGGGTGCATTTGTCCTGGGTTGTATCATGGCCGGAATGGCCGGGGTAATCGCAGGACCTTTGACAACCATTGATCCTCTGATGGGCAGTGAAATGCTGATCTCTTCTTTTGTTGTTGTTGTGATTGGCGGCCTGGGAAGTTTAAGGGGTGCTGTCATCGCAGCTATTCTTATCGGGGTTGTCCAGACACTTGCAGAATTTTTTATCACTGATCTGGCTATGGTAATCGTTTATATTCTGATGGCGGTTATTCTTGCTTTCATGCCTCGCGGCATTCTTGGGGAAGGAAAATTTGAATAATGGAGAACACAACTAATATTCCTGGTATTAAAAAAAGATCCCATCCATTAAAAATCGTTATGGTTATTCTGATTTTAATCGGTTTGGCACTATTTCCCTTTATATCTGAGAACCGGTTTTATATCAGCCTGATAAATGAAATGATGATTTACGGGCTTTTGGCCATGAGCCTGGATGTTCTTTTAGGTTACACCGGGTCATTATCATTTATGCATAATGCCTACATGGGTATCAGCGCTTATATCGTGGGGCTGTTTTTAATCCATTTATCGCCTACTTCATTATGGCTGGCCTGTTTTGCGGGCATCATCTTTACGTCTGTTGTGGCCCTGCCCGTGGGATGGGTTCAGGTGCGCACGGGCGGACTTGCATTTGCTTTGCTTACCATGGCCTTTGGCATGATGTTTCATACCATTGTATGGAAATGGTATGATGTAACCGGTGGTGACGACGGTTTAATGGGAATGCCCAATCCTGATATCATATTGTTTGGATGGAATCTGGGCAATTCGGGTAATCCTATAGTCATCTATATTTTTACTTTAATTATTGTTGCTATTTGCTTTTTTCTCACCCGCCGTATTATTAATTCCCCCTTTGGGGCTGTGCTTGAAGCCATACGCGAAAATGAAGACCGCGCTTCCTTTGTCGGAATTAATGTACGCAGATACAAACTTCTGGGATGGATGCTTGCCTGTATGCTTGCCAGTGTCGCGGGTGCGTTGTTTATTCTATATAAAGGATATATCGGACCCACCACCATGAGTGCCTTTGCCGGAGCCGGCGTGTTGATGATGGTTCTTCTGGGTGGTATGGGATCTTTATGGGGCGCATTTGTGGGTGCGGCTATTTTTATTTATATTCAGGATTACATCAGTACCATGACTGAACATTGGGAAATTTATCTTGGACTGGTTGTTATTTTTCTGGTTTTATTTTTACCAACGGGATTCGTCGGTCTTGGCGAGCATCTCAAGCGATTCCGAAAGGCTTAAAAATGGAGGAACTACTCTGTACAGAAAATTTATGCCGCAGTTTTGGCGGTGTTATGGCAACAAATCGTGTGTGTTTCAGTTTAAACAAGAATGGCCTGACTTCCATCATCGGACCCAATGGGGCCGGCAAGACAACGTTTATCAATGTTGTTACGGGAAAAATCGGCGCCAGTTCCGGGAAAATACTTTATAAGGGAAAGGACATCACCAATAAACCAACCCATGAGTTGGTTAAAATGGGTATTTGCCGGACGTTCCAGATTAATAGTATTTTTGAAAATCTCAGCGTTTTTGAAAATTTAAGGATTGCCAGACAGGCCAAATCAGGCGGATCTCTCAGGATTTTCTCTTCAAAACAAAGTCTGAAAAGTGTTACCGAAAAAACCTGGGCTTTGGTGGAGCGTCTTGGATTAAAGGACATGGCTGCGAGACCTGCAAAGAACCTGGCATATGGAGATCAGCGGGTATTGGAAGTGGCCATTGCCATGGCCGGGGATCCCAAAATTCTATTTTTGGATGAACCCACGGCAGGGATGTCCCCGGGAGAAACCCGGCATATATCAGAACTGATTAAAGATCTGGCCAAGGACATTTGTGTTGTATTGGTTGAACATGACATGGACATGGTGATGAGTATTTCTGATCAAATAACCGTTCTTCAGGACGGCTGTACCATAGCAGAAGGCACACCAGACGAGATCCGAAACAATCAGCAGGTCAGGGAGGCATATCTTGGAAAAGAGGAATAAAATCCTTAAAATTGAGGAGATTCAAACCTATTATGGCGTAAGCCACGTTATTCAGGGACTGTCCATGCATATAGAAAAGCAGGAAGCGGTTTCTATTCTTGGACGAAATGGTGTAGGCAAAACCACGACCCTGAGGTCTATCATGGGATTGACACCGCCTCGATCCGGAAACATATATATTAATGACACAAATACAACGGGATGGCAGCCCCACAAAATTTCCAAGATCGGTGTGGCCTATGTTCCTGCCGAAAGACATATTTTCCCCGGATTAAGCGTGGAGGAAAATCTCATGATGGCTGCCAGACCCGGTAATGGCAAAGATTCGTGGACCTTTGAAAAAGTCTGCGATCATTTTCCTGTTCTGGCTGAACGAACCAAGCAGGACGGTTCTACACTCAGCGGTGGCGAACAGCAGATGCTGGCCATTGGCCGTGCCCTCATCAGCAACCCGGAGATCATCATCATGGACGAACCTTCTCAGGGACTGTCACCCTTGCTTGTACAGATGATCACGGATGTTGTCCTGAAGTTTTGTATAAAATCCGGCATAACAGTGCTGATCGTTGAGCAGAACTATCGTATGGCTCTCAAGGTAGCCAGCAGGCATTATTTAATGGATACAAAGGGTGAGATTGTCAAAGTTGCCACAACCCAGGAACTTGTGGACAACCCGGAAATAATCCAGTCCCATTTATCTGTATAACAAAATTATTTAAGTATAAGCACCTTTTTTTAAACGGTTTTTAATACAATATATATGATAAATGAAACTATTCATATAGGAGAAAACCCAAATCAGTTTGGTTAAACATTAAAACATCAGATGTTTTAATGTTTAATCTTTTTCTTGACTTTGCAGGCGTAACTGTTTAATCTATACCAATTTAGTACGGTTACCAAGGATGGTTGCCAAATAGTTATTGGAAAATGATACGATTATTAATGTCGAATGAAGAGATTGAACAATAATAAAATATTATTTTTTGGATGCCCCATGGATTGTGATGAAAAATATGATTCCATCCAGGAAAAGCGGCATATGCTGAAGACGTCACAAGGTTTTGATGATCCGCTTGAGGGAGTTATGGGCCATCTTGGCTCAGATATACAGACAGATCTCTGGAAAAATCTGGGCTCTTTGCCCGTACCCTCATGGCTGGGCCCGAAGCCGGGTTCCAAGGATCATTCAAAACTCACCACTGAAAACTTTATTTCATTTATTGACAACAATGACTGTAAAAAATTTGCAGATCGCGTGGATGAATTTGTAACCGAAAAAATTCTTCCTAACATCCCCTGTCTGATAGGAGTTGATCATTCCCTCGCCGGCGGTGCTTATTCCTCTTTGTCTCGCCATTACGGCAAGGACAACCTGTCCTTAATTATTATTGACAGTCATACAGATGCGGTCCCCATGCCTTTGCTTGCCGGAGCCATTCAATATGACATGGAAAAAAACCCCGCTTCTGTCCACGACTATAATGACCCCTTTTTATATAATCGTACCGATTCGTACAATGCCAGTTCCTTTGTGCATAAGCTTGTGAAAGAAAAACATGTGGACCCTAAAAACCTTTATATTTTAGGGGTGAGCGATTATCCTGAAAAAAAATTTTTGCGTATCAAAGACCCCAGGATAAAAAAATACAACAATGCCTATGTGGGTCTCAAACGCCAGGGCGCAAAAATCATTACTAAAAAAGAATGCAAATTAAATTCTAAAAAAGTTAACGGTTTTCTTGAAAAAATTTCAACCCCCTATGTCTATGTTTCCGTTGATATGGATATAGGTGCCAATAATGCATTGGAAGGCGTAAGGTTTCGCAATTGGAAAGGTTTAAATGAACAGCAGATCTATAAACTGGCAGACAGCGTGGCACAGATTATTTCAGATTCAACTCAACTGGCAGGCATGGATATCTGTGAAATAGATACCCGCCGAGCCGGGACAACAATTGCTTCAGGCCATGATAGAACCTATGAAATCGCTGCAAACCTGATTAAAAAAATTGCGTTTGCCCGCATACCATTTATTGATAGGGATTGTTAGGCAATGACAGGGATCATCAGGGGCAACAAATTATGCTCCTTTAATAAAATATAATATAAATAAATCACTAAAGGAAACAACAAGGAGAACAAATGGAAGAGAATAGGTATTATTACATTGAAGATGAATCCGCAGACAAACCCGTAAAAAAATTAAAATATTTTGTCGACGGAGAATTCAGGGTATCAGAAACGGCTAACTACATGGATTGCTATAATCCGTCCACAGGAGATATCATCGCCCATGCGCCTCAATGTATTCAGGAAGAGGTGGATTTAGCCATAGAAACTGCAAAAAAAGCATTCCCGGCATGGTCTGCAACCCCTGTTGCAAAAAGGGTTCAGGTTTTATACAAATTTAAAGCCCTTGTTGAAAAACATCTGGATGAACTGACCTATCTTCTGTGCCAGGAAGAGGGCAAAAACTGGACTGAATCCATGGGAGACGTATTAAAGGTGAATGAGGTTGTTGAGTTTGCCTGCGGCGCACCCCACCTGATGAAGGGTGAATCTCTCATGAATGCCAGCACAGGATATGATACGGTTCTTTACCATGAATCCATCGGTGTTTTTGCAGGTATTGCCCCCTGGAATTTTCCTGCCATGATCCCCCATGGCTGGATGACCCCCATTTGTGTGGCCACAGGAAACTGCATGATCCTCAAAGCAGCCAGCTTTGTTCCCCAGACCGCATTGCGGTTGGCAGAACTCTGGAGGGAGGCCGGACTTCCCAAAGGTGTACTCAGTGTTGTAACTGCCGGAAGAAATGAAGCGGAAATTTTCATGAAACATCCGGACATCAAAGGGGTCAGTTTTGTAGGCTCCACAAGCGTGGGCAAACACATATATAAAACGGCGGCTGCCCATGGCAAAAGGGTTCAAGCCCTGACAGAGGCCAAAAATCACGCCCTGGTTCTAAAGGATGCAAAACTGGAAAGAACAGCCAGAGGTATCATTAATGCCTATTGCGGATGTGCCGGTGCAAGGTGCATGGCCTGTCCTGTAATTGTTGTTGAAAACGAAATTGCGGATGAACTGGTTGAATACTTGAAAAAATTTGTTGCAGAACTCAACCTCGGTCCTGCCTATGATCCTGAAACCGGTATGGGTCCCATCATGAATCAGGGCCACCTTGACTTTATCACCGGATGGATTGAAAAAGGGATTGAAGAAGGCGCAGATCTGATTGTTGACGGCAGAAATCCTGTTGTGGAAGGATATGAAAACGGATTTTTTCTGGCACCCACTATATTTGACAATGTCACCGCAGATATGACCATTGGTGATGAAGAAGTTTTTGGACCCGTACTCTGCATAAAAAGAGTGGACTCCTTTGAAGAAGGCCTTGCCATCATGAATAACAGCCGCTTTGCCAATGGTTCTGTTATTTATACCCAGAACGGACACTATGCCCGTGAATTTGCAAACCGGACTGACGGCGGCATGGTTGGTATTAATGTGGGTATCCCTGTTCCCTTAGGAATTTTTGGTTTTACCGGCCACAAAGACTCCTTTTTTGGAGATCTGCACTGCATGGGTAAAGACGGTTTTACTTTCTTTACAGAATCCAAGTGTGTCACACAGACATGGTTCCCTGAAACCGATGAAGAGGTTGGCAAAGTGGACACATGGGATGGCACCATGACATCCATGCCGGATAAATAGATATACCATCGGGCAGTAAACGCCTGATTTTAGCAAACCGGCGGAGATTTGTTTCACACACAGATCCGCCGGTTTGCAAAGACATCGTGTGGGGACGTTCCGAATCAGAATCCAATTCTATTCCTGATCTTACTCTCACACAATTGAATACAGCCATAAAAAAATTTGCGTGGGTATTGAAATCGTTTAATTATTGGTTAGCAACTCAATTAGATGAACGACTTTTATCTTGCTGTTCTGCTTATCCAGCCCGCCTTTTATCTGCATCACACATCCCGGGCAGTCTGTGGCAAGGATATCGGCACCGGAAGCCACTATACTTTCAATTTTCTTTTTAAGAATCTGGGAAGAAATCTCTGGGAAATCCACTGAATATGATCCACCGAATCCACAACAGACCTCTTCATCTTTGGATGGGTGATATAGATATCCCACTCTTTTTATAAGTTTTCTTGGCACATCCGTGACATCAAGTCCCCGGCACAGATGGCATGGCGAATGATAGGCAACTTTTTTATTCACTTTTTTTATGGATTCTGGAAACGGATAGATCTGATCCATAAAAGATGAAAAATCAATAACCTTGTCAGTGAACCGATTCAGGTTTTTTTCATTTTCGCCTGCTTCTTTAAAAATTTTCTGGTAGTTGTGCTTAAGATGACTCGCACAGGATGCACACAAGGTAAGGATATAATCGTAATTTCGAAGATCAAAGGCTTGTATATTTTGAAGGGCAATCTGTTTTGCTGTCTTTTCTTCAGCAGACATCATGGCAGGCAATCCACAACAGGTTTGATCCAATGGAAAATCAATCCTGAAACCCGCTTTATTTAATAATTCCAGAAGTAATTTTCCCTGCTCCGGATAAATAAAATCAATTGCACAACCCGCAAAAAAAGCGATTTCCAGTTTTGGATTTTCTATTTTCTTTGCACCTTTTAACCATTGGTCACGCAAAGGGGTTTTAGCGATAGCAGGAAGTGATTTGAACCCATGTTCTTTTTCCAAAGCAAATGGCAAATGCCGAATCATGGGCCGGCCTTTTAATAGCGGTTGTTGTGCAACAAACGCCTGGCGCAGCATAAAATGAAAAAGCTTCCTGTTTTTCATCACCTTACTCAACAGATAGTTTTTAAGCGGTTTTTTCCCATCTGCTTTGATCACTTGAGCATATGTTTTCTTAATCAGGTGTGGCAGGTCAATGGCCACCGGGCAAACCGCTTTACATGCCTGGCAATTGATGCAGTTCTTAACAATGATCCTATCATTTTCTTTTCCATGATAAAACAGGGTCAGAATTAAGCCGATGGCGCCAATATATACATGGCCGAATTTATGTCCCCCAACCTTGGAATAAATCGGGCAAACATTGGCACAGGCACCGCATCGAATACATCGAAGGCTTTGGGAAAAAATAGGATCTTTTGATAGGTTTAACCTGCCATTATCCAGAAATATCACGTGCATCTGTTTTTTTCCCGATAAATTTACCGGGGGATCACCCAACCACTGGTTTGCCCCCTTAATCCAAGTTACGTAGGACGTTATGGCCTGGCCGGTTGCATTTCTGGGCAGAAGTTTCAGAATCCGGAGGGCTGAATTTAAATCCGATAGCAGTTTATCGAAACCGACTAAAGCCACGTGAACCTTAGGTAATGTTGTGGTGAGTCTCATGTTTCCCTCATTTGTCACAAGACCAAGGGCTCCTGAATCCGCAATAGCAAAATTGGCGCCGGATATTCCCATGTCTGCTTCAATAAATTTTGGGCGCAACTCTTTTCTGGCGACATTAACCAGTGTATCGATATTATCTTTGTCCAGTTTTGTATGGGTCTGTTTTTCAAACAGATCTCCCACCTGGTGTCTGGAGAGATGAATGGCCGGCATGACCATATGGGAAGGACCTTCTTGTTTTAATTGGATAATCCATTCACCCAGATCGGTTTCTGTGACCTGGAAACCATGCTTTTCCAGATCACGGTTTAAAAAGGTTTCCTCTGCTGTCATGGATTTGGACTTAACAATCTTTTGCACCCCATTCTCTCTGGCGATCCCGGCGATAATCTCGTTGGCTGCCTTGGCATCTTTAGCACGATGAACAATAGTCCCTGCTTTTTGTGCATTTTTTTTAAATTGTTCATAAAGGGTTTCAAGATATGGGATCAGGCTGTCTTTATTCTCTGCAATGGCATCCCGGATGGTATCAAAATCGATTTCTTTATAAACACCGGGCCTGTTGGCCCGATACGCTGTATTAAACTTGTCCAGGGCAGATCTTAAATAAGAATCACTCAGTGCTTCCCGAATTTGTTGCTTATATGATTTTAGATCCTGAGCTGTTTTTATCATGATACGCTTTTATCCATTAATAAAACGTGTAGTTCAATTGGTCCATGAACACCAATAGCCAATACTCTTTCGATATCTGCCGTCCGACTGGGACCTGTTATAAAGGCAGTATACGAAGGCGACTCAGATTTCAATATCGTATCTAGGACTTCTTCAATATCTGTACTGGTTTCTTTTATCTTTGAAATGGGCAAAACGGCGATATGTATCGTTGAGAGCATGGTGGCGATCCGCAAAGTCTCATCATCAGATTTCATCACCAGGGTACCGGTTTCTGCAATACCGTAATCTGACCAGGTTAAAGCGATATCAAGGCTATTTATCCTATCCCTTAGTGGTGATTCAAGATATTCCAGTCCGGCAATTTGACAGGCCT
>CAYVZG010000037.1:41806-44666 GCA_964455805.1 uncultured Desulfobacula sp.
GCAAAGCCGACAGGCGGTGTCAAAAATGATGTCTGCAGTGTTACGGCAATTAGCATAACAAACCAGATTAATTCAGGATTATCCACCACACCGTGACCATCTATTTCAAAACCAAGAGAGGATACAACCGGTGCGATCAAGGGAAGTACGATCAAAGTAATCTCGATCCAGTCTAAGAAAAAACCCAACATAAACACTGCACCAAGAATGATCATCATAACGCCGTAAGGTCCGAATGGTAAACCAGTCAAGGCTCTTTCAATCAGTTCATCACCACCAAGGCTCCTTAAAACCAGTGCAAAGCACGTCGCTCCCAGGAAAATGGCAAAAATATAAGCCGTTGTATTGAAACATGATTTCATTACATCGACAATCACTTTCCAGTTCAGTTTTTTATTGACCAGCGCCAGCAAAGTTGCTCCTAGAGCACCTACGCCGCTTGCTTCGGTGGGAGTCGTCATTCCGGCGAATATTGATCCCAGAACAACAACAATCAATAGCGCCGGTGGAAGAATACTTTTAAATATATCCCAGATAATTTTCAATTCAAGGGGTTTGCTTTCAGGATCCAAAGGTGCTGCACTCGGGTTTATCAGGCAATAAATCAGAATATAACTAATATAAAGTACACCCAAAGTCATGCCCGGGATTACTGCACCCATAAAGAGGTCACCGACAGACAAGCCCAGTTGATCCGCCATAATTACCAGCATAATACTTGGGGGAATCAGGATACCCAGGGTTCCGGACCCTGCAATGGTTCCAAGAGCCAACGTTCGGGAATACCCCTGTTTCATCATGGCTGGTAAAGATAGCAATCCAAGCAGAACGACAGAAGCACCAATAATACCCGTGGAGGCAGCCAGGATGATTCCAATGGTTGTTACCGTGACTGCAAGCCCGCCCCTAACCTTACCAAACAAATTCTGCATGGAACTCATTAACTTTTCAGCAATTCCGGACCGATCCAGCATTAATCCCATAAAAATAAACATGGGCAGAGCTACTAGCACCCAGTTGTCCATGAATTTAAAAATACGATTCACAGACATTCCAAGGGTTAGATAATCCAACCCGGTCCAGGTTCCAAAATACATATCTGAAAAATAACCCACAAATGTAAACAGGACAGATACGCCACCCAAAACCCAGGCCACGGGAAAGCCGGTAAACAAAAGGGAAACAAATGTTAAAAACATCCCAATGACCAGATAATCATTAAATTCCATTTTCTATCCTCTTCTCAAATGATGAATGATTCGTATGGCCCGGGATACAACAGAAATAATCAAAAGGCCAAAGCTTGCCGGAATAACACTTTTGATTAACCAGCGATACGGTAACCCCATGGGTGCATCAGATCGTTCAGACACTCGCCATGACTCATAAACAAAATCAAGGCTCTGATGAAAAATAATGATGATAAAGGGTAACAATAAAAAAATGATTCCAAAAAGATCCCAGCGATTTCGCCATTTGTCGGAGAGCCGGGCATGGATTATATCTACCCGGATATGACTGTCCAATGTCATGGCATAGGATGCGCCAAACATTATACCCACCGCATAAAGGTGCCATTGAAGTTCTTCCAAAGTGACCAGACCACGGCCAAAACCATACCTGAGAACCACCTGAAAAATAATAACAAAAATAAGGATTCCATTGGCCCACATGGCAACATGGCCAACCCCCATGACAAACTTATCCAGGGAATTACATATTTTTATTGAAGCCGGTGTTTTTTTTTCAGCATCCATAGGTTTGTCCTGAAATTAATTGATTAAATGGGTTGATGCAGGCAGCCTATCTGCCTGCACCGTTTCTATATTGGAGTACTTTACTGCATTTTCTTTTTAGGAATTATTTGGGTGGTTCCGGTCGTGGTAAGAAACCATACGTCTGCCACATTTTGTATTCAGCCCGGAAGGCACTGACGTCATCCCACACTTTTTTAAAAAAAGCGTCTTTTTCTGACTGCTCTTTGGCAACTTCGTCCCAGGCAGATTTAAATGTATCGAGCATCTCAGTAGACCAATACATATTTTTAACACCGCGTTTTTCCACATTTTCTTTCATTGCTTTTGCCTGGATGGCCTCTGTATATGCAAATGCGTCTAAGGTACCGGCTTTACAAATCATTTCAATTACCATTCGCTGATGATCAGACATCCCATTCCAGACATCTTTATTGATTAACAATTCAAAAGCGGTGGCTTGTTGATGCCAACCTGGGAAATAATTGTATTTTGCAATTTTATGAAATCCAAGACGTTCATCAATTGCCGGCATGGAAAATTCAGTGGCATCCAGCGCTTTTTTCTCAAGTGCTGGAAAGATCTCACCACCGGGTAAAAGACTGACAGATGCACCCAGTTTCTGCATGGCCTGGCCGCCAAGGCCAAAAAATCTCATCTTTAAGCCTTCTAAATCCGCTGCATTCTGAATCTCTTTGGTAAACCAACCAGAAGTTTCAGGAGCAATAACGCCTGCAACAAGAACCTTAACATTGTAACCATGCGTGTCATACATTTCCTGGTATAGCTTCATACCATTACCATAATAAAACCAGGCCATCATTTCTCCAGCCTCGGGTCCAAAAGGAATGGCTGAAAAAATAGGAGATGCCGGAATCTTACCTGCCCAATATCCTGCAGTGGCGTATCCTGCATTAATTTTGCCCTTGGAAACCGCATCCAGAATTTCAAATGGGGCGACTAATTTGCCCGGCTCATATACTTTCATCTTCAATGAGCCATTACTGGCTGTTTCAATTCTATCGGCAATCCATGGCATTGTGGTGCCAAGGCCCGGCAGTGCCGTGGAAAAACAAACTGGAACTTTTAGCAACACCTTTTTCTCT
>CAYVZG010000038.1:0-44078 GCA_964455805.1 uncultured Desulfobacula sp.
TCTATTTAAAAGCGTTAAAAAAAATATATCAAAACATGGGAGAGATTAAAAATGTTCTTTCCATTATTGACAAGGTAGAGCGTGCCTCAAACAAAATAGAACACATAATCAAACGGGTGATGGATTTTTCAAAGCCAGGCAAGCCACAGTTTGTCATGACAAATATCAATACAAATGTTGATGAGATCACAAAATTGACATCTGTCTCATTAAGGAAGGATGGAATCAAATTTATAAAAAAACTGGATCCAACTATTCCAGACTGCTGGCATGAGCCTCATTTGATTGAACAGGTGGTCTTAAATCTTATTACCAATGCCGCCGAGGCAATGAAAGAGTATGATGGGGAAAAAATAATAGAGCTTGAAACTTATCAAACAAAGGATTGTATAGTGATCTCAATAAAAGACTCAGGTCCGGGTATACCCATGTTAAGACAATCAAAAATATTTGATCCGTTTTATACAACAAAAACCAATAGCTCAGGCATAGGCCTTAGCATATGCCATAGAATTATTACTGACCATGGCGGTTCGTTAAGGTTTAATTCCGGCAAAGAAGAAGGGGCCCGGTTTCTTATTGAGCTGCCCCTGAAAAAAGAAGAGATTTAACTGTGATAAGATACTCAATCAGTGTTGTTGATGATGAAGAATCCATTCGTGAAGGTCTTGCAATGATCTTGTCTGAAGAATATGACATCTCTTGTTTTAGCGATGCAGAATCATTTTTATCAGATCTGGAAACGAATGCACCGGATCTTGTTTTAATGGATATTGGGCTGCCCGCCATGAATGGGATTGAGGCTTTGGCTATCATAAAAAAAACAACCCATGACCTTCCGGTGATCATGATAACCGCATTTGAAGATATCAATATGGTTATCCTTTCAATGAAGACCGGTGCTTTTGATTTCATCCTCAAGCCCATGAATCCTGATATGCTTGAGTTAACCATTAAAAAAGCCATTTCCACCATTGCTTTGAGAAAAGAAGTTAAAATTCTCCAGGAAAAATACCTGGAAGATAATCATCCCTGTTTTATCGGCAAAAGCAAAAAAATTGAAGATGTTATGGATTTTATCAATTTGGTTTCAAAAAGTCCGGATACACCCATTATGATAATAGGAGAAACCGGGACGGGGAAAGAATTGATCGCAAAAGCCATTCATGCCAGAAGTCCGGTGTTTCAAGGACCTTTTATAGCTGTAAACTGCTCTGCATTTCCTGATGAGTTAATAGAAAGTGAATTGTTCGGATATGAGGAAGGGGCTTTTTCCGGTGCTAAAAAAAAAGGTAAAAAAGGGTTTATTGAAGAAGCGGATAATGGCACCCTTTTTCTCGATGAAGTGGCAGACCTGAGCCTGCCTGGTCAGGCTAAACTTTTAAGGTTCATTGAAAGCGGAGAATTCTATAAGGTCGGCAGTACCAGAAAATACAAGGTAAATGTCCGCATTGTTTCTGCAACAAATAAAAATCTGGAAGAATTAATCGAAAAGGATCGTTTCAGAAGAGATCTTTTTTTCAGGTTATGTGTGGTTAAGGCAAACATACCTTCCTTAAATGAAAGAAGAGACGATATCCTGCCTTTAGCGAAACATTTTTTATATGAGTTTAATAATAAATTTAAAAAAAGCCTGAAAAATATTTCAAAAGGAGCCCAGGATCTGTTGCTCTCCCATGAGTATTCCGGGAATGTAAGAGAGCTTAAAAATATCATTGAAAGGGCTTGTCTTATTGCACAGACTGATAATATTACCCAAGATGACCTGGGTCTTAACAAGAAAACGGACCAAAGGGAAATACATGAATCAGGTAGCTGCAAAGAAGAGTCTTTCAGTCTACCAGACCGGGGGATTCATCTGGGAAAATTTTTGGAAGACGTTGAAAAAAAATTTATGAAACAAGCCTTAAAACTTTCCAATGGTAATGAAAGCAAAGCAGCCAGGTTGCTGAAAATGAATCATCATACATTCAGATACAAGTGGAAAAAGCATAACACCTAGTGGGTGCCGGCCGATCCTAACAAGCAAATTTTGTCCACTTTTCCGCTTCCCCACCAAATCTGTTTTAATCAAGGTCATACAAATGGGTCATCAGAATTATCCCCTGTAAAAGAGTTACAGCTTTTCCGAATTTTTCTGAATTCATTTTCTAAATTCTTCTAATTTTCAAAATTATTTTTGAAGTTTTTCAACTTTTAATGACATCCCGAAAACCGGTTTTTTATATAACCGGTTGTATTTTAAACAAAAAATGCCTTTATAAACAATTGGCATGGTAAATGCTCTATTTGCCTTGTAAACAACTTAAACGGAAAACTAATGATAAAAGAACAGACAAGTCCGCTACAGATCATGCTCATAGATAATGACAAATATGTCAGGGAATCTTTGGGTATATTTTTTACCGGCGGGCAATTAAAGTTTTTGATATTCAAATCCGCATCTGAAGGTTTAAATTCCCTTAAATATCAGGATATTGATGTCGTTATTTCTGACTATTCTCTACCAGATATGGACGGGCTTACTTTTTTGAAACAGGTGGCCATAAAGAAACCCGGTATATCAAGAATCTTAATGGCAACTATTGTTACGGATGAGTTAAAAAAGGAAATATTTAGGGCAGGGATAGATGCTTTTTTGGAAAAACCGCTGAGTATAGCTTCTATCGATCATATTCTTTTTGAAATAAATAAAGAACATATCACCAAAACAAACCCGGAGATAAACAATGAAAAATGACAAAACAGTGGATTGGTATACAGAAAAAAAAGAAATCCCGGTAAAAGAGTGGCAAGATCGTTTTATCTGGATGGAAGAACCTCTTGTCAGTTCTGATGGAGAAAATATCGCATCCATTGTAAATACTGATGAAACCCAATTTAATATTTGCATGAATGGAGAAATCTGGGAAGAGACCTTTGAAAAAGCCTGGTGTCTGAGATTTTTGCCTGATGGAAGACTGGCAGTGCTCGCTTCCAACGATGACGAATGGACGGTTTGTGTGGATGGTGCTTTCTGGGAAACATGGTTTGATTATATCTGGGATTTTCAATTTACCCCTGACGGATCCTTTATGGGCGCTGCCGTCCAAAAAGAAGGGCTGTATGGAATGTCAGTCAATGACAGGATATGGGATTACCTTTATGAAAATATATCCGGTATGGTTTTAAGCAAACAGGGCACATCAGCAGCTGTTGTTCAGGTGGACCCTCTGGGTCAGGCAGATATTGAGGGGTTCAGCAAAGGGATTTTTTCAGTGGCAGTGAATGGTACGGCCCAGCCGGGGAAGTTCATGAATATCTGGGATCTGGCTTTTGACAGCAAAGGCGATCAGATCGCATCTTCCATCAGAAAAAATCGTATTGATTATTCCATCTCTAAAAACAGCCAGATATGGGAAAATAATTTCCAGTTTTCCTGGAAACCTGAATTTATCGACAAGGGCACCTCTGTGATCGCACCTGTTCGACAGGGGGGTAAGTGGCGACTTTTTAAGGATGGTGCTCCCTTTTGGGATAAAAGCTATGAACAACTGGGTAAATTGGCGATTCATGACGATGGTCAAAAAATTGCTGCCATTGTATCCAACACTTATGGAAAATGGACGGTTTCAGAGAATGATAACACCTGGGATCTTCAATGTGACTCAATGATATCAGAACTTTTTTACTCTTTTAATGGAGAGGCTCTGGTGGCGGTATTCAAGAACCAGGGATACTGGGACATTGCAGTCAACGGGAAAGCCTGGAACATCAAGGCAGACAAATTGTGGCATCCGGTTGTAAGTTTTAACAATGAAATTCTGGTCACCCGAATGGAAAAAGACGGCATATTTTATCTGGTTGTCAATGGGAGGGTTTATCAGAAATCTTTTGATATGATCTTTGAGCCGCAGATCAGTCCGGATAACGATAAGATTCTTTTAAAGGCTATGAAAAACGGCGTTTATTTAAGACAAATACTTACTTTAGAAAAAGTTATTTAGAGGAGAGAGACTATGCATTCTTTTATCAATTTTATTATGGGTCCCATGGTCTGGATCTCATTTCTGATTTTTTTTATGGGTGTTGTATTCAGACTTTTTCAGGTGATCAAACAGGTTAATAAAAAAGAAAATTTTATCTACACGTACCTGTCGTTTAAATATGGTTTTCGTTCTATATTTGCATGGCTCATACCTTTTCTACCGGTCAGCACAAGAAAAAGCCCAATTTTTTACGGCATCTCCTATGTGTTCCATCTGCTGCTTTTTTTAACTCCGATCTTTTTACTTTCCCATGTTGCCCTTTTAGAAGAGTCCATGCAGTGGTCATGGGTTACTCTTGATGATTCCCTGGCAGATGTTTTAACCCTGATTATCATTCTCTCTTTAATATTTTTTATGATCAGACGGGTGGCTGTTCCAGAAGTCAAATTTTTAACCAATATTTCGGATTTTATTTTTATCCTGATTGTGGCGCTGCCGTTTGTGACAGGTTTTATCGCCTATCATCAGTTTTTTGCCTATAAATGGATGGTGATTATCCATGTCTTATCAGGAGAGCTAATGATCATTCTGATCCCTTTTACCCGATTTTTCCATATGTTTATGGCACCTCTTACCAGAGCATACACCGGTTCTGAATTTGGGTCTGTCAGGCATGCAAAAGACTGGTAATACAAATTAAGGAGAGATTCATGCAGGAAGCATTACCAATAGATGAAAAACACGAATCCAATAAAAGAGATGTCGTTGATGAAGGTGTGGAAGCTGGATTGTCCATATTAACACCGGAGAAAATTTCACAGGTCATCAACCAGGTATTAACCAAGGAGACAGGCCCCCGGTTCAAGGCCTATGTGGAGACCTGCATGCGATGTGGATTGTGTGCAGATGCCTGCAGCATATTCCTATCCAACGACCGGAATCCAAAATTTTCCCCTGCGGCAAAAGTCAAACAGACCATCCTTGAAATGATTAAAAAAAAAGGTGAGGTATCCAAACGATTTTTAAGGAATACTGTCAAAATTGCCCATACCGAGTGTAATGTCTGCAAAAGATGCGCCATGTACTGTCCCTTTGGTATTGATATAGCCTATATGATGACATTGGTGAGACGGATTTGTCATAAACTGGAAATCACACCTCTGTATATTCAGGATACGGTAAATTCCCATTCAGCGACCATGAATCAGATGTGGGTGAAAGAGGATGAATGGGCGGACACGCTTCAATGGCAGGAGGAAGACGCTAGAGAAGAGTTCGAGAATTTAAGGATACCCCTGGATAAAGATGGGGCAGACATCATGTATTCTGTTATAGCTCCGGAACCCAAATTTCAGGCCGGGCTTATTTATCAGACAGCCGTGATCATGCATGCAGCCGGACTTAATTGGACCATGCCTTCCTCCCCGGGCTGGGATAACAGCAATATGGCCATGTTTACCGGTGATTTTGAAATATCCGGACGAATTGCCCTGGCGCATTATGAAACAGCAACAAAGTTACATGTAAAACAAATTGTCATGGGAGAATGCGGCCATGCGTTCCGGTCAGTATATGATGTTGGCAACAGGTGGGTTGGATGGGCTATGCCGCCGGTGGATCTTATTCATGCCATTGATTTTTATCATGATCTACTGACCTCGGGCAGGATTAAGGTAAAGAAAAAATATAAAAAAACCGTGACCCTGCATGATCCATGCAATGTCTCCAGGGGCAGAGGGTTGCACGACAAGGCCAGAGAACTGGTAAACATGTTGTGTGAATCATTTGTCGAAATGACACCGAACAGGGAACACAATTATTGTTGCGGGGCTGGTGGTGGTGTTATTAACTGCGGTCCTCCATGGAAAGGGACCCGGATGGTCAATAACAGAGAAAAGAAAGAACAGATTGAGAGAACGGGGGCTCAGGTTTTAATTGCCCCCTGCCATAACTGCCATTCAGGGCTTGAGGATATTGTTGAGCATTATGGCGTGGACATGGAGATTAAATTTTTTGGCGACATCATTTATGAAGTCATGGAAAAGACAATTTACAAGTAATAAAAATAAAATGGAAAGGCGATTATGATGAAAGTAAAATGGTTCATATTTATGGCAGTCGTCATCTTGATGATAACCGCATTTTATGCCAACTCACAGGAGGAATTTCCAACGGTTGAAAATTCTGTTTTTGATCATCCCCAAAGATCTGCCGCAGTGTTTGACCATGATGATCATAATGAAAAAGCCATGCTGGAAGAGGACTGTGCCATCTGCCATCATGTGTATGAAGATAAGGAACTGCTCACAGATGAGTCCTCTGAAGATAGTTTGTGTTCAGATTGTCATTCTTTGAAAAAAACGCCTGAAAACGCGACTCCTTTGAGAATGGCGTTTCACAACCGGTGTAAAGAATGCCATTTTGAAACTAAGAAAGGACCGGTTTTATGTGGTGAATGCCATATCAAATAAGGAAGGTGATTATGATAAAGAAAATTATGATTGTAGATGATGATCCAGCCATTACCAAATATTTAGACACAGTTTTTAAAGATAACGGGTACAAGACATGTATTGCAGAAAACGGCAAAGATGCGCTTGATGTTTTTAAAGATCAAAACCCGGATCTGATCACGTTAGACCTTGAAATGCCTGAAGAGTGGGGGCCAAGATTTTTTAGAAAAATCAGTAAGATAAAGGATTTTAATACTCCTGTCATTGTTATCAGCGGTCTTTCAGGGATAAAATATTCAGTTCCAAAAGCGGTTGCCACCTTTGGGAAACCTTTTGATCCGGAACACGTTTTAGCCAAGGTGCAGGAAATTTTAGATTAATTGAAAAAGGGACAGGGGAACATATTGAAACCCATTATAAAAATAAAGAATCTTGCTTTAAAGCTGATGATTTCTGTGGGCTTTGTGCTGTTTGCAAGCATCTTTATCTGGTCCCATTTTACCATTAAATTTCAAGAAACAAATCTGATCGAAAAGAAAATTTCTGATATTGATAAATTTTGTAGCACGGTTTTAAATTTTACCTGGTTTGCCATGCTGCACAATCCAAATAAGGATATGCAGGAGCTTTTAAAAGGCATGTCAGTGTATAATGAAATTGAATCCATAAATATCTTTAATTGTCAGGGACAGATTAAATTTTCAAATATGCCCCAGAAACTGGGTTCAATTGCTAAAAAATCGGCTGCAGCCTGTAAAATGTGCCATGAAACAAATACGCCTGTAATTAAGAGGGATATCAAAGACAGGGTCCGGATTTTTGAGTCTGGTAGTGGAGAGCTTTTGCTGGGTCTTATGACGCCGATATTAAACGATCCGTCCTGCTCAACTGCCCAGTGCCATTATCATCCCAGGGAAATAAAAAAACTGGGGGCCCTTGATGTTGTTGTCTCTTTAAAAGATGTAACAAATGAAATCAATTATACAAGAAAAATGTCTGTCTGGACAGCCATCTATCTTTTTATAATCCTGTCGATAACTCTTGGCTTTAGTATTTTTCGTCTTGTAACCGATCCCATTAAAAACCTGATCAAAGAGACAAACCTGATCGGTAAAGGCAATTATAACCATAAAATAAATAAAATAAGCCAGGATGATGAGATCGGGCAGCTTTCCATTGCGATCCATGAGATGGGGTATAAAATTAAAAGTAAGCAAACAGAACTGAACAGGCAAAAAGACCTGTACCAAAATCTTTTTGATCAGGTACCCTGCACGATTACAGTCCAGAATCGGGATTATCAGCTTCTGGAGTTCAACCAGGTATTTTCTAATAAATTCAAACCGAAATATGGAGATTTCTGTTATTCAGCGTACAAAGATCTTAATAAAAAATGTAATGACTGTCCTGTAGAAAGAACATTTGCCGACGGCAAATCCCATTTCAGTGAAGAGTCAGGAATAAACAAGGATGGCAGCATTGCCCACTGGTTTGTGAAAACAGCCCCCTTAAAAGATGAAAAGGGGAATATCATAGCAGCGCTTGAAATGAGTATTGATATTTCCAGGAGAAAAAAACTTGAAGAGATCGTCAAAAGTTCAGAGCGCAGATATCATGCTATTTTTGAGAGCATTCCCAATCCGGTGTTTATTCTGGATATAGACGACTATAAAATCATCACCTGTAACAATAGTGCCCTGAACGTTTATAACTATAAAAAACATGAATTGAAAAACGAACCGTTTTCCAGACTTTTTCCGGGACCAAAAGAGTTTGAAAAATTTATACAAAATTTTGATAATCCGTTTCATGAACGATTAATAAATCATAAAAGGAACCAGGAGAGTATCTATGTAAACATCTGGGTAAGTCCGGTCCAGTTTACAGAACAAAAGGTGCTGCTTGTGACAGTGGTTGACATAACCTTGTCTGTTGAAACAGAACACCAGTTGATCCAGGCCGGTAAAATGGCAACCCTGGGAGAAATGGCTACAGGGGTTGCACATGAACTGAACCAGCCTTTATCTGTGATTAAAACGGCTTCAAGCTTTATATCCAGGAAAATAAGCAAAAATGAGGACATTGATCAAGACATTTTAAATACCCTCACCCGGGAGATTGAATCCCATGTGGACAGAGCCTCAAAAATAACCAACCACATGCGCTTGTTTGGTCGAAAATCGACATTTTCAAAGGAAGCCCTCAATGTAAACGAAACCGTTAAAAGATCCTTTGATATTTTCAGCCAGCAATTAAAATTGCGGGAGATTGAGGTTAAATGGGAACTGGATGATGAGCTGCCGGAAATAATTGCTGATTCGGTTCGGCTGGAGCAGGTTTTCATTAATCTTCTTATAAATGCAAGGGATTCCATTGTTACCCGGTCTGAAAATAATAAGGATAACAAACCAAAGTGCATCACCATTGCAACTCTGCTTAAGGATGGCGTTGTCATCGTCAAGATATCAGATACAGGAACCGGAATTCCTGAGGCAGATATCAATAAAATTTTTGAACCATTTTTTACGACCAAAAAAGTAGGAGAGGGCACTGGTTTGGGGTTATCCATAAGCTATGGCATTATAAAGGAGTCTGGTGCGGATATCAGTGTCAGCAATAACCCTGAAAAAGGTGTGACATTTACCATTAGTTTTCCAGTAAACCCGGTGGGATGAAATAAATAGCCTAACCATGAAAAATAATAAAATACTTCTTGTTGATGATGAAGCGGGTATCCGGAAAGTTTTGAAAATCACGCTTGAATCCCTGGGGTATAAGGTGTGTCTTGCACCGGACGGGGAGACAGGGCTTAAACGCTTTGTTCTGGATAAGCCCTGTATTGTTATTACAGATATAAAAATGCCCGGCATTGATGGCATTGAGGTCCTGAGAAGAATTAAAAAATTGAATCCGGAAACAGAGGTTATTGTAATAACCGGTCATGGTGATATGGATCTGGTGGTAAAAAGCCTTCAATATGAAGCAGCGGATTTTATAACCAAGCCCCTTGACATTGGAGATCTTGAGTCAGCCATTGTAAAAGCACAGGATCGTATAGGGATTTCTCAAAATATTAAAAGCTATATGGATGACCTTGAAATCCTTGTGAAAGAAAAAGACAGGAAGATTAATGAGTCTGAAAAACTGGTTACCATCGGTCAGACCATTGCCGGCATGTCCCATGCCATTAAGAATATTGCCGGAGGTCTTAAAGGCAGTTCTTTTGTTCTGGAACAGGGTATTGAGCTTGAAAACCGGGAATATTTAAAACAGGGCTGGGAAATGATGAAAGGCAATATTGATAAGATTACCAAGCTCTCCCTTGATCTTTTAAATTATGCTAAAACCACAAAACTCAACCTTCAACTTGAAAACCCCAATAAACCGGTAAGGGAAATAATGCAGCTGATGAAACACAGGGCAAAGGAGCAAGATATTGTTTTTAAACTGACACCCTGTTCCGGGAAAAAACTGGTTTTTATGGACTGTGAAGCCATACACAATAGCATTTTAAATCTGGTCACCAATGCTTTTGACTCTTTTAATAAAATGAAAACCATAGATAAAGAAGTCAGTATCCTCGTTAAAAGCGGTGCTGACAATATCCTCTATCAGGTACAGGATAATGGATGTGGTATTAACAATGCCATCAAGAAATCAATTTTCACCGATTTTATTACGACCAAAGGGATGAAGGGAACCGGTTTCGGTTTAATGACCACCAAAAAAATAATAGAAGAACACGATGGCGATATACACTTTGAAACTGTGGAAGGGAAAGGATCGAGCTTTTTTATTAACATTCCAATAAAAAGCAAGGCTTAAAAAAGGGGTTATCTAACGTATGCAACAAATTTTTCTACACAAAAACGGTATGATTACAAAAAAGGGTAAAAAACCTCGTCTTTCTGTTTTGAAATTATTGGGCAACACTGTTGAAATGGATAAAGCGTTTACCATGGATTCCTTTTTTAAGATGGTGGGCCTATATCCTGATTTAAAAAATATTAGTGAAATATTGGAACCACTTCTTGAAATTATTTTAAAAAATAGTGGTTCAGGATGTAAAGCTGCAGAATTGGAATCGCTGCTGTTTTATAAAACCATTGAAATAAAAGGCTTTCCAGGAAGCCCGAGTTTGAATTTTTATACCACTTTGAAAGGAGTCGCCAACAAAGAGATAATAGATTTAAAGTTTTTCCATTTGGAAAATTTATTAAACCATCAATTAAAACTAGGAAAATTAAAACACGTTGTTTTTGGGGATAGAGAGGATGTTTTCCAGTATGAGACCTTTTACACGCTTTTTGAACTTGTGGAAGGCATTGCCTGGGAACTTTCTTTTAATTTTAACCCGTTAGAATGTTCCATAAGGAGGTAATTATGTTTAAAAAAATACTGTTTGCAACAACATCTTCTCCTGCCTGTGATGCGGCGGCTAAAATTGCTTTTGAACTTGCTGAGAAATATAAGTCGGAATTGATCCTTTATCATGTATTTGGGGTGCCTTCCCATGGAGGCGGTTTTACTGTCACCGATTATGTTACCGGGGAAGAGGATGATGCCGGTCCGGGGTATGTTGAATTTGTAAAAGACGAGATGAAAAATACATATGAAAAACTGATGGAAAAACATGGAGAGCCAGGATTCGAAGTGCTCGCAGGTGTCCCTTCAACAGAGATTTTGAGATTTGCCAGAAAAGAGGGGATTGACTGCATCATAATGGGCTCCCACACAAGAGCAGATGAAACCGGATCTGCAAGATTCAGGGGTATTGTGGGTACCACAATGCAGACCGTGGCCCAAAGAGCCAGGTGCCCGGTCCTGATTATCAGCAGACCCTGTGCAACCTGTTTCTGGTATTTTAATAAAATTATATTTGGAACAGATTTTTCAAAGGCCTCCATGTCTGCATTTAAATTTGCCTATAAAATGGCAGATGCTATCGGGTGTAAACTCTATTTATTCCATGCCCTTGATATTGCAACGTCACAGGCAGGTGTTTCGCCCGGCCAAAAATCAATAGAGGATAAGATAACAGCAGCAAAGGCAAGGCTTGAAAAAGAGTATATTTCTCAAATGAATGGGTTTGATAATTATGAGATTGCCATATGGGAGGGTATCCCCTATGTGGAATTGTTAAAATTTGCAAGGGAAACCAGTGGCGACCTGATTGTTATGGCCCACCATACAAGGGATATTGACCCTGATGAAGCCCTGCTTGGAACAACAGTGGAACAAGTGGTTCTTAGATCTGCCTGTCCTGTCGCAAGTGTTAACCGGTCGGACAGATTATAACTTATCAGAATGATTCAAAAAACAGACAGGCATAAGGTGCTCATTATAGATGATGAGATTCAAATGAGATTTTATCTTATGACTCTGGTTAAATCACTGGGGTTTGATCCTGTATTGGCTAAAGATGGTGTGCAGGGGCTTGATGTCTTAACCCGGATCAGGCCCGCTGCCATAATTCTGGATATCATGATGCCCGAAAAAGGGGGGGCTATCGTCTACCAGGAGCTGGTAACACATCCTGATTTTAAAACCATACCCATTGTTTTTTTTTCTGGGGTTGATCGCAACGCCTTTTCTCATTATATAAAAATGCTGAATCTTAATCTTGAACACAATATTCCTGAGCCTGAAGTTTTTATTGCAAAAGATGCTGACTCAGAATATCTTAAAATGGTCATTAAAAAGAGTGTATTAGGCAATGGCATTGAATCTAAATAATTGATTGGGATAACCCTTATGGCAGTTAAAATTTTGCTTGTTGATGATGAAAAAGGTATTAGAAAAGTACTGAAAATCTACTTGCAGGATATGGGATATGCAGTGTTTACTGCCGATAACGGAAAAAAAGCGGTTGAAAAAATTCATGGAGAGTTCTTTGATATCATTCTGACGGATATCAGAATGCCGGGTATGGATGGTATCTCTCTTCTGAAACATGTCAAAAAAAATTGTCCTGACACGGAAGTGATCATGATCACAGGACATGGTGACTTTAAGCTTGCCATTGAAAGCTTAAAGCTTGACGCTGTCGATTTCATCTCAAAACCCATTGATAACGATATTCTCGAGATTGCCCTGAAAAGAGCCCTTGACAGGATTGATACAAGAAAAAAAATCCTGGCCTACACAACGAATCTTGAGGTGCTTGTAAAGGAAAAAACCCGGAAACTGGCAGAATCTCAAAAAAGGTATATACAGCTGTTTAACGAATCTCCGGGCTATTTAACGATTCAGGATAAAAATCTCAAAATCGTTGAGACCAACCGAATTTTTAAAGAACATTTTAACTATAAAGAAGAAATGACCTGTTATGAGGTGTATAAGGGCAGAAAATCTGCCTGCCCCGGGTGTCCGGTGTTAAAAACATTTGACGATAATAAATCCCATACGGCAGAAATGGACGTTGTCCTGAAGGATTCAAGCATCCGTAATATTTTTATCCAGACCTCCGCCATTACAGACACCAATGGAAAGGTCAAGCATGTCATGGAGATGTCAACAGATGTAACAATGATCAGGGAACTTCAAGATCATCTGGCATCTCTTGGGCTCCATATTGGCTCGGTATCCCACGGACTCAAACAGGTTTTAACAGGAGTTGATGGGGGATCATATCTCATAGAGTCTGGTTTGAATAAAAATGATAATCAACAGATATTAGAAGGCTGGGAAATCGTAAAGGAAAAGATTTCTCACACAAGACAAATGGTTCTTGATATTCTTTACCATGCCAAAAAAAGAGAGCCGGACCGGTCAAAGGTGAGATTGTCTGAATTGATAAAAGAGATTGTCTCATCAATTAAACCAAAAGCAGATCTGGAAAACATCCGTTTAAAAGTAGATTTTCCTCAAAACAATATTTTTCTGTTTATTGATAAAATGGCTATTTTTGCCGCATTTTCGAGCATTTTGGAAAATGCTGTGGACGCCTGCAGGTCAAAAAAAGAGGGGGAAATCCGTTTTTTAACCCGAATTCAAGGCCCGAATATTATTTTTTCAATTACAGATAATGGTAAGGGGTTGGAGGTGGATAAAAAAGATAAAATATTCAATCTTTTCTATTCAGATAAAGGGAAAAAGGGAACAGGTCTGGGACTTTTTATAGCATCGAGATCCATCAAACAACATCAGGGAAGCATAAAAGTTATCTCCCAACTGGATCAATACACTCAATTTGACGTCACCCTGCCTTTGAAATAATACTTTTTAATTGCTCATAACAATTGCAAAGGATAGGCCATTTTGCTACTGATATAGTAAACTATATTAATTATATTCTTTGAAAAATTGAGGAGATCCAGATGCAAAATCATAAAAATGGGTTTCAGGTACTAGGAATCAATGGTAGTCCCCGTCAAAAGGGTAATTCCAGGTATCTCATGTCTTGTTTCATAGATGAAATGAACGCCCGAGGATATGATACCCAGGTATTGGATGCTGTTAAACTCAACATAAATTCCTGCATAGGGTGTGGCAATTGTGAAACAAAAGGGGTCTGCATCTTTAAAGATGATTTTACCAATATTTTTCTGCCGGCAATAATAAAAGCTGATATTATTGTCATCTCATCTCCCATTTATTTTTATGCTTTTCCCGCTGCATTGAAAGCCTTGATTGATCGTATTCAAGTATTGTGGTCAAGAAAATACCGGCTTAAGCTGGATGAATTTAAAGATCGCAGGCGTCAAGGTGTCCTTCTGGCAGTTGGCGCCACCAGCGGCAAAGATTTGTTTGACGGGCTGAAGTTAACTGCCCGGTATTTTTTTGATGCCGCTGATATTAGATACAAAGCAGATCTATGCTACAGAGGGATTGATGAAAAAGGTGAGATGGAAAAGCATCCCACAATCCATGAAGATATTCAAAACTTGGTACAAAAACTAATTACTTAATACCTCGGGTGATACAATACTGCCGTGGTCATCCTTTAAAGCCAGAAGATTCTTTTTCTGCTCGGCCAGAATATCAAACAAAGTTTGAGGGATTCCCTCTTCTTTAGCATAGGCATCCTGCTGCAGTTCAACCCGGTTAATGATATTATCCAGGTATAATGAAAATTGTTTGGTATACAGCTCTTTTGAATATTCTTTATCAATGATTTGTTTGAACAATAATTTTAAATCATCATATTTTGGAAGATTACCAATGGGGGTTTCCATATAGCCTATTTCGTTATGGGCATACCGTTCAAGCCAGGAAAGCCATACTTTTACATCTTTTTTTTCTCCTAAAAGCTTAGAAGAATCCCCCCCCCGGGCTTTTTCGGTTAAAAAATAATTTAGACCGGCCATCACCGGGGCATACTCTTTATTTATTTTTTTATTTCCAAAGAAGTTGAACTGGGCATTCATATAATCTCCCAAAGCACCGGGGATAAACGGTGCATTGGCCCAGGGAGCTCTTTTAACACCGGTTGCGCCAACTTCTGTTGCTGTGGCTGCTGAAACGATACATGCACCAATGATAACGCCTTCAGCAGAGCTTTTGGCCACCCAAACAGGGGGCATGGTGTCTGCATCCCTTCCGCTATACGTAAATACTCTTGTCAAAGCACCTTCAGGATTCTCTGCTTGGGAAGAATAGTTTTCAAGAGAATCAGATTTCAACGTACAACGCGAATTTGGATGGGACAATGGAATGGGTTTGCCGTTTTCATCAATTTTGCCTTCATACCAGTCGCCCTGAAAATTAAACCCTTTTTCAGGATGATCTTCATTGTTCCCTACCCAGTGCGGAACCTTTTTTTCATCAATGAGTACATTGGACCAAATCACTTCGTGTCCGGGTTGTCTTAACACTTTCATTAAAAGCGGATCGCCTTCCAGGTTAACATCTTCAACAATCCCGAAAATACCACATTCAGGATTGACCGATCGTATGCTGCCGTCATCCGCTATCCACATCTGCGCAAGATCGTCGCCAATAAATACATTCCCAGCCATGGCCGTTGTGGTTTTACCGCATCCGCTGGGGGCGGCACCTGCAAACCATGTCACCCGGTTGCCGGGTCCGTTGATTCCGGTAATAAACATATGTTCTGACAATTCATTGCCAAAATTTTCATACACAGCCTTGTCCACGGCAAATCGATGGTTGCCTTTTTTGAGCAGCAAGGTATTACCGGCATAAGTACATTTCCAACTATAGGTTGTTCTGAATTTGCGATCCATTAGAACCCTTGCATTGGGGAGATCTTGCGGTCTATTCAGGCCTTCACTGTGAATATTTGTAAAAAAATGACCAAGGGTTTCAACTTCTTTGTCAAAATCAGCATAGGCGTTTCTATATAGCAGTTCGGCACTATGGGCAACATAGGTTGAACTGGTGATTTCCAAAGCCGGATTAGAGACGGGAGAGCCAACAGGGCCCCTCATATAGAATCCAATGATCATGGTCTGGTCATGCATGATATCTGTCAAATTAGACTTTATCTGCTCAAGGGCACTGGTCCTATCCATCCGATTGGCTAAAGAACTCACATGGTCTTCCGGGTCGGCGATATAATATGTCCGGTCAACTATTCTGCCTTGTTCCTGGGGTAGATCATAATGAATGGTGTGACCATTCATGGCAAGGGGTTTCTCTTCTTTTTTTGAAAGAGCAAGATTTTTGATGAATGCTTTATCTTCAGATGATCCGGTATTAACAAAAATTTCAGATGGATTGCAAAGAACAATTGAAGATGCAATTTTTTTTAATACTTCAGGGTGCTTAATATTTAAAATCCGGGTTAATTGCTCCTCATTCATACATTGTTTAAATACGGCTTTGGCACTTTTCTCCGAATCCACTTCTCCCAATTGATTAATAATATCAAGATCATTGCCGGTATTTAGCATTTTACTTATTATCTCCAAATTTAAGGTTGTTAAAAGGACTTTTATTCCTTCTATCATTAAATTTAAAAAAATTAAATATTATCTTATTTTTTTTTGAAAAAAAGTTAGATTGTTATTTTATGAAAATCAGTATAAACCTTTATGGCAAAAGCTTATAACAGCCTCAAGAAAAGGAAGATCATGAACAAAAAAATATTTGCGGATTTACACAATCACACCACTGCCTCTGATGGTGATCTCACGCCCGAAAAATTGGTTGAATGGGCAAAAACCCTCGGAATAAAGGCACTTGGCGTCACAGATCATGATACCTTAACCGGTTTGAAAAATGCAGTTTTAGCAGGGAAAAAATACAAAATTGAGGTAATCCCCGGTGTTGAGGCTTCAATTCGGTTTAAAAAGTCATTTTTTACGGGTACATTGCATTTATTATGCTATTTTAAATCAGACAGACTTTCAGACGATAAATTTGTAAATGGTTTTCAAAATGTCTTGAATCAGGGAAGGGGAGAAAAGCTTTCACGGGCAAGAATTGAACAAATCAATCATTATTTTGGACCGGCTGGGAAAACACCGCTATTTAAAAGGGATCTGGCATTTGAAGATATATCTGCTTTCAGCTCAAATGCAACAAGACGCCATTTTGCCATTGCATTAAAAGAAATTTTAGGGATAAAAGATTCTGACATCATCAATTCAATTATCGGAAACGACAGCCCAGCCTATCTGCCTTCCGGCATAAATTTAAAAGAGATAATGGCGTTTATCAGGGATAATCAAATAATGGCGGTCCTGGCCCATCCGGCTGCCGGATCTTTTCCGGGCAAGGGCCATTATAAAGAAGTTCTGCCGCCCATAGAAATTGTGGAACAAATTTTACCAGAGTTTATTAAAGCGGGTATTCAAGGCCTGGAGGTTTATTATCCCGGTCATATTATAGAACACCAAAAGCAAATGAAATCCTGGGCGAAAAGATACAAGTTGTTAACCACCGGCGGATCAGATTGCCATGATGGAAACGAGCGTCCTCTTGGAGTGAACGGCTTATCTGAATCAGAATATTTAACATTTAAGGAGTCTTTGACATGAGACGAAAAGAAAAAGAAATTACAAACCGGAAAGATATTGAAAAAATTTTAAAGCAAAGCCATGTCTGCAGAATAGCAATGGTGGATGGAGACAAACCATATATGGTACCCTTGAATTTTGGCTATGACAACGGTTGCCTTTTTTTTCACTGTGCCAAGGAGGGAAGAAAGATAGAGGTAATCAAAAAAAATCCAAATATCTGTTTTGAGGTTGATGAACTTATCAAGATAAAAAAGGCGAGCCTGGCCTGTGACTGGGGGGTTGATTTTAAAAGTGTGATCGGATCGGGAAAGGCCCAATTCCTGGAAGGTTCAAAAGAAAAAATACATGCATTAAACACGATAATGTCACAATATTCAGGCAGGACATTTGAATATTCCGATGAAATGCTTGAAAAAACACTTGTGATAAAAATCGTCATTGATGAAATGGCTGGAAAACAATCTTAAAGATGGGGAAGCATTTGATGTCAAAGGATTTGTTAACTTAGAGCAGATGTTTTTGATAAGGGGATGATATGAGTGAAAATATAGATAAAACCAATTTTTTGGATCTTCAATCCTGTGACCCTGATGAAGTAATATCCAGAACAGGATGCAGATTTGATCAAATAAAGCGGCAATACCTTGTAAATATCTGGGGGCATACCTATTGCGTTGATTTAAATGAATATGAGGTCAGGCCGGAAGCAATGGACTTAAAAGCCCATCATAGTTATTTTGATTTATTTGTTTTATATTTTTTGATGAAGTCAAAGAAATTGCTTCCTTCAGGGGTATGGGTGTCTGAAAAAGATATTCCGGGCGGGGCGGCTTTTTTCAGAGGACCGCACACGATTCCAACAGATATGATCACTGCAAAATTTGGGGAGGATATAGATTCATTTAAAAAAGAGTGTGAAAAATTAGGAGGGAATCCCATAGATATGGCAGATGCTGCTTTTTTATTTAAGATTACGCCCACCATCCCGGTGGCTGTATTATACTGGCTGGGAGACGAGGATTTTCCAAGTGAAGCAAAGCTGTTGTTTGACAAAAATATTGAACAGCACTTGCCTCTTGATATCATCTATGCCTTGTCTGTTGGGGTTTGTCATGCTCTTGGATGATTAGTGGCTGGGTATAAACCAGATAAGATTATAAGTGACATGTTATCCTGGTTAAAGGGTAAAGATGGGAAACTTTGGCTTGCGGGCCATCCTTTCCCATCTGTTGTTTTGTAAAAATTTTTTAGGGCATTATAAAAATGTGATCATTTTTTAACCCTGCTCCATAATCGGAAAAACCCTATTTTTTAATTGGCACTATTTAAACGCATCGGAAATTGAACTGATCATATCCTGACCCTCTGCTTCATTGAAACAAAAGTGCATATCCATAAAATTATTTCTAAATTTTATGATATCGTCTTTAACAGCGCTCCCCTTTTGAATGAGATCAGCCATAAAACCGGCAAGGATTTTAAAATCTTTTTCAACCATGCCGAACCGGGTCATTTCCGATACGCCCATACGAAGGGCTCCTGAGGCTGTAAAGCCTTCTTCAACAGGGGTTGCCTGATAGTTGACAATGATATTGTTTTCTTCAAGCTGTCTGGCAATCTTTGCCCCTTTGCCATAACCTACATTCAAAATGACCTGATGGGTATCAGTAAAGGAAATGCCAGGATCCCCTGCCACAGAAAGACCATTCTCCTGCAAAGCATTTGCAAAGGCTTTGGCATTTGCAATAACCGCTTTCTGGTAGAGGTCTTTAAAATGATTCATTTCATAGGCAGAAAATAATAACCCTGTCATGGTACCTAAATGGTGGTTGCTCACACTGCCGGGAAATGTTCTTCTCTGAACGGCTTCCCATATTTCATATTCCATATCGTCTTCATTGAAATCAGAGGCGATTACACCCCGCTGTGTACCAAAATAGGTTTTATGAGTAGACCCTGTTACAATATGTGCCCCTTCTTTTAACGGTTCCTGGAAATGAGGGCCGTAAAGTCCCAGAACATGGGCCATATCATACATGACAATACAGGATGGAGAAAACTCATTGACCAGAGCCCGGATTTCAGCCACCGGTTCTTTGTGGATGATCATGCTTTTTCCAAGAATAACAAGCTCAGGCTGATGTTCCTTAATAATTTCCTTACAAGCGCTAATATCTATTTTATAGGGATTGTTTTCTTCCACAGGAAAGTTAATAACAGCCGCTTTCTCCGTTTTAGGATCTCTTGCAACAAAATCACGAAGTGCCCCCATGGGCTGTGCACTTAAATGACCACCCTTGATAATGTGGTTATTCATTATTTTACGAATTCTTCTTTGTTCATTTTTTCTGTCAGCGCGGTTGAGAAAATCCACAAGTGCACTGAAAAAGGCTGTATTGGCCATTTGGCCGGAGATCACTCTTGATTCAATATTGCGGCAACCCAGAAAGGATGCAAATTCTTTGTTTAAAAGGACTTCGGTCTCCCGGATGAAATCGGTTCCCTGGTAATAAAACACATCTTCTCCGGAAAAAGCCTTGATTTCCTTATGCTCTGCATACCGGTTTACAGGATCGCTTATGGACAATAGCCGTGACATGTAAGACTGGCTCATCTCAGATGGAATAAGGTTTATACACTCTCTTTGTCTCCAGGTATGATTGTTTAACGCTTTTGTTACCAGTTGTTTTGCCAGTTGGGGATACTGGGTGTCACTTTCAACAGGGATAAAGGATTTTAATTGATCATGTGGAATGGATCGGACAAAAGGCGGTGCTTCCGAGCTCATATGATAGGGAACCACAATACTCGCACACCTTTTTTTCCTGATTTCTATCTCAAGAGTCTCTCCCTCAAGAATGCTGCTGTCAATCAATGCAAGGGCGATCGCTCGCCGTTTGTGGTCTTCTTTAAATTCAGAATTCAGTCCGCTGCCTTCGGGTTCCCGAAAGGGTATCATGGTTCCGGAAGTAACATACCCCACATGCCTGTCTTTTGAAAATACCCTGTATCCTTCCCTTGCAATTCCTTTTCCTGTAATGGCAAGGGGCATAACCATTCTTTTTAAATTCGAAATATCTTCAAATTTCTGGTCTGTAATATTTTTAAAGGCAAGATATTGCTCATAAAGTGCGTCTTTTCCTATAAAGTCGCCTTTAAGGGGAGAAAAACTCACTGCAAATTTGGACAGTTTTGATGCAAACAACGGAATTTCATTGCCGTCATGGTCAATACCCAGTTCATGGCCGTATAAAGGCAGACAAGACTCCAGGCGTAAAGTATCCCTGGCACCAAGGCCGATGGCAGCAGCTCCTTTTTCCATTAAAAGATCCCAGATGACACCTGCGTTTTCATTCTCCATGAAGAGCTCAAACCCCAGTGGTTCTCCTGTGTAGCCGGTTCTCGCAAGACAGGTCTCAACACCGCTGATATCTACAATGCTTAAACAGTTTCTTGCAGGTTCAGGCATTGTACCGCCAGTTACAATCTGTTGAATAATGGATTTGGAGAGGGGCCCTTGAAGGGAAATCATGGATACTTCAAATGTCCTGTCAACCATCTCTATATTCTGAAACAATGGCAGATATTTTTTAAAGTGAGCCACATCTTTTTCCCGGTTTGAGGCATTGACCACAAGCAGATATTCATCGGGCTTAAACCGGTATAAATATGCATCATCAATGGCACCGCCATTTTCATTCTGGATCAGCGTATACTGGCTTTCACCAACGTCTAAGGCCAGGGCATTATTGGTGAGAATGTGCTGCAAAAAAGGGATGGTGTCTTTGCCCTTAAAATAAAGTCTTCCCATGTGCGAAACATCAAAGATGCCCGCTGTTTTTCGGGTAGCTGTATGTTCATTAATGATGCCTGCAGGATATTGTATAGGCATTTCCCAGCCCCCAAATTCTACGATTTTTGCATCAAGATCCTGGTGTTTATCAAATAATGCCGTTCTTAAAAGTTCGCTCATAAGAATCTCTCTAAGTAAAATAATGGTTTCAGACAAAAAATAATTTTCTTATTATAAGAAAAAAACCCTAATAAAAACGAAAGAATCTGTCAATACGTATTGGAATTGTTCTCGTAAAAACCAATGAGAATGGAAAGAATGGCAGCAAATGTGCAGAATCCAGATATCAGGCAGATGGGTAGGAGTCCGAATTTTGACCAGATGATGCCCCCTGAAAACGCACCGACAACCCTTCCCAATCCTGCGGTGGCAAAAAATGCAGACATGGTGGAGGCCCTTAATTCCGGTACTAATTCTGTTGTCAGGCTCATGCATGTAACTAAGGTGAATTCAAAGGTAAAAAAGACAAGAAAAAGTCCGGTCAATACATAGGCCAAACCAATATTTAAAACCGGTAAAAGAAAATAGGCACTTGTGCATAGAAATCCACCGATAATGACGGATTTTTTAAGACCGATTCGGTCAGAGAAAAATACAGTGCATCCTTCTCCTAAAACTTCGGAAAGTCCAATGAAAACAGTTCCAAATCCAATGGCGGCCAAAGAAAGATGGTAGGATTGTTCAAGCCAGGCGCCGTAAATCACAAAAAGGTTGTCATTGGCAAGGGACATAAAAAAAACAAATGATAAAATGCCTAAAACTTTTCTTTTTTTTATAATGGTTTTCCAGTTTGCCATCATCGGTTTTCTGGTTTTAGAGATTTCGGGCGTTTTTTTATCTTTGGGCATGACCTTTAATATGATGAAAAAACAAATAAGAGAGAGTCCTCCAATGATTAAAAAAGGCATCTGCCAGGAAAATCGTTCTATAATGATACCGGCTAAGGGAATGCCCACTAAAGTCGATCCTGCCCATGAAAGTTCAGTGATTCCAATGATCTGTCCTCTTTTTTCAAATGGAACGAAATTGCCTATAAAGGCTTGAAGACTCGGGTCAAATATGCTTTTGGCAAGTCCTGCCATAAAAAGGCATATCACCAGAACCGAATAAATCGGAATGAAACCCACTGAAAAGGCGCCAATGGTGAGCAAACCCAGGGAAAACAGCATCAAGATCCGATACCCGTATCTGTCGGCAAAACTGGCGCCGACAGGTCCTAAAAGGGATGTGGCCTGATTAATGGCAATAATGGATGTGATGGCAGAAATCTCGACATTAAGTCCCCTTGCAAATTCAGGTGCAAAGGGATAAATCAGCCTTCTGGTAATGTTAAATAAGAGTTTGGTAAAGGTTGTGATGCTTATAAAACCGGCAAATTTTTTGGGATCGGTTATCATGAATTTATGTGTAATCCCAATTATACGATGGCAAGAAGGGTTAATTTATCAAAGATCAAAAGAAGCCCGATCAAAATTAAAAGAATACCGGAAATCTTATTGAGCACACCAATAAATTTTGTAGCCTTTTTCATGAATTCAAGAATGTAGTTTATGAAAATAGACATGGCAATAAATGGAATGGCAAGGCCTGCTGAGTAAACAGTTAAAAGCAACATACCTTCCAGGACCGTATTCTGATTTCCGGCAACAATTAAAATTGATCCCAGCATGGGACCGATGCATGGACTCCAACCGGCTCCGAATGCCATACCAATTACAAAGGTTCCCATAAGATGCAGGGGCTTTTGTTGAACATGGAATTTTTTTTCAAAATTTAATCCCTTGATATTGATAATACCCAATAGATGAAAACCAAATATAAGAATAATAGCGCCGCCTAAATATCTGACAACCCAGTAATATTGCGAGGTGAGTCCACCTAAAAAAGACGCCGAGGCGCCTAGAAGTATAAAGATAAAAGAAAAACCGGCCACATAAAAAAGCGTGGACAGGATCACTTTGTTCCGGGTTTCCCTTTTGTTTTGGGTCAATTCATCAAGGGATAACCCCGTGATAAAAGAAAAATATGCCGGTATCAGTGGCAAAATACAGGGGGAAAGAAAAGAAAGCAGTCCTGCGAGAAAGGCAGCAGGGTAGGTTATGGTTTCAGCAAACACGATCTCATCCTTATCTTAAATACTAATTAATAATGCCATAAACTAATTCATTAAACTCTGTCTTTCAAGAGACCCCGTCTTAATTTGTTAATTCAAACCGGCATTTTTATTACAATTGTGCGGTTTATATTGGGTTTTTAAATGGATACAGGTAAAAAATAAGGGTTTTCATGATTAAGGTTTTTTGCAACTATAAATGAGCACCGCAATAGGCGCACCATTGATCCTTTTTATCAACGGGTTCGCCACATTTGCGGCAAAATTTTACCTGAGTTGTCCCCAAAGGTTTTTGTATGGGAGATTTTTGGGTTTCCATCTGGTTTCTGTGTGAAATAATCAGCCAAAGAAGCCCAGTAATGACAATAAGACCCCCCAGGATTATGGCCGGGATGGTCCAGTTGGTCTGGGAATCAATCGCTTTTGAAGATAAATTTTCCGGAAACGGATTTTCTTCAGGCGCAGGGGGCGAAGTGTCGGTGTACAGCTGGAATGATTTATTATCGTATTCCATATGGGCAGAAAATAGTTGTCCGGCTAAAACCGCTTTTGGAGGAAAGACATGGTAGGTAAGTCCGTCCATTTGGGTGGTAATGTTCTTTGCCAGAGGGTTTAATTTGAAAGAGGTGGCTGCTTTAGGCTGTTGGATTTTTAATTGAAGCTTATTAACAGTTATATCTGCCTTCCAGGAATAATCATATGAACGCTGGCTGCCATTCACCGTATAGGGGACGTAGTATTCCACCCGAAATTGTAAATCCGGAGTGATAAACATCAGCATGTCGGACGGGCCAGGAGTCACAGAAATGTCATCTTTCATAATGCCGTCACGACCGTCTATCCTGGCAACCGCATTGAGTTGGGCATCTTTGGGTAAAGGCAGAATTATTGTTGCCGGAAAACGGGTTTCTGCAGGTAAGATACCCGTTAATAATACCAAAACCGATGGCCGGTCATAGTCCGGCCACAGATCAACTTTCAGAGACTCGAAAGTTGAAATTTCATTTTGGGCCCTTGCTTGCACAGCAGGCATAATCATTAATATGAATAGAAATATTAATATGTTGTGTTTCATGAATCAGGCTCCTTTATCCGGGGAAAATAAATATGAAGTCCATTATTAACCCTTATTTGGGACATACGGTTTTTCAAGCTGATTTTTAAAGTATTGAAAAATTTTGGGTGAGGACCAGTCAAAGGAACCAATTACTTTTTCAATAATCACTCCATTTTTATCGATGATGAAACTTTCCGGTACCCCTGTGGTCCTGTAAAGGTTTTGTAAGGATCCATCCGTATCCAGCAGGGTTGTGAAACTCAGGTTGTGAAGCTTCATGAAAGGATCCACAACTTTTTTGCCTTTAATGTCTATGCTCACGGCCAATATGATTAAATCCTTTTCTTTGAATTGATTGTAAAGTTTTTCAATTGATGGCATCTCTTCCACACATGGTCGGCACCATGTGGCCCAGATATTTAATAAAACCATTTTCCCTTTAAAATCTGACAGGCTCACATTTTTTCCTTCCAGGTCCGGCAAGGAAAAATTTGGTGCGGGCGTCCCCTTTGAGATGAGCGGTTGTTTAGTGAATTCAAAGTCCATATTATTCCCAATTAAAAAAAAGAGGGTAACAATTCCAGTGCCAATGATAAAAAATAAGATTCTTGTCTTATATTTTGTTGATATTTCTCCCATTACAAGTGCCTGACCTTTATAAAAGTGTAATCATTGGTTAAATTATAGTGTAGTTTACCTGTTTTGATTAATCATGAATTCTATAAGGGTTCGAATTTTTTTACTTTTCCAATTTTTATAACCTGGGGCATATGCTTTGATATCGCCATTCCGATTAATCAGGAAATGAGCGGGGGTTCCTCGGATACCATAATCACGAGAAACTTGGCCCTGAGTGTCTAAAAGGATGGGAAAGGGAATCCCTTTTTTGTCGACATATTTTTTTACAAGTTTTTTATCTTCTTCGATGTCAATTCCAACAATAACAAAATCTTCATTCTTAAACCTGTTATAAAGATTAATCAGAGAAGGAAACTCCTTCCGGCACCAACTTCACCATGTTGTCCAGAAAAAAAGAAGAACAACTTTTCCACGGAAATCGGCAAATTGTATGTGCCTGCCTTCAACATCTTCCAGGGTGAAATCCAAAGCCACTATCTGCTTTCTCGCCTTCATAAACCCGGCGTCAAGGAAAGGGTCGTTAGCTGCCATAGTTTGGGTTACAGGTATTATTACAAATAAGGCAACCATCAATACCGCAATCCGTTTCATGGCATTTTTTTTATTTTTTATTATCCTATTCCTTAGCATTAAAAACCCCTTTTTTATAAATCATAAACATGTAACCGCAACGTTAATGCCAGAGGATTGATAGTTCTATAATGTTGAAACACATCCTAAAACTGCTTGTGGAATATTATACAACCAATGAGTTTTTTATCAAGGCAATAAATAAAATCAAGGTGAGTAATGAACTTAATTTTCCCTGTATTTACAATGGATTAAATAGAATATTATTATTTTGTTATATTTATTTGCCCTATTTAAGATGCAGAAAATTAGCGCCTCAAGAAGATAAAATGGTTTAAAAATATGTCAATAGAACAGCCGGTTAATTCATTTATAAGATTACCTTAAATTTTTTACCAAAGCATCGTAAGTGGTATCCAGTTTAATGCCGAATTGTGAATCCAAAATATCCAAATAGGATTGTCCTTTTTTAATCTCCATTTCTTCCACATCATCAGATTCTTTTTTTTTAAAGCGATTATCTATTAGGGTGATAACACCATTGGGGGTTGGGAGAGCCGCAATTCGGGAAGTCGTAAAAAAAGAGCTTGGATGGGTTGAACAAAAATGGTTTCCATACTCGATATCGCCTTTGCACACATGCTCAAGATCAAAACTATAAAGGTTTTGCCATTTTTCATGATAAAATGCTTGGAGCATGATACCAAAAGGTCCGGCATCTGTTAGGCGAAAAAGTCTTCCATCGTGAATCATTGGATGGTCAAGTTCTAGAGGAATCGGCATTCTGGGGTTGGGATTTCCAAATCCCACATCAACAATCCATTGTTTGCCCATAAGAGACACTAGAGAAATCTGGTGTCCACGGCCTGTGGGTGGGCCGGAGAAGTGAACGCGGGCCAGAACCGGTCTGGCATCAAAACCAAATTCATTCAGGGCCATTAGGAACAGACCGTTTAATTCAAAACAATAGCCGCCCCGCTTATGGTTTACCAATTTATCAAAAAGGGTGTGGGCGGCAAGCTTAATACCGCGCCCCAGAATGATATCAAAGTTTTCCATTGGGATGGTATAAATTTGAGCCCGTTGAAGGGCTTCCAGCAAGTCAAGATCTGGTGTTAAGCTGCCTGAATAATTAATCCGCTGAAGAAAGGCATCAAAATTTATTTTATCCATGTAAAAAAATCAGCTTTTATAATTGTTATTTAAAGGCAAATGCGATCCCATCATTGTGAATCTCAATTGATGCTTTGTTTGTTGAGCATAGCTATGGGTTTTGACATATCTAAAACGTGGGTATGGATTTTTTCCAAATCATCAGCAGATACCCCCATCATAAGATCGCATTTATCAATGGCGGATTTCAATCTGCAGCCCAGGCCCAGAAAGGTAATGTTTGGTTCACCTTTTAAAAGAGGGAGTACAGTTATGTCTGAACAGCCCCCTAAAGCCCCGCCGGATTGAGGCAGTTCCATTTTTCCGCCTTTTTCATAGTTCAGGGCATAAAGAAGCCACATGACCTGCTCACTGTTTGCTGTGAATACCACAACCTGCGGCCTGTCTTGAAATTTAGACAATGGGGCGATATAGGCGGCCTGTGTTTCCCCTTTCGGTAGGTACATTGAGTTTAAAATGGTATCAGAGGAAGCCTCTTCCGTACCAAAAAGTCCAATGCCGTATTTTTCCAGTACGCCGTCATCAAGATAGGCTTCCATATCTTTTTCAAACCCCAGTACCGAGGTACCTAATTTACATCCCATTTGTTCCTTTCTCAGAAGAAGGGATTCCCCTTGTCCGGCTAAAATCAATGCCTGGCAATAACTTTTTAATTCTTTGAGGCTGAATGAAATACCGTCAGGTAATGAATTGGCATCTTTATAAAGAGTTACGCCTACCGGTTCATAGGCAAGTTGTAAACTATTCATCAAATCTTGTGACATACGCTGGTATTCCTTCATATAATTTTCTCCCTAAGGCTGTTTTTATTAATGATATTTAATCCCCGATTTGTATCAAGAGAAACCGTGCTTGTAAATAGAGATTCAATAAAGAAAATGGCTGAATAAATGCACATATTTTGTTTATTTATTGAACAGGATGTGGCCCCATTAGATCAATTTTGAACTCCGTGTGAGACATTTTTTTCAGTATTAGTGAGATTTCTGGAATGCATTGTGTATTTTTTGTCTTCGCCTAAACAGCCAGAGCCAGATGATAAAACAAATAATAAGCATAATGATCATGGGATAAAACAAGCCAAAATGGTCTGCCGCGGTCCCGATGACCAAAATGCCAAATGCATTTGAAGCTCTGTAAATGAGAAAATAAGCCCCCATGACCCTGCCTCGTTTGTCATCGTCCACAGAATTTTGGATTAGTGTGACAATCCCTGTACTGCGAATTTCATTGGCAGAACCAAAAAGAATTAGAAAAAAAACAGCGCTGAGAAAATGTTTAGTGGAAACAAATAGGGCAATGGATAGGATGACTATGAGAAAGCTTAAAAGCGAATGTAAAGTTGTCCGTTGGGATTGGCCCTGATAAGCAAGCCATAAGGCTCCGGCCCCTGCTCCTAAACCAATGGAAGCCATTAATATGGTCAACCCGTCAATGCTCCGCCCAAAAACAATGTCGGCAAAAGCCGGGAGAAGATTAAACATACTGAATGATACAGCATTTCCAATGAATACCAGCAATAAAACAGGACCGATTCCGTCATGTTTTATTATATGGTGTCCTCCTTTTATGATATCCGATAAAATGCCTTTGCCCATGCGATGGCGCTCTTTTTCATCAGGGATGCGCAAAAATGCAATTGTTATCAGATAGATTAAATAACCAAGTGCATTTGCAAAAAAAGCAGCAGAAATATGAAAGTTTGCAATGAGTGTACCCGCTATTACCGGGCCTATAAAAATAGAAAGGTGGGTATAAGCTGAGTTAACCGCAATGGCGGAAGACAGGTTTTTTTTAGATATCACTCGTGGCAGCATGCCAAAAAGAGATGGGACGCTGAAGCTGTGAATCAATCCATGGAGGAACACCAGAAAGGCAAGAGAATGAATGGTTATCCTTCCTGTCAAAGCCAGTACGGCTAGTGCCAAGGCCTGGAGCAAGGCGAATATATGGGTAATGATAACAATTTTGATACGGTCTGTTCTGTCGGCAAGCGCACTTCCTATGGGAACGAATATGAAATTAGGGGCGATATCTAAAAAGGTTATTATAGCAAGCCATGTGGTAGACTTTGTCAGTTCCCAGGTGAGCCAGTTTATGGCAACCAATTGTATAAAAAAACTGATCCATGATGTAATTGAACCGATTGAATATATACGGAAGTTTCGTTCGCTGAAAACCTTTCCAATTCCACCAAATTCCATCACAATACCTGTATTCTCCAAATTGAAATTCAAGCTGTTTTCAATACCGATTATTCAATACTTATTGAACCGTTATGGGTCTTAAGAATGAGATTCCCCCGACCTGTACCGATTGTCCCCTGTAGATTTTTTTTATCTATTTCACCGACCACCATTACAGGCAGGGATGTTTTTATGGAGCCATTATGCGTTATTGCATTCAGTTTTGCAGACAATCCATCAGGGGTTTGAATATCAATCCGGCCATTATGGGTTGCAATATCTGCATTTAGGACATTAAAAGCGTTTCTATCATAATCGACACGAATACTGCCATTGCGGGTCCGTGCGTGGACATTGCCTTTAAAATCGTTGCAATCGATATCGCCATTGTGGGTTGTAAGGTTAACAGATCCGGTAATTCTTTCTGTCTTTATTGAACCATTATGGGAAACAGTACGAACAGTGCCGTTAATATTGTAAACGATAATAGAACCATTGTGGGTATGAAGATCAAGGCTTGTGTCCAAAGGTAAAGTGATATCAAAATTGATGCTGTAAAATTTTTGTTCAAGCAGCTTTGGTTTGTCAATACGGGTAATCAGTTTGCCATTGGAATGGTCAAGGTGTATTTCAATGCTTTCAGCCACTTTTTTAGCTTCTTCAATGGTGGTGCCTTTTCCGATGATGATAGCTTTGATATTACACGTCTCAGCATCAACTCCGCCTGAGGTAATCGATCCATTATGAGTTCTGACTTTAAATTGTCCACCCGCTTTAAAGGGTTCCGAAAGCCTAACAAGTCGCTCGTGTTCTTGGTTTAATTCACAACCTGTTATTGATGCTAAAAAAACAGTAATCAATAATAACAAAAAAGTGGTTGTTATAGCTGGAAAACAATGGTTCCTCATGATTCACCTCCTTTATGTTTTCAACACTTGTCCCTCTCATTTTTTTTCATTTTTGACTGAACTTCTCGAAGCTGGGCATTAATGCGGCCGGCAGAGACAGCCATTGCAATTGCCTGTACTGCGCCGATTTCCTGTGCATTGATTCCATTTTCCCTGGCAACACCAAGGTAATGCTCCAATCAGGGATAACACCCTGCGGTCATGGCAGATGCCATGTGAACCAATAAGGTGGTTTTTTGATCGAGGATGTCATTTCCCCGTGCTGAATTATAGAAGTTTTGATAGGCTTTGTTTTGTTCTTGCGGAAGCATTTGACCCTCCTTTATTTATGTGAAATTAAAGGTTTCCCATTTTTTCTAAGTCGGTATAAGTATTTTCATTTTAGCTATTGAAAACAATAATATAGAATCTCATTACGGTATTTTTTGTTTCAAAGCCTTTGCTTATGTTCTTGGCCAGTACATGATCACTGTCACGCCAGCTAGGGCAATAAATCCGCCAATCAGATCAAAACGGTCAGGTTTAATCTTGTCTATTCCCCAGCCCCATAGAATTGATAAAACGATAAAAACACCTCCATAAGCAGCGTATACCCGGCCAAAATGAGCTGGCTGTAAAGTCGGAATGATACCATAGGCCACCAGGATTACCGCACCAGCCACAGCATATGTTATGGGTCTGCCCTCCCTGATCCAGAGCCAAACCAGATAGCCTCCCCCGATCTCAAATAAACCGGCGATGAGAAAATAAGTAATTGATTTTGCAATTGTTAAAGCTTCCATTGTGAATTCTTTCCCGGAAAAAGTTGTACGTTTTTAGATGGTTTGATTTTTTGGATTATTATACAACTTTTTTTAAAAATATTGCCAACAATTTAATTTAAGTCAAATCATCCGGTACAAGGATCTCTATGTCATTATTCAATGCGCGTTATTCAGATCATAGTGGACAAGGCCAATAAAAATTGATCCAGTTTTTTGGCGGAAATCTTTACAGCGGTTTTTAATTCCGGCGCAAAAAGGGATATTTTGTACTCTTCAAGAAGCCAGAAAAACTCTTCGACCTTTTGGGATTTTTCCATGGTTGAGTCCTTTGAAAGAGAGTCCAGAAGGTTATTCAGGCGTTTGGTGTAAACCGATAGCTGCATTGCTTTCTTTTCTTCTTTTAAAGGATTGTTGATTGCCCTTTGAGTCCTGACAGTAATGCAGGCGATATAGCGGTTAAGATGTTTGATCCTTTCATAGTCATACAGATCTATAAAATTTTTAGGTACAAGACGTTTGAGATCATTGAACAAGCCGGTTAAGATCTGAAATAATTTTTCTTTTTTCTGGTGTTGAAAGGATAGCTTTTGAATAAGATCAAAGCATGTTTGATATTCATTTCCCAGAATGAGAATGTGTTTAATGAATTTTTGTCCGGCATGGTAAAGAGGGTCTAAATGGGTCCGGGCATGGCGGTCAAAGGCTTTTTTTGTTCTAATATTTTTTTTAAACAAGGTGTTGGTGATCAAGTTGAATAACGATTGCTGAAATGTTGTCTGCCCATTAAAATAAGGAGCCATATTTTTTACCCCGGAGGAGGAGTTGATGTCTTTTCTCAGGGCTTTGAAATCATCTGGATAAATGATTTGAAATAATTTTTTTACCCCCTGGCAATGAGATTCAAAAGCCGCCTGTTCTGACTTGAAAAGCCTGAGAGATATTATCTGAGGACCGGTTTTTGAATCAGGCATTTTTTCAATTTTCAGTCCCAAATAGCCTTTCTGGATAAATTCAGCGTCTTTATCAATAATAATATAGTCTTTAAGGTCTTTAAAATTCCATTTTTGAATATCGAATATTTCATGTTTTTTTCGGGTAACTTCAAAGGCATTATCCTTTGGGTCAGGGTCGGATTCTGAAAATTGATTTAAAACAGCTTTGTCCCTTTGGGCTCTTATCTCATAGCCTTTTTCATCCCTGATGGAAAACCTCATTTTTAAGTGGTCGGCAAGGGCTTTATCAGACCAAATATTTGCCGGTACAAGAAAATTGAATCGATGTTGAATAAAGGCGGAAAGTAGTGAAAATAACGGGACATCCTCCTTTGGCAGTTCTTTTGCAATAATGGCTGCTTTTTCGGATACAGGGACCAGTTTAACACGGTATTTTTTAGGCAAAGCCTTTATCAGTGCGGCAATTTTTTCTTCAAACAGGCCCGGAACCAGTCTGTCTACACTATTTTTTGATACCAGCTGGGCGGAAGCGGCAGGAACATTCAAGGTGATTCCATCCTTTTTAGATCCGGGTTTGAACTCATACTCCAGCCTGAATTTAGCCTGGGGCATTTTCAAAGTATCAGGGAACAGGGACATCTCGTTTTCATCAATGGCGGATTTCTGAAGATCGTTGATTGTCATTTTTAAAAAATCCTGATTTTTCTGATCTTTGATAAACTTTGAAAATGTTCTGATATTATAAAATGGTTTTGGCAGCCTTGATTGGTAAAAATGAAAAATATCGTCCTCAGAGGCCAGGATATCTTTTTTTCGCCTTTTGTGTTCAAGGGTTTCAAGCTCATCGATAAGGTTAAAATTATGGATCATAAATTTATATTTTTGATGGACCTCCCCCTGAACCAGTGCGTGGCGGATAAATATTTCTCCTGATTCTTCAGGGTTAATTTTGCCGTAGGCAACCCGACGGTCGTTAATAATTGTAAGCCCGAACAATGACACCTGCTCCTTGGCAATGACTTCTCCTCGTTTTTTTTCCCAGTGGGGGTCAGAAAAAGTATGCACACAAAGATATTTTCCGATTTGTTCAAGCCATTCAGGATCGATGGTGGCCACAGATCTTGCAAAAAGCTGGCTGGTTTTAACAAATTCAGCTGCCACGATCCAGTTTCCGGCGGTTTTAAATAGTCCTGATCCGGGAAATATCATGGCCTGCTGTCCTTTTGCCGCATTAAAGATATATTTTTCCTTTTTATGGGCAATATTGGCAAGATATCCTGATAAAATGGCTTTATGAATGGCAATATACAAGGGCCCGCCAAATTCAAAATCCTTGGCTTTCATACCGCGGGTTTTTGTTTGAGGGGGAATTGTTTTTTTTCCCCTCAAATCATGTTTTATTAATATCCGGGTAATCTGGCTGTGAATCTCATTCCATTCCCGCATACGCTTAAAGGAAAGAAAATGCGCCTGGCAGTATCTTTTGAGTTTTGAACGTGATCCTAATTTTTTTTCAGCTGTTTTAACGGCATTCCAAATGTTTAAAAGCGTTATAAAATCAGACCCGGGATCTTTATACAATGCATGTTTTTGATCGGCGGCCTGGGTTTTGTCAGCCGGACGTTGCCGGGGATCTGAAATGGCAAGGGCTGTTGTAATGATGGCGGCTTCCTTTAGACAACCATTGTTATCGGCTTCAATCAAAATTCTGGATAATTTGGGATCAATAGGCAGTCTGGCCATGGTCCGCCCAATTTTAGTCAACGCATACCTCTTTTTTTTCTTTTGAGGTGATCTTTTCTCTTTAATGGCGGAAAGTTCAATCAGGGTGTCAAATCCGTCCTTAATACTTTTAGGTGCTGGTGCATCAATGAATGGAAAACGTGTTACATCCCCCAGATTTAATGAGATCATCCGCAATATGACTTCTGCGAGGTTGCTTCTTAAGATTTCAGGTGAGGTAAAAAAAGGTCTGGCCCCAAAATCATCTTCATCAAACAGCCGGATGCAGGTTCCGTTTTCAACCCGGCCGCACCTGCCCAGCCTCTGGTTGGCCGAGGACTGTGAAATTGGGCTGACAGGAAGAGCTGTGGTCCTTGTTCGGGGTGAGTACACAGGGATCCTTGCAAGCCCAGTATCCACTACATATTTAATTCCGGGTATGGTTAAAGAGGTTTCTGCCACATTGGTTGAAACGATAATTTTCCGCCCCTGCTGCCTGGAAAAAATGCGGGCCTGTTCTTTTGCTGAAAGCCGTGCAAAAAGTGGCAGAACTCTAACATTGGGATGATTTTTCCCCCGGATAAGCTCCAGGGTCTCCCCAATATCCTGTTCGGTGGGCATAAACACCAGGATATCCCCGGATTTTGATTGAGAAACAAGAAGATTGGCTGCATTTGCTGCAGCCTCCACATATCCCTGGTCTTCAATGGTTTTGTTTTCTCCCTCTTTATCCAAAAACGGCATATAGACAGTCCTTACCGGGTACATTCTTCCGGTGACTTCTATGATGGGCGCATTGTCAAATGCTTTGGAAAATTTTTGTGTATCGATTGTGGCAGATGTGATAATCAGTTTCAGATTCTTTCTTTTTTTTACAAGATTTCGTAAAATACCCAGGGTAAAATCAATATTCAGGCTCCTTTCATGGGCCTCATCTACAATAATGGTATCATAGGCATTGAGAAATCTGTCGGTCTGGGTTTCAGCAAGCAGGATGCCATCTGTCATTATTTTTATACAGGTCTGGCTCCGGGTTTTGTCATCAAATCTGATTTTATATCCAATGGATTGACCAAGGGGTTCTTTAAGCTCCTGGGCAATCCTTTTTGCAACATTGATGGCGGCAATACGTCTTGGCTGGGTGCAGCCGATCACCCCTTTTACCCCCCTGCCGGCTTCAATACAGAATTTGGGGATCTGGGTTGTTTTACCCGATCCGGTTTCACCTGAAATTATCACCACTTTATTATTTTTAATGGCATTAACAATATCCTGTTTTCTTTCTGTGATGGGTAGATCAAGATTGTAATTTATCTTTGGCGGCCTGTAAAATGTCTTGTCTTTTTTCTTTTTCACAAAGGGCCGTGTTTTCATGCCTGGTTTTTTAGGTGTATCCATAGCCTATGAATAGTAACTTAAAGTTCAAAAAAGTCAAATTTCAAATTGTCATGGCGAACATCAGACAGGGGAAGTCCGATGATTTTATGGTTTTAACACGATCTTCTTTTCAAGGTTGGCAACAGGACGTTGCACTATGATTTTTTCTTGAAAATTAATGAGTTATACCTATTTACAACCATAATATATTTTGGTACAGCACAATTTTTGTTAGGCAAAAATATAAAAGGAGTATTATTATGGCCATTAAACGTGTTTGGCATGGATGGACGACACATGAAAATGCCGACAAATACCAACGTCTTTTACACAATGAGGTATTTCCTGGAATTGAAGCAAAGAAAATCCCCGGATATCGAAGCATAGAACTGATGAGGCAGGATTTATCGGACGAAGTTGAGTTTGTAACCATTATGACCTTTGATTCATTGCAGAATGTCAAAGATTTTCAGGGAGAAGACTACACCCGATGCTACGTTCCAGATGCGGCCCAACTGCTGTTAAAGAGATGGGATAAGGTTTCTGATCATTATGAATCAATAGAAGTTAGAAAGTATAAATAGTAATAAAGGTTAAAAAGCCCTTTAAAATAAAGGACAAATATATTTATGCGGGTATCTGAAAATGTCTGGTTTTATGCACCTTCTCAAATTCTATTGACAAAATGACCGGTTTGGAATATTGGTTCGTATACAAAGGAGTTTGATATGGATAGTTTACCAAACAATATTCCGGATTGCACCTTTTTTTTTCTGGCTAAAGCCAATCAAAAGGCTCATGGCCTGTTGAAAAAGAAATTGATCCCTTATGGGTTAACCAATATGCAGCATCTTATCCTTGAAGGCCTCTGGTATCAGGAAGGGGCCACCGCTGCAGAATTGAGCAAACTGTTGATTCTTGATAAAGCAACCTTGTCCGGCATCATCGACCGCCTTGATGATGCCGGATGGATCGAAAAACGCCTGGATAAAAATGATAAACGTTCGTTCAGGCTTTACCCGTCAAAGAAAGCTAATGATATCAAAGATGAATTGATTGATGTGAGACGAAAAGGCAACGATCTGTTGTTGTCTGATTTTACCATGGAAGAAAAAATAATTTTTAAACGTCTGCTAAGAAGTCTGTTTTTGGTGGATTAACCCACAAAACAGATAAGGAACAGATGTTTTATACTTATTTTTAGTTCGTATACTGACTTAAAAAGGAGACAGAGAATGTTGCTTTTTAATCCGAAAAAATACCAGGACAGGAATTATCCGGATAAAAGATCCAGGCAGATTATGTTGAAAACCATTGAATGGTTTGAAAACAAAGGTCTTAAGAAACTCAATGAAGATTATCATGCCCGTGAATTCACCTATGATTTTGCTGAATTTGTCAAAGAGGAAAAAATTTTCGAGACCCTTTTTCTGCCAAAAGGGTTTGGAGATAAAGATCAGTATTACAGTACATACCGGATGTTTGAATTTTCAGAAATATGCGGGTTCTACGGTATGGCATACTGGTATATGTACCATGTATCCACATTGGGATTAGATCCGGTATTTTTAGGGGATAATGAAAGCTTTAAACACAAGGCCGTTGAAAAGCTAAAGGAAAATCCCCTCTGTGCATTTGGCCTTTCAGAAAAAGACCATGGTGCGGATATATATTCATCTTCCATGAAACTTTATCCCTGTGAAGACGGAACCTATGTGGCAAGGGGAAGTAAATATTACATCGGCAATGGAAATGAAGCTGGAATTATAACTGTCTTTGGAAAAATCGACGGATCAGAAGACTATGTTTTTTTTGTTGTTGATTCAAAGCATGAAAAATATGAATGCATCCAAAATGTTATCGACGCCCAGAACTATGTGGCGGAGTTTGCCCTTCATGATTATCCCATTACAGATGATCTGATTCTTTCAAGAGGATCCAAAGCCTGGGATGATATGCTCAATACCATCAATATTTGTAAGTTCAATATTGGTTCCGGTGCCATAGGTATTGTCACCCATTCTTTATACGAATCCTTGAATCATGCCGCCCACAGAAATCTTTACGGTAAAAAGGTGACCGATTTTGCCCATGTCAAAAGGCTTTTTTTAGATTCCTATTGCCGTCTCTCCGCCATGAAATTGTTTGGTCTCAGAGCCACAGATTATATGAGATGTGCCTCAAAAGATGATAAACGCTATCTTCTTTTTAACCCCATCATGAAAATGAAAGTTGCCATCCAGGGTGAGGTTGTCCACGAAATGCTATGGGATATTATCGCTGCAAAAGGATTTGAAAAAGATAATTACTTTAATCAGGCAGTGGTTGATTTAAGGGGGTTCCCCAAACTTGAAGGAACCCGGCATGTGAACATGGCCCTCATTGTCAAACTGATCCCCAATTATATGTTCAATCCCGGAAAGTTTCCGGAAATCCCCAAAATGAACAACGCTGAAAATGACGATTATCTGTTCAACCAGGGGCCCACACGAGGTTATGCGAAAATTCAGTTCCATGACTTTAGAAATACCTATGCCACAAAAGATCTGCCGAATATCAACATATTCAAAGAACAGATTAAGGCGTACGAAGAATTTTTAATGGCTTCGGGAATGGAACTCAAAGATCAGATGATGAACGCCTTTGACTACCTTTTATGTGTGGGTGAAATATTTACCCTTGTGGCATACGGCCAGCTCATTATCGAAAGCGCAGCTATTGAAAACATTGACGACGATCTGCTGGATCTGATTTTTGATTTTATGGTCAGAGATTTTTCACAATACGGCCTTGAACTATACGGGAAAAGCATGTCCACAAAGGTCCAGCAGGATGCCTGTTTGAAAATGATCAAACGGCCGGCTGTTAACGATGAAAAGTTTGAGAAAATTTTAAAAGAGCAAGTATATTCAATGATTGATACCTATGAAATGAATCCATAGTTAAAGTGAAAATAGGAGCGATATTTAAAATGGCACAATCCATAACTGACAGAAGAGATCAGGATTTTATACTCCATGAAGTGCTAAAAGTGGCCCAACTTGCCAAATACGAAAGATTTGCAGACTTTAACCGAAAAACCATGGACATGGTTGTCAAGGAAGCACGTCACCTGGCTGTTAAAGAAATCCTTCCCACTCAAAAAGACGGCGATGATATCGGCTGTATTCTTGAAAATGGAAAGGTGAAGGTTCCTCCGTCCTTTCATAAAATATTTGGCCTCATTTGTGAAGGTGAGTGGCTTGCCATGTGTGAAGATCCGGAATACGGCGGACAGGGAATGCCGGAAGTGATTGCCAAGGCGGCCAGCGAAATGTTTATCGGTGCCAATTGTGCTTTCATGCTTTATCCCGGCATGAACCATGGTGCGGGAAAGCTTGTGGAAGTGTTTGGTACTAATGAACAAAAAAGCAAATATCTTAAAAATATCTACACGGGTAAGTGGGCGGGAACCATGTGTCTCACCGAGCCGGAAGCCGGATCCGATGTCGGCGCCTTAACCACATCGGCAAAAAAAAATCCAGACGGTACCTGGTCTATTACAGGAAATAAAATCTTTATTTCCGGCGGTGATCATGATTTGACCGAAAATATTGTCCATCCTGTACTGGCCCGCATTGAAGGGGCACCGGCCGGGACAAAAGGGATCTCTCTTTTCCTTGTTCCGAAATACCGTATAAACGATGACGGAACAATGGGTCAGCGCAATGATGTCGTCTGCACCGGCGTTGAAGATAAAATGGGGCTGCACGGCTGCTGTACCTGTTCTCTCTCTTTTGGATCCAGGAATGAGTGCGTGGGTGAATTGCTGGGTGAGGAAAACAAAGGGATGAAGGCCATGTTTGTCATGATGAATGAGGCAAGATTGGGGATTGCAACACAGGGACTGGGGTTTGCAACCACCTCCTATATCAATGCAGTCAATTATGCCAGGCAGCGGATACAGGGCCCGGATATTCGTAATATGCTGGAGGAAAATCCAGAATCGGTGGCCATTATCAACCACCCGGATGTCAAGCGTCAGCTCATTTCCATGAAAGCCTATGTCGACGGCATGAGATCCCTGCTTTACTACACAGCTTATCTTTTTGATAAAGTCAAAATTGCAAAGACAGAAGAAGACAAAGAAAAATATCAGGGGCTCATAGAGCTGTTAACTCCTGTTACAAAATCATATTGCACGGACAGAGCTCATGAGGTATGTACCCAGGGTATCCAGATTTATGGCGGTTATGGTTATATGAAGGAATTTCCCCAGGAACAATTGCTAAGGGATTGTAAAATTACAAGTATTTATGAAGGCACCAACGGTATCCAGGCCATGGATCTTTTGGGTAGAAAACTGGGCATGAATAAAGGCCAACCCTTCATGGATCTATTGCAGGAAATGAACAAAACAATTGTAAAGGCCAAAGCGGTTGACAGCCTGGAAGATTTGGCAAAAAAAGTTGAACTTGCGGTAAATGCATTGGGTGAACTTGCCATGCACACGGGGATGACAGCCATGTCTGAAAAATTTATAGACGCGTTTGCAACAGCCCACCCTTTTCTGGATGTGGTGGGTGATGTATGCATGGCTTGGCTGGAACTCTGGCGCGCGCTTGCAGCGGCCCCAAAAATTGAAAATGCAAAGAAAAAGGATGTGGCATTTTACCAGGGCCAGGTTAAGACAGCAGAATATTTTATCACCTATGTTCTGTCTTCAACCATGGGTAAAATCAATGCATTAAAATCAAATGTTCCCTCAATTATGGAAATGCCCAATGACGCATTTGCACGATAATAATCAGGTAATAGAATATAATCGTTCTAAACGAGATCAGAGCTTATTCCGGAATGTCAGCTGCCCAGGCATTGGGGTCCCCCAATTTGAGATTAAATAGTAACTTTTGCCTAACCTTCATGACAAAAACATTGTCAAGACTACAAAAGTAAGGTTCGCCCTCAATTTATAAAAACGATTGAAAACAGATTGAAGTGATCACCTTTTGTGACAAAGCTTTAACCCTGGAATTATGGACAGAGTCAACACCTTTCAGGAAAGATGGAAGAAATTATAAATAACGGACATGGGCAAGGTGCCGTGGTACGTTTTTCTTAAACCGGTATCTCGGGTATCCAAGGGTTATGCTGGTGTTCACCTGAACATCCGCTGCCAGTCCGAGCAGACTCTTGAGCCGTTTATCACGATTGCACGCTTGTGGAATCAGGTCGTTGAAACAGGTCCCTACACCCAAGGTTTCAGCCATGAAAATCGCCTGGAGCCCGGCAATAAAACAGTTCTCGTTCCCCATAGGTTCGAGCAAAGGACTTGTAAAAAGTATCACAGCACTAGCATCTCTGAGAATCTCATTGCTTTTTCCCTGCTCATGCCACCGAATATACCAGCGCATGCCGGGCATGACAAAATCGATCAACGTGTGGAAAAGGCTCTTGCCAATTCTAAACCGGATGATTCTCCTGGCGAAGGGGTTCTTTAACGCTTTGTCCAAATTCTTATAAACATCAAAACACAAATCAGACAATTGTTTCAATGTCTCAGGCTCGGTAATGACGATAGCGCCTGTCGATAAACCGCCCGCTCCGGTGGGTGCACATCCGGCGGCTTCTATAATTTTCTCCAGGTGATTGCTTAGAACCGGTTCCTCTTTATATCTCCTGTGAGACCTGCGCTGCTTCATAAAGGACAGGAGTTGAGAGGGCTCGATTCCAAGATTTTGCACAGGCAAAAACCCTTCATTGTCAAGCATGCGAATCTGTATGCTTGTGTTTGGACAGATGGCAGCGCAATGTCCGCAGTTCATGCACAATAAAATCCGTTCATCAGATATAACGGTTTGCTTTTCGCCTTGTTTTATAATGGTTTCCGGAATGTGCCTGGGGCAGATGTGTTCGCATATACCGCAGGAATTGCAGGACTGTTGGTCAATGGTTATCATGATTTTCTTCCTTTGTTTTCAATTTCTATTTTAGGGGATTTGCTGTCCTTGATGTCACTCATTGCGGCAATTCGGTGTTGAAATAGCCGGTCAATGATATATGCTCGACCCATCCTTGCATTGTTGACCATCATGGCAGTCATGTCGGTGTCTTCATTATAAGGCAGACTCTTTGTGATTTTTTCTCTCAGTTCAATTTCAGCCTGTACTATCTTTTCTCCGAATTCCACATAATAGGTCAGGTCATCGGGTTCAATGCCCCAAGACAATGCCCTCGCATAATATTGACCCATAGCTATATCCTGTGGGTCAAACATGTTCATTTCAATGGGCAGCAGGAGTTTTTTTTCCAACAACTTGTGAACCTGTTCGCCAGTTAGGCCTGTATGATTACAAAATTCGGATTCAGACACCTTATCTTTCCGTTCTGGGCTGCCAAAGACCCGTTCATCAAGTGCCATGCGTGCCGATAAGTCGGCGTTTTTTATGCTGTTTGCTATGACATTTTTTATTTCGGACAGGGAGAGCCTGTGATGCTTCTGCAAATGGCGTATTAAGCGAATGCGATCGATGCAGTTTGCGTCATAATAGGCCATATTGGGGCGGGTATGAACAGGTTCCGGGATGAGTCCTTTTGAAAGGTAATACAGAATGGTTGATTTGGGAAGGCCGGTTCGCTCAACCAGTGTTTTCATCCTAACCCTTTTGGAAAAAACGTTTTTGCGTTCATTTTTTTTTGATTGCATCCGATCTCTTCTTTCTATTTGAACATTTTATAACCATCTAAAAAATAATCATATTTTTTATTAAGTGTCAAGTGATACTTAACACTTAATTGATTTGGCGAATAAACTTGTAACAATTAGAAAAAGTTTAAAAACAAAGATTATCCTGTCTTTAAATAATAGATTCATAGCGACATGATAGGGTATGTTTTCCAGTCGAGTATACACGAGTCGAGCGACGACTGATGGTATTAAGCTTATGGGTAAAAAAACTGAGTTTTGGTGAGGACTACGCAAAAAACAATATCTGTTCTTTGCCGAGGTATCACACCAGACTTTCCCTGTCAATCCGGTTGCATAATCATGCTTACCTCCAATAAAATGTAATGAGAATTTGTTTCATTTGATTTTTTCGGTCCCCATATAATTGATTTTTAAATCCGAAACTGAAAATTCCATCCATTCCACATCTTGTATTCTGATAATTTTTAAAAAAACTGATTGGTGAATGAATCATTCGGCTATCTGTCGAATTTGACTCCTGACTGATAATAATCCATAAATGATCATGGGAAATTCGCTCCAATAATAAATTATTTTTGCAATTGTCAATTTTTTAATATAACGTTTATTTTAAATCATTGTTTTAATTACAGATTAATTTTTGTATTTTTCAGATATATCAATCTTTTCACTAAAATAAATAAGTTTGATAATCTAATAAAAACAACAGGTAATCATGCATCAAAAACCAACATATGAGGAACTTAAAAGGCGGGTCCGGGAATTAGAAAAAATTGAAGTTGAATGCAAACAATCTGAGGAGGCCCTTCAGAAAAAAATACAACGGGTTCGGGATTTAGCGGAAACCACAAGTGATTGGATATGGGAGATAGACCTGAAAGGTAGGTACACCTATTCCAACCACAAGGTTACAGGGCTTTTGGGATACGAACCTGAAGAAGTAATTGGTAAAACACCCTTCGACTTAATGCCCATTGACGAGTCCAGACGAGTTTCTGATCTTTTCCATGCTTTTCTTTCCTCACAGTCGCCATTTGAATCTATCGAAAACGTAAATATTCATAAAAACGGTTCTCGTGTTGTTTTGGAAACCAGCGGCATTCCAATCTTCGATAATGAAGGCAGATTGTCAGGATATAGGGGAATTGATCGAGATATTACACATCGTAAGATTGTAGAGGAAAATTTACGAAATAGCGAAGTAAAACATAAGGCGCTGGTAAGAAATATTCCTGGTATGGTTTACAGAGCTAATCCTGACTGGTCTGCAGAAATTATCAGTGGAAGTGTAGATATTTGTGGTTTCACCGAAAAGGAGCTGAATACAAAAGAAAAAAACTGGTTAAGCATTATTCATAATGCTGACATAAAAAAAGTGTTTGAGGAAGGTTCCATGCTTTCCAAGGCTCAGAAACATCTTGTTCAAAGATATCGGATTATTACAAAAAAAGGTGATATCCGTTGGGTTGAAGACCGCAAGACATCTGTTTTCTCTGAAAAAGGTGATCTCATGGGGATTGACGGTATTGTATTCGATATTGAGAAGCAAAAGAGAGCAGAGGAAGCCTTACAGGCATCTAATGAAAGATTTTTAATGGTATTGAACAGCCTTGACGCCACCATTTATGTCTCTGATTTGGCCACCGATGAAATCCTTTTTGTTAACAAACGCATGATTGAGAATTATGGCAGGGATATGACCGGAGAAATATGTTGGGAAGTTTTTAGAGGAGAATCTGGACCATGCCCACATTGTACCAAAGACCAACTAATAGATGAAAATAATAACCCCACCGGTGTTTGTGTCTGGCAGGATAAAAATCCTATTACCGGAAAATGGTTCATTAACTACGATCGGGCTATAGAATGGACAGATGGTCGGTTGGTCAAACTACAAATAGCGACGGACATCACCGAACGAAAACGGATTGAAGAAGAGTTGAGGATAAGTGAGGAACACTACAGGGAGTACTTTGAAGAAAATATTTCCGGATCTTATATCTCAACCTGCGAAGGACAACTGATTGCTTGCAATGAAGAATATAGAAAAATTTTTGGATTCGATAGTATCAAACATGCACTTGATACGCCGATTACTAATTTTTTTAAAGATTCAAATGATAGAATTAATTTTTTGAACATTATTAAAAAAGAAAAGCGAGTTACAGGATTTGAACCTAAATTAATGAGGCCTGATGGGACTCCAATTCATTTGATTGAAAATGCTTCAGGAGTATTTGATGAAGATGGTAATTTAAAACATATTAGAGGATTTTTATTGGATGTAACTGAGCAAAAAAAGCTTGAAGCCCAACTTCAACAAGCACAAAAGATGGAAGCTATCGGAACCCTGGCAGGAGGCATAGCCCATGATTTTAACAATCTTCTTTTTCCAGTCTTAGGGCATGCGGAAATATTACTTGAAGATATACCCGAAGATAGTCCAATACATGACGGCCTTAAAGAAATTCATAAGGGTGCAATAAAGGCCCGTGACCTTGTAAAACAAATTCTTACATTTTCTCGCCAGGATGAAGTGGTATTCACAACAATGAAGCTGGAACCCATAGTCAAAGAGTCAATAAAATTTATCCGGTCTACAATCCCCACATCAATAGAAATAATAGAGGATATCAATAATAACTGTGGAAGTGTCAAAGCAGATGCTACCCAAATCCATCAAATCGTAATGAATCTAACAGCTAATGCCTATCATGCGTTGGAAG
>CAYVZG010000039.1:0-43410 GCA_964455805.1 uncultured Desulfobacula sp.
TGAGATTCAACAATTAAGGAGATCTTGTAAAAATTACTTGATCGCAATATGTTGTGTCAGCTGAGAAAGATCTTTGTTCAACTATACTTGTAGTAAGCTTCAGACATATAAGCCGTAGGCAGCATTTCAGGCTGTTTTTCCATAGTGGTTTATATAATATAACTAATTTGTAGTTGTATATTTCAGGGATTATTTTTCTGGTTTTGAGCTGCTGGAATATGTATCACCAATAAAGAACATTCTAACAGATCCTTTTTGAATAAATTATATTTTCAGTAAAGTCTGAAAATTATTTAATTTTTCTTGCATCACATATCTTTTTTTTATAATTTTCACTGAAAAGTATTTAAAAAAATAATAAAATGTAAATTTGCACTGATAGTACCTTTTAGAGGCAATATCAAGGCAAATAGCAACCCAATAAAAAGGTCAAATAACATGCGGGCATATGTTAGTTTACCAATGCGTATTTTTTGCTATTTCATTTCAGGGGGAAGCGTACTTTTAATTTTTTTACCTGTGTACTTGATTTACGTAGAGGGCTTCTCTTTAGGTCTATTTTTATTGTTTGTATTTTTTATGCTATTACCTTTTTTTGGAATAAATATTTTTAAACAAACTTTTATAACTATCACAATTACAGAATCCGGTGTTGTGGCCTATAATAGAATAGGTATCGAAAAAAAAATACAATATGACGAAATATTAGAAATCAGAAAACCTTGGTTTGGTAGATGGGGAGATTTCTTTTTTATTGTATCAAAGTCCGGTAAAAAAATTCCTATTTCAAAACTAATGAGAAATTCCAATAAGGTAATTAGCATTATTCACGACAAAACAGGTTGTAATCTTGTCAATTTTCCAAGTGGGGATAAATAGATATCCTTAGAACCAAGCACTGCACACGACAGCAAGTAGCGGCCTTTTTTTTAAATCTGTGACAACTTTGAAAAGTTGTTGCTCTTAACGAACTTTAGTGGAACCCTTGTTCCCTCGCTATGCTTGACAACCCGTGATCTTAACTGTTAAAATTCCACTTTATTTCCTGCCAGTATTAATAAAAACATTTTTTCAAATTTCACTTTTTAATATAAAAAATTGACAGAGCCACAGGTTATTAGTTGGACAGTTCATTATTCAAAAATGTTTTGTGAACTATCCTCTGTGGTTTTTTTTGTGATTCAATTACGGGAAAAGAGTTAATTTGTAATTTCATCGTCAAAAATTATTGGGAAATTTGATGTCAAATTATGTCTATTTCCATAATATTTAGGTAAAATTTACAAATTTAGCCAAAATAAAATATTTTTTTAGAAAATTTTCAAATGCGTGTATTTTTGATCAAAAAATTAGTGGAAACCAATTCCCAAAACAGTAACAAATAACTAATGATTTCTTGAAAGGTCTATAAAACAAGACGATTGAAGATTTACAAAACAAAAACATGAATACAAGGTTTCAAGGAATTAGAGAAAAATAAAAATTTTATAAAATTTCAAAAACCTTATTTCATTTGACTTTGGAGAGCAAAAAACACGCAAAAAAGCCACTTTCCTTATTTTACAAAATAGTCGCTTTCAGGTCTCTTTTAGCCCCTTTTTCGCTATCAAAAGGGGCTAAAAAGTATCATAAAAGTATCCATAAACTATCTATAAAGTATCCTAAAAGTCGCATTGGAAAAGGTTCTTCACTTTTTTCACATCTCTAAAGAATCCCACCAGTCCCCGCCTTTCCCCGGATAATCCCGCATAAAAAACAAATTCCTTAGTTCATATGCCCCCCTATACATATGCCCCCCTATACCTGTAACCGGCCACGCTGTTGTTAAAATATTAAGTCCAATTTAAAAACAATCCTTGACTTTAAGTGAATGTTCGTTTATTTTACATCCATGAGGATAAAAGATGATATAAAACAAGAGGCATTATTTGAAGCCACAGTAAAACTGGTGAATGAAATTGGATTTGCGTCCTCCTCTGTTTCTAAAATTGCAAAAGAGGCCCAGGTGTCTCCTGCAACGATATATATCTATTATAAAAACAAGGAAGACCTTTTGGTCACAACCTATATTCAAATTAAAAAAAATATTGCCAGGGCCATCCATGAAGATTTTGATGACAGTCTTCCCATAAGAGACATATTAAAAAATGTGTGGTTTAAAATGTTTACCCATATTGTTAAGCATCCTGATTATTTTCAATATGCAGAACAATTTTCAAACTCACCCTATCAATCCCTTGTGGACAAACAGGATGTTGAGGCTTTTTTTGATCCGGTTATCAATGTCCTTTTAAAGGGGATAGAACAAAAAGTCATCAAAAATGTTGATTTTGATATCTTAACCGCATTTATATTTTACCCCATCATCGCCCTGTCAAACGCAAGAGTATGTCAGTCATTTGAACTGAATAACGAGAATATTGAGACTGCATTTACACTGGCTTGGGATGCTATAAGACGATAAAAAAATTTAATGTATTAATAAATGAATATTCACTTTAAAATGATTTGGGTTTTTTCGAAATGATGAATAAAATAACACAATTAACATTGCTAATAACAGGAGCTGCAATGATCTTTAACAACACATTTGCCATGACTGATGCGTTATCCGCAGGGTCAATTACAGATAGAATAAACCTTTCCCCCCAATATTATAATGGTAAGTTCAAAGGGGACAAGCCCGCTTTGACAATGAGCTTCCAAGATTATATCGCCTCCACTTGGCGCTTTATTTTTGAAAAAAACGATCAGGTCCCTTCCGGGCCATTACCCAGTCGGCCTGTCGATCTGTCTTATTTTAACACCACAAAAAAAGATCAGTTAAGCAGTACATGGTTAGGTCATTCATCCTTGATGATCAATATGAATGGCTACAAAATACTGACCGATCCAGTATTTGAAAACAAGATTTCAATGGTGGGTCCCACCCGGTTCAACAGCCATTTTCCTTTAAACCCTGAAAAACTGACCGACATTGATGTGGTTATTATTTCCCACGACCATTACGACCACCTGAACAAATACTCAATAAAACTGCTTATCCCGGTCACAAAGAAATTTGTCGTTCCGTTGGCAATAGGAAAGCAGCTAGTCTCATGGGGCGTTCCTGAAAAGAAAATTATCTCCCTTGACTGGTGGGAAGCATTTTTATTTGATGATAATCTCACCATAACAGCCACACCTGCTCAACATTTTTCAGGCCGCGGATTACTTGACAGAAATAAGACTCTGTGGGCTTCTTGGGTCATTAAGTCTAATAATTTTAATATTTTTTACAGCGGGGACTCAGGTTATTTCAACGGTTTTAAAAGAATTGGAGAAAAACTGGGTCCTTTTGATATGACCTTTATTGAATGCGGTGCGTATGATGAACTATGGAGTCCTGTACACATGTTTCCCGAAGAAACGGTACAGGCTCACATCGACTTAAAAGGGAATATTCTGCATCCCATTCATTGGGGAACATTTAATCTGGCCTTACATCCCTGGTATGAGCCTATGCAAAGATTAATCAAAGCAGCCAATTTAAAAAATATTTCAGTGGCAACACCCATATCCGGACAGAGCATTCTATATCCTAGAGAGGGTCAATACCGTAAAAATGGTAAAAAGGATGCAAAAAGGTTGGGATCAAGCTGGTGGGAAAACACTTTAACCCATCCAAAAATCACACAAAGTATGATGGAGACAAACAAATGAAACAAAGAAAATGGGACAGCACAGATATTATTGATCAAAACGGTAACATCGTTATTGTTACTGGTGGCAGCAGTGGCATCGGCCTTGAAACTGCTCGTGTTTTGGCAAGCAAAAATGCCACGACCATTATTGCCGTCAGAAACCTTGAAAAGGGTGAGGAAGTACGGGATATGATTCTGGAGAATTTTTCCAAGGCTGATATCAGGATAATGCAACTTGATTTGGCAAATCTTTCTTCAATTCTGACTTTCACTGAAAAATTCAAAACGACTTTTTCCCGTCTTGACCTGTTGATAAATAATGCAGGCGTCATGATCCCGCCTTATCAAAAAACAGCCGATGGTTTTGAATTACAGATGGGGACCAACCACCTGGGGCATTTTGCACTCACCGGCATGTTGATTAATTTAATCAAAAAAACTAAAAAAAGCCGTATTGTCAATGTAAGCAGTATGGCCCATAAAGCCGGTAATATTAATTTTAATGATCTCCACTGGGAAAATAGAACGTATAAAAAATGGAGGGCATATGGCGACAGTAAGCTTGCCAATCTGTATTTTACTTTTTCTCTTCAAAAAAGGCTGGAAAAAGAAAACGCCCCTGTCATTGTTGCAGCAGCCCATCCCGGATACACAGCAACGAAACTGCAACGGTATATGGGCATTTTTTCCGTTTTCAACCATGTTTTAGCCCAGGACATTCCCATGGGTGCCCTTCCCACGCTATATGCCGCAACAGCTGATGACGTCAAAACAGGACAGTTTTTCGGTCCATCAGGATTCATGGAAATGAAGGGACACCCTAAAAGAGTCGTTTCAAACACTATATCCAGGGATATGCAAACCGCTGAAAAACTCTGGAAACTTTCCGAAAAATTGACCGGTGTAACTTATTAAAACAATAAAAGCTTTGGGGAACCTTTACCCCAAAGCTTCTAATCCTAAAATCAATCCTATATATATTACAATTTCTTTTTTAGATTGATAAACTCACTTCTCTCAAATCCCAGTTTTTTAAAAAAGGAAAGTACATCTGTAGAATCCCAGCGAACAGAAGTGTATATATGTTTTATCCCTTTATCCTTGTAAATGTCACAGATCTTAATGGCCAGTTTCAATCCGATACCCTGCCCCATATAATCCGGATGAACACCAATGGCCATAATCCAGGCACTTTTTTTAATCCCGAACCCGGCATATAGTCGTGTGCTGATCATATATCCGATAACCGTCCCGTCAATTTCAGCGACTAGGCTTGATTCTCCTGCTCCGGAAGATATTTGCTGTTCTATAATTTTTACAAAATTTACGTCCCCGTCATCTTCTGAGATGGCCTCTCTTATATTCTGGATTGCATCTGAATCATTCAGTGTAATCCCTCTAATATTGACTGTGTCTTTCACAAGATCCTCCATTATTATTCTACTTTTATGATCTTCACAGTATGCCCGACCCAGTTGGGCGGCAGATAGATCCTGCCGCTGTTACCACTGGATTTCACTTCTTTTTCTATCATCTCCTCACCATAAACTTCAAATTTTACCTTGGTCTGAGATATGGATTGCTTGTCTATCACCTTTTCTTTATCCGCCATATAACATCCTATTTTGACAAAAAAAATGTTTAATATCTATCTTCTCGTTCCGGGCCATTTCTTTTAGTGTAAAGCACTTTATATTTATCCGGGTTTTCTTTTATGCACTCTATACATCCAGGTTCCATTCCTGGTTTAAACGGTTCAACCCTTACTGTAAAACCGATTTCCTCGTACATATTTATAATTTGGCTCAACTTGGGATCATCATAAATCCCTCTTCTTACCCATTCCTCTGACCGGGTTTCTAACTCATCCAAATACGCCTTCCTGTATTAATGAGGCCATAGCTTATTTCCATCTGTTTTATAGCCACATTATATCCTTCTATAAATATTTTCAACACCAAATTTATTTTTTCTGTAACATCTTAAAATAAAAAAATGGCTGGCAAGAAAGAAATTTCCTGCCAGCCTGATTTTTTTAAATCCGCTGATCAACCATTGGATTGAAAACCTGTCTTTTTAATCCCGACGCATTGACCGGAAAAATGTACTGTTTTCATTCCAATACTACCTAAATCAATGGCTTATACACAGCACTTTTCATTATAACATAACGTAGGGCAAGGTCACCTGCAAATATACAGGCCAATCTTAAAAAGATCAAAAAACTATTGGTTTCCCCGCCCCACATGATCAAAGTAAAAATCAAGGGCATAAGGATGGCAAGACCGCCAACACCAATGAGAGATATCTTTGAAAGCGCGCCAGATACTTGCATTTTAATGGATTCTTTTCCGATCTCATTACTGTGATAGGTTCCCCAGACATAAAGCACGATACACAGAAAATATGCAAAGAAAAATACCTCGGCCCAGATTTCCATTCCAGATGCAATGGCAGCAGATCCTGAAACAGCTACCATAAATTGTAACATCTGATGACCTATCCATACCCCGGAGATAAGGGACAAGGGCAGAACCATTGTTGAACTCCAGGCTGGAAGGGCACGGATAACATTCATTGTTGCAAATCCATGGGATATAATTAAAAGGCATAAAATTCCCATGATGGTTCCAAATACCATATTAAAGCTACCGCTTGTTACAATCTGCAAAAACCCTAAGGCTGCAAAAATCCCTATAATCCAGATTCCTCTGGATAGTTCAGAGGTATTGGGTTTCATAATCATTCTCCAGGCTCTCAAGGGATTGCCCAGATACAGGACATGAATTACACCGCCAAGGACCAGGGTGATCAACCAGCCCAGGATTAATCCCGGCTTGTACGCATAAAAAAGGGATATAAAATAAAGCCCTGCTCCGATTTCCGAGAAGAAAAAGGCCAGCCACAAAAATATGCCTTTATCGTCAATCCATTGCTGTTGGCGAGTGGGATTTACCATCCATTCATAGGGTTTTAACCCGCTGCCGTCAGGAGGAAACATTGTTTGTTCAAGATCGTGAATTTTATTACTCATTTGGCATCCCTCCTTTAGTCTTTATAGATTTTCACGGCAACAGCGGTTTCCATGTTACCGGCGACTGGGTCAAAATACTTAAGTTTTGATGGCAACAATTTACAGAAATTGGAGCCTTTGCCTTTAGCAATGGGTCGTCCATCAGCCCACAATCCGCCCTGACCGGCTATACCGATCACTTTTGGACTTTGTGCTTCCATGGTTTTCACAATCCCGTTTTCCTTGACACCGGCTTTGGTTTCAATCCAGATGATATCTCCGTCCTTCATTCCCTTGTCTTTTGCAAGGGATGAGTTCAGGGTAATTGTAAATGTATAGGGGCACATCTTGGAAACTTCATCAATATACGGATTCTGGAATGTGGTGTTGTTGGTGTGCAGAATATCTCTGTATGAAAATGCGATCAGGTCAAATTCATTATCCAGGTCTTTGTGCGATTCCGGCCAGAACCAGGACGGAAGTGCTGTGTACTGGTCCATATCAAATTCCAGATCAAAACCGGTTTGCTCAAAGATTTCCTCCATACGTTTTCTGTCATGAAGCAGATATTCCATATAAACCGGACACCTGGTATCAATATCCCATCGCCAATAAACATCTTCAATGGGTTTGTGCCAGGTGGCATAACCCTGTTCTTTGATTTTTTCTGTGTCTTTTCCATAAACCCATTTTAAAAATCTTTCTCCAATCTCCTTCCAGGTTAAAACTTCCCCGGGTTTGATCTGCAGTTCTGGATCTTCGACACCGTAATAATCGTTAAGCTTGGCATTAAACTTATCTAGAACACCGCAACGGTTAGCCACGTCCATATATACATCCATAAAGAAACGCGATTCTCCCACTGGCTTGGCAACGGGTTGCTGCATGTGCACATACCAGTCTTCGTGTGATGGGCTTCCGGAAAAGAAAAACGCATCAATTTCAGAGGACCAGCAGTCTTTTTCCAGATAGGAGACGTCGGGCAGAATAATATCACCAATGGCCTGGTCGGTTTCATTCACCCACAGATCCATCTGAACCACAAAACAGTCTTTAAAATTTTTAATGGCTGTATCCCAATCAGAATTACTGATAACAAAATTGGCTGCTATTCCGAAAATCATTTCCGGTTTGGATTTCATACCAAATTTTTCATGTATGTAGTCAATTTCATCTACATAGGGAATATGGGAAAGGGTACAATGGGTCCACACATCCACACAGCCCATGTTGGTGGCAGGAAGGCTGGGGGCATGGACCGGCCATGGGTCATGGGAATAAAAGACTGAAGGCACAATAACCCCGTCTTTGCCTGCTGTACATGTCTGCTCATAATTACCACCCGGATATGCCCTTCTGATCGCCGGCCATCCAAGCGTTCCTCCGGGTACGTCTTCCGCACCCACCAACTGGCTCATCAGGTCAATGGCAGCCACCTGGTGGATTCCATTTGAGTGCCCTTGTGAACCACGGAAAGTGACCGAAGAAACAGGGCGGTACGGATAGGTTTTTCCTTCAAGCGTAATGGTGGAACCGATCTGGGCATTGTCTACCCATGCTTTTGCCACTTCCAGAATTTTGGCCACTGGAACGGTTGATACTTTAGATGCCCATTCAATAGTGTATTGTTTTAAATGCTCTTTAAAAGGAACAAAACAGGGCCTAACTTTTTCACCCTCATACTCATATTCACCATCAAGGGCACAGTCTTCCCAGGCAAGTGTCTCATCATTATAGTCCTTGATTTTGCCTTCTCTGCTGTCAAATATCAGCGGGTTGTCAGTCGCTTCATTGCGGGCGTAAGTGCCGTCGTCTTTAATCAGATAGGGAAAGTTGGTTTTGGCTTTAAGATAAAGCGTATCCATTTCCCCGCGGGTGTTGGCGATATAATTGGCGATGGCAAGCCCCACTGCTGTATCTGTACCGGGAAGGATGGCCACCCATTCGGTTGCCTTCCCACCGGCAAAATTACCCATGGGATCAAAAACAACCTCTTTGACGCCCCGCCGGATCGCATCGGCTCGAAGCCTTGCATTGGTCATGGCTGAATGTCCGGACCCTGTTCCTTTACTGGAACCCCATTTTAATACATACTTGGTATAGCGCCAGTCCGGTGCGATTGACCATGCACCATGAATCAGTCCACCCAGCATATGGCAGGCATTACCACAGTGAAGACTTCCGCCGCCAATAATAAAATTACCATTATTTTTCACTCCAAAGGACTGTGCATAGAAATATGGATGATTATGGGGACCGTCAGAAGCTCTCATGGTCTGGTTGGTAAATAGAATCTTATTGGGATCATCTTCCATGATTTTTTTCATTTTGGTTGAAATGATATCAAGGGCTTCATCCCATTCTATTTCTTTCCATTTCGGATCAACACCAATACCTTTTTCAGGATTGGTTCTCATGAGCGGTTTCTTAATCCGGTTTGGATCATGATAGTACATCAGGCCTGCAGTACCTTTGCCGCAAAGACCGGATCCGTCACCACCCATGGTACTATCTTTTATTCCTTCAACTTTTACGGGAACACCGTTCACCACCCGCACTTTTGCAGCACAACCGCAATAGCATACTCCACAGGTGGTATTTACCCATTTGTCTTCCCAAATTTCATCTGTTTTATAGGTCATTTCTCCCCCTGTTTATTAATCAATATAATATACTGCCGGCTCAGTACCAAATTCTTTCCGGAGCTGTTTACCTTTTTTCTCCATGATCAGACGATTAATTTCACTGTCTGGGTCATCAAGGTCACCAAAGACTCTTGCATTAACAGGACAAATATTGACACATGCAGGAGACGCATCCTCATCCTTACCCGGTGTAAGACCTTTTTTCATTCCTTCTTCAAGCCTTTCCGAACAAAAATTACATTTAATAACCGTTCCCACTTTAAAGGGATACAATTTTTCCCCAATCAGTTCCAGCTCGGTCTTACCTTGACCCGGATAATATTCCCTGTCTTTTACGTTTTGATCATAATATGTTCTCTGCTGATATGGGCAACTCACAAGACAAGCCCTGCAGCCGACACATTTTTCATCGTCAACAGCTACAATACCATCTTCCCTGACATAGGTTGCTCCTGTGGGGCACGCGTCCACGCATGCGGCGTCGGAACAATGATTGCAGAGGATAGGATAAATTATCTTACTGGATGTGGGAAATTTTCCGGTTTCTCCAATAAGTACCCTGTTAAAGAATACCCCTGGAGGAAGAAAATGTTCCTCTTTACATGCTATGGTGCAGCCCCAGCAAGCGATACACCTCTTTACGTCGATTACCATTCCCCATCTTGGCATAACAGCTCCTTATATTAATAATTTTATAAAAAGTAGTGAGATCTGAATGATATTGCGCTTGAGATATACTATCGATTCTGATTTTCACATCCCACATAATTGCTATAAGTCAAACAATTTGACCTCGTCAAACCCTCTTTTTGTACACACGATATTGGCAGAAAGCTTTTTCCCCGTAAAATAATCCTGCAATGCCTCACAGCACGGTTCAATGTCCAGCAACCCGGACATTTTTGCAAATGCACCAACAATAACCGTGTTGGGTATGGCCAGACCGATTTCTTCCAAGGCAATTTTATTGGCGTTAATAATCCCCACCTTTTTAAGATTTTCATGGGAGACATTTATCGTTTCTTCTGTATCATTCAACAGCATCATTCCCTCAGGCAACAACCCTTGAAATACCGCTTCTGAATTTTTCTGAGTGGGATCAAGTACGACGAGGATATCTGGATTATATATCTGCGTTTTCTCTCTGACAGGCTTATCTGAGAATCGACCAAACGCTGTTACAGGAGCGCCCCTTCTTTCAAATCCAAACATGGGAAAACTGGCGCCGAATTGTCCTGTTCTGGCAAAAGCATTGGCAAGAATCTTAGATGTTGTTACAACCCCTTGCCCGCCTCTACCATGAAATCTGACTTCACTCATTGAATGCTTCCTCCTTTAATCATCTGAAGATACCGGAAGCTGACACTCGCCTTCCAGTGCGCTCAACCCACCCAACATACAGTATTCGTAATCAATATCATCCTGAAGGATCTTAAGATCTGCTTCATTTAAATGAGCGAATTTTTTTATTAACTCGGTATAGGTTGATACAGGTTTTGGTTTTTTAATTGTTTTGGTCATCCTGATTTTACCATTTTCCGCCTCCCAAAGGGGGAAGTAGTTTGTCTTTACAGCCCTTCGACACACTTCAATAGTATTTTCAGGAGCATAGCCCCATCCGGTTGTGCAGGGAGCGAAAACATGGAGGAAAGCAAATCCTCTTTCTTTGGCTTCTTTTGCCTTTAACAATTTTTTGGCGAGATCGTCCAGGTCGCTTAATGTTGCTGTTGCCGCATAAGGGATCTTGTGCATGGCCATTTTAAGGGCCAGATTCATTCGTCTCAGATTTTTCCCTTTTGAGGCTTTTCCTAAAGGCGTTGTGGTGGTACTGGCACCAAAGGGTGTTGTCCCGCTTTTTTGGATACCCGTATTCATGTATCCTTCATTATCATAACAAATATAAATAAAAGGCTCATTTCTTTCAGCAGCACCTGACAAATTACCAAACCCAATATCAGCCGCTGTTCCATCTCCATTAAAACAAACCACAGTATTCTTTATGCCGGCTTTTTTATAGTATCTGGCAAGCCCTGTTGCATTTGCCGCAGCTCCTGTCATCAAGGTTCCAAAATATGAAAGCTTATGCCAGGATTGATTATTCTGCCCAAGAAGTACAGGAGCTGAACAAGATGGAGTACCTGTGATTACAATATCATTGCCCATAACCTGCGGGATAAACCTTAATAAAAGCTCAAGACCGCAACCGGGGCAAAATGCCACCCCTTTTGAAAATGGGTCTTCGTGTTTGAGATGATTCAATACCTTTGTCGGTTTGCCTTTCTTTTTTTGTGCCATGTTAAAGTCCTCCCGTTTTATCGGACCCAGATTCCTGAGCCTCAGGGTATGAAACCCATGTAACTTCATGTACTTCTTTACCGGCAGCACAATCTAAAGTTGAGTCAATCATTTGCTCGACATTGGCTTTTGTGATGTCTGTATTTGCAATGCCATCAATAAAACTAAGCATTTTTGATCCGCCAAGTTGTGTTTCAAAGGATTTTAACTCCGTATAAATAGGCCCCCCTTTAAATCCAAAACACAAACTCCTGTCCACAACACCAATTGCCTGTTTACCCTTGAGTGCTTTTATCATGACCTCACTGGGAAATGGCCTGTACATCCTTATCTTTAAAAGTCCGACTTTTAAACCTGCATTCCTTTTTTCATCAATAACGGCCTTAATCGTTCCGCACATGGACCCTGAAGCAACCAGAACCACATCTGCATCTTCCATTCTATATTCTTCAATCTGACCCCCATGACTACGGCCAAAAATCGCTTCAAATTCTTTATCTACCATATCAAACTTGGCTTTGGATCTTTCCATTGCCGACATATGTTTATGACGAAGTTCCAGATAACCGCCAAGAATTCCATGGGTACCGCATCCCAATCCTTCACCGGGTACCAGTTTGGTTCTTTCGGGCTGGTCTTTTAAAACAGATAAAAATTTGTCCACATCTTTTTGTAAGGGAACATCGACAACTTCGGACATATACGAGAGATAAAACCCGTCGTAATGAACCATAATGGGCACCTGGATATCATAATCTTCCGCCAGGCGATAGGCCTGGATGACGACGTCAAGAACTTCCTGGCAGCTTTCTGCAATCAGAAAAATCCAGCCGGCATCCCTTGTTGAAATCATGTCCTGCTGGCCGGACGATACGGCAATAATTCCCGGTGTTTCACGATTGACATTCACCATGACCACGGGTGCCCTTGCACCTGCAGTTGCAAGAATCGCATCATACATGAATACAAGGCCCCAGGAAGAGGAGGCGGTAAACACTCTGCCGCCGGCAAGGGAAGCCGCCATCACAGCATTCATAGCTGAATTTTCGCCTTCAACTGTAATCAATTCGCAATCCATATCTCCATTGGCATGAAATTTGGAAATCTGCTCAATAATTTCGGTCTGAGGAGTGATAGGATAGGCAGCCACCACATCCGGGCGGGCAAGTTTTGCACCTATGGCTGCTGCGGCATTTCCCGTTATCACCTCAATTTGTGATCCGGCTTCACTTTTGGTTTTTGCGTTTGTATTCATTTTTGAAAATCCCCCTCCGCCTTCATGGAAATTGCTTTTTTGGGACATTCTTTGGCACAGATGCCACACCCCTTACAAAACCCCAGATCCGGCAAAAAATGTGAGTCTTCAACCATCTCCATCACCTGAATGGGACAGTAAATAGCGCAAAACCCGCAAAAAATACATTTTTCCTTGTCAACCACCGGCCGTTTAGTTCTCCAACTACCCGTATCAGAACACATCAGAGGATCATTCGCATCTGACCATGGTCCTTCGTACTTTAAGAATTTATTTGTTGACATACAACCAACTCCTCTTAAGAAAATGAGATAAAAATTCAATAGAGATATCTCTGTTATTATATCTATTTCATAGCTATTATTTAGCGACAACCTAATTGCAATGTCAAGTAAAAAAAATTTTTTTACTTTAAAAAAACTTAGGATTGAACAATAAGAAGCGGTACTTATAGATTTTATGCGGGTTTCAAAACCTCTCAAATAGTTGACTAATCAACTATTTTTACAAATTAAATTCTTTCCTCGAATTTGCACGGAAAATTTATAAATACTGTTGAACTGAGAACCCGAAGATTTTGTAAGGATAAACATCACTATAAACTGTAGAAAACCGGTGATGTTTTTTAATTGGTGATGGAAATTTGGAGAAATTGGTTTATTTTACAGATGAAAAAATTTCGGCCATCGCAGTCACAGATTATACCGTATTGATCACTGGTGAATCCGGAAGTGGAAAAGAGTATATTGCAGAAGCCATCCACAAGCTTTCAAAAAGAAAACAGGCGTCCCCTGCCACGCTTTAAACTGTCCGGCTATTCCTGAACAACTGCTGGAAAGTGAACTTTTCGGTCATGTCAAAAGAGCGTTTGCAGGGGCAGAAAGAGATAGGGACGGCTTTTTCATGACAGCAGACAAGGGGACTCTGATCTCAGATGAGATCGGCGATATCAGCCTGTCCATCCAGGCCAAACTCTTAAAATTCCTTCAGGACAAAGAGGTTAAGCCGGTGGGGTCCAGTACCTCGAAAACGACAGATGTCAGGATCATTGCCCTGACCAACCAGGAACTTGAACAAAAAATTCTTGACCGCAGTTTTCGACAGGATCTTTATTAACGCCTCAATTTACTTTCCATCAAAGTACCCCCTTTAAGGGAAAGAAAAGACGACATCCCCATGTTGGTTCAGGAATTCATTTTAAAAACCTGCCGGGAAATGGGGATGGAACCCATGGAGATAGATCCTTTTGCTCTTGCATATCTTGCAAGACAGTCATGGCCGGGAAATTTGAGAGAATTATTAAATTTTGTCCGCCGCCTGGCGGTTTTTTCCAACGGAAAAACCATTGATCTTGCCCTGATTAATCTTGTGGAAGGAAAGCTTGATAAAACCCCCTGCCTGAAGGGCATACGCTTTATAAAGATGCAAAAAAAGAGGTGTTGGATATTTTTTCAAAGAATTATCTGACCAATCTTTTTGAACATACCAGGGGGAATATTTCAAAAACATCCAGGATCAGCGGACTTGAAAAGGCTTCCATTTAAAAAATCATCAAACGCCTGGACCTTGATATGACCCAGTTCAGGGACTAATTCAGGTCAAGCTTCGTATCTGTATCCCACTCCGTGAACTGTGGTTATAATCAAGGGTTTGGAGGGATCTGTCTCGATTTTCTTCCGAAGTTGGGCAATATGCTGATCAAGGGTTCTCGTTGTTCCAAGGTAATCTATTCCCCATATAGCATTTAAAATATTATCACGGCTCAAAACTTCTCCGGGGTGAGCATGAAAATGACAGATCAGTTTAATTTCTCTTTCTGAAAGGTTAATACTCTTTTTCTGTTTGCTTATTTTATAGGTTTTAGGGTTAACTTCAAACTCGCCAAACATGAATGGTTCTTCAGAAAGTGCCTTTTCATTATTCTTTTTCATTTTTGACCGGCGAAGCACTGCACTTATTCTTGCCAGGAGTTCATGTATACCAAAGGGTTTGGTAATGTAATCATCTGCACCCAGCTTTAGTCCGACAACTTTGTCGATTTCCTCTCCTTTGGCGGTGAGCATGATGATGGGAATATCATCATTGACTGCCCTGATATCCTTACAGACATCATATCCGCTTTTTTCAGGCATCATGATATCCAAAAGGACCAGGTCAAAACTATAATTGTCAAATAGCTCCATAGCCTGCTTGCCGTCTTTGGCCTGGATCACCTGATATCCCTCACTTTCAAGGATATCTACAAGCCCCATGCGAATATTCACATCATCTTCTGCAACGAGAATATTAATCTGACCCATGATATTTTATCCTTGCAGTAAAGCAACTGCCGTTTCCGGGTACAGGTTCAAAGAAAAGATCACCGCCAAGATCCCTTAAAATCTGTCTGGCTATACTCAATCCTAAACCTGAACCGGGCTGGTTTGATATTAAAGAATTGTCCACCCTGTGAAATTTTTCAAAAATCCTCTCCCGCTGTGTGCTTGGAATGCCCGGACCGTCGTCACAAATTTTTAAAAAGATCACCGCATCTTCTTTTATTATAATAAATTTAATGAATTTTCCATTGCCTGCATATTTTAATGCATTGTCCAAAAGGTTCAATACCACCTGCTCTATGGCATCTTTATCTGTCATAACGTGGTAATTAGACTGTTCATCAATCTGAGTAATAATTTCAAGACCTTGATTCTTAATCCTTATGCTGTGTGCTTTGATTATCTCATTAAGAAATTGGTCCAGTTTAAAATGGGTTTTCTGATATGTTTTTTTCCCTTGTTCGAGCTTGCCAAAATCAAGCACATTATTGATCAATCTTGTCAGGCGCTGGCTTTCGTTAACAATAACCGAAAGATGGGTTTGAATTTTATTTTCATCCTTTACTCTCTTTGACAATAAAAGTTCGGCATACATTCTGATACTGGTCAATGGTGTTTTCAGCTCATGGGATACCGAGGAAACAAATGAGGTTTTCAACCTTGCATCTTTCATGTTTTGAAGCGTCAGGCGGGTCAAAAGGATACCTCCTGAAAGGATTGCAGCAATAAAAACACCTAAAAGAATGACAGACACATATAAAAATCCCTTGGTTGACCCAAAACCTTTTTCATCTGCAAAGACGGCTATCTGCCAATGGGGCAGCAGACTTGATATGGGAATAATATCCACTGGTTTATCATCAGGGTCTGCGACCCATTTTCCAGACTGATGCATGAAATTACCGTTTCCATCCATCAGCACAAGGGCTGCCCCTTTTTTCGACAATTTCGGAAAATCTATCACGAGTCTTGATAAAAGTGTCATTAACTCCAGTTCAACCCCATATACAGGCCCATTTTGAAAATTTTGAACCCAACCTAAAATGTGCAGGCTGTTTTCACTGAACCAGGGTATCCATCCTGATTTTTCAACAGGCTGTTTTTTGTTTGTTTCCAAAAAATTGGCCTGTGGTTCCAAAACAGGCGCTTTTTGTACCACCTTTGACAAGGCAACAAGCTTTTGGCGTGAGGACTTTACGGGTTTTTTATCCAGATCTTTTCTATCCAACCCTGAATAAGAATCTGATACTCTGTTTATTTTTGGTTCATCCCTTAAGGACATTGCATTGAAATCAAATTTTGTCCTGCCTGAAAAAAGCGAATCATACCTCGCAATAAAACGTCTTTGTTCAAGAGTAGATTCAAGACCCCTGACCGGATACTCAAGATTCTTTTTGTTTTTGTAAACAAATACATTGCGTACCAGAGGATTTGTCTCTTCCCATTCAATCAGTTTTTTTATGAGCTTATCTGAATCGAGTCCAAATAGAGACTTTGTAAGATTATCCTGAACTGTTTCTATGGTCAGATGGATTGTTTCGGAAATAAGTGTTGCCCTTTGGCTCAGTGCATCAATGGCTGACCTGTTTATTCGCTCCTGCTCGTGTGACAACAATTTAAATGCAATAATGGCGATAATAAGTGTGGGCACTAAAAAAAGTGCCCAGAATATAATTATGGATCGTTTGCTTGTCATAAATTATGCCATATCAGTTTTTTGCCTATTGTGAAAGCTGTTGATTTTTCTTCTGATAAGATTCAGTCCTCAGCAGCTTACGACTTTTTTTGGTCATCCCCTGATCCTCAATTTTATCGGCCTGAACTTCCAGTTCAATTGCCTGTTTTAGCAATTCCTCATCATTGTATTGGGAACCTGCTTGTTTTAAACGGGCAACAGATTCTTTAAGCTCTCTGACAGCCTCTTTTTTCTTACCCTTGTCAGACAGTTGAATCGCTTTTTCCTGGGCAAGTGCATTCAGGTTCAATTGATATTCTCTAACCACATCCAGGTTGGTTGATCGGCTAACCTTTATGGGATCATTGCTGAACCTGGCATAGGAAGTTCCACTTGATTGTTCCCATTTTCTGGTAAACGGATTTTCATAAGTCACATCAGCCCTTGCAACCAAAAGTCTTGATCCGGGTGTTGATTTCGGGATATTGACTTCAACCAGTGCATATTTTTCCTGACCACCGTAGAGCTGGTTCATATATAGCTCTATCTTATTTTTCCTTATTCTGCCCTCCCTTCCGATAATACTGACAGGTTCCACATTGTCGGGCAGCGTTATTGTTACTTTTACTTTTTTAGCCACTACATTCAATACGTCTCCAAGTTCTGCTGAAAAAATCCTGGGAAGATCAAATCCTGATTCAACAAAATAGGTGTTGCCGTCACTTTTTTGAGCCAGCTGTGCCATGAGATCTTCATTGTAGTCTGTGCCCACGCCCACAGTTGTTACAGAAATATTTTCTTTAATCAAAGCCGTCCCCAGCCGCCCAAGATCGGCAGGCATCCGCGGCCCCACATTGGCCAGTCCGTCAGACAAAAGAACAATACGGTGAACATAATCATTTTCAATATTTTTTCTGATCTCTGCCGCCCCCTGGCTCACACCCCCGAAGAGAGCGGTACTGCCACCGGCACGAATCTGTTGAATGGTTCGGATAATACCCTGGACATTCCTGGTATTTTGTGCCGGAACAATGGTATGAACGTTGGTATCATAAACCACAACGGAAAAAACATCCTCCAGTCCCAGGCGTGTTAAGGCTTCAATAGCCGCAGCCTTTGCCTGTTCGATTTTGGTGCCTTTCATGGAGCCGGATTGATCCAGGACCAGGGCAAGATTAACAAAGGGCCTTTTAACGTGAGCCGGAGATACGGGTGCATCAAGGGTGATCTTCAGCACCACATTTTGAGAATCGCCAGACGGCAGGATAGCCCTGTCTGTCTCCACCCTGCAGATAAGTTTGGAAGATTGTGTTCCCGCCCAAACATTTTGAGCCAGTACAGCAAAAATAATAAATGCGATAAAAAATGAAACAATTGTTTGGTTTTGATGAGATTTTAAGTGTGTCATGGTCTTTCTCCTTTAGGATCGAAAATTGAAATCATTGTTTAACAATTTAGATCCTTTCTTTTGAGTTAATAAATTTTTCAATAAACCGCAATATAAAGATCCGTGTGTCATTGGATTTAATTATACAGGGGCAAATTGAAGGAAGTGTCATCACGGCGTAAAGATCTTGTAAAAAACTTGTAAAAATGCTTTTTTCTTGACCCGTTATAAATTGTCTGGGATGATTTGGCATTTAATTTAAAATCGGATAATTTTAAAAAAACATAACCAAATATCGAAAGGACAATCCATGAAATTCTTCATTGACCATTTTAATATAAATGTGCTGGATCTTGACAAAAGCCTTGCATTTTATAGCAAAGCTCTTGGATTAGAAGAGATAAAAAGGAAAGAGGCCAAAGACGGTAGTTATATTATTGTTTTTTTAGGTGATGGTTCAACGTCCAACAAACTTGAACTCACCTGGATGAGAGAAATGGACCGGCCCTATGATTTAGGTGATGAAGAGTTTCATATTGCATTTAAAACCCAGGATTTTGATTCAGCCTATACCCTTCACAAAAAGATGGACTGTATCTGCTACGAGAACAAAGATATGGGTATTTACTTCATCAATGACCCGGACGGTTATTGGTTGGAGATCGTTCCGGTCCGTTAAATCAAAAAAATACCATATTATATAATTGTAAGTAAAATATTATGAACCAAAAAAATTATGATGTTATTATTATCGGTGGCGGCATTATGGGGTCTTCTACGGCATATAACCTGATGATGGCTGACGCATCTTTAAAAGTGCTTGTTGTTGAAAAAGACCTGGGTTATGAAAAAGCTTCCACGGCATTGTCCATGGTTAATGCCAGAATCCAGTTCAGCCTTAAGGAGAATGTCCAGATATCTCAATACGCCTTTAAAATACTTGAAAACTTTGAAGATGAGATGGCTGTTGACGGGGTAAAACCGGCTATTTTTTATCGCAGGGAAGGAAATCTGTTTTTATACGATGAAAAACTGGAGCCTGCTGCCCAAAAGGCATTTGAAATGCAAAAGGATCTGGGATGCGCCATTGAATGGTGGTCCCCTGAAAAAATAAAACAAACATACAGCATTTATGAAAATTTAGAAAATATTGTGGGCGGCACTTTTGGATCTGAAGACGGGCATTTTGACGCCTATGCCGTATTAATGGGATATAAATCCAAGGCCAAATCCCTGGGCGTTAAATTTTTACAGGATGAAGTCATTGAACTGCTCACAGATAAAGGCCCGGCCAGCACCACAGCTGCCGTCGAAGGTGTAAAAACAATTTCCGGAGACACGTTTCGTTCTATTAATATCGTCAATTGTACAGGGGCATGGGCCGCTAAGCTGCTTAAAACTGCAGGCATTCAAATTCCTGTCAACCCTGTAAAACGTCAGGTGTTTGCAGTTACACCCCAGTTTAAGCCTGACGGCCCGCTTCCACTGACCGTTCTTCCGTCCGGGTTTTATTTCAGAACGGAAACAGGCGGACTGCTGTTGCTGGGCAAATCCATGGAAGAGGACCCCATTGGATTTGATTTTAACTGGGAGGAGGATCGTTTTGAACTTTTATGGGGAGAACTTTATAAGTTTGCACCCGTGTTTGAATCATTGAAACTGATTAAAGGGTGGGCAGGGCTTTATGCTGTCAATACGCTGGATGCCAACGCCATTTTAGGAGAGTGGCCAGAACTTTCTGGCTTTTACCTCGCCAATGGTTTTTCCGGTCACGGCCTTCAGCAGGGACCGGCCGTTGGCAGGTACATGACAGAACGGATACTGAAAAAAAAGCCTGTTCTGGACCTGTCGATTTTCAGCCCGGAAAGGGTATTGCTCAATAAACCTATTTTGGAAGATGCTATTGTATAAATATGAAAAAAATATCTGACCAATTGCCGGATACCCCAAATAAATTAATAGAACCTTAACCTTGAAAAAACAATAAGAGATGCGTATTTATTAGGATAACACGATCTTTTCAATCATGTGTTCTGATATTTTATCCACAACCAAAAAGGAGGGCGACATGGTACCCGAGATTAAAAAAATACTCTATGCAACAGATCTTTCTGAAAGTGCCAGGCACGCTTTTGGCTATGCTGCTGACCTTGCACAGCGGTATGGTGCATTGATGACTATTGTATATGTCATGGAAAATATGAGTGCGATTGTGGAGCAGGAGGTTAAAGAGACCATTGGACAAACAGAGTGGGACAGGCTCAAATCAGAGAGGCTTTACCAGGTAACAAAAAAAACAAAAGCAAGACTGGAAGATTTTTGCCAGGAAATGAATTCTGAAATTGATTCCTGCCGTCTTCTGGTTGAAGATATCCTGGTAATCAGAGGAAATCCACCGGAGGAAATCCTTAACGTGTCTAAAAATATCAATGCAGACATGATTGTTATGGGTAGTTACGGATACAACATACTTGAGGACGTTCTCATAGGCGGGACAGCAAGAAAAGTTGTCAGGCAAAGCAAAAAACCAGTGCTTGTGGTCAGACTTCCAAAAGAATGATCGTCACGGCCTGATCATGTCAACGTGAAGGATTCCATCTTCATAATAGCTTTTGGATACAGGCTCAAACCCATGGGATTGGTAAAAGTCCTTTAAATATTCCTGAGCCCCGATCTGAATACTTTTTTGGGGCCATGTGTATTTGATCTGCTCAAGGGCTTTTTTGAGCATGGCATCAGAGACTCCCTGACCCCGGTTGTTTTTATCCACCACCACACGACCGATACTCACCTGTTTGTAACTTATACCCGGCGGCAGGATTCTTGAGTATGCCACAATTTTTGTATCTTTATTTTTCCCGAGTAGATGAAGGGTTTCAGGATGCCTGTCTTTGTCGTCTATTTCAGGATATGGGCAATTTTGCTCCACCACAAAAACATCAACCCTCAATTTTAAGAGGTCATACAATTCATCTGTATTAAGCTCTTTAAATAATTTAATTTGCCATTTAATTTCCATTATCGTTTTTAAGCTTCCCCAAATAATAAAATCCATTGGATGAGTTTTTGTTCATTGTGGTATATACACATTTTTCAAATTGAATATTCTCGAAGTTTTTTGTCAAATCCAATACGTGGTCTTTTGTATGATGTCTGAGGATTGCCCCTTCATCAAGCTCAAAAGTCCCATAAATCGCATCTGTTTTTTGATACGATTCATAGCGTTTGATATTGCGTTGATCCTGATTGATCAAAAAATCATTTATATATAAAATTCCATGGGGTTTTAACACTCTTTGAATCTCTTTCAACAGCTTAATCTGGTCATCATCAGTTACAATACATGTTAAAACCGCAATCAAAATCACCGCATCAAATGAATCATCTTTAAAAGCAAATGTGTCTGAACATTTTTTTAAATCCAGGTAAGGATAAAGTGTTTTACCTCTTTCAATCATTTTTTGTGAGAGATCAATTCCACATATTTTACGAAAGCCTTCCCTGTGCAGCTCATTTAAGGTTCGTCCGTATCCGCACCCCACATCAAGGATACTAAATTGTTCTGGCACACAGGATTTAAACCTGTCCATTTGAAAAGGTGTTGTAAATTCTTTTTTGGATGCGGCCTTATCCCAGTACATTTGCTGATTTGCGTTCATAATCATTATAAATATGGTATTTTCAGGTTTATTACAAGTCGTGAATGAAACCCTGATCCACCACCAAGGTACCACCTGCGGCGTTGCCTTCGGTCGTTCCTCACTGCGGAGTATGACTTATACGCCTCACTCGTCGCTCCTTGTCGCCTTACATCTGGTACCTTGCTGACGGCCAGGGACGGTGCAGAACATACTGTTCAGCCGATGGTGGATCCGGTTTCTTGGTTTTTGCAACATTAGAGGCTATTTTGCAAAAAGCATTTATGAACTTGTAATATCTTCCAGTTGCAGGGTGATTAACTTACAGGAACATTATGGATCAGGGCTTGAAAGCTCTTGATTGCAGTAGCGGTTAAACCGCCTTGGTGTTTGAGCAAAGAATGAGCGAGCTCATGGCGGTCAGTGGAGGTAATCTTAGAGTTTGTTGCCCTGTCCATCCAGCGGATGTAAGGTGATCACCCTGCAACTGGTTATACAAAATTTCTTATGGCAAATATCCAAATAAGCTTTTTCCTTCTTGTTCATAATTAAAAAACAGTCTAAAATAAAAATTATAAGCACTCATTTTGTATCCTATCAACAAACTTAAGGGGCAAATTGTGAAAAAAACCATCATTGTACTCATGATCCTTGCTATGGCAGGATTTTGTCCGGCCGGCGACAATTCAGTTATCTCCTATAATTTTTCCTTAAGGGATACTCCAAAATATGGCAAGGATTTTGAACATTTTGACTATGTAAACCCCAATGCCCCCAAGGGCGGATCTGTAACTCTTTCCACCACCGGCACCTTTGACAGTTTCAATAGATATGCCCAAAGAGGAGACTCAGCCCAGGGGAGCGAGCAGCTCTATGACAGCCTGATGATTGCTTCCGATGATGAAATAGATGTTCTCTATCCCTTAATTGCCCAAAAAATCGAATATTCGGAAGACTTTACATGGATTATTTTCACCATCAACAAAAAGGCAAAATTTCAAGACGGGAAAAGCATTACGGCAAAGGATGTGGTGTTTACCTTTAACACGTTCATGACACAGGGCGTCCCCCAGTTTAAAAGCTATTACAGAAATGTTGATCATGTTGAGGCTTTGGATTCCCACAACGTAAAGTTCACCCTTAAAAAAAGCCAGCTGGATCTTTTACACTCCCTTGCCAGTCTCACCATCCTTCCAAAACATTACTGGGAAGACAAAGATTTTTCAGAGCCAACCACCAGGGTTCCCCTGGGCAGTTCAGGCTTTACCATTGATTCTTTTAAAATGGGACAATATGTGGTGATAAAAAGACTAAAGGACTATTGGGCAAAAGACCTTCCTGTAAACAAGGGTAGGCATAATTTTGATTATATAAGATATGATTATTACAAGGATGAGATCGTCACCCTGGAAGCGTTTAAAGCCGGAGAATTTGATTTCAGGGCTGAGAGTGTGGCAAAACAATGGGCCACCCTTTATAAGGGAGAAAACTTTGATAAAAAAAATATCATAAAGGAAGAGATCGCCCACAACATCCCCCAGGCCATGCAGGCGCTTATATTCAACACACAAAAAGAGGTGTTCAAGGATGTAAATGTTCGTGAGGCATTAAATTATGCCATGGATTTTGAATGGATGAACCAGCATCTTTTTTATAATCAATACACACGAACGCGCAGCTATTTTCAAAATACCGAGTATGAGGCAAAAGGACTGCCTTCAAAGCAGGAAATTGATTATCTCGAACCTATTAAAGACAAAATCCCGCCACGGGTGTTTACTAAACAATTTGACCCCCCGGTAACAGACGGCAGCGGAAATATCCGGCCCCAGATGAGAATTGCTCTTGCCATTCTGAAAAAAGCCGGCTGGCAGATTATCAACCGGAAAATGACCAACAAAGAAACCGGAAAAATCATGGCCTTTGAATTGCTTTTGTACTCACCCACCATGGAACGCATCGCCATCCCCATCCAGGACAATTTAAAAAAACTGGGGATAACAATGAACATACGGCGGGTCGATACCACACAGTTTATCAACCGGCTGCGTTCACGTAATTTTGACCTTATATCCGGTGGATATTCGGCCAACTCTTTTCCTTCAACCAATCTGAGAATAGTTTGGCATTCAAGATTTCTTGACTCCACTTATAATACCGCCGGAGTAAATGACCCTGCCATAGATTTTTTAACTGAAAAAATTGCCGGTAACCAGACCGACAAAAATGCACTCCTGTATTATGGAAGGGCTCTTGACCGGGTACTCCAATACAATTTCTTTGTTATCCCGGAATGGCACCTGAGCAAATTTCGAGTGGCCTATTGGAATAAATTTGCCAGACCTGCCATACGGCCAAAGTATTCCATTGGATTTATTGATACCTGGTGGATTGACAAAGATAAACAGGCATCTTTGCCCAACCGGAATATCAAGCAATAAAGGATACCAATAAAAAGATATCATGGGTTCTTATATCATTCGCAGACTGCTCTTGGTCATTCCGACCCTGATTGCCATTGTAACCATCAATTTTTTTATCATCCAGATTGCTCCGGGGGGACCTGTTGACCAGTTCATTGCAAAATTGCAGGGCCTTGATTCCGGAATTATGGAACAGGTGACAGGATCTGGAAAGGCTGAACTTAAACAGACTGACCTCAAAGAAGAAAGCACATACAGAGGTGCCCAGGGACTGGACCCGGAAGTGATAGCCGAGATTGAAAAACGCTTCGGGTTTGATAAGCCCATCCACGTGCGATATTTTAAAATGCTCAAGGATTTTTTCTTTTTTGATTTTGGTGACAGCCTTTTCAGGGGCAGATCAGTTGTGGAGCTGATAGTTGAAAGAATTCCCGTTTCCGTATCCCTGGGGCTGTGGAGCACCATCATCATCCATCTGGTCTGTATCCCCCTTGGTATTAAAAAAGCACTTAAACATTCTTCCCGGTTTGATATCTGGACAAGTTCGGTGATTATTGTGTGCAATGCCATCCCGGTATTTTTGTTTGCTATCCTTTTAATAATCCTTTTTGCCGGAGGCACATATTTTAACTGGTTTCCTTTACGGGGACTCGTATCTGTAAATTTTGACCAGCTTTCACTTGTGGGAAAAATCCTTGATTATTTCTGGCATATGGCGCTTCCCACTCTTGCCCTTGTCATCGGCGGGTTTGCCACCCTGACTTTTTTAACAAAAAATTCATTTTTAGATGAAATCAGCAAGCAATATGTTGTCACGGCCAGGGCCAAGGGCCTCACCGAGAACAAGATTCTTTACGGCCATGTTTTCAGGAATGCCATGATCCTTGTCATCGCCAGCTTCCCTTCTGCATTTATCGGCCTTTTTTTTACCGGATCAATGCTTATAGAGGTCATCTTTTCCCTTGACGGCATGGGGCTTTTAGGATTTCAGGCAACTCTGCAAAGGGATTTTCCCCTCATGTTTGCAACCCTTTATATTTTTACCCTCATGGGACTGATCTTATCTATTATCAGTGATATCACCTATACCATTGTAGATCCCAGAATTGATTTTGAGAAAAGGTGATATCTATGACAAAAATTAATCCGATAAAGCTTAATCTGACAAAAATAAACCTATCAAAAATCAATCAGGAAAGATGGAACCGGTTTCGTGCCAACAAAAGAGGTTATTTCAGCCTCTATATTTTTTCTTTTTTATTTATCCTCACCCTTTTTTCAGAACTTATCTCCAATGACAAGCCTTTATTGATCTATTATGATGCAAGTTTTTACTGCCCCCTTGTTAAGGAGTATGCAGAGACAGAGTTTGGGGGTGAATTTGAGTCTGCTGCCGATTATAAGGATCCCTATGTGATTGACCTGATAAATCAAAAAGGATGGATGATCAATCCCATCATTCCTTTTTCCTATAACACCATCAACTACAAACTCAGTGGTCCTGCCCCTTCTCCTCCTTCAAAAACAAACTGGCTGGGAACGGATGACAGGGGAAGAGATGTTGTCGCCCGCCTTTTATACGGATTCAGAATATCAGTTTTTTTCGGCCTGACCCTGACCATATGCGCATCTGCCATAGGTATTGTTGCAGGAGCGATACAGGGATACTATGGAGGTGCAGTTGATATTTTCGGACAAAGATTTATCGAAATCTGGTCAAGTCTTCCCACGTTATTTCTACTCATCATCCTTTCAAGCGTGGTCCAGCCAAATTTCTGGTGGCTTTTGGCAATCACCCTTCTGTTTGGATGGATGTCTCTTGTGGGAGTGGTCAGAGCTGAATTTTTACGGGGTAGAAATTTCGAATATGTAACAGCGGCAAAAGCCTTAGGCTTAAGTGACACTAAAATTATCTTCAGGCATGTTCTTCCCAATGCCATGGTGGCTTCCATTACTTTTATGCCCTTTATCCTTGGCGGTTCCATCACCACCCTCACCTCTCTTGATTTTTTAGGATTTGGCCTTCCTGTGGGATCGCCGTCACTGGGAGAACTATTAGCCCAGGGAAAAGCCAATATGCAGGCGCCATGGCTGGGACTATCTGCCTTTATTTTATTATCTCTTATGTTCAGCCTGCTGGTGTTTATCGGTGAAGGCGTCAGGGATGCCTTTGATCCCCGCAAGGCTTACTAAAATATCCGCTTATGAATGAAATCATATTAAATATAGAATCCCTGAGCGTATCCTTTAAGATGGGGGCACGGATCACCAGGGCAGTTGAAAATGTAGATCTTGTTCTTAAAAAGGGAGAGACCCTTGCGCTTGTGGGGGAAAGCGGATCAGGCAAAACAGTCACTGCCATGTCCATCTTAAGACTGCTCCCGGAATCAGCTGTCCATTCATCAGGTATGATTCACTTTGATAATAAAGACTGCCTTAAAATACCAGATGAGGACATCCGCAGAATCCGGGGTAATAAAGTCGGCGTTATTTTCCAGCAACCCATGACCTCTTTGAATCCGCTTCACAGGATAGGAAAACAGCTTAAGGAATCCATATTCCTGCATCAGCATGTTTCAAACCGGGAAGCTGATGAACGCGCCCTTTTATGGCTTGAAAAAGTAGGGCTTAAAAACCCGTCCGGCAAACTGGCATCATTTCCCCACCAGCTTTCCGGAGGGGAAAGACAACGGGTCATGATTGCCATGGCATTGATAAACGAACCCGATATCCTCATTGCCGACGAACCCACCACAGCCCTTGATGTTACCGTCCAGGCCCAGATCCTAAAGCTAATCCGGGATCTTCAGCAGGAAATGGGCATGGCCATCCTCTTTATCACTCATGATCTGACCATTGTGAAGAAAATAGCGGACCGGGTGGCTGTGATGAAAGGTGGGCAGATTGTGGAAACCGATCTGCCTGAAAAAATATTTAACAAGGCTGCCCACCCATACACCCGCCATTTAATCAATTCAGAGCCAAAAGGGTGGCCAGACCCTGTCAACAATGATGATGCCACCCTGATTAAAGTGGAACATTTAAGAGTCTGGTTTCCTATTCAAAAGGGCATCTTGCGACGAGTTGTGGACCATGTAAAAGCAGTGGATGATATATCCTTTACCATTAAAAAAGGCCACACTCTGGGCATAGTGGGAGAAAGCGGATCAGGAAAATCTACAACAGGGTTTGCCATTTTACGGCTAAACAAGAGTAAGGGTAAAATATTCTTAGGAAAAAACAGTCTGAACGATTTGGACAAAGACATGATCCGGCATATGAGAAAAAGAATGCAGATCATTTTCCAGGACCCCTTTGGCAGTTTGAATCCCCGGATGTCTGTTTCCCAGATCATCGGCGAGGGATTAAGCGTTCATCACCCGGGCATGACCCCGGAAGAGCAAGAAAAAGAGATCATCACTGTCATGGAAAAAGTTGGACTAGACCCTGACACCCGGCAAAGATACCCCAATGAATTTTCCGGAGGCCAGCACCAGAGGATTGCCATTGCAAGGGCTTTAATCCTAAAGCCTGAATTCATGGTACTGGATGAGCCCACCTCTTCCCTTGACCGATCTGTCCAGTTCCAGGTCTTAGAGCTGCTGAAAAAACTTCAAAAAGAATTTCATTTGACCTATATTTTTATCAGCCATGATTTAAAAGTCGTCAAATCGCTGTGCCACGACATTGTTGTAATGAAGGATGGGATGATTCTGGAGGCCGGCGACTCAGATAAAATCTTCTCACATCCTGAACATGAGTATACCAAGCAATTAATTTCCACAGCATTTCATGGGCAAAATTTCTAAAAACTATAAAAGATTAATGCAAACAACTACCGTGAACATTTGCATTGAGATGGATTGGGGAATGCAAATGTTTTTTCCGTCCGCCATGCTTTTGACAGCTTTTTTATATTGGTATATGTCAAAATAGATAATTCCTTAAAATCAGCCTTCCATTGCTATAAACTTCATATCAATCTATAGACTGTATTTTTAAAAAGTATGGGTTAAAGAACTTGAAATCTATATGAACACGTCTTATTTTAATCTTTATTGAAATTGTTTTAAACGTCACGAACCTTATCTAAACCGAGAATTTTTCGTAATTGTTATTAACACGGGTAATTGATTTTTGAAACAATCATCAATTTCTGGCAAATATAAAAAATAGAAAGGGATGAGTTTAAGGTAATTAAATGCACTTTATTAAAGGTTAGTCCGGGTTGAACCTTTTAAATTTTTAACTTGTTGCGCTTAATACAAATACATCATTTAAGCCTTGTATCTTTTTTGTCTATTCTCCCATTAATTTAAAAAGTTTTACCCTCCAGGAAAACACAATTTTTTTACTATTCAATAATTCTTTAATAATTCAATAAATACCAAACCGTCACCGCTTTAACAGCACCTATACATTATCTGATAGACGGTTATGATTCCTGATACTTAGTTTTAATGTTTTTCTCAATTAAAGGAGAATGTGACATGTTAAATAATATATTAATAAAAAGCCTAATGATAGTGATGACCTTTTCACTATTTGCCTGCTCGGCATCAAAATATAGTGAAAATCAACCCATGAAAACAGACACTCAAATTGCGCAAAACCAAACCATGGAATATTACGACATGAAAGTCCAATTAGGCAAGGAAAAGGCACGTGTTCGCGAACTTGAAAAAACACTGGCATTACAGAAAAATGATATGGGATTGGGATATACCCCTGCGGAAAAAGGAGACATGAATTATGAGTTGTTTCCCCCGAAAGCAAGAGCAGGAGAATGCTATGCCAGGGTTTTTGTTCCCAGCACTTATAAAACCATTACCGAAACAAAGCTCAAAAAAGCAGGTGGGAACCGGATTAAAATAGTTCCTGCGCGATATGAAACAGTAACGGAAAAAGTACTTAAGAAAGCCGCATCTGAAAGGATGGAAGTGGTTCCTGCCCAATATGAGTGGGTAAATGAACAAATACTGGTTAAACCTGAACATAAGAATTTAATCAAGGTGCCGGCTGTGTATGAAACCGCTACGGAAAGAGTATTGGTTCGAGAGGCGCACAAGGTCTGGAAAAAGGGGACAGGTCCTATTCAAAAAATAGATGAGGCTACAGGAGAGATCATGTGCCTGGTGGAGGAGCCTGCTTTATATAAAACTATTTCCAAAAAGGTTTTGAAAACCCCTGCAACCACAAGAGAGGTAATCACCCCAGCTGTTTTCCGCACAGTAAAGAAGAAGGTGATGACAAAACCACCCACAACAAATGTGATACCCATCCCTGCAGAATACAGGTATGTCAATGTCACAAAACTGGTGGAACCTGAAAGAGAGGTCAGCATTGCCATCCCACCGGTACATCAGACCGTGACAAAAAAGGTAAAAGTATCTGATGAAAAAATGCAATGGAAAGAAGTCCTCTGTGATACAAACATGACCAGAAATAGAATTGTAAATATTCAGCAGGAACTTAAAAGCCAAGGTTATGACCCCGGCCCTATCGATGGGGTTATTGGTATGGAAACTATGGGGGCAGTGAATAAATTTCAGAGAAACAAGGGGCTGCTTGTAAGCAAATATATGACCATTGAAACAGTTAAGGCACTTGGAATAAGTCCAAAATAATTAGTAACAAAAAAAACTCAGAGACAGAACAGGGGCTGTGTGAAGAATAAATATCACATCAGCCCCTGGCACTCTGAAATGATGACAAAAAAAGGCTCAATCTTTTGCCGTGAGTTTTGCTCCGATAAACATGGCTCTTTCAATGGACTGTTTTTGATTCAGTCCGCTAGTCTTTTGCATCAGTGAAATAAGTTCAGTTCCAATTAAAGGGGATGGACTTTTCACAACCTGATGCAATATGTCCTTGAGGCTGACAGTATTTGTCCACCCTTTTAAAATAAGGAATGCTACCCCATAAAGATCTGATTCTATATCCATTGAATGATGGTTTTCCTGGGACCATTTAAAAATTTGACCGGGCATTGCTGTTGCTGATACTTGCATAACAGAAGATAAATGTCTTTGTTCAATAACAGTTTTCCATAAATAGGGAGCCTCCTGATATGAAAATTCTTTGGCCAAAAGTTCGCAGGTTCCTTCTATAAACCATCGGGTGTAAACCGATGGCTGACCATCGAGGTCATGTTTCAAGTTGGTTATATTTCCAAGCACATCATGGGTAAGCTCGTGTGGCAGTGTATCAAAAAGGAGTTCGTTAAGATGTTGGGGGGCATCAGGACCGATCAACAGGTCTTCTTTTTCCACCAAAACCAACCTTACCTCGCCCCACCTCACTTCATCATCTGAAGAATAACCTGCCTCAAATCGATAATAATGGGGCATGTAATCAAGCTCAATGATATAAAATAAAATATCTTTGTTTAGTTTTCTGCCGGTTTGCTGCTCAACAAAATTACTGCATTTTTTTATCGTCTCTGCCAATAGAGGCAATCCCCGCTGATCCGTGTTTTCGGCATTGGTTCTTATGACCAGCACCTTCCCTCTTCCAAGCTCAAACTCAATTTGTTTCATACCGGTGATATTGCCAGGATTGATGTCAAGGGCCGGGTATGGACTGCCCGTCTCATCATATCCAATAACTTCCTGGGAAAAGGTGATCTTATCTGATGCTTGGATTATTTGGGGGGGGAATATTGAAAACAATAAAATAAAACTTAAAACGACTACTGCTCTTTTATTCATTGATTAAACCGTTTCCTTTTTCATGCAGCAATGCCATTTGAATCTCTCGAATTGTTAATAATATCAATTTTCCAGGCAGTTCCTTATATTTATCGTTGGTATTTTTCATATTCATATCAATGAAAAATTATGCAAAATATATACCAGAAATATGATTATTATTTTTCGGTTGCAATACGATATAACAAAAAGACTGTATGGTCAATCAGGGACTGTCTTTAAGCGTTTATCTGCACAACATGTAAAAAAACTGACCAATTATAAATACAGAGTAAATTCAATATTTTGACATAAATTGTACTCATTCCATGACAAAAATGTCTAATGGTTTGGAAATGCCAAAAGCTTTCTATTCTAATGAAAAAAATCCGCAACTCATCTGAATTATGCGCTTGCCTTAGTATTGTATGGCTGGTAAATATTAAGACTACCTGTTGCCGGTCAGCGGCGATTGAGGTTTGACAAGAATACGTTTATTCGGTCAGTTTTAATTGTGTAACATTTTTATACTAAACTTAAAAAATGATACAATTATGATAAAGGAAATTTTTATGAGAAAAAGTATTCATGAAAATATGGCAAGGCATTTGTCCATGATGGGAATGCCCCTGACAGATAACCTGGTGGATATTTTAAAAGAAAATTTTTCTCCTGATGAAGCAAAAATTATCATGATGCTTCCCTCAACAGACACACCACTAACACCTGTAACTATTGAGACACTGGCAAAGACCAATAATATTGACCAGGCATATCTGTCAAAAATTCTGGAAGATCTGGCCGATAGAAAACTCATTTTCTCCCAAAAAACCAAAGGCGGTGAAAAAGGGTATGCGCTTCATCATCCAGGTTTTGGATTCCCACAGGCTTTTTTCTGGGATGGTAAAAAGTCACCATATGCCCTTAAAATGTCCAAACTTGTTTTAAAATATTTTAACCGCCATGTAACAAGAGAAGCCTTTGGTGGGAAGAATACCAAGGCCTACCGATATATACCCATTCATAAGTCCTTAAAACCTGAAATTCAGGCTGTTTTACCCCATGATATGATGGAAAATGTCCTTGATAATGCCAAAAAATTCGCGGTTGCGCATTGTTCATGCAGGGTTCAGGCAGATCTTATGAAAAGATCCTGTGGACACCCGCTTGAGGTTTGTCTTAAATTTGATGAGATGGCTCAATATCTGATTGACCAGAATCTTGGCAGAGAAGTAAACCGGACAGAGGCAGGACAGATAGTTCGGGATGCGGCAAACGCAGGTCTGGTGCATTTTGTGGACAATGCCTCGGGGAAAGTAAAGCACAATTGCAATTGCTGCGGCTGTGCCTGTTGGAATGTCGGGATAATAAGAAGAAGAAAAATACCAAGAGATGAACTCATGGCTGTTTATTTTATTCGAAAAACAGATTCTGATATGTGTGTGGGATGCGGCGAATGTATCGATATCTGTCCTGTGGATGCCATAACGCTTGAAGATGATATGGCTAAGGTTGATGAAGAGTGGTGCATAGGCTGTGGTGTGTGCGCAAACAAATGTGAGTTTGATGCCTTTAATATCCTTTACCGGGGAGAGCAGGATAAGGTACCAGAAGATTTTGAAACCCTGTACAATACCATTCGCTTAGAAAGATAAAACCATTAAGCCTTAAATCCAACCACAGGGGTCCAGGAAGAGATACCCTACTTAATTTTAATAAGGAAATAAACCGGGGTTCACCGGTTATAATTTAAGCTTTCAAGTGAGTTCCCAATCTTGACAATCCCTGCAAATTTATTTAAAAAAGGCGTCTGGCGTGATAATCAAGAGAAGGAGTTTTGGAATGCCAAATAAAAGAATTAAAAAAAACCTTCAGAAACAGCCTTATTTGCAGCTCTGAGAAGGACAATTGCCCATAAAGAGTTTAAAAACCAGAAATTTGGACCGGATGATTTAGCTGAATATTTTTTATCGCCCCATTTTAGATTCTTTCTAAGATTTAAAAAAATACAAGCAAACACTAAAAATAAGTTAAATGGGTTTTTACCGGGATTAAATGAATACATGATTGCCAGAACCGCATTTTTTGATAATATTTTTCTGGATGCTCTAAACAACAAAACACCTCAAATAGTTTTTCTAGGTGCCGGATACGACACAAGAGCGTATCGTTTCGCAAATTCAAATCAAGGGACAAAAATTTTCGAATTGGATGCCCCACCCACCCAGGACAGAAAAAAGAAATGTATTAAAAAGGCCCGGATCGATATTCCCGGGCATGTCACATTTGTTCCGATAAATTTTAATCAGGAATCATTAAAAGATGTACTGGATAAAGCCGGATATGATCACACTCAAAAAACATTATTTATCTGGGAAGGGGTTAGCTACTATCTTGAGACGGAATCTGTAGACAGAACCTTAGAATTCGTTAGTAGGGATTCACACCATGAGAAAGCATCATGCAAATGAAGAACTTGTGTTTTCTCTCAATATAGGTGAAATAGAATCATTTTTAGAACAAAGAGGATTGAAAATTGTTGATCACTTAACTAATGAAGATATCGAAACAATGTTTCTAATAGATGAAGAAGGGGTGCTGTTAGGCCAAATGACCGGGCATTTTCGTTTTATGTTGGCTTCCCTAAACAGCCGTTTACAACAAAAAGGCATATAAAAAATATCCATCCGATGGCTACCGCACCTGCTGATTTGATCATGGTGCAAAGGAAAGTTAACCTATGAAGATTGAATACAAACCCATTGGTATCGTTCGGACGCCATTTAAAGAATTAAAAGGCATTCCAAATCAACCCTCTCAATCAAATGGTGCAAATGGTATCATTGAAGTCTTTCCGCAATTTCAAGAGGGATTAAAAGATCTTGACGGGTTTTCAAATATAATTATTTTATGCCATTTTCATAAAGTCACTGAATTCAAATTATCAGTTGTTCCATCAGAAGAATCAGAGATCAGGGGATTATTCGCAACTCGATCCCCAAGAAGGCCGAACCCCATTGGATTTTCCGTGGTGCAGTTAAATGATGTTCAGGAAAACAAAATAATAGTTTCTGACTTGGATATTTTAGATGGTACGCCGGTTCTTGATATCAAACCATATTTTAGAGAGTTCAATTCCAGTAAAAAAATCAAGACAGGATGGATGTTAAAATGAAACATAGTATTGTTTCATGACTTCCGTCAAACCGGACCATGACAAAACCGTCAGGCGGCCGGCAATAAAAATTTTTCATTCAATTATTTTGGAATCCGGGTTTTTTCGTCTCCATTTTGCCCATTGTGTATCCTCTGATTCAAGTTTGGGGAGCCATTGCCTGAAATAAGTTCCCTGAATACCCATCAAGCCTTTTTTGTATGGATACCATAATGATTCAGTCTCTTTATCATACAGGACAAAGGTATTCTTATATGTCCAGCCCGAAGGGGCAATTGTAAGCGTTTTTCCGTTCAGTTCACGGCTGTACACAGCCGTCAGATTAACCAGGGGTCAGTATCCGGCAGCAATAGGTTTCTCCCCGATGTGGGTATTGGCAATTTCGTGATACCGAAGCCTGCCCACTGAATAGGCATGCGATTCAGCCTCATTTTTGATTCCGATGATGCGGGAACGATCTTTCAGTGTCTCCGGCTCTGCTTTTACATGGGAATCATCAAGGGTTGTAAAAGCGTTTTTTCCAATACCGTATTGAAACCGGTGAGGCTTGAAACCCAATGATTCCGCCTGGGTGACATCCCATTTTTTTCCGGTCTGGTCAATAATATACACATGGTCTGATTTTCTCTCAACAAATCCTAGGACCATAAATCCTGTAACCAGAACAATCAAAATACCCATCAGGCGTTTTTTAATTATTTTCATTCTGAACTCCTTTTAATCAGGTTAACAAATAACTCTGATTAAAAGTCGTTCAAACACCCCGGACCTTTCAAAAAAAAATTTAATTTCTTCAATTATCCCTAATAATAATATCTATCAAAAAAAGGAGATCGATCACAGGCGTGTGGGTCTCATTGCCTAAACCATCAGATTGTTTCACACCCAAGCGAATTTGAAAGTTCACAAAACTGTCCCAATTGATCCCTTTTGCCAATCACGCCAACACTGTCATCCAGGGCCAGGATAAAATCAGAACCGGGGTTGGATATCAACTGCCCCCCGCGCATAATACCGGCAATGGTAACTCCTGTCTTTTTTCGAATTGCCGATTGCTCAATTGTTAACCCTACAAGCTCACTATTCGGGCTTATGGTGATCCATGTCAACTGAAACATGCACTGTTTTGCAGCTGAGAAAGGGCTTTATAGTTGCCATCCAGCCTATACAATGGACGATAATGTTCATGCCTGACTTCATCTGTAAATTGATAGATCTTGTCCATGGGTAAATCCAGGTGAAGCAGGGCCTGGCGTGTAAATTCCAAACCCGCCTCAAATTCAGGCTGAACGATATGGTATACCCCTTTTCCTGGAAGCTTTCCATCATATCAATAGACTGGGATCGAGTAACAATGTGAAGAGTGGAATGTATTTTCTTTACATGGTCCACAATGGCTTTGGAGACTATATTGGCTGGCGTTGTAACAAGAAGTAACCGGGCATTTTTTATATTGGCCCCTTTCAGGATGACCGGCTGACTGACATCTCCTAATATAATGGGAAATCTTTTCTCTTTGAGTTTAGTCACCTGCCTGAAATCATATTCAATCATGACAAAACAGACATCCATCCGACTGAGGACATCAGAGATGTGCCACCCGGCCGCCGCCGGCGATGATGATATGATCTTTTAACCCCTGTTCAGGTAAATTCATAGTCTGATAGACAAAGGGTTTTTGCCACTTATTCCAAACCGAATATAAAGGTGCGGTTAGACCTGAGATAAAAGGAGTTAAGAACATGGTGATGACTACGGTGGTCAAAATCAATGAATAGAACTCCATGGAAATTGAACCGCTATTAATCCCGACTCTTGCCAGAACAAATGAAAATTCACACACCTGGGACAAACCAAATGCCATGGCCAAGGGAATCACATTGCCATACCCGAAAATTTTGCTTATTGTGGCAAAAATAATTCCTTTTCCAACCATGACAAGTCCAACCAGCAAAAAGATAATTTTATCATTTGAAATCAAAAACTCAGGGTTAAACAACATACCCACGGATGTAAAAAACAACAGGCTGAAAATATCGCGTAAGGGCATAATGTCGTTTAATGCCTGATAGCCGTAATCAGATTCTGACAAGAGCATTCCGGCCATGAAAGCGCCAAATGCAAACGACAGGCCAAACAGCCAGGTGCCATATCCAATTCCCAGTCCCATGGCCGTGGTAGCCAGAAGAAAAAGCTCCCGGGAATTCCAATTGGCAATGGTCTTCATAATATACGGTATGATTTTTGTTCCAAAGAGTACAATGCCTAAAAGAAAAACAACGGCCTTTACAGCAGCAATCCCAAGTATAGAAAGACCGGCTTTCGGATCATTTAGTTGCGCTAGAATAATCAGCTTGGAACGATAGCAAGATCCTGAATAATCAGCATCCCGATCATCAACCGGCTGGATAGGGTTCCGATCCGCCCTTGGCTCTCCAGTGTTTTCAGCAATACCATTGTGCTCGACAATGAAATCAATGCTCCGAACCAGATCGAATGGATCCAGGACCATTGGAAATAATAACCTATGGACATACCCAAGGCAAAGGTTAATAATATCTGGATCGGGGTTCCGGTCACTGCAATTTTCCGAACCGGTTTTAATTCTTTAAATGAAAATTCAAGACCCAGGGCAAACAAAAGCAGGGCGATCCCTATTTCTGCCAGCATTTCGATTTCATGGATACCCGAGACTGTGATGCCTCCAGTATAAGGGCCCACCAGCACGCCCGCCAGAATATAACAGGTAATCAATGGTTGTTTGACCTTTTGTGCTATCAACCCACCCATAAAGGCAGCCACGATAATGATAATGATATCCCCTGCTATACCCACTTTTAGACCCTTTTTTCCTTCTCAATTGGAATCAGATGATGCTGAACACGCATTAGACAGAAATCAGCATAACATAAAAAAAGATTTTGACAACACATTCAATCGGCTTTATATTTCGCTAAAATCGATATCCAAATATTCTATTAATGATCAAACCATGGCTGAAAGCTTATATCAGATCAATTTCTCAATATAAGGAGGCGGTTATGAAAAACATCCTAATAAAAGAAGCTATGTCACCAATTTCTGATTACACAACCATTTCAGAAGATGCGATTTTGTATGACGTTTTTCAACTCATTGAAAACAACAGACAAGATATTAAGCATCCCACCCATAGAGATGTTATTGTTGTAGACAGCATGGGAATTTTTAAGGGTAAGCTGACAATGCTGGATGTGTTCAGAGCATTGGAGCCCAACTATAAAAGGATGCATAAAGACTATAAAGGAGGTTTTTTAACCAAAGAATTCGTGCTGAATGCGGCTAAAGAATACAATTTATGGCGTGAACCCATAAAGGACTTGTGCGAAAGAGGAAGCCAGGTCAAGGTCTCCCAGATCATGCACATTCCGGAAGAAAATGAATTTGTTCAAGAAGACGACACCCTGGAAAAAGCCCTCCATGCTTATGTAATGGTTGGCCACCAGCCTTTGATTGTAAAAAATAATGATGCAATTACCGGTATTTTACGATTTGAAGACCTGTATGAGGTTATCAGAGAAAATATGTTATCGTGCCAGATACCTGAATAGTCTTTTTAAATATTCATTTCGCATTATAAAAGTGCAACATTTTAACACCATTTAATACCAAAACTTCTCTGGGTGTTTACAATCGGCAGGTAACTGCAAATATTACCGCCCTGTGGACACCCAGAAGCAAGATTTTCCCCTTTTTAAAATTCAAACACCGTGTCAATAAGAAGCGACAAAAACTTGACGTCATTCTATTTTAAATGAACATTAAAACCCAGAAAGTTCAAAGGGACGCTGAAAAGAACTATCCATCAAAAATAAATTTTTAAATAACGCCTAAAACACTGTTGTTTTAGGGTCTTCCATTATATGTCCGGAGATCATGATTGTACCGATTATTGATTAAAAGCCTATTTAAAACACCCCTGATAAGTATTGTAATAAATTTATGGTATGATAATTGCTTTACTCTATATGCATACCCGATAACAATAATTTGAGATCATGTTTTAAGTAAATAGAATTTAGATATGATTGATGAAGAGGAACTATCATGGAACATAAAAAAAAACCTTTTGAACTGGAAAAAACATTTGGACTGGGTGTCCTGTTAAAGTTGACTAAAAAGAATGTCCACGGAATTGAGATTTCGAGCAATGGAAATAAATTCATATCTAATGTAACGTTGAACAAACTGACCGATGCTGTAAATGCAACAATAAAAGCCCATAATATCAATTTAAAAATCCGGTAAGATATTTATAAACACACCCTCAAAGAGTTTGAACTATAGTCAGCCTGCAATTTTGCACCTCTAAATACTGCTGAACCTTTTTCCTAAGTTGATTCATTCTTTCAACAGTCCTGTCTTAAACAATTTGCAATATGTTTAGCAGGGCATAAAAAACTATTTTCAATTAGATGCTTTCTTTCAGCAACATCATGAGAATTAGAAATTGAAATCAGTTACATACCTTTTATTTGTTTTCTTTTTCCGGTCACCTTGACATTTTCCACAATTTAACAACATATAAAACAATTCTGAATTGCATTAAGGAGAGTGAATATTATGAGTGTTAGGAACACATACAAACTGATCATTCTGGCATCCACAATTTTTATATTAGTGACAAGTTGTGGTATTCACAAACAACACCACCGCAGCAGCAGTGTTGTGCAATATCTCTATCCAGACAAACAGAACTATATTGAAGTCCCGGGTATTCCTCGGTTAGCGCTCCCATTAAGGATTGGCATCGCTTTTGTACCGGAGAATACCACAAAAAGCCAGGCACTTACAGAAACAGATAAAATGGGTTTAATGAAAGAAGTCAGTCAGCATTTTAAAAAATACGAATTCGTTAAATCAATTGAACTTATCCCTTCTGCATATCTCATGAATGACGGCGGCTTTGCCAATTTAGATCAAATCCGGACAATGTATGGAATTGATGTCATCACCCTTCTTTCCTATGACCAGACACAATTTACCGATGAGGGGTTGGCCTCTATCACATACTGGACAATCATCGGTGCTTACATAATTCCCGGTGAAAAAAATGATACCCACACCATGGTGGATGCCACGGTTTATGATATCCGAAGTCGAAAAATGCTTTTCAGAGCTCCCGGGATAAGCCACATCAAAAGCAATGCAACACCGGTTAATCTTACAGAAAAACTTCGAAAAGACAGCCTGGACAGTTTTAAAGCTGCCAGTAGGCATCTAGTTAAAAATCTTGATGCCCAACTTCAAGTGTTTAGAGAAAAAGTCAAAGAAACCCCAGATGATTATCAGATAACTCACCGCCCAGGCTATACGGGAGGCGGAAGCCTTGATGGTTTTTTTATTATTTTTCTCGCCCTTTTGGGTGGATATAGCTTATGGACAAAAAAAAATCGTAACCACTAATGAAAAAATTACCTATAATAACCTTCACAATCGGTTTCATCTGTACGGTATCTTTTCTTTTTCCAGATATCTCCTCAATGTTAATTTTTGACCGTAGGGCAATATATAACGGTGAGATATGGCGTCTATTTTCTGCTCACTATGTTCATATGACCATCAGCCATCTTATCTATAACCTTTCTGTATTTGTTATAGCCGGATGGATAATTGAAAGAAAAAACTATTGGCATTTGTTAATTTCATATTTTTTAACGGCCGTTATCATTTCCATATCCCTATTATTTTTTAATCCCGGCATGACCTATTACGGGGGGTTATCCGGTATCTCTTGCGGATTGATATATTATTGCGCTCTCTTGAAAATCAAAAAAGAGCGTTGGAGATTTATGTGTCAATGCATTATCATTTTTCTACCGATGAAAATAGCTATAGAACTTTACAGCAATGCTTCAGTCCTACCCTATTGGGGGCATCAGCCATTTGTTGTTATGCCTGTCAGTCATGTTATGGGTATTGCAACTGCTTTATTATTTTATCTTGGAGTCAAATATATCCAAAGATGTTCAAAACAAAATGTTGATCCTGATAATCACCCTGTCGCTTGACAATCACATGACTTTAAAAACCTCTTTGTCTTCAAAAAAACAAACATGCACTGGTAAACCGTATCAAGCTGACATTCTAAAATTTTAAAAAATATGGCGCAAAAACGCAAAACCGGCCAGGCCCGATGCCGATGCTGTTTCATAAATATTTCTTGACATCATCCAAAAAGAGCGCGAGTTTGGAAAATAAAAATCCATATCGGAGAACATATTATTGTGAAGTTTGTCAGTACTAGGGGTGGTATTTCCCCGGTTGATTTTGATGAAGCTGTTTTGCAGGGGTATGCCAATGACGGCGGTCTTTTTGTTCCTCAATCCATTCCTGTTGTTTCAAATGAACAAATGAAGCTGTGGGCCGACCTGGGGTACACCGACTTAGCTTTTGAATTACTTCGTTTATACGTGGACGAATCAATCATTCCGGCCCTGGATTTAAAACGTTTACTCAAAAATAGTTTTCACAGATTTGAGGCTCCGGATATTATTCCGGTTATTCCCCTTGGCAAAAAAAACGATACATATATCATGGAATTATTCCATGGTCCCACGCTGTCTTTTAAAGATATTGCCATGGGATTTTTAATCAATATCATGGATTACTTCCTGCAAAAAAAAAATAAACATTTATCCATCATTCTGGCTACCACAGGGGATACCGGCCCTGCCGCAGCCTATGCCGCAGCAGGGAAAAAGACCATTGACTGCTGGCCGCTTTATCCCGCAGGGATGATAACAGAGGAACAGGCCCGGCAGATGACAACATTAAATGCTGACAATGTTCACCCTTTGAGTGTTGAAAACTGTTCTGATGGTGGAGATGACTTGGATCTTGTGATAAGCAAACTGTTCAGCGATGTAAAGCTAAAAGAAGAAATGAAACTTACCAGTGTGAATTCTATTAACTGGTGCCGGGTGATGGTACAGGCAGTACATTATTTTTATGGTTATTTTCAAGTGGTGAATAAAATAGGAGACAAAGTCAGCTTCTCGATTCCCTCGGGCGCTTTCGGGAATGGTTTTGGCGCTTATCTGGCCCGCGCAATGGGATTGCCCGTTGAAAAATTGATCTGTGCCAATAACCAAAATGCCGCATTGCATACAGCATTTTCAAAGGGAGTCTTTGCTAAAAAAGACCTGGTTGAAACCTCATCCTCGGCTATTGATATTGTCCTGCCGTATAATTTCTGGCGATTATTGTATTTTGCTTCAGAAAACAACAGTGACAAACTAAAGGCCTGGATGGATGAATTTTTTGACAAGGGACAAATAAAATTTGATGAGAAAACCATGGTTGCACTCCAGGAGTGTTTTCTGTCTATTTCCATATCAGATGAGAAAACCGCTCAAACCATACAACAAACATTTAATAATGGCTCTGAGTATCTTCTCGACCCCCATGCTGCCGTGGCTGTTGCTGCTGTTGACCTATTAAAAGACAAGCTGCCCAAAAGCACTAATACCATTTGTCTGGCCACAGCGCATCCAGCCAAATTCCCTGATGTTATTCGTACAGTTTTACAGATAGAAGGGGAAAAACTACCAGGCCAGGCCATCCATTCTTCCCTGGTCAAGACAAGCAAAGTCTGCCAGCATTTAAGGCTATGTGATTTTCAAAACCTGGAATTTGCCCTGGTGGATGCCATTACAAGGGTTTCCAATTTAAGACAAAAACAGATGAGATAATGAATACCTATGGCCGATTATACCAAACTTACAACAGATGAAATCAAAGCACTCACAGCATCCTATGATTTAGGCAAATTGGTTAGCATTACCCCCATCAAGGGCGGGCAGGCAAATTCAAGTTATAAAATCAGTACAAGTAACGGCCATTTTATTTTGTCTGTATGTGATGAAAAAAACATTCAACAAATTGACTATTTGGCCCATATACTTTTGTACCTTGAGACAAAAAATTTTTTAACGAACCGTTTGGTTAAAACTTTAAACGGAGATCTTTTTATTATCAGAGACGGCAGACCTGTTTATATCAAACAGTATTTGGATGGACAAGTAGTCAAATCCTTAAGTCCCCATATGCTGGTTCAGGTTGGGGAGACCATGGCCAAACTTCATGCCCTCCCACCATTAAAGGTAATGCCAAAAAAATTTCCCTATGGAATGAATGCCTTTGAAGAGATATTTCAAATTGATTACCAGCATCCGTATATTGACTGGCTGAAAGAAAAGAAAAAACACCTGGAACAAAATATTGATCTTAAAATGGCCCGAGGATTTATTCACGGAGATATTTTTTGGGACAACCTGTTATTTTCAAAGGACAAATTAATAGCCATACTTGATTTTGAAGAAGCATGTCATTATTACAAACTTTATGATTTAGGGATGAGTGCAACAGGCTGCTGCGGGAAAGATGGCTTTTTCGATATGAAAAAAGTGGTTTGCCTTTTAAAGGGATATCAACGATATTATCCATTGAACGACAAGGAGAAAAAACAGCTTAAAATCTTTATGGAATATGCCGCTGTTGCCGGATCTTTCTGGCGGTTTCGCCAGTACAATATAAAATATCCACTCCATAACATGGCTCAATCCTATCAAGAGTTATCCGGTCTTGCTGATCATATTCATGAAATGGATGACAATGAATTCATGGAAATGTTTACAGATGATGAAGCATAAGCAATAAAATACCATAATTTTTTATTTTGATTTTCTAGAAACAATAGATTTTCCAATACATCCTTATATGTTTTGATACCCTTTGGATGGCCCTAAAGGAGAAACGCATGAGTATCTTAGAAGGACTTTGGGTTCTGGCAGGTTTGATAGTGGTTTATCTGATCATTCTCGCATTTTTACCGATCAAGGTCAAAAAGCAGCCCATTGATATGACAAAAGATAATGAAGATGCCCCGACCTGCAGACAGGATGTTACATTCCTGGTTGGCGGTTTAATGATAGGCAGCTGGTTATACCTGCCTGAAGACAGATCTCAACCTGTACCGTGCATTGTATTAAATTCCGGATTTTGCGGTACAAAAGATTTCCTTTTACAAAAATATGCCCTGGGCTTTGTTAAAGCCGGTTTTGCTGCCCTGTCCTTAGACTACAGACATTTTGGTGACAGCCAGGGGGAGCCCAGACAGATTTACTCGATTTCCAAACAGATCGAAGATAATAAAGCAGCTGTTGCCTTTGTC
>CAYVZG010000040.1:0-42229 GCA_964455805.1 uncultured Desulfobacula sp.
AACCATTATTCCTCCGGTTTTTTCGTCCATGGTCACATCGATGGTCCACCAGTGTTTAATCCCTTTAGCTGTTGTTATTGCCCGATAGATAGCATCAGGGGATCCGGATATGTCAATATGATGGTGCAGATCAAAATTCATTTCATCTTCCTTTGCAGACCAATTAAATCGCTCATAAACGGTTTCATTTTAGGATAGACAATATTAGACCGGTCGCTTATTAAAGTCAAGATGTAATTTACCTCACGATTTTCGCACACTTGCATTGGGTGTAAAAAAGTTCGGTTCGAGGGGATTCAGCGGTCTTAAAAACTAAATTCAAGACCATTTAAGGAAAAAAGCAGGTAACCAGAACCATAATTTTATAAATATAAAATTTATCCTTTACTATTTTAGACGACCGGTCTATTATATTGTTTGATTATTGGATCATCCACTGGTAAGTCCATGGAATCCATTGATATGAAATGTCGAATATTAATGTTTGCGAAGGGGAAAAATTTTTTCTAAACTAATGTATTCATGTGTCTTTTTGCCTAATTGGGAAGAAGACCATTATTATCTTAAAACATTGAAGAAGGGATTATTGGAGAACTCATGAGAAATTATGTATTAAACATTAAATTTGGAATTTTATTGCTTATTTTAGGATCATTATTTGCATTCTATCTTGGTTTTTCCATTGAGAAGGTATTGACCGATGGAAAATATGCAGTTCCTTTTGCACGGATATTTTTACGGGCAGGTCATACCCATGGAATGCTCATCGGCTTATACAATATCATTTTAGGAATTCTTATCCATCAATATGTCAGCTGTGATAAATGCAGCAAATGGATTTGTATTACCGGAATTGGAAGTGTACTGCTCCCAATTGGCCTGGTCGTCAGAGGATTGACCGGTGGCAGTATGACATTTGCATTTATTCCGTTGTTAGGTTCAGTCAGCTTTATCATATCTTTGATTTTTCTGTACATAGGAGTTAAAGGCGATGGTAAAGACTGTTCTCAAGATTCAGATTCATAAATGGCTCAGACAAATGGATGAAAGGTTTTCGTGTTTGTTATGATGTCATAAGTATCAGGTTGGTCAAAGGATGATTGTTAATGCCGGAGCTTTCATTTTGGGAGCAATTTAACAACGCTGTGAAAGGTGATAAAGATTGCTTTGATGTGTTATTCCGCCCATTTCAAAATGAAATACTGGTCCATTGCTACCGCATGATGGCTTCTTTGGAGGATGCTGAAGACCAGCGACAGGAAACATTCTTTAGGGCCTGGAAATAATTAGCATCCTATCGCAAAACGGCTTCTTTCAGGGCTTGGCTATATTAAATTGCCACAAATTCATGTATTGATGCACTGAAAATAAATCAAAAACGGGTGATGCCCTTTACTGATTTTCCGTCCACCGATCCTTTAATTGAGCAGCCCTTAGCCAGGTCAGATCTAAAATGACTGGAGCCTTTGCCCAGCCATTATCTGTCAAATATTGAAAATTCACCTGAAAGTAAATCCTATAGAAGGGAAAGTGTCAGGCTTGCTTTTTTAATTGCCCATCAAATATTACCGGCATCTCAAAGAACTGTACTGATTTTAAGGGATGTAATGGGTTGGAGGAGCAAAGAGGTATCTTAATTACTTGATACTACCGAATCTGCTGTGAACGGGGTTTTAAACAGGGCGAGAAAAAAAATATAGGAAAATTATAAATATTCCTTGGAGAAAAAACAGACCAAATTCTCCGGTGCAGATAAAAAAATATTGGATGATTATATAAAGGCAAGATAAACGGGTATAAAAATTTATTCTTCCTTATACCCTTTGCCCCGGCATTCAGGGCATTCAATATCGGGTTCGCATTGGCAGTCATCAAACCCATTTTCACTGTCCATGCTCCGCCATTCAGCATTGCATTCACAATTGCCCACAATAATCTTTTTTCCTTTGCATCTCGGACAAGTAATTTTTGAAGCCATTTTTTTTATTCCTTTTCCTAAGATTTATGATTTATGACAATTCAAGTGCCAGGTTCCTTTCAAGGATTAGACTGAGATCCTGAACAGTGATTTCATGATGATATTGATTGATATTTTTCACAAAATCATGATGGCAACGTCCATTCCTGTATTCCGGTTCTCTAGGGGGATGCTTCAAATACTTTTCCATTCGGTCAAGATCAGAGGAAACTAGAAGGCAAGAAGAGAAATAGGCAAATCCTTTTGAACGGTTTAAACACGAGCCCCCTATTTTATGGTTATCAATGACAAGATCTGATATGCCGTCCCGGTAAATTCCATTTATACCTGTTTTCATAAGTCCCCGCAAGAGCCAGCGGGTGCATCTGTTGAAAAGTGATGGAATTTCTGAAAGTCCTTTGGCAGGAAATGCAAAAGAAACAATCAAACATCCCCGGTCTAAAAAAACCGAACATCCGCCTCCCTTGCGTCTATAAATCGGGAGATGATCCATAAGTGAATTCTCAAACCAGATCTCCTGAGACAGGTTGCTGCCATAGCCGGCTACAACGGCATCGTGGGAAAAGCAATAACAGGAAAAATCCGGAATATTCCGGGTAGTTACCGATTCAATTAAAGTATCGTCCCATTTAAACTCTCTGATATATGGGTTCAGGCGGTCCAGCATTATTATTTCCCTTTAAAAAGGTGAACAGATCCCTGGGCAGCCATTTCGGCTGCTTCCATGATGGATTCCGAAAAAGTAGGGTGGGGATGGATGCTGATAATCAAATCTTCAAGGCTGGCGCCCATTTCAATGGCAAGAGTACCTTCTGATATCAATTCGGAAGCATTCTCACCGACAATTCCTATGCCCAGGATAAGACGTGTCTCTTTATGGGCAATCACCTTTACAAACCCATTGGTTTTCCCTGTACTTCTTGCACGGCCCAGTGCAGTCAGGGGGAATCTGCCTATCCTGACAGGGATATCCTGATCCCTGGCATCCATTTCTGTTAAACCGGTCCACGCGATTTCAGGGCGGGTGAATAAAACAGCTGGAACAGCAACATTGTCAAATGCAGACGGCTTGCCGGCAATAACTTCTGCGGCCACTTTGCCTTCCCTGCTGGCTTTATGTGCCAGAGCATAGCCCCTGGTAACGTCGCCCACGGCAAAAATATGATGGATATCTGTTCTGCACTGATTATCTGTTGGGATAAATCCTTTGTCATCAACTTTTATACCGATATGATTCAGGCCAAGATCATCTGTATTGGGGCGTCTTCCCGTGGCAACAAGAACCTGGTCAAAGGTTTCATTGTGTGTTTTTTTATTTTTTTCAAATGTCACTGAATATGCATTGGTTATTTGATCAATATGAAGAATCTTTGACTGGGTATGAATGGATGAAAAATGCTTTTGACAGGTTTGTATCACTACTTTCACAAGATCAGTATCAGCACCCTGTAAAAGGTTTTCATTGAATTCAACCAGGGACACCCGACTGCCGAGACCGGCATAAGCCTGACCGATTTCAAGTCCGATATAACCGCCGCCCACAACAAGGAGTCTTTCTGGAATTTCAGGCAGGCGAAGTGCTTCAGCAGAAGACCATAAGGGAAGATCTATACCTGCCGGAAGCTCATTGATCCGGGATCCGGTGGCAATAATGGCATGTTTGAACCGGATATTTGTATTTGTCCCTTCAATGTAAATTTTATGATCTTCAGTAAATCGCCCGTGGCCCTGAATGATTTCGATATTCCGGTTTTCAATAAGACTTGAAATTCCCGTTGAAAGTGAATCGACAACTGAACGGATCCATGTTTGAAGCCGCGGGATATCAAACTCAAAGCCTTTATAAATAAGTCCCATGGTATCGGCATGTTTTAATGATTCTGACAGTCCAACGGCATGAATCAATGTTTTGGAAGGAATACATCCCTCTGTCAGGCAGACACCGCCTAATTGCGGGCGAGACTCAACCAGCATCACCTCAAACCCTAAATCTGCTGCATGAATGGCTGCAGTGTAACCGCCGGGGCCACCTCCCAGCACAACCACGTCAGTATCATATACAAGCTCTCCAACAACCATTGAATATCTCCTTTTTTAAATCTGGGCCAATCATCGTGTTAACAAGGTTTTAAACCTTTGTTAGAAAAATCATGGGGTTTTCAAGCATCTGCTTTAAATCACCTACCAGTTTGGCAGCCTTGACACCATCTGCCACCCTGTGATCAAAACAAAGTGTCACAGGGAGAATTGTTCTAATGACGATGTCATCATTTTTTATAACCGGTTTTGGGGCAGCTCTTCCCATGCCCAGAATGGCACTTTCAGGATAGTTGATAATCGGAATGACCCCGGTACCGCCAATTACGCCGACATTGGTTATTGAAAAGGTTGACCCCAAAAGCTCTTTTGCCGTGATGGTTCCCTCTTTTCCTTTTTTGGCAAGGGCACGGATATCTTTTGCAATTGTTGTTACACTTTTTTGATCAGCCTGCTCAATGACAGGAACCATCAAACCCTTTGGCGTATCTGCAGCAAATCCGATATGATAAAATTTTTTGTGGATAATCTCTTCTTTTCGGGGATCAACACTGGCATTGAATTCAGGATATTGTTTCAAAAGAGTGGCCATGGCCTTCACTACGAATGAGAGCAGTGTTATCTTAGGATCTTCTTTGGTTTTCGAAACTAATGTCTTTCTAAGGTTTTCAAGTTCGGTTACATCACATTCGTCCATATGGGCCACATGGGGAACCATAATCGTCGAGGTTGTTGTTTTTACCGCCACTTTTTTTCTCAAAGAACGCATGGGTATTTTTTCAACAGGCCCAATTGCCGAATAATCGGGCAATTCAGCTATATCAAAAAAGGGTATTCTGTTATCTGTATCATTTTTTATGGGAGTTTTGGGCTTCTGATTAGCCGCCGCATCAACTTTGTTGCCTGATCCGCTTGTTTTTTCAGCAGCCAGACGGACATCATCCGGAGTTATTTTCCCTGCGGAACCCGTACCAATAACACTTGTAATATCAATTTCCATTTCACGAGCCAGCCGTCGAGTGGCCGGAGCCGCAGCTATCCGTTTGATCTTTTTATGATTCAATACATCGGTGTCCGACCTGTTTTCAGTTTTTGTCGATGGATTTTCTTCAATGACTGCCAGAACCTGGTTGACAAGAATAGTATCTCCGGGCCTTCCGTTTAATTGTACAATGACACCGGCTCTTGGTGATGGGATCGTCACTGTTGCCTTGTCTGTTTCCATATCACAAAGCGGATCATCTTCATTGATTGACTCTCCCTTTTTTACATACCATTTCAGCAGTTCACCTTCATGTATGCCCTCACCAAGATCTGGAAGCTTAAATTCAAACATAATTCCCCCTATTCATTTAAAGTCTTTTTTAAATCTCTTAAAATTTTTTCCTGGGAGGGGAGATACATATGCTCCCTTCCAAAAAGAGGAACAGGGATATCGTACATGGTGATGCGGTTGACAGGGGCTTCCAGATACATCAGGGCATGATCATTTATCAGTGCAATTATCTCAGATGCAGGGCCAAAAGACTTTTGTGCTTCCTGGACAATAACACATCGTCCTGTTTTGGTAACAGAATCAATAATGGTTTCAATGTCCATGGGCGATATGGTTAAAAGGTCAATCACTTCCGGGTGGCATCCGGTTTCTGCTTTGAGCCGCTTCACCGCTTTCAGGGTATCCTGCATCATGGCACCCCATGAAATAACAGTGATATCATCTCCTTTTTCTATAATATGAGCCTTGCCAATGCAAGTGATGGGATGTTTATCTTCAATTGCTTCTTTGAAAGAGCGGTAAGATCTTTTGGGCTCCATGAAAACAACCGGGTCAGGGTCGTCAATGGCTGCTTTCAAAAGGGGGCCGGCATTTGAAGGATTTGATGGAATAACAACTTTAACGCCGGCAGTATGGGCAAAATAAGCTTCTTTGCTTTCTGAATGATGCTCCAATGCTCTGACACCAGCTCCGTAGGGCATTCGAATCACCAGGGGTACTGAAAACTGTCCCCTTGATCGGGTTCTCATCCGCGATGCATTTCCCTCAAGCTGATGCATCATCAGATATGAGAAACCTGAGAATTGCATTTCAATAACAGGCTTGAGCCCTGAAATGGCCATGCCTATTGCTGTCCCAAGAATGGCAGATTCAGCTATGGGAGAGTCTATGACTCTTTGCCTGCCAAATTTTTGATACAGACCGTCTGTGACTCTGAAAACACCGCCATTCACACCAACATCTTCACCCATGATCAGAACGTTTTCATCTTTTTCCATGATATCGTGAAGTGTCTGGTTAAGGGACTGTACCATATTTATTTTATCCATTTTCAGTCTCCTTATTCAATTCATCCAAAAACTGAGCCCGTTGCTGTTCGATCAGGTGAAAAGATTTTTCAAAGACGTAATCAAAGGGGGCATCAGGCTTAAATTCCTTCTGGGCTTCGAATTCTTTTACAGCCTGGTCAATGACCTGTTTTAATTCAATTTCAAGATCACTTTGTTTTTTTTCGTCCCAGTATTGTTTGTTGTTCAGATATTTAAAAAATCGTTTCAAGGGGTCTTTGGCTTTCCAGGATTCAACCTGGTCATCATCCCTGTAACGGGTCGGATCATCAGCCGTTGTATGCATAAGCATTCTGTATGTAACCGCTTCAATCAATGAGGGGCCTTTGTCTTCTCTTGCCCGCTTTACAGCATCGTCCACTGCTTTAAAAACCGCCAGAGGGTCGTTACCATCCACCTGAATACCGGGCATGCCGTAAGCAATCGCTTTTTGGGCTATGGTTGCAGACTTGGTCTGGAGTTCCCTGGGAGTAGAGATGGCGAATTGATTGTTTTGGCAAAGAAATATAACCGGGGCATTGAGTACACCGGCAAAATTTAATGCTTCATGAAAATCACCTTCAGATGTGGAGCCATCACCAAAAATAGCAAGGCTAACTGTATCTTTTTCTCCCTGCAGGCGGGAACCGTAGGCAAGCCCGACAGAATGCGGCAATTGTGAAGCGAGGATGATTGAAACAGGGAGCGTCCGGGGGCTTTTTGGATTTAGGCTTCCCTCTTCAAATCCATTAAAAAAATGAAGGGTATTTATAAGCGGTTCTCCCCTCATTAACCGGCCGCCCAACTCCCGGTATGATCCCACAAACCAGTCTGTGTCATTAATGGCCAGAACCGGTGCACAAAAGGACGCCTCCTGTCCGGTGGAGGCAGGCAGGGTTCCAAGTCGTCCCTGGCGCTGAAGGTTGAGTATCCGCGAATCCACCATTCGGGAAAAGGTCATATAATAATGGAGTTTGAGGAGATCTTCCCGGCTCAGATCCGGCTCAAGATCTGTATCAACTTCTCCGTTTTCATCAAGTATTTGTAAATAATCGATACTGAAATTATCCAAGGTGTGTAAAGTCATGGCAATAGCTCCTTAAAATACATTCAATCTGTCACCAATCTATGATTTTTATGATATACAATTGGCGCTGATTCGCCTTTGATCGCAGTCATGTGCTTTGATTATACATTAATCATGAAAAAAGTTATGTAAACACACATAATGTTAGCCAAGGCTTATATTTTGAAAACTTGAATGAATGAAAACGGGATGATTCTTATCGTTTGTTCTAAACAGGAAATCCGGAATTTTTCCAAGCCTCAACCCCGCCGCCTAACACTTTGGCATTTATAAATCCAAGGTCGTTATATTGTGCTGCCATACCTGCAGCACTGCCTTCTGCCGGTCAGGCGCAATAGAAAAAGATTTGTTGATCCTTTTTAAGTTCATTGGTTCTGGCTTTAAACTCATTCAGGGAAATCGCCCCTGATAAATGGAATTGCTTGAATTTATCGTCATCATCGTAAGCACAAACAAGAATTGCGGACTCGTTTAATAGTTTGTCCCTGACAACAGGAGCTGAAATACGTTCTGGTTCCATAATTTTGCTCTCCTTATAATTAGAATAATTCATTAATCAGATGGAGATTTGCACGGAGATTTTTTCAGATAGAGTTTCGTTATTTTTCTTTATTATTCAGATGGTTGGATCATTACAATATTTAGTTTTGTAATTATGCAATACCCCAAAAACTGTTATCCTGAATATAAGGATGATACTCCCAAGATCAAGTACAATCAAATAAAAACGGCAAAGGAGTGTATGAAAAGCAGGAACTTAAAAAGAACATTTTATAGTCATTAATAAATCATATACTCCCTGGAAAAAATGTTTTTCTTTAATCTCCTAACCAGGTTAAGTAAATTCCAATGGTCCAGACGTCATAAAATCGTCTCTAAGAGGGGAATGCTTGCCATTGGGAAAATCTTATTTTATTTACTTTTTAGTACGTTTCTGCACCCTGGGCCAGAGATGGCACTTTTGCCTCCAGATACAGGAGTGATATTGATTTGCGTGCTGATCCTTTCTTTTAAGGCAGAGACATGAGAAATGATACCAATCAGTTTGCCGTCCTGATGCAGACCGGATAATGTTTCCAAGGCAGTCTCCAGTGACTCATCATCTAAAGTGCCGAAGCCCTCATCCAGGAAAAGTGAATCGACACTGACTTTACGGCTGGCCATTTTTGAGAGCCCAAGAGCAAGGGTCAGGCTTACGATAAAGCTTTCACCGCCGGAGAGATTTTTCGTTGATCTGATTTCTCCGGCCTGATAGCTGTCCATGACATTCAGATGGAGCGGCTTTTCTTTATCCCGTATCAATAGATAGCGATCTGTCATCTTCTCAAGTTGCCTGTTGGCATGTGATACCATCAGTTCAAAGGTCAGGCCCTGAGCAAAGTTACGGTATTTTTTTCCATCCGAGGATCCAATAAGGCCATGAAGTTTTTCCCATCGGTGACACTCTTTTTTCTGTGCTTCAATTGAGGATAGTTTTTCCTTTATTCGCTCTTTGGCAGCCGTGTTTTCAACCAATTGGTGTTTCAAACCGGCAATAAAATCCCTGATACGCTTCAAATTTCCTTCAAATTCTTTGAATTGCGGTTCTAAATCTTTGAGTTCTGAGTCAGTTATTTTTTTGGCTGATTCGATGGACAAACGGCTTTCACGATCTTTTTTCCTGACCTTCAAATCCGTTTGTCTGTCAGCCAGATCCTTTTCCTTTAACTTTAGCTTATCCTTTTCTGAAACTGTGAGGCGTGCTTCAATGAATTGTTTTTCATCCGCAAATCCTGAAGCCTTTAGATGGCTGACAAATTCAGATTCCATCTGCTTTAACTCAGAGACTCTATTTTCAATACGCTGTTTCATTGAAGTTATATTGGCCTTCACTAAATTGAGTTTTTGCTGTGCTTCATTGTGTATTGTTCTTGCTTTTTTTTCCGCTTGCTCTGCATCGGTTAAAGTCTTTTTTAAACCTGTTTCTTCTATATCAGGGGACCTTGCTTCAAAAAGTTTTTGACGTTCTGAACTTTCGGCTTCATATTCTTGTTTTACCGAATCAAGTGCTGTTTGTTTTTCAACCAATGTCTTGTTTCGAGTGTCAATCACCGCATCAACACGCTGCATTTCATAGTCCAGGTCAGAAAGCTTTTTTTCTATTTCAGTTTTTATCTTACCTTGATCCTGCCATTCCCTGAGTCTCTTGTGAAGAGATTCGATAAGTATGGATAGATCCGAATCTGAAAATTTGTTAATGTCAAGTGGTTGTAATTTGATTAAAACAGCTTTCTTGAGATCTGCAAAAGCAGACCGTATTTTTTTTAAATCACCAGCCAGATCGGTGAGGCGTTTTTTTACAGACTTTTTTTCATTAGCTGCTCTATCCTCAAATTTTTCTTTCTCATGTAGATATTTCCGGGCCTCTATTTCTTCTGCCGATAGCTTATTAATGATTGTTTTAAGGTTTTCAGCTTTTTGAATGAATTCAGTAAGGCTCTGAATTTTTTTCTCTGTCTCATCAGGTATGGGGACATTGCCTTCAGCAAAAGGATGCTCTTTTGCGCCACATAGAGGGCACGGCTTGCCATCTTCAAGTTTGGAACGGTGATCCTCTAATTCAGAGATCTTTGTGAGGAATGCCATCTCACGAAGCAAGGTCTCTTTTTGGGTACGGTATTCCCGAAGCAGGCGGTTACTTAAGAATGAACTTAAATCTTTTTTTCCCTGCTCAAGGGATTTTACAATATCGGCCATTTTTTGTTTTCGGTATTTGAGTTGTTCCCTATACCTGTTAAGTTTTTTGGTGACCAATTTGAGAGCCTCTTTAACTTTTAGCTCTTCATCCATTTTTTTATTGATATCTTTTTGTTTTAAATGAAGATTTCCAAGCTGTTCTTCAATACCGGCAAGACCACTTACGAGCCAGGCATCACAGGAATGTGTTTTAAGATAGGTCTCTACAACTTTTAAATTCTTATTGGATTTATCACGGGTTTTCTGCTTTTCAAGTTTACGTTTTCTGTATTCTTCAATCTGTAGGGCCTCTTTTTTGGAATCTATTTCACCATTTTCAACTATTTTCCTCTTGTCTGCCAGTTTCTGGTCCAGAGAACGCACTTTGAGGATTAGAGGAGCAGCAGTTTTTAAATTTTCTTTTGCCTTGAAGGTCTTTTGCTCGGCATCTTTTAATGCTTCCAAATTCTGTTCAGAAAAAGCCTCCAACTCAGGCAACTTGTCTGCTTCGGTTTTAAAAGTAGATTGATCAGAGTTTTGTTGTTTTCGAACGGCAGTAAGTGTAGCATATGCACCGTCAAACTGGGAGGCTCTAATTGCCTGGTTGAGCCTTTCCCGGTCAGGCTTAAAGGATTCAAATTCAATCTGAAGCCTGTCAGACCTTTTAGACAAAGATGCGATTTCTGTTTTTAATCCACCAACGCGGGTTAGCCAAGCAATTGCTTTCCCTGTTTCGGTTAAATTATTTGTAAGCTTGGCTTCCTGAATTTGTTTGTCTTTTAAATCCTGTTTGATTTCCTTTTCTTTTTCAGGTGTAAGTGTAGCGATTCCTGAGGTTTCAGCATTTAAGATATTCAACTTTTCATGTTCGCTCCGCTGGCGTTCATGGACTCGCCGTGAAATCTCGGTATAAATTTCAGTGCCGGTAATCTGTTCAAGTATTTTAGACTTTTGTTCTACATTGGCTTTGAGAAATGTATCAAAACCACCTTGGGCAAGCAGTATGGATCGCGTGAACCGATCAAAATCCATTCCTGTTTTTTTTTCCACAATGCCGGGAACAAGGCTCTTTTTGGTCTCTATGGGTTTTCCTGTGCTGACATCACTGATTTCATGCCTGGCATCAATAAGATTCCCATCAGCTTTTTTACGGGCACGGTGCTGTCCCCAATGACAGCGGTATTTACCGGCCTGGGATTCAAACACAACCTCAGAATAGCATTCACCTGTTTGCCGGGACATGATCTCATTGCCGCTTGTTGTGATTTTTCCTAAACGGGGTGTTGCTCCATAGAGCGCCAGGCAAATGGCATCAAGAATGGTTGATTTCCCTGCGCCGGTAGGTCCGGTAAGCGCAAAGATACCGTTTGATACATATTCTGGATCGGTGAATTCGATAAGCCATTCATCATATAGGGAATTCAGGTTTTTAAACCTGAGTTCAATTATTTTCATAGTCAGGCTCTCTATTCTGCATTCGTGTCTTCCTCATGAAAAGATCTGACAATTTCATTATAGGTGTCAGTCAATTCAACCCGGTCTTCCTGGGGGACATCAAAGGTTTCCAGATAACGGTCAAAAACATCATTTACATCCAGATCGTCAAGCGATTCATTTTCTTGAATGGCATTGATAACTTGGTCAGTCATCTGTTTGTTTTTTATCCGTCGAATCTCCATGGAAGATTCTGCCAACGCCTCCTCGAGAATTTCTCTAAGATTGCTAATGATATCAGAGCCGGTATATTCAACCTCCAGCCATGCCTCGCTTTTGTTTTGTTTCAGCTGTTCAATTTTTGAATGTATGTCATCAAGGGAGCCAACTATTCTTTCCAGCGATTGGAAACATGGAATCATCAATTCCTGAATTATTGGATTTGAGCTGTTAAATTCAATTACTATCACTTTTTTAGTCTGTTTGGCTTCACCATAGCCCATGGGAATTGGAGAACCACAATAACGTATATGCTCGGCTCCACCAACTCGCTGGGGGATATGAAGGTGTCCCAAAGCAAAGTAATCAATAGAAGAAGAAAATACGTCTTTACTTACATGGACCAGAGAACCGACATATAATTCTCTTACACCGTCTCCATCAACGGTTTTGCCGCCAGCTGTAAATAGATGTCCCATGGCAATAATCGGTAAGGAAGAATAACCATTTTTCTGAAATTCTGCCTGTTTGTGTTCCGCGATGGCACAGATATCTGCATAATGTTTTTTAAAGCCGCTTATTAATTTTGTATTTTTATCATCAATGGTTTCCCCAGGTTCAACAATACGGATATCCCTATCCCTGAGATAAGGCACAGCGCAAACAATGGCTTGCGGTTGATTCTGTCTATTATTCAGCACAATCACTTCATCTTTCAGGTTGTCCGTCGTGGAGCCAACAACATGTACATTCAATGCCCGAAGGAGTTTTTTAGGCGCATTTAAAAAGGAAGGAGAATCATGGTTACCAGAAATGACAACAATATGACGGCAGTGTGAACCTGAAACCCTGCATAGAAATTGATAATACAATTCCTGAGCACGGTTACTGGGTGTACCGGTATCAAACACATCTCCTGCGACCAGCAGTGCATCAATTTTTTCATTTTCTATGGTAGCGCTGAGCCAATCCAGAAATGCGGAAAACTCATCATAGCGTTTCCGTCCATAAAGAGAGCGCCCCAAGTGCCAATCTGAAGTGTGGAGGAATTTCATGGATTATTGCCTTGCATATCTGTAATGACCTTTTCAACGTAATTGCAGTTTCATCATTGTAATTGTACAAATGCAATTCAGTATTTATGAATTATATAAATGTCAGACTATTATAGATATAGAAAAAACAACAAGGATTATTTCCATTTTGAATTGATTTTAGTATGTTTTTTCTAAAAATTTTGTAACTATTCAACTCATAGGCTTGAAACAGCCCTGACTGATGGATATTTGTTTCGATGTTAAACTTTACCCCCGGCAAATAACCATCAAACAGGTTTATGAGACAACTATCCTTAAAAGGCTGAACAATTACAAAATGTTAACTCAAAAAAGAGACGTACTGGAAACCACCTATGGAAAACCAGACAATCTATTGACATTAAAGACTTAAAACGTATAGAAGCCGCTTAAGCCAAAAAATGGATCTGGGCTAGAGGGAATTAAAAAGGGACTGTTTCCGCAGATAGATTGGAAACAGCCCCCTTATTTGTAAAAGATATGATTTTGTTTATAAACGTTCGAAAATGGCTGCAGCACCCATACCGCCGCCAATGCACATGGAAACTATACCATATTTCCCGTCAACTTCTTTCAAGTTGGCAAGACAGGTGGCGGTAAGTTTTGCACCGGTGCACCCAAGCGGATGGCCCAATGCAATAGCACCGCCGTGAATATTGATTTTGTCCATATCCTTTTCAATGCCAAGTTCCCTGATACAATAAAGGGCCTGGGAAGCAAATGCTTCGTTGATTTCAAAGATATCAATATCATCAATGGACAAGCCGGCCTGTTCAAGAACCTTTGGAATGGCATAAAGAGGCCCCACACCCATTTCATCAGACTTGCAGCCTATGGTTGTATAGGAAACAAATTTTGCAATGGGTTCAAGACCCAGTTCATCACATTTTTCTTTTGAAGCAATAATCGTTGCAGCGGCCCCGTCGGTTGTCTGGGAAGAGTTCCCTGCAGTAACGCTGCCTGCGGCTGAAAAAACCGTTCGCAGTTTTGAAAGACCTTCAGCAGTTGAAACCCTTATGCCATCATCATGTTCAACAATAAAGGTTTCTTTATTATAAGTACCGTCCGGCTGTTTTATGTACTTTGTAGCTGGTGTGGGAACGATTTCGGTAAAAAGACCGTTATCTCTTGCTTTTGCCGCTTTAGCCTGAGAATTTGCAGCAAATTTATCCTGGTCTTCCCGGGAAATATTGTATCGGGAGGCGACATTCTCTGCGGTTATACCCATGGAAATAAACATTTCAGGGTTGGTTCTGGAAAACTCAGGGTGAGGACGGGGATTCAGTCCGGTCATGGGAACAAAACTCATGGATTCAAGACCCGCACCTATGGTCACGTCTGACCATCCCATCTGGACTCTCATGGATGCAAGGGCTATGGCCTCAATACCGGAAGCACAGAATCGATTGACGGTTGCACCGGATACTTTGTCGGGAAATCCAGCCATTTTGGCCGCCACTCTGCCGATGTTAAGTCCCTGCTCAGCTTCGGGAAATGCACATCCCACCATCACATCATCCAGGTGATCAGGCTCAAGATTTTTAGTCTTTTCAACGGCTGACTTCATGATAAAGGAAATAAGTTCTTCAGGTCTCGTCTGGTTGAAAAGGCCTCTTTTCTGTTTGCAGCCAGGGGTTCTGACCGATTGTACAATATATGCGTCTCTCATGTCTTAATTCCTCCTTTAATTTCTGAGTGGTTTGCCTGTTTTAAGCATGTGATCGATTCTGGCAACGGTTTTTTCTTCTTTGCAAAAGTCAACAAAAGCCTCTCTTTCAAGTTTCAAGATAGTGTCTTCATCAACCGCACTGCCCACTCTGACATCACCACCACTCATCACATATGCGATTCGTTTGGCAAGGAATGCATCATGTTCACTCATAAACTTTCCATTGAGCATGTTGAAGATCTCTGCATTCACCATACCCTGGCCTGCATCTCCCATAACAATAAGGGGCTGTTTGGAAGGCGGCACATATCCGTCGTCAACCATTTTAAGGACCTCTTTTTTTGCTTCTCCAATGAGATTGTCACGGTTGAATACGATTCTGTCTGCAAGGCCAAGAAAACCATTTCCCCTTGCCTGGGCTGCAGATGCCGATACGGCAGCCATTCCAATTTTCATAAAGGCAGGCACAAATAATTTCGCCAGATCAATGTCTTTTGCCGTCTTAGCCGGTAACGCATTGATATATTTTTTCCACAGGTTCATGGTTCCGCCGCCGGCAGGAAGAAGGCCCACGCCTATTTCCACAAGTCCCATGTAAAGTTCTGAATGGGCCACCATTTTATCTGCACTCAGACAGATTTCACATCCACCGCCGAGTACCAGCCCGTATGGCGCTGCAACCACGGGAAAGGAACAATATTTTGCTTTCTGTATGCCTTCATGACCCTTTTTAAGAAAGGCATCTATTTCAGCGTATTTTTTATCGTGGCACAGTTTTGAAACAAAACTAAGATCAGCCCCTGCTGAAAATGCACCCGGCATACCGCCTGCTTCGTTTCCAATGACAAGTCCCACTCCGTTTTTATCCACATATTCAAGGGCAGCACCAACAGAATCCATAATTTCTTCGTTCAGTGCATTCATTTTTGTGTGAAATTCAATACAGAAGACATCATCACCAATATCAACTAAACTGGCAGATTGATTTCCCATAACGGTTTTATTATTGCCTTTGGCCGCAGCAATGGACACCATGTTTTTACTGACAGGCACTATTTTGTATGACTCAGATGTAAAATCATAAAAATATTTGATCCCGTTTTCAAGCTTGTAAAAACTTGGGTTTCCTTTTGCCAGCATGTCTTTCACAATGGCTGGAACATTAAATCCGTCTTTTTCTATCCTTTCCACAGCCGACTCAACCCCATAGGCATCCCAGGCTTCAAAAGGACCCATTTCAAAATTGTATCCCCATTTCATGGCATTGTCTATTTCCACGATGGTATCGGCAATTTCAGGAATCCGGTTGGCAGCATATAAAAAATTGTTGGCTGCCATTTTCCAGGCAAATCTTGCGCCTTTATCATCCCCTTTGAGAACGCAGCTCAGTTTTTCCTGTAAAGTGGATTTCTTTTTTGCTTCATCAATACAGGGGAAACTGGGCCGTATCAGGTCCTCATATTCCATGGTAGACGGATTCAACACTTTTCTGATTTTTTTCCACTCAGGGGTCAACTCAGTTTTATAAAATCCGCCCTGGGTTTTATTTCCCAGAAGATTCTTTTCAGCCATTTTATTGATAAATTCAGGTAGAAGATGAGAATCCCGCTGCTCATCGTCCGGGCAGAGATCATAGGAATTTTTGAGGACGTGAATCATGGTATCAAGACCGACAAGATCAGTTGTTTTAAAAATAGCTGTTCTGGGACGACCGAGAGCCGGGCCAAAGATTGCATCCACTTCAGGAATAGTCATCTCATTTTCAAGCATGGCATTTATAACCGCTCCAATGCCCTGGACACCGATCCTATTGCCGACAAAATTGGGAGTGTCTTTTGCCCAGACAATTCCCTTGCCCAGGTTCTTTTCTCCAAATGCGGCAACAAATTCAAGGATTTCAGGCAGGGTATCCTCCCCCGGGATCAGCTCTAAAAGATGCATATACCGGACAGGATTAAAAAAATGGGTTCCCATGAAATGTTCTTTGAATTCATTGGAAAATCCTTCGCAAATATCTTTCAGGGGTATACCCGAGGTATTTGAAGTAACAATGGACCTAGGTTTTCTTATTTTTTCAACTTTTGTGAACAATTCTCTTTTAATGCCAAGATTTTCAACGACAACTTCAATAATCCAATCACATTCAGCAAGGGTTTCAATATCGTCATCCAAATTTCCAATGGAGATGAGCCCTGCATCTTTTTTGTTGAAAAACAAAGAGGGATTTGAGGCAAGTGCCGCATCAAGGCCAGATTTTACAATCCGGTTACGGGCAGTGGGGTCATTTTTCTCATCGTCTTTTAAATCAAAGGGAACAATATCCAAAAGCTGCACCTTTACACCGGCTCCGGCAAGAAGGGCAGCAATACCACCTCCCATGATTCCCGACCCGATAACTGCCGCTTTTCTGACTTTTCTTATCATAATTTCCTCCTAAATAGTACAAGGGTTAGTTTATATTTATGAATGAGTATTCATTTTTGATTAGCAAATAATTGCCAGGAATGTCAAGAAAAATTATTGAGAAAAAAACACCGGTGTATCAGAAAATTTTTCATTCAATTTCAAACTGTTATATATATTGGTAATTTAAAGTTGATGGTATGGATGTCTAATACAAAAAAAAGAAAAGTCTATGAATACTCATTCATGAATTGCGCTTGCGTTGCCTTGTAAAAAATAAGGGGTTCTGATATTGTGAGGCTTTGGTTTTTAAGGATATTAGTTAATCGGAGATGTTTGATGACACTAAAAGACCCAAAGCTTAAGGCTTCTGAAATCCTGAACATAGACTCATTGACAGGATTTATTTCTACCCTGCAACGGGAATCTGGAGATATCCCATGGCATATAGATGGGAAGACAGATCCATGGGACCTTGTTGAGACAATAATGGGCTTGAATATTGGAAAGCGCTTTGATGAGTCTTACCGTGCTTTTGAGTGGCTGAAGAAAATGCAGAACTCCGATGGATCGTGGTATTCTTCCTATCATGATGGAATACCCGGGGATCGGACCTGTGAAACTCATATGGCCGCTTATATTTCAGTCGGTCTTTTCCATACCTGGTTGGTGAATAAAGACACTTCTTTTCTTGAATATTATTGGCAGACGATGGAAAAAGGAATGAATTACGCCATCAGCCTTCAGACAAAAGGGGGTGAAATATATTGGGCCAAAAGCCCTGAGGGCAAAATCGACCCCATGTCTCTCCTGGCAGGTTCCAGTTCCATTTTCCTGAGTCTAAAATGTGCCCTTGCCGTCGCAGGCATCCTTGGGAAACGAAAAATTGAATGGGAACTTTCCTTTGATAAACTGGGCAAATCCATTCGGGAAAATATCCATATCTATAATATAAGCAAGTCCAGGTTTTCAATGTATTGGTTTTACCCCATTTTAAGCGGGGCGCTGACAGGAGAAGCAGCAAATAATAGAATTAAAAAATACTGGAATAAATATGTGATAGAAGGTCAGGGGGTCAGATGCGTTTCTGATCAACCCTGGGTCACCATTGCTGAAACATCTGAACTTGTTCTTGCACTTTATGGTGCTGGGAGAATCGAAATCGCAAGGCTTGTATTCTCCTGGATTCAAGATAGAGTTTATGAGGACAACACTTTCTGGTGTGGGTATACATATCCCGACATGGTTATCTGGCCGGAAGAGAAAATATCATGGACCAATGCGGTGGTCCTTTTGGCAGCAGATGCAATATATTCATTTTCACCTGCATCTAATCTTTTTTCCCATGGTGCATGGGATGGATTTATTTATACGGATCTTGTAAATTGATAAAAGATTATCGGCCCTATTATATTAAAAAAGCATGGTACAGACTCCAGCATCTGTACATCCGCCACAAAATTTTTCCCCAGCTGGCATCCCTTGGAAAAAACCCATTCATAGTAAAGCCATGGCATATAGAAATATTTGGCGGTCCCATCAGTATTGGGAATAATATAACACTTTTGGGGTGCTCGGATAAAAAAACACGGCTAACTGTTTGGTCTGAAAAAAAGGATATACCGGGCATTACAATAGGAGATCATGTACTGATTTCTCCGGGGGTAAGAATAAGTGCAGCCAACCAAATATCCATTGCTGACTCCTGCATGCTGGCAAGCCATTCCTATATTACAGATTCAGACTGGCACGGAATTTATGATCGGTCAATGCCACCCAAAGAGAAAAATTTTGTTGTGCTTGAAGAAAATGTTTGGGTCGGAGATAGTTCAATAATCTGCAAAGGCGTGACAATTGGTAGAAATAGCATCATAGGTGCGGGATCTGTAGTCACATCAGATGTGCCGGCCAATGTGGTCGCAGCTGGAAATCCGGCTAAAATTATTAAGAAATTGTCACCTGATAAACCCATCATTACCAGAAAGGACAGGTTTTCAGATATGGATGGTATGAATGCCACACCTAACCTGAAGGCCACAAGCAAAATGACCATCCAGGACTTTGAGGCGGCAGAAAAAGAAAATCTTGAGGGCAACACCTTCTGGGGTTGGATCAGGTCAATGTTTTTCCCCCAAAAATAAAATTAGTTTAATATAATCTGTTTAAATAAAATCGACTCAAAAGGGTTAAACAATTTTTTTAAGGATGCGGTAAAGGTGCTGAAGGCTTCCATTTAGTTTTTCAATGTCAAAAGACTGGGAATATTGAGAGAGCTTTAAACCAAACGCTGTGAGTTCAGGTATATGGGATGAATGACCAATGTTAACCATGTTTTGTGTCATTATGTGAATACTTCCTAATTTTAAACCCTCCTGAAACTCGGGTATAAGCTGAAAAATTTCCGCATCTATTTTTTTCTTTAATTTATTATTATTCATGCAGTATTTCTCTAATAATTCAAAAGATAAAATCTTATCAGGAGTTTTATTGTCCAGAATGGAATGAGCGTTTTTTTGGATATAGTTAAAGGATTTTTCCACCCCATCACCGGTACTTGGACCAAACTGAATTTCTGGTAAAAACACTTTGAAAACAGAACCTCTATCCTCAGTGCTCTCAACCTGTATCCATCCGCCCATCAATTCAATAAGGTGTTTACAAATGGAAAGCCCCAAGCCCGTTCCTCCATAAGTCCTGCTTATTTTGGAAGATGCCTGTTGAAAGGAATTAAAAATAATATTCAGCTTATCTTCAGCAATGCCAATACCGGTGTCTTCAATTAAAATAGCGACATTTACCTTGCCTGTGACATTCAGGTTAGGTGTGACCTCTAGGTTATCGGTAGCCGTACTTGTTTTTTCCTGATGGAGCCTAAGTTTAATATAACCCTTGTCTGTGAATTTTATGGCATTATCAATCAGGTTGGTGAGGACCTGCCGGAGCCGTGTATCATCAATGAATAGATTGTCTGGAAACGGATCGTCCACCTCAATAACAAACTCGAGGTCCTTGTCCTGAAATCTGGTTCTAAATAGTTGGGAAATATCATTTAACAGCATATGGATATTGACAAACCGTTTTTTAATTGTAAGCTTACCCGCCTCCATCTTTGACAGGTCCAGAATTTCGTTGATAAGGGATAGCAGGTTATTCCCGGCTTTTTTGATGGCATTCAAATAATTCTCTTCCTGGGTTTTATTTATCATGTTCGACAATATTTCACTGAAACCGATGATAGAATTTAAAGGTGTCCTGATTTCATGGCTGATATTTGCCAGAAATTCGTTTTTTGCCATATAGGCTTTTTTCAGTTCAGTTTCTTTTAACTTCCGTTCCACAAGCTCATTGTTCAAGGTTTTATTCAGCAGAAAAAGTTCCTTGGTTCTCTCCTCGACGATATGCTCCAGACCCAGATGGGATTTTTTTAAAGCATCCTGGGCGCGCTTTTGTTCGCTGATATTTCTTGAATTAATAACGAAACCTTTGATAGCAGGGTGATCCAGGAGATTTTGACCTGTGGATTCCAAAGTGCACCAATGGCCTTTATTATGTTTGAATCTGTATTCTGGATTATGCGTAATAATTTCAAAATTAATTCTTTTTTTAAATATAGAAAACATCATTTCTCTTTCATCCGGATGGATGTAATCAAAAATGTTCCTCCCGATGAGGTCTTTTGGATTGTATCCCAGAATCCTTTTAATGGGTGGGCTGGCGTAAATAAATTTACCTTCTGCATCCGTAATGATCACAATATCGCTGGCTTTTTCAATCAAAGATCTGAAATATTCTTCACTGTATTTCAGTGCCGTCAATGTTTCTTTTAAATGGGTGGCCATTTTGTTAAATTCTTGTGCAAGGTCGGCAAACTCATCCTGGGTTTTAATTGAAATCATGGTGTCAAGGTCACCTTTTCCGATGCGTTCAGCCCCTTGAACCAAAGATTGCAATGGTTTCATTAGACCTTTGCTGAGCAGCATTAAGGCTATAGAAATTATAATAGAGGCACCAATAACAAATGTTAAAAGATAGGGCTTCATCTGGTCAACCCGGCCAAACACCTCTTTTTCCGGGTCAACGGCAAGTACAAACCAGCCCCATTCCGAAAAAAAATGGCAGATGGCAAGGGTTTTTTCATCCTGAATGGTTAAAAACATGCGACTTTTTTCATACTTTAAAAGACTGAACCATTCTTTGGTACCCACACTCATGCCAATATAATATTTGTTCGGGTGGAAGAGAATATTGCCGTGGATATCTACAATCAGAAAATAGCCGGTTTTTCCAATTTTTATAGCAGATAATTCTTTTATGGCATCCATCTTGGCTTTTAAAATGCTGGGTTCAATTTTTTCCAGGCCATACCTGTGCAGGATATGTTCATGTTTTTTTACAATTACCATGGCTTCCGAGGCCCTTGTGGATAACCATTCTTCCGCTATATATGTCAGGGCATTACGTGAAAAATAGTAAGATATGGCAACGGTTGCGATAAAGAAAAAAAGGACCAAAGGCAGGGTGGTTATCAAAATTTTTGTATATGTATTCATGGATTATTTTTAGCCGTTCAAAAAAACATGCTCAACACAATTATTCAATTTGTTTTATATTGGTTTTTTCAGTAAATTGTGGATAAAGAGACATAGTCGAAACAAGATTATGCCCGTACTCCACATAGTTTTTTCTAAGGTATATTTGTTTTGTAAACATGATGGGAAAAGCGGCCATGTCACTTAAAATCCGTATCTGGGCCTGAATCCACAGATTCATTTGTGCCTCTGGATTAATCTCTATCCGCGCTGCTTCAATGAGTTTGTCAATCTTGTCATAATGGGAAAAATTTGTGTCTAGTTTTTTACCGGAAATAACAATGGAATCAGAGTGAAAAAACCGGGTCAGATATGCATCTGCATTGGGACGCCATGCCGGATATATAACAAGGGCCCTGGGTTTTTTGCGTATTTCATTATGCATGGTTGAATGGGTAACCACTTTTATTTTGCAGGTGATATTCACTTTTGCAAGCTGTTCTTTGAGGGAATTGTAATAGGCCTGATGCACCCTTTTTTCAGAAGAAATGAGATCCAGTGTAAATCCTTCTGGATATCCTGCCTCTTTTAGCAGGTGTCCGGCTGTGTCAATATCCTGGAAATATTCCAGGTTTAAAATCCTGACCTCTTCTCTTGACAATCCGCCTGGTAAAAATTGTACGGGTACCGGAGAATATACAGCGCCCGAATTTAGAGGGGTGTTTGCTTTAAGGAACGCCTGCCTGCTTAACGCAAATGCAATAGCCTTTCTAACCCTGATATCATCCAAAGGTTTTACTTTTGTATTGAAAAATAGTGTTGCCACTTCACCTGGGCCATGGGTGTTAACGGTCAGTTTTTTCTCATTTTTAATTGATTCTATCCATCCTTTTTCACCGGAGGGGGCAATGACATCCAATTGCCCTTTTTTTAACATTTCCATGCGGTCTTTGACATCAGGGATTAAACGTAATTGTACACCGTCAAGCAGTGGCTTTCCCCTGAAATAATTGTGATGGGCTTTTAAACAAAGGGTGTCATTCTGGTTATAGTTTTGAAATGCAAATGGGCCGGTCCCGATGGGGTGTTTGGCAAAAGATTCATAACCCATGGTTTCCATTGCTTTTTGGCTCACAATGAATCCACCGCCGTAATTTGTGATCTTTGGGAAGAATAAAATGGGAGAAATTGCTTTGTCCAGAATGATCTGGGCTTCGTAAGTGCCCACTTTTTTGATGACCATACCCACATACTCCCCGGAATAAGCACTGAATTTTTTATTTTTGGATTTATTAAAGGAAAAAACCACATCATCGGCAGTCAGTTCATAGGCAGGCGTTTGTGGTCCTTTATGAAACATCACACCGGGACGCAGATGAATCGTCCAGATCTGTTTGCCCCTGAACATTGTGAATTCAGGTATTTTTGTGGCAAGGTCAGGCTCAATGTGGGGTGAATTCCCCGGCGTGTAGCGTAACAGCCCATTGAAAACCATGTCTGCAAATGCCCTGTCCTGGGATCCGGCAGCTAAATGCGGATCCAGCTTACCCATGGCACTGACATGCATACCAAACCTGAGAATTCGGTCACTTGAAGATTCTGCTGATCTGGAATTTGAGGGCAAAAATGACAAAGATATTAAAGCAAATAAAAACAGAATAATAATGGAGTGGTATCGCATAATCGGCGCATCCTTTTTTAAAGTACATCCGAACCGGATTCATTTCATTCAAACCTCAACTTATGCATATCATGGACATATAAATTTTTAAAGATTCCAAAAATAAGAATAAATAAAGATTCAAATATAGAGTGCAACAGACAAGGAAATAATCGAGAGTAGATGCGATAGCATTATAATGGCAGAAGCAAGCTGGGTGTCGCTGTTCAATTGTGCGGAAAGAACATATATGGCAGTTGATGTTGGTAAGGTGAAAAAAATCATGCCGGCTTTAAAAGGCACCCCTGTTACTGAAAAGGCTTTTAGCAGGAAAAATCCCGTCACCGGCAGAATCAATACCTTTAACATCGAGGCGACAAGAGTCACTTTTGTGTTGAGCCTGAGTCCTGATAACGACAGGGAGCCACCAATGGATATCAATGCCAATGGCATGGTGACAGCTGTCATTAGAGCAAATGTATTATCAATAAAAACTGGAAAAAAAAGCTGGAACCTGGAGAAAATAAGCCCGGCCATACATCCAAGGATTAACGGATTGGAAATCAGGGCTTTTAAAAGAAACTGAGTGTTTTGTCCAACGCTCCCTTTTTTACCGGAATGCCAGATTAATGTTGAAACAGCAAGAACATTTATAATGGGGATAACAAATCCGATCAGGATACCAAAGTATCTTATGCCTGATTCACCAAGGGTATTCATGACAATAGCCATACCGATATAGGTGTTGAATCTGTAACAGGCCTGGGAAAAGGTGCCTGCCTGAAAACTTGAAATATTGAATAGCCAAATGGCTGCAAGGCTTAAAATATAAACAATGATAACTGCGATTATTGAAGCGGCACATAAATGAATGCTGATCCCCTTGTCAGGGGAAGAACTCCCGATTTTCCAAAACAGCATGACAGGGAAAAAAATGAAATAGACCAGTTTATCCGAAGTCTTTAAAAAGATGTCATTGGTAATGTTATAGTGTTTGAGCAGGTTTCCAAGCAAAAGCAAAGCAAATATCGGGAATATGGCATTCAGGACAATCATGGCCCTTAAATAGGGAAATTTTCCAATTTTTGCAAATGAATAATTTATGATTATATTAGAGCAACAATGAAAAAGGCAGCATGAATTTACCGGCTGCCAATGATAATTTTTTTTGGAGATTTGAATGAGTGAACAAACCTTGAACCTGCCGATAACCGGAATGACCTGTGTCAATTGTGCTGCAAATATTACAAGAACCGTTAAACAGTTAGATGGTGTAATTAAAGCCAATGCCAATTTTGCGGCTGAAACCGCAACGGTATCATTTGATACGGATAAAATTGACTCAAACGATATTATCCATAAAATTCATGATATAGGGTTTAAGGTTCCCATAAGCAGAAAAGAAATACCGGTAACCGGGATGAGCTGTGCCAATTGCGCCGCAAACATTGAAAGAACATTAAACAAAAAAGTAGAAGGTGTTGTGTCGGCATCTGTGAATTTTGCATCGGAAAGACTGCTTGTGGATTACATACCATCCATGGTCTCATTTGATATTATTGCGGCAGCGGTTAAAAAAATCGGTTTTGATTTGATCGTCGCGGATGATGGTCAGGATGAAGAAGACGTGGAAGAGATTGCAAGAAATGCTGAAATCAAGGATCAAATGCGAAAATTTGTTGTGGGTGTTGTTTTTGCCCTGCCATTGTTCCTTTTCAGCATGTCAAGGGATTTTGGTCTGATTGGTCCCTGGAGCCATGCAACATGGGTAAACTGGTTTTTTCTCTTTCTTGCCACGCCCGTTCAGTTTTATACCGGTATAGACTATTATGTGGGTGCTTATAAGAATTTAAGAAATAAAAGCACGAACATGGATGTACTGATTGCCCTGGGATCTTCAGTGGCATATTTTTATTCCCTTTGTATACTTGTTCTTCCCGGACTTGGCGGACATGTATATTTTGAGACCTCTGCTGTAATCATTACTTTGATTAAATTCGGAAAACTCCTTGAGGCCAGAACAAAAGGCAAAACAGGCGGGGCTATAAAAAAACTAATAGGCCTCCAGCCAAAAACAGCCACAATTATTGAGGATGGAGCAGAAAAAGAAATATCCATAACCATGGTTCAGTTAAATGATATTATCGTTATCAGACCGGGGGAGCGGATTCCCGTTGACGGGGTGATAATAGAAGGCGCATCAGCTGTGGATGAATCCATGCTCAGCGGAGAACCGATTCCCGTTGATAAAGTAAAGGATGATAGCGTGACCGGCGGCACAGTTAATGGTCAGGGGCTTTTAAAATTCAAGGCAACCCGTGTGGGAAAGGACACGGCTCTGTCTCAGATTATCAGGCTGGTCCAGGAAGCACAGGGCAGTAAAGCACCTATCCAGGCACTCGCAGATAAGGTGGCATCCATATTCGTCCCTGCGGTTATCCTTATTGCATTGATCACATTTGGCATCTGGTGGGGGATAACCGGAGAGTTTGTTTCTTCAATGATCAGAATGGTAGCTGTTCTTGTCATTGCATGTCCGTGTGCACTGGGGCTTGCAACACCCACGGCCATTATGGCAGGTACGGGTAAAGGGGCTGAAAACGGGATATTGTTTAAAAGAAGCGAAGCCTTGGAAAATGCGGCTAAGCTCGACATTATTGTAATGGATAAAACCGGTACGATAACCATGGGCAAGCCAACGGTTGTAGACCTGGTACCGGGTGAGACTTCAGGCTTATCTCCTGATGAACTGCTTACAATTTCAGCCTCTCTGGAAAAAGGATCTGAGCATCCCATTGGTAAAGCGATTGTTGCATTTGCTCTGGAAAAAGGCCTGGTGTTGAATGATCCAAAAAATTTTAAGGCCATAAGCGGTTTCGGTGTTGAAGCAGAACTTGAAGACACGGTATTCAGATTTGGTAAACCTCTGTGGTTTGAAAAAGATTTTTCTTTCCCTGATACCGTCAATGAAACCATTGGCAGTTTGCAGAATAAGGGAAGAACAGTAATGGTATTGGCAAAAGACAATGAAGTGCTGGGGGTCATTTCCGTTTCTGATGTATTGAAACCGGAATCACAACAGGCCATTAAGGAACTCCATGGCGAAAACCTTAAAGTGGTCATGCTCACAGGAGATAACCTGCAGACCGCAAGAGCCATAGCCAATGAAGTGAATGTGGATGATGTTGAAGCAGAGGTCAGACCCGAAGAAAAATCAGGAAAAGTCAAAGCATTTCAGCAAAATAATGCATTGGCAGGCATGGTTGGTGACGGTATAAATGATGCCCCGGCCCTTGCCCAGGCCGATATTGGTTTTGCTATTGGTACGGGAACCGATGTTGCCATAGAAACAGGAGATGTGATCCTTTCCAGCGGGAAGCTGACTGGTATCCCAAAAGCCATTAAAATCAGCCGGAAAACCATTGCGACAATCCAACAGAATTTATTTCTGGCATTTGTTTATAATATTATTCTGATTCCTGTTGCTGCAGGCATCCTGGCACCATTTGATATGTTTCCGGAATTTTTAAGGCAATTGCACCCGATTCTTGCAGCTCTTGCCATGGCCGCCAGCAGCATTTCAGTGGTGACAAATAGTTTGTGGCTGTATAATGCCGATATCACTTAGGCAATAGTCAAAAAAGATTATGTGTAGCAGGTCAGATTTTATGCTTGAAACAGCCCTGTCTGATGGATATTTTTGTTCGATGCTAAACGCTTAACCTCCTACAAATATACATTAGACAGGGCTTTGGGATAACTTTTTTAACGAGCTGAACAGTTTGCAATTATTTTTTTGTTTCAGAAGATCTTTTGGATGTGATGACCCGAATATCAGTGATATGGCCCATATTAATGATGAGATTTTGACGGAATAACTGGTCTGAAATACGGGAAAGCACCATATCGCATTTATCCATGGTAAGTCTTTTTCTGAATCTTGAAAAGGTAGAGCTGTCCGGGGCGGTTTCACCCATGGTAAGACCGATAAACTTTTTAAATGAGAACCGGTCATTAATAAGGCTTTCCAACTCCACATCTGATTTGATTTGAAACCAGTTTCGAAGCAAGAGGCATTTGAACAGCATTAAAGGGGAATATGCCTGGAGTCCTTTTTTCTTTTTACCGGTGGGATAGCTTTTAATCAGGGTTGACTCAATGGGTTCCCAGCGTATGTTTTTATCCAGATGGTTCAAGTGTTTAAGGGTATTGTTTTTCGCCTTTATCTGGGATAATTCCAGGTCTGAGAATGAAAGTGTTTGATTATCGGGTTTAAAACTCATGTGTCACCTCACTTGGATTGACGATGTCTATTCATTACATGAATTTAAAAAATGTTCAATCATTTCAGGAAATTATTTTTGACCGGGGCCTTTGTTTATAAAATACGAAATCATAACCTGGTGTTATCAATAAAAAAGAGTCAAAACACATTTAAAGAATTATGTTTGCTTAGTCTCTTTATCTGATTTCCTGTGGCTTACACAGGCGTTTTGATTTTACTGACAAACGGCCGCATTTTTTACACGAATACTTCAGATTTTGAAGTTTGGGTTTGCAAATATGTCGGACATCGGTTGACGATGCGCCACGCTTCTGACAGACAAACGCTTCTGTTATCTCAGACGGGCTGCACAAATGCCCTTTTCCCTCTACTTTTTTTCCACAGGTTTTACAGGCACGACGTTTTTTTTCCATATAACACCTCCTAAAATAAGTGGAATTTTAAAGCCACATCAATTAGCAAAAATATAGGACTGATTTTTAAAAATTCAATTCTCCGGATTTCCCGGACCTATTTTTACGATAGTAAACAAATGGCTAATGAAAGGTTAATCAATATTGAAAATAGAGGCATTTCATTAACAGATAAGGCCATTATTGTGCAGATGTTCCTTATTCCATCCATTCGCATTTTATGGAAAGTTGAGTTAAAACCTTTGCACGCAGAGCAAAACAATGATATGAATTTTTAAGCCTGTCTTGGATATGCGGCGATTATGTTTTAGAAAGATGGAGTTAGTCAAAGCATGATTTTCTTGGTTATTTTGTCTGCCAGTTTAATATTCGGATTCATTCTGTTTCTTCTTTGGGGAACCCGCTGGGGTTCAACAAAAGAAGAGCGATCAAATAAAATGCCGGGAGACTTATATTTTGACAATAGGTCTAAAGCCTATGTCTCCATGACACGCGCTATCTCGATTAGCGCCAAGTCACAAACTGTCTGGCCATGGCTTGCGCAATTAGGTAGAGGAGCAGGTTGGTACAGTATTGAATGGTTAGATAATGGCCGCAAGCAATCTGCTCGGCACATCATATCCTGGATTCCAGATCCGCAATTAGGCGATGCGTCTCCCATTGGCTACCTTCGTCATATTGAGCCCGGCAAATCACTTGTCTGGTGGGTTAAATGTACAAAATTCATGGGAGCTACAACACGATTAGTTGTAGACATCCAACTTGAAACCAAAAACAAAGGGTCACGTCTTATCATTCGGATGTCTGCTGATGCAACTGGTTCGACTGCTCATATCGCTTTATTAATTTTTCAGTTCATCGATTCCATTATGGCAATAAAGCAACTGCTGAGAATCAAGCATTGCGTTGAAGAATTCGGATTAAGAACTACTAATCCAGATGAACCTGAGACTGGCAAGGTTGACCAGTACCAGCTTTACGAAACTATTTATGCTTCAGGGAAAAAAGCAGGCGTGCACGGAAAAGAGTTTGCAGAAACCTGGCGTCAAACCGCATTTGATGATGGTGTAATTGTGGAAAACAAAAAAGGTATAGATAGCTTGGTTTAACGCTGCTTAAAGAACTTAACATAAGAAGAGGTGTAGTATTATTGAATCGCAATCTGCAAATATTATTTTTGTTGATTAAAAATTAAACTCAATACCTGCTTCGAACATCTGCCGGTCGTAGTTGCTACTTGCTGCGTTGGAGTAGGTACGGTCGAAGAGATAATTGAATATCAGGGTAACCTTTTCTATAAGGGCGTATCGCAGGCCGGCCTGTAGCGTGTATTGCTGGTCGTGACGGGTCAGGTTAAGAGTTGAATGCCGGTTGTCATAGTCACGCAGGTAGAACCAGTTCGATATGTTCAGTTCGCAGCGTTTTGTTAATTTTTTCTTGCCTCCGATCATGAAGCGATGCCCCTGAAAATCGAAGTTGCTGCCCTCTGCCAGGTTGAGGTTGTACTGGTAGCCGTAGCTCAGTGTCAGTTCAGGTTTAAGGAGAGTCGTTTGCTGTAAAATACCCAAAGCATAGTTATGCGAATCCTGATCGTAAGGTGTGCCGGTATTCGCCCCCTGGTCGACAAAGTTGTAGTCGGTAAATTTAAACGTCAGTGTCGTCGCTGTGCGGTCTGAATGCTGGAGGGTGAACGAGGGCGTAATTGAAGTACGCGACAGGAAGCTGTCACTGCCCACACTCAGATTGTCGTAGTCGGCGCGCAACCCCCATGTTACAGGCATATCTTTAAAGAGCCTCCGGTTTGCAGCGGCCAGGTAAAAAGCATGGTCCAGAATATCAAAGCGATGCGTATCATAGTTGGCGGTTCCCATTAGGGCGTATCCGCTGGTCAAAGTGAAGTTGCTGGCGCGATACAGGTCATAATCCAGCTGGGCGTTGAACTGATGACCAAAGGTATCGGAACGATTCAGTGCCCCGCCGAAAATGTTCGAGCTGGGTACAACCCCGGGATTGTCATCGTAACGGGTGGTGATCGAGATCAGCCCGTGAAAACGCCTGGCCTGCCTTAGTTCATTTTCCATTTGGGTTTGGAGCTGCTGCCCCTGTTTTACCAGTTCCGGTGTGCCGGCCTGGCTGCGCACGCGGTTAAAGTACTGGCCCGCCTCATTTTGCAGACCCATCCGGGCAAGCGCAGTACCCATGGCAAGCTCGCGGGAAGATGTCGCATGCTTGTCGCTGGTATTTGCCTTAACCAGGGTTTGGTATGCCAGCAGGGGATAACCGTCCCGGAGGATTGCCGTGCCCATATAAAAGTCAACATCCGGCAGGTGACTGTCAAACCGGCGGGCACGACTGAGCCAGTATATAGCGTCACTGACAGATTGTCCCTGATGCAAGATGGTCCTGCCAAGGCCTAAACAAGCCCGGGCATTGCGCGGGTTATTTCTCAGCGCTTTTCGATACAGTTTTTCCGCCTGGGCGAAAGCACCACGCTCTAATGCCCTGTCGGCAGTATCCAGTGTAATGATATTCATCAGTTCATTGATGTGCGGCGTTGTTTCAGCAGTTGCCCAGACAGGACTAGTCAGGATCAGACATGCAATGGCCATTTTAACAATCCAGCGGTCTCTTATTAATTGAGGCATATAGCGTTCCTTGTCCATTCAGGTAAGCGGCATCGCAGCCATTAGGGTTATGGGCACGGTGTGTAGTACTTCGTAAAGACCGGCCCGTTAAATTGACTTAAAGCAAAAGGGTTGGGGTTAAAGAAATTACCGGGTCCAAAGCCGAATGCTGCACCGGGGGGTGCTGAAAACAGTGAGGTGCCGGTTCTGCCGACATTAGCGGCATCAGCCATTACCTGATCAATCAGGTTATCTAAAGTCGTAACTGTCCCCTGCGGCGGTTGATTCCAGCGATGTCCGGCATCATCTTCGTTTTGCTGCCCTACCGGAAATAAATTCTCATCCAGATAAACGTTCTCAGAAGCAGCTTGACCAGCCTGATAAGCAACTTCCTCAGCAATTTCAATATCCGCATCAGTTACCGTGCCACCGTTTCTGTCTTTTGCTGCCTGAATAGCATTTTTATACGCCTCGTCATACGCCTCGTCATAGGCTTCGGCGGCAGCCTTGTCTTTATCGAATACTTCTGTCGACCCGGTATCGGCGAAGCTATCCTCAACATTCGGATCTAACATTGCCTGGGCATCTTTACCGGCATTATCGGCAATACCATGAGCCCAGTCTATGTCGGCATCGGTTAAGGTACCGCCATTTCGTTTTTTGGCCATTTCAATCATCTGGCCATATACCCTTAGATAAGCATCATCGTATGCCTTTTCAGAAGCCGATTCGGCAGCCTCTTGTTCGGTTTGATACATCCACTCTGCCTCTTCATTGGAATCGGCCAAGGTCTCGCCATCTGGTTTATCATTTGCATCCAAGGCATCCTCAATGATCTGAGTAAACAGATCGTTTTTGTCTGTGTTATCATTTATGACCGGCTCCTGTTGTTCAGTCACGCCGGCTTTAAGGACAGGGTCAGATCGCTCGTGCAGGTCAGTAACTCCAGCTTTAAGGACAGGGGCAGGCCGTTCGTGCAGGTCAGTAACTGCGGCGCGCATAGCAGGTTTTTTTTTGTTACCAGGTAAGATAGAAAGAACGATCTTTAGTTGTATCATCTGTAACACCTGCTCCACATCCCTGGCGATCTGTTCTTTATCTTTGCCTGTTTTAGTTTTTTCAGCAGCAAAATTGGCCATAAAGGTTAAAAGTGTCAGCTGATTAAAATCAGGATCATGTATACCCCACTGCGCAATGAATTCAGCAACCTGTTCATTGGTCTTGTCAGCAAAGCCGGTTTTTATGAAATCCAATATCATCTGCGCCACTTCAGGGGATAGCCGGGGTGTTTGTTCATTTGCCGAGCCGGTTGAAACAATCAGTATCACGGCCAGGGCCACAGTTATGAATAGGCATTTGCTTTTTGTCAGCCAAACCATAAAAATCCTCCAATATATGAAACATTACCGCCAAACTTATCTATGAACAAGATGGGTTACCCGAATCACCTTTAATAAATTTAAGACAACAAAAAACTGGAAATCTATTGGTATTTCAAAAACACACTTGTCCTTATTGTCGTGGAAAAGTAGTCATCATCAAATATCTCGGGTATCAAATCAATAGTTACCCCAGCTCTCAACTCATCCAAGGCTATATTTTTATCCTCTGTTACTCAAGCAACCTGGATTCATTATTGTAAATGCTCAAAAGGGATGGATGGAGGATGGTTTTAATCAGAGTGTTTGCCATTTCAAGTTCACCTTTCCCAAAGACAAACGGGCGTTTAAAAACTTCAGGTTTGATGAATTTTGTGGGCACATCTATGGTGCTTGATTTTTTCTTTTTAACAGCCGGATGCCAGGCCAGATAACATCCCCAGTCTCTAAAACTGGGAACGAAAGATAAGAACTTGCTTTTTTTTGACCACCCCATAAACAATCATCCAAAATTCAAAATATTACCTTCTCCCCACCTGATACAGATACAACATATGGTATCTGTATCAGGTGGGGGCAAGTTAAGGCAAGAAAAAATATAAGAGTTGAAACTGCTTTGGACATTGTATTGAATGATTTGCAAAAAGATCGATTATTGGCTAATTTTAAAACTATCTCACTATCCATCCCGAAATTCAACTTGAAAAAATCAGTTCCAATTATCAACACGCCGAATCTGTGAAATGGTTATCAAATCTTTCTTTGAGTCTGCCACTCAAGCCGATCCGCCACAAAAATGCGAAGCAGGTGCCATGAGAAGGCTAAAAATCAGCATTTCAATTATTTTATTCAAACAACACTTCAAATTACCCTTGCACGATTATAAGACAGTCGATATATAACCCTTAGTAAGAATAAATGTTTTGGCAGATTCCCATCGGCACTGTTCAACAATTAAAATGAACCGGATTTTACCGGTGATTTTTGTGTTTAGAATAAAAATAAGAGAGATATTATGAAACAAATAATGATTTATTCAGATTCTCTATCGTGGGGAATTATTCCCAATACTAGAAAACGGTTACCATTTGATAAAAGGTGGCCTGGTGTGTTTGAAACAACTCTTAATGGGAAAAATAAAAATGTCAAAGTTATTGAGAATTGCCTTAATGGAAGAAGGACGGTATGGAGTGATCCTTTCAAAAAAGGACGTAACGGTTCTAAGGGACTGGCGCAGGTTATCGAAATAAATTCACCGCTGGCACTATTAATTCTGATGCTTGGGACAAATGACTTTCAATGTACTCATAACAACAATGCATGGCTATCGGCACAGGGCGTATCAAAATTAATCGATGTTATCCGCCAATCCCCAATAGAACCTGGGATGAAGATTCCTCGAATAATGGTTGTGGCTCCTCCAAAAATAGTAAAACCCAAAGGAGTCATGGCTGATAAGTTTTCAGGAGCAGAAAAGCGATGCATAGGGTTATCTGAAGAATTAAAAATCATCTCGGATGAAAAATCAACTTTTTATTTTGACGCGGCAAATGTTACAGAAGCAAGTTTGGTAGATGGTATTCACTTGGATGAAAACCAGCATGAAACACTTGGTGAATCCTTAGCAAACGAAGTTTTGTCATTATCAATCTTCTAACAACAGTTTCAGCCTGACGTTTTTTGCCACTGCGTTCTGAAAAACTAAGGATAAACAGGTGTTAAGAGGTGGTTAAAGTGAATCAGAAATTACATATCGTTGCTTGGTTTATAATCTGCATCATTTTCGTATTCTCATCTACACGGACGTCTTCAGCCTTAGAGCAGGGAGAATTGCCCCGGAATTGGCATTCTGGCAATTATAAATTATCCCTTTTGGTCGGAGAGTTAGTACGACATTTTGTAGTTCACATCCCAGATAAATATGAGTCAATTAAGCAATGGCCGTTGGTGGTCATGTTCCACGGTGGAGGGGGGAGTGCAAAAACCGCCATGTGGAAAACCGCTTGGCACAAAAAGGCTGACCATGAGGGTTTCCTGGCAGTATTTCCAGAAGGAACACCACCGGATCAGTCTCGTCCGGGACGTTTTCGCAACAATCCTCAGACGTGGAACGACGGCTCAAAACGTGGCGTTGGTGCAGTAGAACGCAAGGTCGCAGATGTAAAGTTTATTTCTGAAATGATCAAGTATCTGAAGGGGCACCTGTCTGTGAACCAACGCCGGGTTTATATCACTGGCTTTTCCAACGGGACTTCGATGTCGTTTCGTTTAATTCGTGAACTGTCGGAAATCTTTGCTGCAGCTGCTCTGGTTGCCGGAGCTGACTGGTTGAATGATAAATTGCCGGATCGACCGGTCCCGCTGCTTTACATCACCGGTAATTCTGATCCTTTAAATCCCTTCCATGGGGGTGAGATCAGTATCGGGCGGAGGCATTACGGCAACAAACCTCCGGTTGAAGATATGATTACAAATTGGGTTAAACTTCACGGATGCGGGGATAAACCACATACCGTTTACGATCAAGAAGGAGAAAAAGGTGTCGCGTACATCCTGCCGGGTAACTTACATGCCGTTGTGCTATATACCCTTGATGGCCACGGGCATCACTGGCCCGGGGGAAAAAGTGCTCTGCCAGAAAAAATTGCAGGGAAAAATACGGCTAAGCTTAATGCTACAGATGTTATCTGGAACTTTTTCATGAGACATTCTTTACCCGTGGTGAACTGATATCTGATTTTCAAGGGTAAACAGAATCGTATAGAAGAAATCTGGAATTTAAAATTAGATTTTAAACAATAAAAATGAACCGGTAAAAACCGGTTATTTTGAAACCTTAGGCCTTAGGACAGTATGAATTGGAAACCAATAACAAAAAAAGACATTTGTGATGAAATAAATTCTGCAGAGGAACGCATGTCATTCTCCCAGAAAAAGCTGTGGGAAGCTATACGCATTGATCCGGAAAAATGGGAACAAGATCCTTGGGGCAATGAAGGAAATGGTTTTTGGACGGTTGCCATTTTGGGAAAAACAGTGGTTTGGTATAATGATATTGAAGAAGGGTTCAATCAATCGGGTTATGCTAAATACGGCGAAATACAGGACTATTGGTGTAATCAAGATCAATTGGAATGGACGCTTCAAAACATTCTAAATGAATTTAAAAATGAGGATTCAAAATGACGGCATGCATTACTTTCCTCTATCAGATAAAACAGAAATCATCTATCTGATAAGAAACGGTTCAATTGATTGATTCAGCAGGTTTTGATCTACACAGCGCAACCACATCAACAGAAATGCTGTACGAGTTGAGCATAGAATCAACCCTTATTAAGGCGATTATCTGAAAAAAGGATTACGGATGGCCACATCATGATGAGGAACTGTACGAGAATTCTAATTTTTTGCTGTACCATAATCTGTCTTGCTTCCAAAACGGGTCAATCCTGTACTACATTCTGTCTTGATAATGATGACCGGCCCGTTTTTGGGAGAAATTTTGATTGGAGATTAGGAAACGGACTGGTTGTCATTAATAAACGAGGAGTTACAAAAAAAGCCATAGGAACACAGAAAAATCGGTTGAGGTGGACATCAAGATATGGCAGTGCAACATTCAACCCGTTTGGACGTGAATTCCCCTTAGGAGGGATGAATGAGGCCGGTCTGGTTGTGGAAACAATGATGCTATACCAGACCAAATACCCATTGACCGACTCAAGGCCTGAGATTGATATTTCTCAGTGGTTACAATATCAACTGGATAATTTTGACAAGGTTGAAGAGGTTATTTCAAGTGACTCACAATTGAGGATTAAGAGATCAAGTCGCTCTAAATTACACTTTTTAACATGTGACAGGACAGGCAGTTGTGCCACAATTGAGTTTATTGACGGCAAGTTGATTTATCACAATAAGGAAAAGATGCCGGTTAAAACACTGACAAACAGTACATACGCGGAGTCCATCCGTTTTTGGAAAAATGATAAGATACCTCAACCTGACAACGATCAGTCGATAGAACGGTTTCTCCTTTCTGCAAACCGGGTTAAGAATTATAATTCAAAATCAGATAAAAAACCTGTTGAATATGCGTTTAACATTCTGAAAAGAGTTGAACATGAGTCCTTTAAAACACAATGGAGTATTGTTTATGACATTGCAAACCTAAGCATATACTTTCGAACGTCTGATAACCAAAGGGTTCGCCATTTTAGATTGAAATCATTTGATTTTTCCTGCACCACACCGGTTAAAATTTTGGATGTGAATACTGACCTGTCAGAGGATATTGCAGACAATTTTATCGATTTTTCATATCAAATTAATCGAGATCTGATAGGATATGTTTTCTTAAAGACATATTTTGCACATCCTCCTGATCATATTTTAGATCTGCTTTCAAGATATCCGGAAAGCACTTTCTGCAGTGAGTGACAATTTAAAAGCCCTTGAAACGATCATTGAATCGGATTAAAAAAGCGTCATTTGTTGCCCGCCCATGATTTCGGCGAAACTGTTGTCAAAAAACAGGAGAACAGCATCTGCAATAGGCTTTAATTGTTTTTGAATATAATGATTGTAGTCAAGGTCCTCATGGGGCAGATCAATTGGAACCGGGCCTCTTAAGGTCATGACATAGTAAATCTCTCTAATGTTATCCCCTTTTTCTTTCAAAAGAAGTGCGGCCTTTACATGTGGAGGGACTAATTTGATATATTTCTTGGGCGGCTTGGTCAAGCGTTTTTTATAGACCAGGTCATCATCGTGGATATGATTTTTAACCTCTGAAACGATTTGCCTGATCCATTCTGTAATCTCCTGGTCATGGAAAATCCGATGAAACAGCTTATATTGAAATTTTTTAGCGAAGCGCGTCCAGTCAGATCGGACAAATTCAAGACCGGTAAATACCAATTCTTCATTTTCATTTTTTTTCACCAGCCCGACATATCTTTTCTTGGCCCCGTCTCCTCCGCCGCGGACAGCAGGGAGGAAAAACCGGGTGAAGTATTTTTCAAATTCAATTTCCAAATGGGATTCCAGATCAAATTCAGCTAAAAATTTTGTGGTCATAAATTCATTCATATAAATGGCCAGTTTTTTAACCGCATTGTCACAATCTGATAATTCTGCGGGTTTTAGCTGCACAAATACTGAATCTGTATCCCCGTATATAACTTCATAGCCTTTTTGCTCAAGAAAGTTCCGGGTTGTTTTCAATATCCATTGGCCCGTACCGGTGATGGCCCGGGGGAGGCCGGGGTTATAGAACCGGCACCCCAATGTTCCCATAACGCCATAAAAGCTGTTCATAAGAATCTTTATGGCCTGTGAAAGATGGGTATCATTTCCTTTTTTTGCCTGTTCTCTTTTGTCCATCAGCTGGGTAATATATTCTGGAAGGATGTGCATCTGCCGTGAAAATGAAATGTTTACCGGCGTATTGAGGGGTTGAATGTCAGCCTTAAGCCGTGACAGGGGATCGATATTAAAAGTTCGGATAATGGATGGATAAAGGCTTTTGAAATCGAAAACAGCAATATGTTCATAAAAACCTGGTTTTTTTGTAAAGACCCATCCCCCTGAGCTATGTCCCTGGCTTTTGATATCCTGAACATTGGGTGCAACCAGGCCCTTGCGATGGATCCTTGGAAGCATGCAATGGTCAAAGGCTGCCACAGACATGCCGACCCTGTCCATGGTCATTCCGCTGATCACGGCCCGTTTATAGGTCAGGTCAATCAGGCCGGTTTTCTCGAAAATATCAGAAACCAGAATGCAATCCATGAGATTATAGCGGGCCAGTGCTGTTTTGTCTTCATGAAATCTGCGTTCTATCTCTGCGACCTTATCTCCTTTTTCGCCAATATCTTTTCCTGTTCCCAGAACTTTGGTTGCCACGGTTTCCAAGCGAAAATTTTCAAATGAGTAAAAGGCGTTCCTTAAGGCGGGCGGTCCGTCAATAACTATCCTTCCATTGATGTGAATCGAAAATCTCCCTTTTTGGGTTTCTCTTATTTTGGGAGTTCCATTATCCCTTCCCAAAGAAAATTTCAGTCCCCATGCCTGGTACTTTTTTTGGAGGAAAAAAAGGTCAAAACCGATGACATGCCAGCCGATAATAATATCAGGATCCAAAGTTTTTATGATGTCCAGGAAAGCGATGAGCATCTCTTTTTCACTGCGCATATAAAAAAGTTTGCCACCTTGGGGCATTATTTCATGGTCATATCCAGGGAGAAGGCATGAGTGCGCCATATTGGATAATTTATCTGAGGGTCCCCGGTGAGTTGTCTTGGCTATTTTCCTTGGCGCTGTGTCATCCTTCATCAGGACAATACCGGTCCGGTCCATTTTTCCCCGAAGAGGTTTTTCAGACGGTTTTTTTGGAGCAATTTCCGAAATATCCGGCGCCGTAAAATGGACAGCAATAGAGTATAGATCTCCTCTTTGACCGGTTTCGATGTCCAGGGAGAGGATTGAAAAACAGGGGTGAACCTCGGCTTTACGAATCTGAGGGTCCATGAACCTTGAAATGTTATTTTTGGTATGACAATGCCCCTGAAATTCAATGCCCCCCTGAATAAAACGCTCCATTAAAAATCGTTCGTCCGGACGTAAATCTGCTTCAAAGGTCTTGATTCCCTTTTCCTGGAGTGTTTTTCGAGCTTTGTACAGGATATTCTGGGTCTTAAAATACAAGGCATCAACAGGTTTCCCGTCAAAGGAGGACAGATTTACCTGCCTGCGCTCAAAACCAAAAAAGGCATCCGGCAGGAGCGTATCCCGCTCAATAAAAAAGAGGGGGCGATTCTTGGTAATAAGGATCTCAAAGGGACCGTGGTCACCGATCCCGGTAAAGCGGAGACGATGGCTGCCTCCGGTTTCTATATAATCGCGTGTGAGTATGTAACCCCTGTAAAATCCCATTTTATTTTCAATACCAGTTGCCAGGGGAAAAAACAAATCTTGTGTTTTGTTCGAGGATAATTTTTTTTTAAATTGAGTAATTGGCAAAGTATTGGTTTGTCAAAAACAAATAGTTTGCATTTGTAGGGGATAGATAAATATTAGATTTAGGGAATTATTTTCTAATAAGGGGAAAATGATTCCCCATAATCTCTTTACTTTTTGCAAAGAAACGATCTTCTCACCTTAAAAACCGATGGAAAAAATGAGCGCGCCTGAACCTGTTTTTGGATTTGCCTGAATTTCCAATGTCATACCATCAATGAGATATTGATTGATAACGGCATTGCTCCAGCCAAGCTCAAGCTCATTTTCTCTGTAATTATATGTGGCATTAACAATGGTATGACCCCAGTATGATGCTATCTTTACGGCATCTGTCTTGTTATTTGTCTCAAACTGAGTTTCCGGATTATTGGCTGGGGTCTCTTCAACTTTAATATATTTTAAAAGATATTGGCCCATCTGGCTTGCTCTCCTGCCAACCTTGGCCATGAGACCATCTCGTTCCAGAATGTCACCATCCTTATCTGGTGGGGTTGATTTAGGGTTGTTGTTTCCTACCAGACGATCATTAGAAGTTGACATGAAATTATCAGTGAAGCTTAGTATAGGAGAAGGGGTAACCAGATTTTGAGCGCTATTTTTTTCAGACGCCATGCCAAAAGATGTGGCAATGAATATGATCATAACAATCAATGAAAAAAGAAAACGAACAAAAATGTTTCGAAAGGGGTTATTTGTTTTTATCATGGCTTTTGTCTCCTCAATAATCAGGATAATTCAATTTCAAGTCAGTAAAACAGCAAAAAGTGTGCCTTGGATTCGTATTTTGAAAAATCTTCATGCTTGCAATGAAACGGTATACCGCTTGAGTGTAATCCACTTTTCTGATATTCTTGGCATCAACATAAAAATACAGAACTCAACTATACATGCTGAAATTTTTAAATAAACTGTCATACTCAACTCTGATCTTTGCAACAATTTTTATGCTATTGACACCCATAAGTCCGATGCCCCATGTCGTTGAAAAAATGTTAATGATTAAAAATATGGCCCTATATAAACCGTTAGACATTTTTGATCTTTTTTTTCACTTGTCTCCATTAATTTTGCTGATAATTAAGGCTTTAAAAGACAAAAGCTAAGATGGTGCCATGGGGACACATCCCATCAATTCAGATCAAAACGGCATTGGATTTTTACGTGAAGTATACGCATTTTCGGCAATTAGGAATGGGTATGAGGAAATCTTCAAAAAATAGATTGACACCATTACAGGAGAAGCTTTTTCCGGGCCATAATCTTTTTGATAAAATCGCAAGGGCGGTGTGCCGTGCCGGAACGCTTCCCAGAAAGGAACTTCATGAGGCATGGGAAATGGCAAAACGGGTGCGGCGGAGGTACCGGGGGGGCAGGGTTTTAGATTTTGCCTGCGGCCATGGCCTTTTGGGGCACATCATGCTCATTCTTGACGACAGCTCAAAGACTGCTGTTTGCGTGGATAAAAAAATACCAATAAATGCAATGAAATTATCACATTCCCTGATTGAATCCTGGCCAAGACTAAAAAACAGGATCATCTACAAACAATTGCCCATCCAGGACATCAGCGTTTTGCCTGATGATATGATTGTTTCTGCACATGCCTGTGGATCATTAACAGATGTGATAATTGATAAGGCCATCGAACAAACCGCCAGGGTGGCTGTTTTACCCTGCTGCCACAATTTAAAAGAGTCTTCCACAGGCAATCTTGACGGCTGGATGGATAAAACCCTTGCTGTGGATGTAAAAAGGGCATTAAGACTTAGATCAAAAGGGTACAAGATTGTCACTCATAACATCCCTGAAAGTATCACTCCCAAAAACAGGCTGCTCATGGGAAAATATGATTTACAGGACAAACAGGCCTTTGACAACAGACAGGGCAATCGCCCACATGGTAATTCCCACCAGGGTATCCAGAATTCTCCATGATGCTTTTTTAATAAAAAAAGGAGCAAGCATTCTTCCGCCAAGGCTCAAGGAAAAAAACCAGACAAATGATGCCATAACAGCGCCGGCACCAAAAAGGATGTGGCCGGGATGTTTGAATTGACTGGAAAGGCTGCCTAGCAAGATTACCGTGTCAAGATAGACATGGGGATTGAGCAATGTTACCCCAAGGGTGGTAAGAATGGCTGATTTTAGAGTGGATTCGGCTTTCTGGCTGGCAGAAAGGCTATCTCCTTTGAATGCCGACCGAAAAGAGCCAATTCCATAAACAAATAGAAAACCAGCGCCACCAATGCCTGCGATTAACGAAAGGGTTTTGCTCGAAGCGACAAGGGTACCCATACCGGTAACTCCCAGTATGATGAGAAGAGCGTCACAAACCGCACATATCAGAGGAATGATAATATAATGATTTCTTTTCACCCCCTGACTTAAAACAAATGCATTCTGGGCACCAATGGCAATAATCAGACCGCTTCCCGCCCCGAGTCCTTTCAAGAAAGTTAACAGCATAACCGTCCTTATTTTTTAGTATCATAAAATAACAGGGATAAAATAAGCGAATCCACATACAAAACGCAACCCATTATTTATTATTAAATACTTCATACAGCCTGGGATAACATCCATCAGCCATGAGAAAAAGTCAGATGTTAAACCAATGAGATTGGAGCTATTCAGCCTGTATTCTTGTAGATAGTTTAATTGTGCTTATCTTTATTGAAAATAATTTTATTTAAGGAGGAGACAATGTCTTCAGCCATGGCGCTTGAAATATTTTCCGATTATGTCTGACCTTGGTGTTACTTCATTACCGGGAGTGCAGAGATATTTTAGTTATTTCAACTCCTTATATGTCAATCAGTATCCAAAATTGACCCCCTGTCAGCGTCCAATTTTGACCCCCTAAAGTTAAAAAAATATCAGTTTCGATTCTTAAATCTCCAGCTTTCATTACCCGTTTCAATAATATCACAATGATGTGTAAGACGATCCAAAAGAGCAGTTGTCATCTTTTCATCACAAAACACCTTTGACCATTCTCCAAAATTCAGATTTGTCGTAACCATTAGAGATGTCCTTTCATATAGTTTGCTGATCAGGTGGAACAGCAATGCCCCTCCAGATTGAGAAAAAGGTAAATAGCCCAGCTCATCAAGAATGACGAAGTCAACATTTGCCAACCGGTTGGCAAGCGCGCCCGATTTGTCTAGGTGCTTCTCTCTTTCGAGCTGGTTAACCAGGTCGATGACACTGAAAAATCTGCCTCTATTCCCCTGGCGGATACAATGGGCTGCAATAGCTGTGACCAGATGGGTTTTTCCCGTACCAGTACCTCCAACAAAAATTATATTCCGAGGTTCCGATAAAAACGAACCTTCATACAATTGCCTTATTACCATTTCTTCCACTGGTATAT
>CAYVZG010000041.1:0-42115 GCA_964455805.1 uncultured Desulfobacula sp.
CATTTTGCTTTGTACAGGGTTCAGCGAAACCATGTCTGAAGAAAAAGTGGCATCGCTTGGTATTAAGGGATTTGTAATGAAACCGATAACAATTAATACATTTGCCCAAAAAGTACGTCATGTACTGGACGAAGCTCTGATTGCTACTCCACCGTAAAGTGGATACATATACCATTTTTTAATAAAACAATCGTAAAAGAAAAAAATTACTTTGGGTCGAAAAAATCGATCGCTTTGTCTATAGCGCGTTTCTGTTGGTAACAAAAGACGTTCACAGGTATTTTAAAGACTCAATCCAGGCAAATTTAGCTGACCCAACATATAGCATAGGGCACTTCCACAATGGTAGAATTTTAATTCAACTTTATATCCAGTGGTGGCTTTATTGGTCATATTCCCGCTTTAAACGATATAATATATAAAAACTCGCATGGGGACCGACCAAGTTTAGCCTTGATGTGTGGACTACCACCTGTTTGGATTCGAGTTTTAGGATTAAAATTTCCAGCAGACTTTCCCTGTAACTCAGTATCATTAAATTTTTAGATTGAAAATAAAATGAATCCTCAAATTACTTTAGTTATTGAACGCCGTTTTCAAGGATACAAAAGCGACAGATGAAACGATTGAAGCTCGGTTTCAAAATTCAATCGTTTTTCCGTCATCTGGAATGTTAACTTTTGATAATAAATTTCTTTTTTCCAATTTATGCCTCAATGTATTTCGGGAGATGGGACAATGGTTTACAGCTTCAAGATGATTTGCAATAACCTTATTCGGGGCATCTTTAACAAATCTCAATATTTCATTCATGGACATTAAAATTGGCTTGCCAATATCTAATCGGGCACTGCCAGCGGCTACAACTGAAATATCTGGTTTCAGTTCAGTAAACACTTTTTTTACTTTCTTGGTGTACACGGTGTCACCGCTGATGTAAAGGGAGGGTTCATTAGGGATTTGAAGATAAAAACCTGCTCCATTTGCCATTAATTTTCGAATCCAGCCATGACCATGTTGTGCTGGTATTGCCTTGATTTCAATGCCAAGCAGTTTTTGTGAGGCCCCATTTTTTAAAGTTGCAACGATATTTAACCCCTGATTTTTTAAATATTGTTTGTCTTTTTCTATAGTTATAATCGGGGTATTGTTTTTACGCAAAAATGACATTCCTGCTTTATCAAGATGATCTGAATGATGTAATGCCTTAACCCCCAATTTTTGACTATGGGTTATTAAACAGAGCGTCACCTTGCTTAAAATTCTTTCAGCATTATCTGGAAGTGAGATGGTTGGATTTCTTTGAGGGCTATTACGAAAATATGTATATGATGGCATTGCTCCTTTTTTACTCAGCATTGGATCTACCAGTATATAGTGCTTTCCAGATTCAATCACAAATGTTGCATTTCTTAAATGATGTATTTTCATGTTTGGGACTCTTTTTTAAATATATTAAATATGAAGTTTTTCCAAATTCCAAACGGTTCCCAGATTTCTCTAAGATCCCATACAGCTGTTTCCGGATCTAGGCCGAGGACATTGCAGCGATACTTAAATATAAAGGCTGAAGCACGGGAATTTGCAGCACAATGTACCCATATCTTCTGCTCTGCTTTACTTTTCATGATATCCTCAAATTTACTATAATCAACCATGGTAGGATTAAGAAAATCAACAGGAATATGAAAATGTTTCATCCCCAACCCTGTTACAATACGCTCCTCATTTTTTAACGGTACTTCTATCCTGTCATATGGTGCAAGATTGATTATTCCTTTATATCCAGCATCCTGAATGAGTGAAAATTGGCGTTTTGTGGGCTGACCCGAAGAGCATAACGTACTGCTGTAATTGACGTAATTCAACACATCTTCAAAATCCTTAAAAAGATTTATCATTACGCAGAATTATAATGATATAAAAATAATTGATACAGAGACAAAAATATGTTTTTGTCTATCATTGAAAAAACATAATAAAATGTTCTGGAGATTAAATGAATAGAGGACAACGTATTACTAACAGAATACGAACAGATATCAAGAAAGTACTGATTGAACTTATTCATGAAAAAATTATCCGGAAATAACGGTAAAACAAATTACTCAAACTGGAAATGTTGGTAGAAGCACTTTTTATAAATATTATCAGTCAAAAGCTGATGTTATCTATGGCAAAGAGAAAAAAAAGAAAAAATTGTCAGCCTTATCCATTTGAATTCAGACCATAAGCAGTCGAATTATATCTTGAGGAAGGGTATTCCAAACACCTGCTTCACTGAATGTTGAGTGTTCATTCAGAATTATCCCTGAGTGATGAATGATTATCTGTTTGTCATTTTTGATTGCACAGCAAGTGTTATTGGGGAAAACCGCCTAATGGCGGAAAGAGAATCAGTTATGATGAAAAGGTAAAGGGGCAAAATAATGCTTTCTATAGTCAGGTCTGAATGAAAATCAGAATATTTACATGCTTTAGCACTGAAAATAAGGTTGACTTTGATGACTAAATAAGAGAAAAGATACATTGCTCAAAAAACTATGGGCGCTGAAACTTACTTGAAAATAGTTTGAATTTGATATGGATTAAGGAGAAAAATAGCATGGAAGACACAGCTATTAAAATTGGAGGCGCAAGAAAAAGCGTCTTTAAAAATAAGGTTATGGAGCTTTTGCCGGATGGCGGGAATTTGAATGCCTGCCTGACTTGCGGTGCTTGTGCGTCCGGTTGCCCAGCAACCGGTCTTGAAGGAATGGATCCTAGAAAGTTCCTGAGAATGGCAGCACTTGGAATGGATGAAGAAATCTTAAGCTCAAACTGGGTATGGATGTGTTCAATGTGTACTCGGTGCATGTATGTGTGCCCGATGCAGATTAATATTCCCCAGCTTGTTTTTAATGCAAGGGCACAATGGGCAAAAGAGGATAAGCCCAAAGGGATTACAAGCTCATGTGACATGGCATTGAAAAACGATACCTGTTCTGCCATGGGGGCCAATGAAGAGGATTTTCAGTTTGTTGTTGAAGATGTTCTTGAAGAGTACCAGGAATCGCAGCCTGAATTTGAAGACATGAAAGCAGATGTTAACCGGAAAGGTGCGTATTACTTTTTAAATCAGAATTCCAGAGAGCCGGTGACAGAACCCGACGAAATGGTTCCTTTGTGGAAGATTCTTCACCTTGCAGAAGCCGACTGGACCTATGGGACAAAAGGCTGGGCAGCAGAAAATTATTGTCTTTTTTCAGCAGACAATGAAAATTGGGAAAAAATTGTACGGACAAAGGTAAAGGCGGTGGAGGACCTGGGCTGTAAAGTCTGGCTCAACACCGAGTGAGGGCACGAACTCTTTGCAGTCCTGGTAGGACTGAAAAAATTCAACATCCCTCATAATTTTGAAATTAAAAGTATCATTCAACTCTATGCTCAGTGGATCAGGGAAGGCAAATTGAAACCGTCTTCTGACTGGAACAAAGACCGAAAAATCAAGTTCACTCTTCAGGATCCCTGCCAGCTGGTCAGAAAAACGCTTGGTGATCCCGTTGCCGAAGAGATGAGATATGTGGTTAAAAAAGTTGTGGGTGAGGAAAATTTTATTGATATGACACCCAATAAATCCAATAATTTCTGCTGTGGCGGCGGCGGCGGATATCTCCAATCCGGTTTCCAGGAACAAAGACGGGCCTATGGGCAAACCAAGGCCAACCAGATCCTTACAACAAAAGCGGATTACTGCATCACACCCTGCCATAATTGTCATGCCCAAGTGCATGATATGTCAGAAGTCAACGACCACGCATGGGAAACAGTACATCTTTGGACGCTGTTAAACCTTTCTCTGGGTATACTTGGTCCCAATGAAAGAGAATATCTGGGCGAAGATTTAAAAGAAGTGGATGTGTTCCACCCGGAATCTGCCATGTAATTTGAACGCCTGAGATTTTAATATAAAACTAAGCCTTATGCGGCAAATAATTTGCCGCATAAGGCTTTTTTTATGGTTTGTATTTATTTGATGAAAAAAAAAAGATTTGAGGATTTTAACTGATTGCCTAAGAAAGGGAATTGTGATAATGATTTTTTATTATGACTCATATTATCAGTATAGCGAACCAGAAAGGGGGCGTTGGGAAAACAACTACCTCAATTAATCTCTCGGCTGCTCTTGCTAAAATCGGAAAAAAAGTATTGCTTGTTGATTGTGATTCCCAGGCAAATGCAACAACAGGTATGGGCATTGATAAACCCTCCTTGAATTATTCACTGTATCAGGGTCTGATTGGCGAGGCCGGATTTAAGGATGTAATTTACCCCACGGTTTTACCAAAATTAACAATGATTCCAGCCGATATGGATCTCATCGGTTTTGAAATTGAAATGGTGTCGGCAGAAGACAGGGAACAAAAGCTTAAACATCTTATAGACCCGGCAAAGAGCGAATATGACTATATCGTCATTGATTGTCCACCGGCTTTAAGTTTACTGACCCTAAATGCGTTTACTGCTTCAGATTCTGTTCTGATACCTCTCCAGAGTGAATTCTACGCCCTGGAAGGGTTGGGACAACTCTTAGATACCATAAAACGTGTCAAATCATCTTTTAATCCCGGATTAAAGATTAGCGGGATTCTTTTGACCATGTATGACAAAAGAACAAATCTTGCTCAAAATGTTGTTGAGGATGCTAAAAATTATTTTAAAGGTATGGTTTTTAATACAAAAATACCGCGTAATGTTAAGCTTGGAGAGGCCCCAAGCTATGGATTGCCGATTATTTTATACGATAAAATGTCAATGGGATCAAAAAGCTATATTACTTTTGCAAGAGAATTTTTACGCCGGAGATCACACAACAAAAGATGATGAAAAAGAAAAAGAAAAATACTGGCCTGGGAAGAGGCCTTTCAGCATTGATTCCAGATTTTGATATGCCTGAGAGCAGCCCTGATTTTTTTATGTGTGCCATTGAAGATATTAAGCCTAACAGATATCAGCCCAGAACAATATTCAGTCAGGAGGAACTGGACCGCCTTAAGGAATCAATTGCTCAGCAGGGTGTTCTGCAGCCTTTACTGGTAAGGCATCTCGATGATTCCTATGAACTGATAGCAGGAGAGAGAAGGCTTAGGGCTGCCAGGGAAACACATTTGACCCATGTGCCGGTATTTGTGAAAGATCTCACCGATGAACAGGTTTTAGAGGTTTCCATTATTGAGAATATTCAAAGGGAGGACTTAAACGTTCTTGAGGAAGGAGAAGCGTATTATAGGCTGATCAAGGAGTTTAATTATACCCAGGAAAAAGTGGCAAAAAAAATTGGTAAGAACAGATCAACAATTGCCAATCTTCTGCGGCTGCGAAGCCTTCCCCAGGAAATTAAAGACAGTCTGATTGCAGAAAACATATCCATGGGACATGCCCGGGCACTTTTAGGTGCTGGCTCCCAGGAAAGCCAGATATATCTTTTCAATGTTGTACTAAAAAAAGAATTGTCAGTGAGACAAACAGAGAGACTGGTACAAAAAGCTAAAAAAGAACCTCAAAAATTTCAAAAAAAAATATCGGCAACTGAGAAACAATTTCTTGATGAAACCTGTTCACGGATTTCCAGACAGATTCAATCCAAAGTTAAGATTAAAAAGAACGGGGATAAAGGCAGAATTGAAATCAAGTTCAAGTCAAAAACAGAGTTCCAGCGCCTGGTAGATCTTCTGACTCATCTTTCATGAAAATAGTTGTAGCAAAAACGGCAGGTTTCTGCATGGGTGTCCGCCGAGCAGTAGATTTGGTACTGGATGCATCCAATCTGTCAAAGGAACCTATCTATACCTATGGTCCGTTGATCCATAATCCCCAAGTCCTTTCAATGCTTGAAGAAAAAAAAATTTTTAAGATTGATAAAATACCTAAAAAGGGAACAGGTATTGTTCTGGTTCGGGCCCACGGTGTACCGCCGGAAGATGAAGAGGCCTTAAAAAAGGCTGGATTTACAGTCATTAACGCCACTTGTCCCCGGGTGGTAAGGGTCCAGGTGATTATTGATAAATATGCACAAAAGGGGTATTCAACGGTTATTATCGGAGATGAAAAACATCCCGAAGTCGTCGGACTTCTCGGGTATGCAAAGGGTAAGGGGCATGCCATAACATCCATGGAACAGTTTTGTGCCCTGCCAAAGTTTAAGAAAGCTGTTGTGGTCGCCCAAACAACCCAGGACACCGCCTTTTACAACAACATAAAGTCCTGGTGTAAATCCAATGCCCCCCATTATAAAATATTTGATACAATCTGCGGCTCCACTGAAAAACGCCAGGCTGAAATCCGGACGCTTTCCAAAACCAGTGATGCTGTGATCGTCGTGGGGGGCAAACAGAGTGGAAACACAAAACGTCTGGCACAGATTGCTTCCAAGACGGGAAAACCCGTGGCGCATATAGAAGATGTCTCTCAGATTGATTATAATAAATTGTCATCAGCCAGGTCAGTTGCAATTACAGCCGGTGCTTCGACACCAAATTGGATTATAAATGATGCATACACAAAAATAGAAAATAATCTTCAACATCAACACAGGGCCAATAATTTTTTATTTCTTTTGCGTGATTTTTTTTTGAAAACCAATATAATGTGTGCTACAGGGGCAGGGTGCCTGACTTATGCCTGCTCACTGCTTCAGGGCGTTGCCCAGGATTTTCGCCATTCTCTAATAGCGGCTCTCTATGTTCTATCCATGCAGATAATAAACAATTTGTTCTCCATTAAATCTGATAAATATAATCATCCACAGAGAGCAAATTTTTATCAAAATAATAAATTTTATTTAAGGGCTCTGGCCATTTTTTCCGGTGCTGCCGGTCTTTACTTGAGCTATACTACTGGCGTCCTGTCTTTTTTTGTACTACTTGTCATGACGCTTTTAGGATTGTCCTATAACATCAAAATCATATCTCTGCCGTCTAAAAAGGGACAAATTAAAAAAATAAAAGATATTCCCGGCTCCAAAACCATTCTGATCACCATAGCATGGGGAATCGTCACATGCCTTTTACCGGCAATGACCCATCAAAATGGTCTCGGATCAGTTATAATGGTATGTCTGTTTGCCATGGGCCTGGTTTTTGCGCGGACAGCCTTTTTTGATGTTCTGGCCATACAGGGTGACAGGATTACGGGTAAAGAAACGCTTCCCATACTTTTAGGGGAGAAGCGAAGTTTTGAAATTATACAATATGTGCTGGCTTTTACCATTGGTATCATCATTTTCAGTTTTTTTATGGGAATAATGGTGAAAAAAGCCTTGGTTTTTACGGTAATACCACTTGTTTTGCTTTTGCTTATACGGTTTTTTAAAAAAGACAGTCTGATATCTGGTGTTCATCGGGAATTTGTTATTGAATGTATGTTCCTTGCCACCGGAGTATTGGCAGCTGTAATTTAATTCTTTAGCCTTTTCAGCATTTTGATTCTATCATCTTTCTTCTGCCATAATGCTTTTAACCAGATGAAAAAACGGTTTTTAAATTCAGGATCATTAAAATAATCTCCAGTCAAAGAATCTGTTACCGGCAGGACTTGAAAGTCAATGATGATTCGATGGGTTCTGCCTGAAATATATTCCCAGAAAGTGGGGATTTTATCCGGATACACAATGGTAACATCAATGATTTTATGAAGATATTCTCCCATGGAACCCAGAACAAAGGCAATCCCGCCGGCCTTTGGATTCAAAAGATGGTTAAAATCGCTGTTTTGAAACTTATTTTTATGCGGGGTGAATCTTGTCCCTTCAACAAAATTCATAATGGAGACGGGCGTATGCTTGAATTTTTCACATGCCTTTTTTGTACTTTTAAGATCGGTTCCCTTGAGATGGGGTTTTTGCTCTAATTGTTTTTTCGAATAGCGCTTCATAAAAGGAAAATCCAATGCCCACCATGCAAGCCCCAGGAATGGAACCCAGATCAGTTCTTTTTTTAAAAAAAATTTCAGCATGGGAATTTTTTGGTTTAAAGTTGTCTGCAATGCTAAAATGTCCACCCAGGACTGGTGATTGGAAATAATCAGATACCATTCATTTTTATCCAGTTTTTCAAGTCCCCTGATATCCCAGTCTATTTTACAGAATATTTTGGTATTCAATGAATTAAGCCCGATCCAGAGAGTGGCAATGGATATCAGAATTTTATCAAGAGTCACCACAATGCTATGAACCGGGATAATAAATTTGAAAAAAGAGACAATGAACAATGGAATGGTTAAAGATATGGTGTTCAAGGTGTATAATAAAATTGATAAAATGCCTTTAATTTGCGGAGGTAGAAAATAGAGCATGAGATATTCAGTCTTTTTTAAATTTAGTGATATGTTTTTTTATGGTTCTTCGATCAAGCCCTGTCATTTTTGCGACTTTTTCATAGGTTCCCAATTTGTCATACAAAAGTTTACAATATCCTGATACCAGGGATGGAACATTAATGTCCTGGTCCATTATCCCCTGTAAAAGTCCCTGTTTCAATGAGACTGAAAGCTCTGTTTTCGTCTGTTTTCCTTTATAGTCTCTTCTTAAAATTACACTTCTGACACATTGTTCAAGTTCTCTAACGTTTCCTGGCCATTGATAATCCTTTCCAAGCTGACGGTCAATAATTCTTTTGACTTTTAGAATTAATTTTTCAGAATGGGTACCCGTCATTTTTTGTATGGTGAAATCAAGGAGATCATCAAGCTCTGATGATCGTTCACTGATCCTTGTGCTCAGGCGCGGCACTTCAATGATATCAGAGCACAGTCTGTAATAGAAATCATCCCTGAAAACTTTTCCGTCTATAATATCCTGTTTAGGGCGGTTGGTGGCGGCGATAACTCTTCCATTGAATCTTGATATTTCATGGGTCCCCACCGGAGAAAAATGTCTTTCCTGGAGAACTCTCAATAGTTTGATCTGAACGTGGTTAGGAATTTCACCGATTTCATCCAGGAGAATGGAGCCGTGGGGGCTGCAACGGTCAAAAACGCCCTGGTAATCATCCACAGCACCTGTAAAGGCTCCTTTTGTGTGACCGAACAGTTCTGACTCAAGCAGTGTTTCAGGATATTGGGAAAGGTTGAGAGAAGAAAATGCCCGGGTGAAACTCTGGGTAAAACATCGTTTTTTTTCATCAAACGGAATATATCCGCTGCTGCCGATTGCTTTGGCAGCAGTTCCTTTTCCCGTGCCTGTTTCACCTAAAAGCAGGGTTGAAAAATCTTCCATTTTATTCCATAAAAATTTGTTGTACAGGCCAATGTTATAAGTGAAAACATTGTACCACAAATGCTTTTTAAGTTTTTTCATGCATGGGCTGCTTCCCACAAGGGAATTTGAAATAAAGTAAAAGGCCCTTCTGAGTTGATAGGAAAGTGAAAAATAGTGGGGTATGGAATTATCATCAAATCCCTTTGTATGGAGCATGTGCATTGCTTTTTCAGCAAAGGGGACCATAACAGGTACGTCTTTGGCATTCATTTGATCTTCGATGAGTTGATCAAAATTATCCCTGAATTTGTGAAAGATATCAAACAGGAAGACAATGGAGATGATCTCCTTATCTGTTCCATGAAACGCATTGATATTTGCGCGACCTTGTTTTTCAAGCCTTTTTATCATGCGGTCCACTTCTTTGAGACACAGATCCTTGCTTTCCCTGCGGTCAACCGAAGGAAAAAGTCCTGCAATTTTAATATCCAGCTTTTCTCTTAAATCACTGAAAGGGTTTGCAAAGGCCGCATTATGAACTGTTTTGAAAAAATGGCGCTCTTTGGAACTTAAGTCGGCCTTTTTCAATTTTGAATCTCCGCTTTATAAAATTACAGTCAATGTACAATTTTGTACATACAATAGACATAAAATGCAAGTACAATGATAATGCCTGCCCTGTGAAAAACAGGCTTTTAATAAAAACGCCTTTTATTATAATAGCTTATGATAGTCAGGATATTTGGCATAATACTTGAAAGGAACACCAGGATGAGAGATGACACAAAATTGATCAGAACAATTAAATTGAACAATAAAAAAAAACAATTTTTTCATAATAGAACCATGAAAATATAAATCTAATAATTAATGGAGAAACACCTATGATTAGACGAATACTCAATTCAAGACTGCCTTTAATGGTTTATAATCCGGTAAAGGTTTTTGATGTTAAGTATTTTAAAGAGATCGACAAAGCAGGGGCTCTTCCTGTATTTGATGCTGAATGTTTAACCCATGATGAAATTCTTGAAAACACTTCTATACTCTCCAAAGAAAAATTCATTTTTGGTATCCGGCTGTCAAACCATGATAATGGGTTGATAGACAAAATAAAAGCTCAGCACATTGGCAACCTTGATCTGTTAATTTCTCCGCTTACAAAAGAAGATACCCCTGCAGATTTTACACATTTTGCAGAGACTAAAATAGTTCTGGAAATAAAGGATATAAATATAAACGACCGGATAAAACAGGTTTGTCCCCATGCTTTAATTTTAAAGGGCAATGAGGCTGGGGGAAAGGTTTCCAGGTACTCCTCATTTGTTTTGATGCAATGGTATTTAAAAAATAATGAATTACCCATATTTATCCATGGCGGTGTTGGAAAGTATACCGCTGCCGGAATGTTTGCAGCAGGTGTTTCAGGTCTTGTCATGGACAGCCAGTTACTCATGACAGATGAGGCGCCCGTATCAGAAAATTTTAAAAAGCTTTTGGCCATGGTGGATGAAAGCGACTCTACTGAAATCACTTATGATGGCAGTGATATTTATCGGGTGTTCGCAAAACTGGGTACTAAAATTGTCAAGGATCTGAAACTTGCCGCGGTTGAAGTGGGTGACGATCCTAAAGGAAGGCAAAAGGTATATGAGTCAATCACTACTCAATTGACAGCTATTGATAAGGAAGACGCCAACTTTATACAATCCCTTTTTTATCTGGGCCAGGATGGTGTGTTTGCAAAGGATTTTGTGAAAGACACAACAAGCCTTACAGAAATCATTTCAAATTTTTTCAAAATCATTGGACAGAATTTAAATTTTATAGATGCATTTGATCCGATAAAACCAGAATCCCCGTTTGCCAAGGAACAGGGAACCAAGTTCCCGTTGATCCAGGGACCCATGGCAAATATTTCTGATAATTCTGATTTTGCGAACAAGGTTCTTGAGCAGGGTGCGCTTCCATTTTTTGCAGTGGGAAGTCTTCCGGAGCAGCTGGCAGATAATATGCTAAAAGACGGGTCTGACAATGTGGACGTTTTTGGAGCGGGATTAGTCGGTATCGAAGCCTTCAACCCCACAGTAAAAGAACATCTGGACATGGTAAAAAAATATAAAATTCCCTATGCACTTTTTGCAGGTGGAATTCCTTCCCAAGTAGCAGAGCTTGAAAAAGCAGGAACTAAAACTTATCTTCACACGCCATCCGTATCCATGATGGAAAATGCACTGAAAAGCGGATGCAAAAGGTTTATCTTTGAAGGCGGCGAAGCCGGGGGGCACGTGGGTTCGCTTTCTTCCATGGTATTATGGGAAGTTGCCATAGCAACGTTAATCAATAAAAATTATGACCTGTCAGATGTTTACCTGGTATTTGCCGGTGGTATTTCCACCTGTTTTTCATCATTCTTCATTTCAGGGTTGACCTCATTTCTTGCCAATAAAGGTGCTAAAATTGGTATGCAGGTGGGAACAGCTTATTTGTTTGCCGATGAAATAGTTGAAACCAAGTGTATCAAGTCCCAATATCGAGACATTATTATCCAGGAAAATGAAACCATGGTGATCGGCAAAAGCCTGGGGCTGGCATCTAGGACTGCACCCACAAAGTTTGCAAAGTCCATGCTAGAAGTTGAAGCCCGGATGATTAAAAATAAAGACAGCCTTGAGAAAAGAAAGCGTGCCTTTGAAAAGAAAAATATTGGTTCCCTGCTTATCGGGGCAAAGGGTTTTTTACCGGATTTTAAGAACCCTGGACCGGATAATTATACCTGGTTTGAAAAAGAAGAACACAAGGAAAAAGGAAATTTTCTTGTGGGAGACAGCCTGGCATTCTTTGACGGAGCTGTAACCATAAAGCAGATTCACAACAACTATTTTGAAGCCAAATCAGAATTGTCCAAAAACATGAACTTTCTTGAAATTTTTTCAAGTCCGAAAAATAAAATCAATGATGAGATTGCCGTTGTAGGTATCGGTTGTACGCTGCCGGATGCTGATGACCCAGATAGTTTGTGGGACAATATCCTGGCTAAAAAATACTCCATAAGTGAGATGCCAAAATCAAGATTTGATCATGACCTGTATTATGACCCTGACAAATCAGCTGAAGATAAGACATATACCATCCTTGCAGGCCATGTAGACCATTTTGAGTTTGACAGAGAACGATTCGGGTATGCTGAAGGCAAAGAGAAAAGGCTTTCCCGCAGTCAGAAAATGGCATTGCAGACTGCCTATAAAGCAGTTGAAAATGCAGGGCTTCTAGGGGAGGATAACCATTTTGTCTGCGATGACCCTGCAAGAACAGCCGTGATTATCGCAACCTGTCTTTCAAATGAGCTAAGTAACGAGCTTCAGCTCAAATACTGGTATCCGCAAATCGTTTCCATGATGGAGAAAACAGATGAATATCAAAGCTTGAGCGATGATGAAAAACAAAGGTTGAAACAGTTTTTAATGGAAGGTATGGAGGCCAAGAGCCCTGGATATGATCCGGTCCATGGTATCCTTTTAAATATAGAAGCCTCAAGAATTGCCCGCCACCTGGGCGTTCGGGGAACCAATTATGTTGTCGATGCCGCCTGTGCATCTTCAGTAACCGCTCTTGATGCTGCAATAGGAGAGCTTTTATCCGGTGATCATGATCAGGTAATTGTGGGAGGGGTAAACACCCATCTGGCACCGGAGTCCTTTATCGGGTTTGCAAAGATGGGAACCTTGTCAAAAGTAGGATCATACCCCTTTGACCAGAGAGCTGACGGGTTTATCCTGGGCGAAGGTTCGGTGATTTTTGTTCTAAAAAGAATGAAAGATGCCATCAGGGATAATAATAATATCCTGGGTATCATCAACTCCATTGGTTCAAGTTCTGATGGCAGAGGGAAAGCCATTGCAGCACCAAACCCGACAGGGCAGGTGTTAAGTGTTCAAAGGTGTTTTGAAAATATTCGACCGGATATAAAACCGGAGGATATCGGATTTATAGAAGCCCATGGTACATCTACCACCATAGGTGATGAGGCAGAGCTTGAGACTTTGAATTCCATGTACAGGCATTCCAATGCCGGTATCTCTTCCATAAAATCCCAGATCGGCCACCTTTTAGGGTGTGCCGGTTCAGCAGGGATTTTAAAGGCATTATTGAGCGTTAATAAAGGAAAGCTGCCGCCCAATGGTGAATTTGAAACGCTTTCAAAAAATCATGATTTAAACGATTCTTCCCTTTTTATTGTAAAAGATACCCAGGATTTTAAGGTTGAAAATAACATATCCAGGAAAGCCGCCATCTCGTCTTATGGGTTCGGCGGCATTAATTACCATGTGGTTGTTGAGCAGATGACAGATACCTACCAACCGGTTTCACGGGATATTTTTGTTGATCCAAGCTATGATTTTAATGATGACCGGATAGTGGTTGCAGGTCTTGGTGTATTTCTTCCCGGGGCAAAAAACACAGATGAGTTTTGGGAAAAACTTGAATCAGGGGAAAAGCAATTGTCCCATATCCCTGCCAAGCATTTTGACAATGATGCCTATGCCGGTTTTGATAAGAGTTCTCATTACCAGCTTCCTAAGGTTAAGGCCGGTGTTGTCAAGGATGTAAAGTTCAACAATTTGAAATACAGAATGCCTCCATTGATGGTCAAGTCCATAGAAAGAGGGCAGATCTTCGGTCTTGAGGCCGCAAGCGAGGCCCTTGAAAGTTCGGGTCTTCTGGAAAATCTAAGCGCTGCCAATAAGGTTGGCGTCATTTTAGGCACCATTTCAGGAGAACGGCAGAGTAAAAATATTATCAGGGTCAGAAAACATTTTATCGGCAATATTATTAAAAACTGTCAGGATATTGATGCCAAAAATCTGAGTAAAATTTCAGATGCACTCGTGGAATCAATCCGAAATACGATTCCGGAAAACAATGAAGATACGACTCCCGGGCTTTTGTCCAATATTATTTCCGGAAGGATCGCCAATTATTTTGGATTGAACGGTGCTAATTATGTGATTGATGCATCCTGTGCCTCTGCTTTTATTGCCATGCGAAATGCGGCACGGAATCTAAAACAGAAAGATCTGGATTTTGTCCTGGCAGGCGGAGTCGATTGTAACCTTTATCCAGCAGTTCTCATGGCCTTTAAACGCCTGGGACTTTTGTCTGAAGGGGAATGCAATTTTTATGATTCACGGTCTGATGGATATGTCATGGGGGAAGGTGCAGCCATCCATATGATGACCACTTATAAAAAGGCCCGTGAGAATAAAATGGAGATTTTAGGAGAAATCAACGATTATGCCGTGCGGTCAAGCGTACCAGATCATCTCCTTGCTCCTTCGGAACACACCTTTGTGTCCACAATCAATGAAACATACACCAAATCAGGGATCAGAAAGCAGGATATAAATCATCTGGATATATTTGCATTCTCCAATATTTTTGGTGACATAATAGAAAAACAGGTGGTTGAAAATTGTTTTGATCATGAAATGCACTGTGGAAACATAAAATCACAATTCGGGTATTTCAAGGCCGCAAACCCGGCAGTTGCCATGGCGAAATTGATGCTCATGAGCCACAAGGGAAAGATCCTGCCGGATTATAACTATGATCCCGAGCATTCTATTTTAAATGATGGTAAAATATTAAAGCCGGCTTCCAAGATAGTTGTAAAACCTAAAGGACAGCCTTTCAGGTTTGCAGCAAATGTCAATGGTATCGGTGGCAATCACTGCCACATGATTATGAGTACCTTACCGGCACAGCTCGATACAAGAAAAGAAACAGCGCAAATGGAAAAAAAGGCTGCAGCAGCCGATGATATCGTGGTGATAGATCATGCCTACTCAGCAGACGGAAGGGGCAAAAAATTGAAAATGGTTGCACTTCTATCCGGCCAGGGCGCTCAGAGAAGCCGGATGATGAAGGAGCTCTTTGAAAAAGACGCCCATATCCGGAAAATAATGGAGAAGGGAGAAGAAATTTTTGTTAACCAAAGGGGATATTCCCTTTTAGATATGATGTTTGGCAGCGATGAAGCCATTAACTCAACACAGAATACCCAACCGGCTGTTTTCCTTTCTTCGGCAGCCGTGTACAGCCGATTGTCCCAAGAGGGGTTCTCTCCGGATTATTTCATTGGACACAGTGTGGGTGAATATACAGCTCTTTTTTGCAGCGGAATGCTCGGATTCGAAGATACCATGCGCCTGATCATCAAACGCGCTGACCTGATGCATGAGACAAGTTTAAAGGTTCCAGGCAGAATCATGGTGGTATTCAAAAATGAAAAAAAGACGGCGCACCTGATAAGAAAATCAAGTATTTCAAATATTTACATTACCAACAAAAACAGTGAAAAACAGACGGCAGTTTCAGGGAAGTCAACAGATATTGAAAAATTCTGTACCTTTTTGAGCGGGCATCAGGTTTTTTATAAAAAACTGAATCTTACAGGGGCCTTTCATACGCCTTTACTCAATGATGCATCTATCAAGCTGAGGGCATATCTTGACACCCTAACCTTTAATGACACCCGGTTTGGAAGAATTATTTCAAATTGTAATGCCCGTCCCTATCCTGAGATGAGGGCAGATGTAAAAGACCTTCTGGCAAAACAGATCATCTCACCGGTTGAATTTATAAAATCCATTGAAAATGTATATGAATCAGGCCGGACACATTTTATTGAAATTGGGCCCTCAAGACTGCTGGTCAATCTCTTGAAAAATATCAATATCGGAGAATATGGCACGGCTGTATCGGTTGATGCGAAATTAGGCGAGATTAAATCCTTTGAAGCGTGCAGAAAATACCTTCATGATTGCAATAGCATTTTTGAAACCAAAGCCTTAACACCGGTTGAGGCAAGTGCCCCACCCCTGCCTGAAGAGGAGGTGCCGGCCTTTGAAATGTCTGAAAATTTTGAATTCTTCAAGAAAAATAATCAGCAACTGATTGACCAAATGCTTTACAAGGAATATCAGAAACACAAACAAAAATCAGCCATCGCTGCTATTGAACGCTTCGAATTTAATACCCGGAAAATATTTATTTCTGGTGTTTCAGTAGGGCTTCCCGGTAAATCCAGACGTGTCTTTGCAACGGATAATTTTGATGCTCTTTTAAACGGTGAAAATTTTATTGAATCCATTACATCAGAGGAACAGGAAAAAATAGTAGATAAAAATATTACCAAATTATTCAAACAGCCAGATGGAAATGCCAGGTTTGTTCAGATCACAAAAGCCGAGGATGTTATTCATCTGGCAGGACAGCTGGGTTATTTTGACCTCACGGATGAATACGGGATTAAAGAACAATATGATATTACCATGGCTCTGGCTATGGCTGCCGGTATTGAAGCGTTAAAGGATGCGAACATCCCCCTTGTCATGCAGTATAAAAAAGTGAAGGGCGGTAAAACAATGATTCCTGATGGGTTTGCTCTTCCCGAAGACCTGCAGGCAGATACAGGTGTGATTATTTCATCTGTATGGCCAAGCCAGGAAACCCTTATAGAGGAACTTGAAAAATACCATTATGAGAAATTTTTTCTTAAACCCTATGAAGAGTTTGAAAATATTTATTATTATCTCATGGAAAAGGTCACGGACACGGAGATAAAAGACCAGATCACTGAATGGTTTTTCAAGGCCAAATCCGGAAAGAAAAAAGAATTGAAAACCTATAAATTTGACAGGACCTTTCCCTATAAGATTACCCCTTTGGGGTCTGCTCATTTTGCCCAGTTGATCAAAGCAAAAGGGCCTAATACGCTTGTCAGTTCGGCCTGTGCTTCAACGACTCTCGGCCTTGGTATTGCTGAAGACTGGATAAGGGTGGGAAGGTGCAAAAGAGTCATTGTCATCGGTGGTGAAAATGCCACCTCAAAAAATCAGAACCAGTGGATCGGGTCGGGTTTTCTTTCCCTGGGTGCGGCAAGCATCAAAAAAAGGGTTTCAGAGGGAGCAAAACCCTTTGATGAAGACCGGAATGGTACTATTCTGGGAGCCGGTGCAGTGGGTCTTATCGTGGAGGAGGAATCCTGTCTAAAGGCCAGGGGAATGAACGGACAATGCGAAGTGCTTGGGACACATATGGCCAACTCTGCCTTCCACACGTACAGTATTGATGTCAAACACCTGGCCAGTGAAATGAGCAAATTCATTAATAAAATTGAAAAGCAAAATAATCTTAAAAAAGAGGATTATGCAGATAAGCTTTTGTTTATGTCCCATGAAACCTATACCCCAGCAAGGGGGGGAAGTGCCGATGCAGAAGTCACAGCACTCCAGACCGCTTTTGCTGAACATCTTGATTCCATCATCATTTCAAATACTAAGGGTTTTACAGGCCATACATTGGGAGCGGCAATAGAAGATGTTGTGATGGTTAAGGCGCTTCAGAAAAGAAAAGCACCGCCAATTGCAAATCTTAAAAAAATACCCGCACATTTCAGAAAACTTAATTTTTCAGGTCAGGACAATATTAATTCTGAGTATGGTCTCCATCTGGCTGCCGGGTTTGGCTCTCATCTGGCTTTTATATTTGTAAAACGGGTGGAGGAAAATTCTGTTCAGGGAAATTTTGGATATCAAAACTTTGTAAAACAGATTACAGGGTCACAAAACCCTGAACTCAAAATGATTGATAATATCCTTTGCGCAGTTGCCGGTGGAGAAGCCTTGCCACGTGAAGTAAAAGAAACAATAAAAATTGAAAAGCCGGTAAAACAGCCAATGCCGGCAATGTCAACAACAAAAGTTCCTTCAGTTCCCCCGGAGCAAGTAAAAATAAAGGGTGAAGCAACACATGAGGAAAAGCCAGTTGAAAATGAGGATCATCCGCGAGAGATGATCCAAGCACCAAATTCAATTCAAGATATCTTAACCACGGTAAAGGAAGTGATTGCCGGGCAGACAGGGTATACTTCTGACATGCTTGAAGACGACCTTGACCTGGAAGCGGATCTTGGTGTTGACACGGTAAAACAAGTGGAGATATTCGCAAAACTGGCCTCCTCATTTGGCTTTACCGTACCGGATGATTTAAAACTGCGTGACCTGAATACCATTGCCAAATTGTCAGAGTATATTAAAACCAGGGCATCCAGCCCGGTTCAGTCCAGAGGAGTAGAACCGGCAAAGGAATCCGAGCCTGAAACATCTTTAGCTGGCCAGGATATATCAGCCACGGTAAAGGAAGTGATTGCCGGGCAGACAGGGTATACCCCTGACATGCTTGAAGACGACCTTGACCTGGAAGCGGATCTTGGTGTTGACACGGTAAAACAAGTGGAGATATTCGCAAAACTGGCCTCCTCATTTGGCTTTACCGTACCGGATGATTTAAAATTGCGTGACCTGAATACCATTGCCAAATTGTCGGAATATATAACAACCAAGTCAAAAACTGTGAAAAATCAAGAAGCGCAATCAGCAGTCCCGGAAAAAAATGATAAGGTCAGTCAGGAAAAAGCACAGGTTGTCCCTTTAAATGACGATGATCAATTTCCTGATCCTGCATCTCCAATCAAGCGACTGATAGTCAGAGCCAAGGAATCTGATATTCCCAGGCGGTCACCAAGGGACTTTGAAAGTGATCAAAAGGGTAAGGGCAAAAAAATCATTGTCTCTCTTGACAGCCACGGTTTTGCCGATGAAGTAATTAAAAAAATAAAACTAAAAAAGGGAGAGGTCATAACCATTGGGAGCAAAGACGCTGATTTTGAGTTTGATTTTACCGATGTGAAAGCCACGGAAAAAAGAATTGAGGAGTTTAAAGAGGCTTATCCCATGGTGAACGGATTCATCCATCTTGCACCCCTTGATTTCTATTTTGACGAGAAAAATAAGAAAAATAAGAAAAAGGGAATAGATGCGAACCTGAACACGACAATCAAGTCTTTCTTTGTCATGATCAAATCGTTGTTTGAAACCCTTGATCAAAAGCAGACTTTTATTGGCACGATCACTTTTGATTCGGTGGTATTCCCTTATATGGAAGACTGCGGAGACATCCATCCCATGTTTGCAGGGCTTTCAGGACTCATGAAAACCATAAACAAAGAGCTTGCCCAAACCCAAGTCAAGGTGGTGGATTTTTCATACAAACAGCCCAAGAGAAGCAGATCCAGGATAGCCGATACTTTTCTTAATGAGATCCTTTGCGATGATACCCGTTGTGAGGTTGGATACAGGGATAAAAAGCGGTATGTTATTTCCATGAAGCCTTCCATTGCAGATAAAACCCAAAGGGTAGTATCAGATAATGATACCTTGCTTGTTACAGGCGGAGCAGGCGGTATCACCTATGAAATCATTAAAAAAGTGGTTGAAAAGTATCAGACAAACCTGATTATCCTGGATATCAATGATATCTATAGTACTGACCCAAAATATTTGGATAAAACATCAACTGATGCCGAACTTATGGCACAGCTTAGAAATGATATGCCCGGAGAGAAACCCATTGAAATCAAACGGGCTTTGGATCGCCTGATCAGGGTCAGACAATCAGTTGAAAATATTGAATATCTGAAGTCTTTGGGTGTCAGTGTTGAATATAATTGCGTGGATGTAACCGATTCAAAAGCTGTAAAGGCCGCCTGCGATAAATATGAAAAAATTGATGGCGTTTTTCATGCAGCAGGTATGGAAATGAGTCAGTTTATCCCTAAAAAAGAACTCTGGTCCTTTGAGTTGGTGGTGGATGTCAAAATAAAAGGGATGCACAATTTATTACAAGCCTTTAAGGACAGGGATTATAAATACTTTTTTACATTCTCTTCTGTCACGGCACGTTTTGGAAACGAAGGCCAGGGGGATTATACGGCGGCCAATGATTATCTGGGTAAAACTCTTTTCAGACAAAAACAGCTTCATCCGGAAAGAACCTATAAGGTTTATGCATGGACGGCATGGGGAGGCGTTGGCATGGCAACCAATCCAACTGTGAAGGCTGTTCTCGAAGAAAGGGGAATACAATTTCTTCCAATGGAACAGGGTGTCAAGTTCTTTATGGCAGATCTTTTAGACAGGGCTGAATCAGAAATGGTATTTTCCGGTCTTGATTATTCATTTGATAAAGACGGCCTTTTAGGAGATCCAGGAGATGCACAATTTCCGTTTCTGGATACCCCAGTGGAGAAGACGGGCGCCGGGATGAAGTATTCAAGAGTGCTGGATGTTCAAAGGGATGTTTTTCTCCATGATCATACCATGGAAGATGTGCCCCTTTTCCTTGGTGCAACAGGGATTGAAACCATGGCAGAAGTTGCCAGATCCCTGTCTGAAGATAAAGCGTATTTTGTTGAGTTAACTCAATTTCAAATTCCTTATGGGATAAAATTACTAAAAGGACGTCCCAAGGAATTGCTTATTTCAGGAAAATATAATGGGGAAGATCTGTTAGACTGCAGGATAACTTCACAGTTCAAAAATCCCAAAGGTATTGCCATGGGAGACCCAAAACTTCATTATGAAGGCAAATACAGGTTCGCCCAAAAGCCTTTAAAACCAAAAAAGATTAAAATCCCATCTTTTAACCCTGTATCCTGGGAGGGAGATCTTGAACCACTGGTGTACCATCCCAAGCGATTGTTCATGTTCGGCCTCTTTGGTACAATCATTGATATTAATTCTTTTGATGGTAATACCTTGATCACAACCATAGAAGACAACAGTGAAAAGGATTTTTTTAAAGGCGTAAAAAATCCCAATTTTGTAGCAGCCCCTATTCTGGTTGATGCCATGTTTCAAACAGGTGGCCTTGTTGAGTTCTTCACCTCTTCGCGAACCGTTTTGCCCTATAAAATTCAATCATTGAAATATTACAAAGATGTTGAAAAAAACAAGAAATATTTTTGCATCACCCAAAAGACGGCCTCAGGCAAAGAAACCAATACCTATGATTTAAAACTGACTGATAAAAAAGGGAATGTTTTTATTGAAGTGGACAGTTTTGAAATGGTAAAACTCAACCGCCTTGAACCCGCTGACAGGATTGTTGATCAGGTTAAGTTTAGTTTTTAAAGTATAGGGAAGATAAAAATAGAAGCCGAATAAATGATCAAGCCTCTGCCAAAACCATCAGGCAGAGGCTTTTCTTATAAAATCCCTGCTTGCATTGATTTTTTTAATCAATTAAAAAGGAAGTTGTAAAAAGGAATTTTATTGTTTGGATCAAAAGACAAGGTTGGTTTTAATAGACAGGATTATCGTTGGAAATGGGCGAAATGAATGAACTTACCATAAATATCAGCACAGATTATAGTAAATATATCGGCCCGGGCAAAAAAAGTGTTGCCGAATTTTCAGGAGAAGATTTCAGGGAACGGTTTCTGGAAAAGAATTTTGAAAAATATGAGCGGATCAATATAGAACTGGACGGAACCCTGGGATACCCCTGGGACTTTCTTGATGAAGCATTCGGTGTTACGGCAAAAAAACATGGCAAAAAAAAGTTCTGGGAAAAGTTTCATTTTATTTCTGCCAATAATTATGTCATTGAAAAAATCACATACATTGTGAACAAACAAATAAAATAATTAAAAACCAATGTAGAAAAGGTGAACTCAGTATTTTTGTCCAATTGAATTTTCGTTTACAAAATAATCAGGAACTCACAATCAGGAGTCTTTTTGGATAAGCCATGGCAGCATGGTGGATTCAAGGAGCTTTCGCTGTGCCTCAAAATCAATATCCGTGCTTTTGGTAGCAAGATATATTTCATCTCCAAAGGTTAAAACTACCTTTGAAAAAGGTTTTGGTAGCATAAATCTGTCCCAGGAGTTAAAAAACCAGGCATGTTTTGCGTGGACGTAAAACGGGACCAATAGTGCGTCAGTCTCCATGGCCATTTTAATGACACCGGCCTTAACTTTCCCCATAGGCCCTCTGGGACCGTCAAGGATATGGGTACCCAGTCCATGTTTTAGAAGGTGATCTATCATGCCCTCCATGGCCCCTTTTCCTCCCTTTGATGAAGATCCCCTGTGGGTATGCCACCCCGTTTTGTTGGCCACTCCAGAAATCAGTTCACCATCCCTGCTTTGACTGATCATGATGCCCGGATTGAATTTTGAATAGGCTTGAAAGTGGTGGATGGCAGAAAAAAACTGTTGATGCCAGGCGCAGAGAAGGATGGGGTGGCCCTTTTTCAAAAGATTCTGCCAATTATTCTCATTAACGATGTGCAAACGAAAACTCAGACTATACAATCGGATAAAATAGTAGGCAAAAATTATAAAGGGACGCGTGTATATCAGAAACTTCAGTTTTTTAAACATAAATTCTCTTTTTAAGTTGTATGAAACTGGGGAAACCTACCAGTTTTATACAAGAACACAAGCTTTTTTTAAGGGCAGGGAAATTTTATTTTCACCTTTGTTAAGATTTGATTTAATAATCTCGTGATTTGGTATATGACAGAATAATAAAAAATTGGTAATTATTCAGCTCTTACGATTGAAACCGCCCGGTTTGATGGATGTTTTTGTTCGATGCTAAACGCTTAACCTTTTGCAAACATCCATCAGAACGGACTTTGAGGATAACTTTTTTTTAACGGGCTGAACAATTACTACAAAAACTGATGATATTTAAAAACGTTAACGAATGTACCGGACCAAAAAGTTAAAATTGATTACCCAATGCAATCATCGAAATAATTAACGGTTTTAGGACAGGTACAGGTTTGGGGGCTGAATGAAACCCATTACATTTGAGAACAGGGTTGCCATTGTGACTGGGGCCGGAGAAGGTATTGGAAAACAATATGCCCTGGATCTTGCAAAAAGAGGGGCAAAGGTTGTGGTCAATGATATTGGCCTTGGACCGGACAAAAAATATACGGCCAACACAGTTGTGGAAGAAATAAAAAGTGCGGGTGGAACAGCCGTGGCAAGCCTTGAATCAGTGGCAACAATGGAAGGGGGCCAACATATTGTTGCCGCAGCCATGGAGAATTTCGGCAGGGTGGATATCCTCATTAATAATGCCGGGATACTCAGGGACAAGACATTTATTAAGATGACTGAAAAACAATGGGATGAGGTCATTGCCGTCCATTTGAAAGGCGCCTTTTGCGTGACCCAGCCGGCGGTGAAACTGATGAAGGAGAACAGGTATGGTCGAATTGTATTTACGGCTTCATCATCGGGCATGTACGGCAATTTCGGCCAGTCAAATTACGGGGCTGCCAAAATGGGAGTTATCGGAATCATGAACACCTTGAAACTGGAACTATCCAAGTATGATATAAAAATTAATACAGTGGCACCCAATGCTTCCACGGGAATGACCCAGGGTGTTTTCACCGATGAGGTGGCCAAAAGAATTAAACCTGAATTCAATACGCCCATAGTGACCTATCTTTGCTCTGATGAAAATCAGGAGTCAGGAATGATCTTTACCATGAGTGCTGGATGGTTTGCCCGTTCAGCAATGGTTTCCGGTAAAGGCGCTTGCATTGGCGATACAAAAAGGCTGATAAAAGCAGAAGAGATCAGGGATCAGTTTGATCAAATCAAAAGCCTTGATAATGCACTTCCCTATGAGCACTGCGGCCAGATTTACAGCCTTGGTAAACCGCTGACCGGCAGATAGGATAAAATACTATAGATTACCGTTTCAGCATTGTATCCGGCATCCTTACGGCTACAACCCTGCCTGTTGCACAGGTTTTGCCTTCAGCAAGCACTCTTGAATCTACAATCACTTTTTTTTCTTTTACTTCAACCACGTTGCCCCAGATTTCAAGCTCAACACCCAAAGGGGTAGGCGCAAGAAAATCCACTTTTAAGGATGCAGTAACATACCGCAAGACAGGCTTTGTATCCATGTTTCGGCCTTCCTCCCTGTATTTTGCAGCAGCGGCAGTCCCTGTGGAATGACAGTCAATAAGAGAGGCGATTAAGCCGCCATAAACAAATCCCGGGATGGCAATATAGTTTTCATTGGGGACAAGTTTTGCAAAGCTTTGTTCTCCATCCCAATAGCTTTTAATCTGCAGTCCGTTTTGATTGAGTCTTCCGCATCCATAACAATGGCTGATATCATCTGAATAAAAATCCTGAAATGCTTTCATCTTTTTTCTCCGTAAAAAATGTTCATTTATCTGTGACAACCCAATCCGGGTGTTTCTATCTTTAATATGCATCAACTTGCCGCCGGCATTTTTGAAAGTTCATCATCAAACACCCGGACAAACATGTCGATATCCTCTTTTGTAATTACCATGGGGGGTTTGATTTTGATGACATTGTTAAACGGGCCGTCAGTGCCCAATAAAATCCCCCTTTCTTTCATTTGGTTAACCATTTTAGATGCCACTTGCGTGGCAGGTTCCAGGGTTTTTCTGTCCGTCACAAGTTCTATGCCGATAAACAGCCCGATTCCCCTGACATCTCCAATAATATCGTGCTTATCCCTGAGATGATTGAGGTTTTCAAGCATTCTTGCGCCAAGCACTGCTGCATTATTCTGAAGGTCCTGGTCTTTGATAACATCCAGAACCGCCATCCCAATGGCGCAGGATACGGGGTTGCCGCCAAAGGTTGCAAAAAATTCCATGCCGTTGGCAAAGGATTGTGCAATCTCTTTTCTGGTTACAACGGCGGACATGGGATGGCCGTTCCCGATGGGTTTGCCCATTACAACGATATCTGGAATTACATTTTGAAGTTCAAACGCCCAGAAATGAGAACCAACCCTTCCAAAACCGGTCTGAACTTCATCTGTTATGCAAAGGCCGCCTGCTTTTCTGACATGCTTGAAAGCCGTTTCAAAATATCCTTTAGGCGGTATTACCTGCCCTCCACAGGAAAGAAGAGATTCTGTGATAAACCCGGCAATGGGTGTTCTGATTGAGTCAATTATTTTTCCCACCTGATTGCCGTAGGATAATCCTGCATCTTCAGACTGGCCTTTGAACATGCCCCTGTAACCGTCGGCAACGGGAACCACATGAACCCAGGGTTCGGGTATGCCCTTGCCACCTTTACCCATAAATTTATAAGGGCTGATATCAATCATTGAGCTTGTATGCCCATGATAGGCATGATCTACAACCAGTATATCTTTTTGAAGGGTATAGGTTCTGGCAATACGCAGAGCCAGTTCATTGGCCTCACTGCCCGAGTTGACAAAAAAACAGGTGTCCAGTTCTTCTGGAAGGGTGTCACAAAGCCTTTGGGCATATTCGGTCAGTCCGTCAAATAAGTAACGGGTATTGGTATTGAGTAAAGCCATTTGTTTTTGACCGGCGTGTACAACAGCAGGGTTGCAATGACCCACATGACAGACATTGTTATACATATCAAGATAGGGTCTGCCATCGTCATTATAAAGATATTGTCCTCTACCGCTGACTATTTTTAAAGGCTTGTCATAAGATGGTGTTACAGACGGGGCAATCAGTTTTTGACGTGTTTTCAATAGTTCTATTACACTTTTACCCCTATCTTTAAAGAGCTCAAGATTTGTCCTGCCTGCCATGATAATCGTTGCCTGGACAGGATCAACCGCATAAAAAGTTTCCAGTTTTTTCCAGGCCCGTTCTTCAGATACAAACCAGCTTTCTCTGCCCGGATCGACGGTTCTTCTTTGAGCTGATATGATGACAGAAACAGCCAGCCTGGCACAGATCAACGGAAAAATTACTATCATTTCATCCATGGATATGGCACGGATTTTGTTATAAGCACCGATAATTTGGGCAGCCGCTTTAAGGGGATCGTCTTCATCCAGGGTATGATAGGCAAGGGCAATGGCAAGATCTATTATGGTTGGATTCTTAAGACAGTCTCCAAAGTCAAGTATCCCTGAAACTTTACCCTCTGCCACAATGACATTGTCATCATTGATGTCCCCATGAATCAGTGATTGGGGCAGGGTGTCCATTAAAGGTTTTACAATGGCGGCATACATATGAAAAACCCATTCAAGAATTTCACGTCTTTTAGGGTTTTTAATAACAGGAATTTTTGAACGATGCTGGTCAGCCTTTGCCAGATCCCAGTGGTGGGTTCTATTTGCGCCCGGATCGACTATTAAAGATAAAACCATATTCATTTTTGCAATGATTTGTCCAAGGTCTTCCAATTGATCTGTTTCTGCAGGAAGTGACTCGCACCAGGGTTTTCCCATAACAAATTCCAGCAATCGTCCGCGGATTTGTTTATTATCCTTTGTTGTCAAGCCGGCCTGTACAGAACCGGCCCTTGTCAGTACAACCCTGGGAAGGTTAATGGCAAGTCCTGCATCAAAGAGCCGTTCCACAGCAATGTGTTCAACTTTGATCATATCAGCGCTGGTTTGTTCATCGGCCAGTTTAAGCACAAAACAGGTGCCATCTTTTCTTTTGATCAGATAGTTTTCATTTTCACCGGCCAGCCTTGAAATCTCACCTGAAAAACCATATTCTGCTTTTATCAGCTCTGTAATGGTTCGGCTTGTATAAAATAAATGTTTATGCGTCATGGGCTTTTATTATTTATTTTTTTATTTAAAAGACGGTTTTCCATTTAAAACCGGGTTCGGATTTGTTTTCATTACGATATTTAAGCTGGATGCCTTTTAGGAAATTACGCAAAATCTGATTTTGACACACCCGGTAGTGTCTGTGTCCCGGTCTGCGAAAAAAAGCACTTAATTCGTGCTTGCTTATGTTGAAATCTGCCAGGGCCATCATTTCCAATACATCTTCGGCTTTGAGGTTCAGGGCGATTTTTAATTTCATGAAAATCATATTGTTAGTCAGCTGGATTTCCGGCACAGGAATAGCCCCTTCTTTTTTACCTCTTTTATCTATGATCAAACCGTTCAGAAAAATCGCAAGTAAGGTGTCACTGCATTTTTGGAAAGCAGGGTCATTGTCTTTTTTTAACCAGTCGCTGATCTGCCCTCTTGTCACCTTGTGATCAGCCAGCGCAAATATGGCTATCATTTTTGAATCGCTAAAATCAAAGCTATAGCGGATACGTCGCAGGATATCGTTATTCGTCATACTTATCCCCCAGTAAAAGGCGATTGAGTCATAAAAGTTTTCAGGACAGTCTCTTGTTTTTTTTGAATAAAACCTTTAGGTACAAAATGCAACCCGATATGCTCCCTGCGCAATCTGCAAAAAAATCTGCGGCAGAGGCATCCCTTAATGGAACAAATGCCTGGTGGATTTCATCAGATAACCCGAAAAGGCATGTAGAAAAAATGGCAATAATTCTAATTTTTGTAAACGGCCAAAATGGTTTTTCAGCTACCAGGTCCCGGGTAAAGAGAAGGGACAAAAGGGCATAGACAACAAAATGGAAAGCCTTATCGTCAAAGGGGAATATAGGTTTTGACATTATGCCTGGATAAGAAGACTGCCAGAATATTAAAATGCAAAGGACAATAACCGGCAGTCTATAAAAATAGATCAGCTTCTGATTGTTAGAGAATTGTCTCATCCAAGGTTCTTTCTTTAACATGACGGGTTATGGAAGCCACAAATTCATCCATGGAAAGGCCCATCCTTACCTTCCCGTCAAGGGTCCTGACTGAAAGGGTTTTTGTTTGTTTTTCCTTGTCTCCAATGGTAATGATTAAAGGTACATAAGTAATCTGGGCGTCCCTGATTTTCTTTTTCAGGGTTTCGCTTCTTTTGTCCACTTCACATCTTATTTTACAGGCTTCAAGTTGGCTTTGTATTTTTTGAGCATATTCTGAAAGATCCTTATTGATGGGAAGTAAAACAGCCTGGACAGGAGCCAGCCACAAGGGGAATTTGCCTGCAAAATGCTCCACAAGTATGCCGAAAAATCTTTCCAGGGAACCATAGATTACACGGTGGATCATTATGGGCCTGTGTTTATCATTATCACGGCCTTTATAAGTCAGGTCAAATCTTTCCGGCAATGCCATGTCAAGCTGGACGGTTCCACACTGCCAGGTTCTTCCCAAAGCGTCCTTGATGTGGATATCTATTTTCGGGCCATAAAATGCCCCATCCCCTTCATTAATAAAATACTCCTGACCATATTGGTCCAGAGCAGCCTTAAGACCGTTAGTGGCTTCTTCCCACTGCTCATCCGATCCAATGGATTTTTTGGGGCGGGTGGACAATTCCAGGTGAAAATTAAGACCGAATTTGCTGTATATCCTTTTGGACAATTTCAGCACACCAAGCACTTCCTCTCCGATCTGTTTTGGTGTCATGAAAATATGGGCATCGTCCTGATGAAAGGCCCTTACCCTAAAAAGGCCTGATAATGCGCCTGACAGCTCATGCCTGTGAACCAGACCCACTTCGCCGGCTCTTAAGGGAAGATCTCTGTAGGAATATGCTTTTGTTTTATAAAGCAGCATACCGCCCGGGCAGTTCATGGGCTTTATGGCATATTCTTCATCATCAATCACTGATGTATACATGTTTTCACGATAATTCTCCCAGTGGCCACTTTGTTCCCATAGTTTCCGGTTAAGCATGACAGGTGTTTTGGTTTCCACGTAACCGGCCAGCTTGTGCTCATCCCGCCAGTAATCTAAGAGTGCATTCCACACCTCGATTCCTTTTGCATGGAAAAAGGGCATGCCGGCAGCTTCGTCATGGAAGGAGTAAAGATCCAGTTTGGTGCCCAGTTTCCTGTGATCTCTTTTTTGGGCCTCTTCGATCATATGGATATATTTGTTAAGCTTTTTTTTGTCAAAAAAGGAAATCCCGTAAAGCCTTTGGAGTTGTTCCCTTGTCTGGTCCGCTCTCCAATAGGCACCGGATATTTTTAAAAGCTTGAAACCCTTAATCATCCCGGTATGGGGAATATGTGGACCCCGGCAAAGGTCAATGAATTTTCCATTCTGGTAAAGGGATATCTCCTGAGTTTCATCAAGTTCATTAATGAGCTCGAGTTTGAAAGGGTTGTCCTTGAATATGGCAAGGGCTTCATTTTTTGAAACAACTTTTCTTTCAAAGGTATTTTTGGCCTTTATTATTTTTTTCATTTCAGCTTCAATAGAACCAAGATCATCCTTTGAAACAGGGTCCATATCAATATCATAGTAAAATCCATCTTCAACCACAGGGCCTATGGTCAGTTTTGCATCTGCGTAGATATTTAAAACAGCTTCCGCCATGACATGGGCAGAAGAGTGTCTCAGGATATCGAGACCTTCATCATCTTTGGCAGTGATAAAGCTGATGGCAGTATCTTTATTAATTTCCTGGTTTAAATCCAGAAGCTGGTCATCAATTTTCATGGCCACACAATTTCTGGCAAATCCATCAGAAATACTTTTGGCAATATCCATACCAGTTGGAATGTTTTCAAAGCTCTTTATACTCTTGTCTGGAAATGTTATGTTGATCATTTGTATTTTCCAATGTGGTTATTGTTGGTTTTATGTAAAACATGAATTTTAAAAGAAGTAGTGTAAACAATCAAGGGAAAAAATTTTGAATTACAAGTTTATTGAATCGGATGGGGAACTTAAAAGTGTTTGCGATGATCTTTTAAAGGAAAAAATAATCAGTGTGGACCTGGAAGCGGATTCCATGCATTGCTTTAAAGAGAAAATTTGTCTGATTCAGATTGCCACAGCCAAACAGGCCTTTTTAATCGATCCGTTTAAGATTAAAAACATACTTTCTTTTATAGCCGTACTTGAAAATAATGATGTGATCAAGGTGTTTCATGGAGCTGATTTTGATATCAGAAGTCTGGACAGGGACTATAATGCCCGGGTGAATAATCTTTTTGATACAGAGATTGCCTCCCGGTTTTTGGGCACCAAAGAACGCGGGCTTGCCGCGTTGTTAAAAAAAAATTTTGATGTGGACATTAATAAGAAGTTCCAAAAGGTGGACTGGGCTAGACGTCCGCTCAGGCAGGATATGATTGAATATTCTGTGGGGGATGTTGCATATCTTACAAGGCTTTATGAAATTATCCATAAAAAGCTTGTGGCTAACGGGCGGCTTAACTGGGCCGGGGAGGAATTTGAAATACAGACCCGGGTCAGGCATGAAAACAATCATGCGCTGCCATTGTTTAAAAAATTCAAGGGTGCGGGCAAAATGGACAATAGGAGCCTTGCAGTACTTGAAAATTTATTGCAGGTAAGACTTAATTTTGCAAAAAAAAAGGATCAACCTCTTTTTAAAATTATGTCAAACAATTCCATCATGGCTATGGCCAGCGAGAAACCTGTGACAATTGACCAAATTCTAAATATGGGCGTGTTAAACCAAAGGCAGGCAGGAATGTATGGCAACCATTGCCTAGATGCCATTGGCAGAGCCATGAAGATCGAACATAAAGCCTTACCTTCATATCCGAAAACAAGAAGACCCAAAAAAAATGCCAAAGTTCAGGAAAGAATCGAACGTTTAAAAAAAATGAGAGAAAAAATAAGCAGTTCAATAGGGATTGAACCCGGTTTTTTATTGAACAATGCATTGATTGGCTCCATTGCTTTTGAAAACCCTGGCAATCTCAATGATCTTTTAAAAATTGAAAATGTAAGGAAATGGCAGGGAGAGGCGATTGGTGAAAATATTCTTTCTGCACTTGGCGTATGTAAGTTTTAACGGAGAAAAACATGAAAGTCGAATTTGTAAAAATGGAAGGACTTGGTAATGATTTTATCATCCTGGATGACCGGGATGGAAAAATCGAACAATACGAAAATTATTCTGAATTGGCCAAACGGCTTTGTTCAAGACATTTTAGTATAGGGGCCGATGGTATTATACTGATTATAGACTCCATGGACCACGATATTGGATTCCGGATATTTAATTCTGACGGGTCCCAGGCCCAGATGTGCGGTAACGGCATGAGATGCTTTGCCAAGTATCTGTATGAAAACGAAATCGTTTCCAAAAAAAAAATCAGCGTTGATACAAAGGCAGGAACCATAATCCCGGAGGTGATAACCGATCAAAACAATCACATCCAGTCAATAAAGGTGGATATGGGAGAACCCGTCCTTTTATGCCGGGACATTCCCTTTGAAAATTCTAAGAAAAGGGCCATTGAAGAGCCTTTAACAATAGTGGATAAGACCTATCACATTACAACTATATCCATGGGCAATCCCCATGCAGTCCTTTTTGTAGATGATGTTGAAAAAGTCGATATCAGAGCAATCGGTCAATTAATTGAAAACCATGAAAGATTTCCGGAAAAGACAAATGTGGAATTTGTTGAAGTAATTAACAAAGAGGAATTAAAGATGAAGGTCTGGGAAAGGGGGGCCGGTATAACTCTTGCCTGCGGGACTGGCGCCTGTGCAGCCCTTGTGGCTGCCAACCTTTCGGGCAGGGCCAAAAACAGTGCTATTGTCCACCTTGCCGGCGGAGACCTTGACATTCTTTGGGATAAAAAAACAAATCATGTTTATAAGACGGGTCCTGGCACGTTAATTTTTGAGGGCAGGATCAGTTTAGCCCCTTCTTGAGGTTTTTGCTGTTTTAATGGCTTTAACAAGTTCTGATGCGACCATGGGTTTATTTAATATCTGTTGAATGCCGATTACCTTAGCTTGTTCTGTTGTTATTGCTTCGCTGAATCCGGTACATAACAAAATGGGAGTTTCAGGCCGCAGGGAATAAATATGTTTTGACAGTTCAAGACCATTCATTTTTGGCATGGTTTTATCTGTGATGACCATGTCAAATTTATCGGGGTCCTTTGAAAAAATTTCCCAGGCCCTCTGACCATTTAATGCGCTGGTAACCTCATAACCCTGTCTTTCAAGATATTTTTTTCCAATTTCCACAAGTTGTACTTCATCATCAACAAATAATATGTGGTCATCACCCGTATCTATAATGTTATCTGATTTTACAGGGTATATCTGATCGGGTTCTAATACCGGTAAAAAAACGTCAAACCTAGTCCCCTTACCAAGTTCGCTAAACACTCGAATCGTTCCGTTATGATTTTCCAAAATTCCATGAACAACTGAAAGCCCCAACCCCGTTCCCTCACCTCTTGTTTTTGTCGTAAAGAAAGGATCAAATATATTGTCAATAACTTCAGGAGATATACCAGGTCCCGTATCTATGACCTGTAGTTTTAGATAGTTTCCAGCAGACAATTCAGGGTAAATATGGGTCGCATTTTGATTAAGAGAAAATTGATCCAATCGAATCGTAATTTTGCCGTCCAGATCTCCCAGGGCATGTGACGCATTGGTGCAGAGGTTCATTAAAATTTGATGAATCTGTCCTGGATCGGCCATTACCAGATTCGTTTCAGTCCTAAAATCAAGCTCTATTTTGATTGTAGATGGTAGAGTTGCTTTTAAAAGTTTAACCACTTCTTTTACTAAAATAGTGATTTTTACCGGGACCATTTCTTGTTTCGTTTGCCGGCTGAATAACAGAATCTGTTTTACCAAATCCTTGGCACGGTGACCTGCCTGAAGTATCTGGTTGACGGATTTTTTTGCCGGATCACCATCTTCAAGGTCATATTGTGTCAACTCAGCATACCCGATGATAGCGCCTAAAATATTGTTAAAATCATGGGCAACACCTCCAGCCAGAGTACCGATGGCCTCCATTTTCTGTGATTGTCTCATCCTGTCTTCAAACCAATGCTGATCCGTTATGTTCCTGTGAATGGTGGCAAATTCAATTATTTTATTATCTGCGTTTAAAATAGGTGTAATACTGACATCATGTAAAATCAGATCGCCATCTTTTTTTTGGTTCCAAATTTTTCCATTCCAGACATGTCCTTTTTTGATTTCAGTCCAGAGTTCGGTGTAGAATTTTCGGTCATGTTTTTTGCTGGAAAGGATACTTATCTTTTCACCATGTATTTCTTCTTTGGAATAACCGATATCTGATTCAAATTTTGGATTCACATATTGTATAATTCCTTCGGTGTCTGTAATTATCACAGCATCAGCTACCTGTTCTATGATGACGGCCATTCTGTTTATTTGTTCTTTAAAGAGTTTGGAACGTGAAATGTCCCGGGCAATACCTTGAACCCCTATATAAGTTTTGTGGGATAAAGAATCAAAGGAATAAATATCTTCGAACTCAACAACAAACGTTCTCCATTTTTTTTGAGAATGCTTACTGTTAAACGGCTGAGAAAAATCGATTTCAGCAAAGATTCGAAGTTCAATTTTTTTTGAGTTTTTGTCTTTTAATTCAGGATCAGCTATTAGCCGGGTAATTTTTTTTTTATCATCAGGATGGATAAATTCATCAATTTTTTTATTTAAAAAATATTCCGGAGTGACTCCATACCGATGGATGGCATTATTAATGAAAATTAATTTACCTTCAACATCCAGGCGAAAGATTATATTTGGTGTTTTGTCTAAAACTGATTTAAGAAATTTTTGTGTGGTCTGTTTTTCATTAATTGCTTTTTCAAGTTTTTGACCCTGGATTTGACTTTTATTCAACGACTGGATCATCATTTTTAATGGGATAGAAATAAATACAATTTGCACAAACAGGCATATCCCAAGAATCATCACAATGTAGATCACAGGGGGAGGGGGAGGGGTTGCTATCCACCCTGAGTGTTCAAAATATACAAATAGCAATCCGATACAAATGGTACCTAAAGCATAATAAAATCCACCGCGAGCCCCATAGACAATGGTGATAATAGTAACAAAAGACAAAGTTGCCAAATATGCCGGCGCCCGTGAACCACCGTTTAATATCATTCCAATGATGATTGCAATGCTTACAGCCCAGAGCAATATTTTTGCTCCCAATAAAGGTTTGCCTCTTAATGAACAAAGATAAGCGGGAATCATGGCAATCATGGTAAGGGATGCCGGTATTAAACGGTGATACTGATGAGAACCCATTAATAAAATGACAATGGTAACAAGAAGCATTCCCAATATTGTGGTTGGCGCTACGATATGGATCATACGGGCCGCAATTTTTTCTCTAATGTTCTTTGGAGGGGTCATTAAAAAATATTTTACCACAATCAAGATAAAAATAAATTAAAAAACTCATAAATACCATATTGTAAATTTATAATTAAATGATATCCAATTTCAAATTTAAGAATTGTTGGTGCCTTTTAAAATGGTAAAGATTATAAATGGTATAAGTACCTGGTTGAATTATGAGTACAAAACGGTTTAGTAATAGATGAAGGACTATCTTTTTTGATTCAATAATTATACTTAAAAGCAGTTTGTCCTGTAACCGGTTTTCCGGTGTCGGATCAAGATCCTGTCAACACATCTTAGTGCTGGCGGGTCAAATGAGTCGAAAAACCACCGGTGGTAATGAGACGACAGGTCTTCTAGTTGGTTTGGACCGGGTATTCAGCCCTTGCCATATATATTATTTATGGAATGTAAAAAATTTTATCCGCCAACCGCAGGACGGAATAGATATATCCCACGCTGTTTGGCTGGCAGGAATAATGGTTAGCCCTCCTGGGGGATTTCAACACCTTTTTCTTTCAGAAATTCCCCAAACGCACCGTCAACGGTCCGGATGTGCTCGAAAAGCCATTTAACCAATAGGGTGTCAATTGAATCGGCAAGCAACTGGGTAGCACCTTCTTCCTCAAGGTCTTCCTCCAGATTGCTCAAGGTTGTCTTGAATTCCTCATGCCTTTTCTTGTGATATTCAAGCTCTGGATAATCATTTGCAGCCATATGGTTCTCTTCAGCTGTAAAATGAAAATTGGTATAGTCAATCAGAAAATTAAGAGTAGCTGCAACCTTTGCAGGACCCTGACCCGATTCTAAGGATCTGCCCAACTCATTGATATGTTTAATCAACATCTTGTGCTGCTCGTCGATAAGTTCTATTCCAACAGACAGATCTCTGGTCCATGTGATTTCTTTCATTTTCCCTCCTTAAGAAATGTTAACGTTAGCTCTTCCTTGACCGTTATGCTTGTCGAAAGCAGACTGCATAAATTATACCAGACTATTTTGAAGGTTGTTTTCTTATAATCAGAAAAAGGCTGCTTTAATGAAAACCTTATATTCATGTTGATTTTTCCATTGCATTAGTAAAAGAAACCGTTATTCAGAGTATCGCGTGAGACAGAATTGTAACACTTATATATGTCTCACAATGGGACGGTTATGACGATGACCCGCCTTTTAATCATCCCCATACCACCCGATGGGTTTAAAGTAAGATGAAACTAATGACTATCGGCATCCAGGTTTATTTTTCAGATGTTTAACAATTCTTAAGGCACTCAATCATGGTTGGATGATTAAAAATATCCATGGACGATTGAATATTATAATTTAAGATTCATGCCTTCCCCAAAGCCATATTCCGTGCTTCAATAAATGAATTAACAGAAAGAGAAACATCTTTTTTTGTTGTAGCCCATGAACATATGCTCAAGCGGATAACATCTTTATTTTCCCATTTAGACCCCCCACACCAGCAAACTCTCAGCTTTTGGATATTCTCAAGTGTTTTCAGCGTTAGCTCATCGGTTTCACATCTGACAAGAACTTGATTAAAAACCACATCATTTACAATATCAAATCCGGCTGCTATCAATTCTTCCTTAAATTGTACGGCCCGGTCATGAAATCCCGTGACCATTTGATCCAGGCCTTTTTTGCCAAGAAATTTCAAGGCAGACCAAATTTCAAATATTCTGGCCCGTCGTGACATTTCAGGGGTATAAAACATGCCGTCACGTCCTTCACCCGTAACAATATACGCCCCTGACATATGAAGCGCATCAATAAGGGCTTTTTTATCCCGGCATATGACAACCCCGCTGTCATAGGGAGTATTCAGGGTTTTATGGCAATCAACACTCCATGAATCTGCATCCCAGCATCCTTTAGATAGATGATTTAACCGATATGACGCTTGTGCCCATAAACCAAAAGCACCGTCAATATGGATCCATGCGCCCTGGTTTTTCGCTTTTTGACATATGGAGTCAAAATCATCAAATGCCCCTGAATTTACATTTCCCGCCTGCAAAAGGAGAATGGTATTTTCATCTAGTTCGGGAATCGCTTCAGGAAGGATTCGCCCCTGGTAATCAACATCAACCCATTCGATATTATCTTGACCAAACCCAAGCAGAGAAATGGCCTTAATTACCGTAGAATGGGCCTGCCGGCCAGCAACAATCCTGACCTTGGGCGCATCAAATAATCCCTTATTATTTATATCCCATCCTTTTTTCTGGAGAATTTTAAAACGTGCAGCAGCAAGACCACAAAAAATGGCCGAGGATGTCCCGCTTACATATCCTACGACACATTCTTCCGGGAGAGAAAAAATATCCTTTAACCATTTTTCTACAATCGTCTCAAGTCTTGATCCCAGCGGAGACAGGACTTCCATTGCCGGACACTGATCCCAGAAAGCAGACACGATTTTTGATGACAGACTGGCCGGAACAACACTTCCAATGACAAACCCGAAATAGCGACCACCAATATGAGGCAGAGTGCCTGATTCTCCATAGTCCTTTAAAAGGTCAAGAATGTTATCACTTGAAGATGAAGATTCGGGGAAAGGTTCGTTAAAATGCTTAAGATCGGCTATGGCATCATCATGGGGAAAAACATGACGGTCCAGGGCTTTGGTAAGATAATTATGACCCCTCTTTAAGGCCTTGTGATAGATTGAAAAATCCATAAATTCAGAAAACATCTTCTCTTGAATTTCATTGTCCGGCATTCGTCATTCCTTTTTTATATCTCTAATTCATAATAACCCGTCTGGTTGGTACCTTATCTACGATACTCAATATCATTTTTTTATTGATAAAAACAGAGAGGACTACTCAAAAAACAGAGAACAAAATTTCTATGGTGATTCCCGATCCTGCCTGGCTAAGCAAAGGTATTATTTGTTATCAATAGCACAGCCATGGTCCACATGGTTGCGCACACCAGGCTGTCAAGAATTCGCCAGGATGTTTGTCTTCTGAACAGGGGTGCAAGCATCTGCCCTCCCCAGCTCAGGCAGATAAACCACAGGGTGGAGGCCGAAACAGCCCCAACCCAGAAATATATTCGGCTATCTCCGTGAAATTGACCGCTCACACTACCCATGAGAATAACCGTGTCCAAATAAAAATGCGGATTAAGCAAAGTGACTGCTAGTGTAGTGATAATAGAGGCCCTTATCGTCAGTACCGCCTGGTGGCTTATATCCATCTTTCCTCCCTGTATAGCAGAGCGAAGAGATCTTAAACCATAGAAAAAAAGGAACCCGGCACCTCCCCATGCTACCCATTGATACAGGGCAGGATTGGTGGAAACTATTGTTCCGAAACCGGCAACACCAATTGAGATAAAGAGGGCATCACACACAATACAAATTAATGCGATGATAAAATGGTTGTTTTTTCGAACCCCCTGCGACAGAACAAAAGCGTTTTGCGCTCCAATGGCAATAATTAATCCTCCCCCTGTGCCGAATCCTTGTACAAATGGTGTGATCATTGTGACTCCTTGATAGGTTAATGTTTTATTTTTATTAAAAACAAAGATAGGGCAGGCAGATTCAATAGTAAAATTAATTGTTTTAATATTTCATTAATAATATTAATCTATAGCGATATTGGATTATAATCTCTTTTGGATTTGCAATACATGTTCCCACACCTGTTACTTGGGATAGTGTCTGCCACAATTCAGACAAGATTAGTGCCATTTGTCGATACCGCCTGGGATTAGTCGACTTGGGGACTTACTATAGGGTGTCAGATAATTAAAAAATCATAATTGTACCCAATAAATTAAACAAATCATGGTGTGATCGTTTATCCGGTATCCACATTTTGGATTCGACAGGAACAATATAAAAATGAGATGAGATACTGCTTGGTTTCAGCGGAATGGATGAAAAGGATATAATAGACGGAGTTAACATCCTGAATCATGCATGGTTTAGTCCTTAAGCAGATAATCCTGCAAGGCAATGACCTGTCAAACATAGAATAAACTTTTCTGCAAGATTTATTCGTTAAACACTTTGTCTGTCCCTATCGTCTATTATTAAATTTGAACATACAATGGGTGACTGTATTTTTATCTTTAAAGGATAGGATTAAAAATCCATTATAATCAATTAGCACTATATCGTGTAACACTGTAACATGAATATTTTAAAAGAAATTTAAAATACCCGCTTTTATCTTTTTTGAGTCAATGAATTTATGTCAATGAAAATTAGTTTGCTTTGCCACAGAATATATATTATCTTGAATTTATTGAAATTCACTGGAATATTGAAGACATACTGAAGGGTTTATGATTTGTGGATATTGCAGATCATGACAAGAATTCTTGTTCATATTAAAAATTGTTTAGACATTTTCGAAAATTTCAAAAAAATAATGCAGATCCGAACCAATTATCATGAATAGAAATCTCATATATTTAATCTGTCTGATAATCATTATTTTCTTTTCAACGCTTGCCATTGCAAATACAACACTCAAAATCAGGGTGGGAGTCTATCAAAATTTCCCCAAAATCTATACAGATGAACAGGGAGTCGTCAGGGGCTTTTGGCCTGAACTTATCCAAAACATTTCCGCGAAAGAGAACTGGGATATTAAATGGGTTTCAGGTACATGGACCCAGGGCCTTAAGCGGTTGGAAAACGGTGAAATTAATATCCTGCCTGATACAGGATGGACTGAACCCAGAAGCCGTAAATATGGCTTTTCAAAGGAATCTGTATTGGTTAGCTGGTCAAGGCTGTACGTGCCACAGAATTCTAAGATTAAATCCATAATCGATTTAAATGGTGAAACAATTGCTGCTCTGAAAGGAAGCTTCAATTTAGAGGGGCCGGAAGGAATGAGACAAATACTTCATAAGTTCAGCCTTGAAGCCGCCATAGAAGAAATGGAAAGTTATGAACAGGTTTTTAACGCCTTGCAGGAAGGAAGAGTTGATGCCGGTGTTACAAACAAGGATTTTGGAAACCATAATGAAGATGATTATGCGGTTGAAAGAACTGCTATAATTTTTCAACCGGCACGGATGCAGTTTGCCTTTCAAAAAAATGGTGATCTGACACCATTTCTTATTGAAAAAATTGATAGCCACATGATGGAATTAAAGAAAGATAAAAATTCTATTTACCATCAAATTTTAGAGAAACATATTGGCGGCAAGCGCTCAGAAACGTTTATCGAGATTATTCCCGAGTGGGTGAAAATTGTATTTGTAATTGCCATCGGAGTAATTATTTTTCTAATAGCTGTTGGTATCACATCCAGAATACAGGTCAGGCGGAGTACTTTTCAGTTGCGTGAGAGTGAGGAAAAATACAGAACACTTATAAATAACTCTCCAGACCTTCGTTATAGAACAGATAATCAAGGAAAAATAGTATTCATTTCTCCGTCGGTCTTAAAATTATCCGGTTATACCATAAAGGAAGCTCTTGGGATGGAAATGGCCAGCGAGATATATGCCTTTCCTGATCAAAGAGAACGGTTTTTAGCCATTCTCAAAGAGCATGGCAGTGTTTTTGATTTTGAAGCCCAACTGAAAAGAAAGGACGGGTCAACCTGGTGGGCCTCCACAAATGCTGTGTTTTACAAAGACCACCAAGGTAACATACTAGGTGTAGAAGGTGTTACAAGGGACATCACCCGTCGAAAGAAATCTGAAGAAGAAAAGATAAAAGCGCAACAAATAGCAGCAGAATATCAGAAGCTTACCCTGGTTGGTCAAGTTGCCGGGAAAATGGCCCATGATTTTAATAATATTTTAGGCATAATTATGGGGAATACAGAGTTATGTCTCATGGATATCAATGACGAAGATATCAAAAAAAATCTTGAATTAATATTATATCATACCATACGGGGAAAAAATTTAACCAAAAACCTGCTTGCCTTTGCCAAGGAACAGGAGCCCCATAATGAATATTTCAGCATTAACGAGAAAATTGAAAAAGTCCTCAATTTTTTAAAAAAGGATATGGAAGAAATCGAGCTGATAAAGGAAAATAAAAAAGATGTGCCCGATTTGCTTGCTGATCCCGGTATGATTGAGCATGCATTTGTCAATTTAATACAAAATGCGATACATGCCACTAGTATGACAAAGCATCCCAGAATAATCATTCGAACCTATTTTATTGATGAAAATATCTGTTTTGAGATTGAGGATAACGGATGTGGAATTCCTGAAAAATACTTTGATAATGTTTTTGAACCATCTTTTACATTAAAGGGATCTAAGGATGCAACAAATTCATATAAGGCAGGTATAAAGGGAACCGGATACGGGATGGCAAACGTAAAAAAATATATTGACCATCATAAAGGTCATATAAGATTTGAGTCTGAAATTGGCTCGGGTACGACATTTATCATTTGTCTGCCGGGCATTAAAAAAGAATTAACCGTCCAGGAAAAAAGAGAAATAAAAAAAGAAACAAAACATTTTGAAAAATATATTCTTCTTGTGGAGGATGAACAGGCAATATCTGATGTGCAATATAAAATTTTAACCCAGGATCCCTGTAACCACAAAGTTGACACGGCAGATAACGGGCAGGCTGCCATGGATTTATTTGATAAGAATACATATGATTTTGTAAGTCTTGACCATGTTCTTCCAGGAAAGCTTAAGGGACTGGATGTTTATCATCATATCAGAAGGACAGATAAAAAGATTCCCATACTTTTCATCTCCGGTAATGTAGAATTTTTAGAGTCCATAAAAGCCCTAAAACAAAAAGATATCAGGGTTGATCATCTGTCAAAGCCTTGCCAAAACAAAGATTATGTGACTAGTATAAATAGATTGTTGGACCGGAGCTGATAGAATCAAAATGAGGGGGTGTAAAATGAAAAAATTTTTCAAATTGATATTATTGGTTGTTGTTTTTTTAGGTTTTAATCACCCTTGTTTTGCAAATCCCCTGTCAAACATCATGTCTATGTTTCAAAGAGATTTGGTAATTGATGTATCCTATAAAAATCATAAAAACATCATTCAGGGCAGCGAAGTGTTTTTAGCCAAAGACCCCAAGGGCAAAAAAGTTTTAATAGGGAGGGTGACAAAGGTTTATCTGGGTGAGTCTCAAATGTACAATGTTGAAATCGTTATCGATAAAAAATATAAAAAAAAGATATATGAAACAACATCTTTTGTTTTGATGGACAACATTTTTTCAAAAAATTCAAAAGCATACATTGTTGCTGTTTCCCCTTTAGAAAAATCAGAAAAAAAACCTTTGAAATCCGGAACTCTAGTAACGGGCCTGACTTTTTTTGAATATAAAATGGCCTTGGCAGAAGAAGAATTGAAAAAAATAATGGATAGTATTAAAAACCAGAATAACGAGCTTGTGACCCAACTTGAAGAATATATAGATACCTTTAACACCGAAGCATTCCATAAAAAGGTAGATGAGCTTGGCAATCAAATTTCAAAATTTTCAGAAGAGCAAAAAGAAACCTTTAAAAAGGAGGTTTTACCATCCCTGAAAAAGATGTTTGAATCGATAAAGGAACAGCTAGAAGAGCAAAACAACAAAGAAAAATCCAAGGATTTAGACAGACAAATAAAGAAAATAGAAGAACTGGTTGTACTCTAATCTGTATAAATCGTGATCTGATCTGACTACCAGAGTCAAATAGTTTTTATTCAATTTCAAACGATAAATAACACAAATATACAAAATATTGTGGTTTAGAAAAATCGATACAAGGTGTTCAATTATAGACATATCAAACACCCAAATGGTTGAATTGTCTTATCAGCCGCCTCTGAGTTGAGGCTTGCTAATTTTATTAATTTTTTGAGAGCTCATCCTCGTATTTTTTTCTCCATCCATCAGCACCGCATTTTTTGAAAATCTCAATGGCTTTAGTTAGTTGAAGTTCGTAGTTTGATATATCGTTTTCCTTCTTAAACCAGT
>CAYVZG010000042.1:0-41876 GCA_964455805.1 uncultured Desulfobacula sp.
GTTGAGATATGATAATGGACAGGATGATTAATCCCGACATTACTATCAGCGGTCCTGTAATGGCCATTGCCCATCCATTATTAGCACTTATGGCTTCTAATCCGTACAAATTTAATCCTCCTGTCTCATTTATTGTGATCCTGCGGCTATAGTTCGTCGTTCTGAGGCGATTTTGTTAATTTTTTTCATTATTTTTTCGCCTAGGGCATTATCTCCCTGGATCAATTCAAAAAAATCCCTGCTCGATATTTCCAACACCTCTCCGTCTGTTTTGGCTTTAACGGTTCCTATATAGTGGAAAGGATGGACAACTGTAGACCAGCCCATCACCTCACCTATCTGCTCTAAAATAATCGAACGATCTCCTTCGAAATCGACCTCAAAAGCTCCGGAGAGGATAATGAAGAAAGTAAGCGCCGGAGTACCTCGTTCAATTATGATCTCACCGGCCTCGACACTTCTGGATTTAAGCGTTGCAGCACACGCTTCCAACTCATGTTGCTTAAAATCTACAAAAAAATCGAGGGGTTTGAGAATATGGGCATCAATACTCATAACTGGCTCCTTATACTTGATTCAAGCAAGTTTGTTCCATTATTTTCACGTCCGTTAAAAACAGATGATTTGCCTAAATTTTCTTTTATATTACTCAACATTTTCCCGTAATATTTTCAATAAATATGAAATAATACTTCAGCTTAAACGTACAATTTCATTTCTATTATATGCACATTCCCGTGACCCAAAATCCAAACATTTAGTGATGCTTTCACTGTGTGGTAACTTGAATTATATTAATACCAGTTCCCATATATTCACATTAAAAGCCTTCTATTTAAACATATTTTGAAAGGCATGTCGATAGAAAATGCTATCATACAGCTTTATAATTATGTTTTAGAGTATGGACCATACGTTTTTAAATAATCATAACTTGAAGGTCACGCGTAAACCAATTCAGGGCTATAAGGTTTGTCCCGGGAAAAGCATCATTGGACAATGTACCGGCCCATTTAAAAAGGTCACCGTTTTTAGAGAAAATAGACGGACAATTGTTTTTAAGAGAAATTTAATACAATAAGTTTTTCCCGGCTCATATCCTTTATGGAATGTCCAATGCCCCCTGTTCCCAATCCGGATTGTTCAGAACCGCCAAAGGGCATCCAGTCAACCCTGAATGCGGTATGGTCGTTTACCATGACCGCTTCGGCTTTTAGTCTTTGGACAGTATCAAAGGCAATATTAATATCTTTTGTGAAAATGGCGGCCTGGAAACTGAAAGGCAGAGAATTAGCCCTGTCAATGGCCTCCTTTCTGGATGAGTAAGTATAAAAACACACCACAGGACCAAATATTTCCCGGGTAGACACTTTGGCATTTTTGCCGGGGTTCAGAATAATGGTGGGTTCATAGACGGTGTCAGATAAGCGTTTCCCTCCACAAAGTATTTCCCCGCCAGACTGTTTGGCCTGATTTACCCAGAGTTCCACTCTGTCAACCTCTTTTGGGGAAATAAGAGGGCCAACTTGAGTTTTTATATCCATTGGGTTCCCAAGAATAAGCCGTTGTACCTGAGAGGTGAACTTTTCAAGTACATTAGAAACAATGGCTTCATTTACATAAACCCTCTGTACAGAAACGCAGACCTGCCCTGCATGGTAAAACCCTCCTTTTAAAAGGGAAGGAATCATTTTGTTCACATCCGCATCTTTTTCAACAATCACCGGAGCGGCTCCGCCATGCTCCAAAGCACAATGTACCCCGGGTGCAACAAGAGAACGCAGTCTCCACCCCACCTTACCGGAACCAATAAATGTAAAAAAGGATATTCTTTTATCTGATACCAGTTTTTCAGCATCTTGTCTGTTGCAAATAACCGCCTGGCAATACGCTTTGGGCAAACCGGACCGATACAAAATATCTATGAAATTCAAGCATGATAAGGGGGTGGTACTGGCAGGTTTGATAATTACAGGGCAACCTGCAGCAATAGCGGGTACCACCTGGTGGACAATTAAATTTACAGGATGATTAAAAGCACTTATAGCCAGAACCACCCCTCGCGGCTCAATCGTTGTAAAAGCCAGCCTGTTTTGAGAGCCTTTGGTTATTCCCATGGGAATCTGAGTGCCCGACAGATTTTCGATTTCATTGACGGCACAATGGATTCCCTGTATTGCCCTGTCCACTTCAATCTGGGTATCTGTCCAGGGTTTGCCCCCCTCTCTTACTGCTATCTCAATAATGGCCTCTTTTTGTGAACTCATATAATGAATAGCGTTTCGTAAAATTTCGATTCGCTTATATTTGGGAAGCCTTTTATCTTTGTCATGGTATGTGAAAAAAGCCAGTTCAATTGCCTTTTCGACCTCTGGCGACGGTGTTAGGCTGATTGTCTTTATGGCTTTGTTGTTAAAGGCCTCAACCACATTTAACCGGCTCATTTGAACCCTCCTTTGGGATTAAAGCATGCATGTGATTTTTTCAATATCATTAATCAGAACCTTGGAATTTTCTCTATAATCAATGGGAAGATCAATGAGGTGAACACCTGGCGTTTCAAGACATTGTTTAAGGCATTTAAAAAAATGATCCGCTTTTGTAATCCTGTATCCATTGGCACCATAACTTTCGGCATATAATACAAAATCAGGATTTGTAAAATTCAAACCCTGAACTTCAAGGCCCATGTGCTCCTGTTTCCACTTGATCATGCCATAGGAAGAATCGTTTAAAATAATCACCACAAGATTCAGTTTGAGCCTTATGGCTGTCTCCAATTCCTGGGAATTCATCATAAATCCCCCGTCACCACATATGGCAACTATTTTCCGGTCCGGGTGAACAAGCCTCGCACCGATTGCAGAAGGGAACCCTGCCCCCATGGTTGCCAAAGCATTATCCAAAAGAAGCGAATTTGGCATGGATGCCCGATAGTTTCTTGCAAACCATATTTTAAAAACACCATTATCAAGGGTGACGATTCCATTTTTTGGCATGGCTTTCTGAACATCAGACACAATACGCTGGGGCAGCAATGGAAACCTATTATCTTGGGAGCCAATGGCCAGCTTGTCTTCAATAAGCCCTTTCATCTTCATGAAATATGAAAAATCCCAATGTGCTTTTTTAGTGATTGCCCTGGTTAATAAATTTATATTTTTTGCAAGATCACCGACGACATCCAGTTGAGGGAAATACACATCATCTGCACGTGAAAAAAAATGATTGACATGAATAACACGGGGTCCCTGTTTATCCATAAAAAAAGGGGGTTTTTCAATAATGTCATGCCCCAGGTTTATAATAAGATCGGATCTGTCCACTGCACAATGGAGAAAATCATGTTCTGATAAAGCGGCCGTACCCAAAAATAAAGGGTTGTTTTCATCCACAATACCTTTGCCCATTTGGGTATTAAAAAATGGTATTCCTGTTTTGTTGATAAAAGTGGTAAAAGATTCTACGCAATCATGCCTGGTGCCTCCGGCGCCAATGAGAATAAGGGGCCTTTTGGCTGATTCAATTAAATGAATCGCTTTGCCAATAACGCTATGTGTTGCCATGGGGCGTCCTTTTGGATAGATTGAAAACAGCCCTGCTAACGTCTTTTCCTTTGCAATATCTTCTGCCAGTTCAAGGTGGACAGCCCCGGGCCTTTCTTCAAGGGAGAGCCTAAAGGCTTCCCGTACCATGGAAGGCATGATATCACCGTTTACAATGGATTTGCTATATTTTGTGATGGGTTTCATCATGGCGACAACATCAATGATCTGAAATTTTCCCTGTTTAGATTTTTTAATGGGTTTTTGGCCGGTGATAACAAGAAGGGGCATGCCGCCAAGCTGGGCGTACGCAACCGCAGTGACAAGATTTGTCGCTCCAGGTCCTAAGGTGGATAAACAGACCCCGGTGGTGTGGGTTAATCTACCATAGGTTGCAGCCATAAAACCTGCTGATTGTTCATGACGGGTCAGGATCAATTGAATAGATGAGTGTTTTAGGGATTCCAGAAAATCCAGGTTTTCCTCTCCAGGGATGCCGAAAACAAATTTAACCCCTTCATTTTCAAGAGCCTTAACAAAAAGGTCTGAAACTTTCATCCCTCCTCCTTAAAAAAATAATGTTAGGAATTTAAGACGTTCAATAACTTAGTCTGGGGTAAGGCAAAAATCTTACATTAAATTTTCATTTTTTAAATTTTGTTCATTACAACCCAAAACCAAATACTTGATAAAAGAAAATAAATGGCAAGAATTTCCATGATTAGATAAATGCAATAGTACCAGAGCCGGTTAAGCAATCCCAATGGAACCAATAGGCCAAACTTAACAAGTAGCAGAAATAACAAAGAAAAATAGGTATAATAGTAACCGTGTTTTGTGACCAGTTCCGTAACAAAGAACATACTGATGTTTAATAATATTAATAAATTCGTTGTGCGTGACAGATTAGACCAATAGATCGTCATCTGTTTTTCAAACAAAGTGTTTAGCTGTGTAATTGTTTTATGGATTTTAGAATCAGAGGTCATGTTTTTTTTCCTGAACGTAAAAAAGGTAGATTAATGAGATAAATGCGGCTGTCAGGTAAACCCCGGGCAATTGATCGACAGCATTTTTTGAGTATAGGATGAAAAACCCAATCAAGGCAAAAACAGCCAGAAAAAATTGGGAAAAATAGCTTTTAATAAAAATGTATTCATGCCCTTTTGCGGAATTTGCTAAATCAAAAAATCTTTTATTAAAAGCGAGCCTGAATATTGAGGTACAAAAGGTAATTATCGCAAGAATCAAAAGAAGCCAAATTCTGTCGATTTCCAAAGAAACCACTCCCCTTAAAATCCAGGAAAGACTATAGAGGCATACAGCGGTTGCATACATCATATTCGTATGCCATCTGTCTATACTGTTTTTTATAATAATGAAAATGATGCCAAAGATTATTGTAAGAAAAATAACCAGCAGGCCAAGTTTCCAAAAACTCTGCTTAACAATCAGAAAAAGTGAGATCATCCAGAAATAGCTTTCAAGGTAAAGGAAAATACCATCAATGGCAAATATAAGCCTTGAATTGAATCGATCCTTATACCTTGCTATTGATTTTAAACCAAGGGGCGGGGCTGCCGCAACTCTTGAATCAAGCTTCATTCCACCGGCTTTTTGCCCAAAAAATATGGCTGCAGCCATGACAATAAAGGCACAAAATATATATAAAGACAAAAAGCCCGATTTTTCAAGCATTGCCCCACCGGCAAATATCCCTGCTTTTAATACGATCAATACAAAAATCTGGAAGTTTCCGAATTTTTTTCCTGAATTTTGTTGTGTGATCGAATCTAAAAATAGAAATCTTTGAATCATCCAGAAATGGCAATTAAAAATACCATTGAAAAAACCGCAAATCAGAATGAAAATGATGTCTTTTTCCATAAAGAACAAAGACAAAAGAACAAACTCACTCAAAAAGGAAAATACGCAAAGATATCGCAAAGATATATGCTTGGAAGCCCTGTCCCACCAGTACAGGCTGATGACAAAACCAATACCGGTGATGGCAATGAAACAGCAGATCAGGGCAAGAGAAAACCCGGTTTCATAAAGGTACACAGGAATATAAAAAGGAAACATCCCGATAAGAAATGAATGCACCCCAAGAAAAGAATACAAACCCCGGGTCTGCAAAGATGCCATTTTATGTATCAATATATGCATGTTAATAGATATCTGTTTGTTTTATTTCAAGTCTGTTTAAAACGTCATAAAAGTCATCCAGGTCCTGCTTTTTCCCATAACGGGGATAGTGGTGCATTTTTAAATACGGTCTTGAATTTACCTCGAGAAATATCACACGCTGCTGAAAATAAGGTATGTCAATTCCTTTTTCAAAAATAGCATCAATCCCCAGAATATTGGCATTAAAATAGGGCAGGATTTTCAAGAAAAGTGATTTGTTCTGCTCATGCATGGTATGTTTATCCAGGGTTTCAATTATGCCGCCCGGCGCCAGAGAAATCCTGTTGTAAAGAGTAACCATTTCGCCTTTAGCAGGAACAGATGAAAAATATAGGTTCTTTTTTTTTAGGAAACGAGCCGTCCTGGTATTTTTTTGAATGGGATGGATGACCGGAAAAAGCCCCATCTGGCTGCGCACTTTATTTTCCCTGTCTATGAGTTCTGTGATACTTAAACGTCCATCCCCGATAACAAATGGAGGGTACCGTCTGATCACAGACATTATTTGATCTTTTACCACCACCACGCGGTAATTTTTGCCTTTCAAGTACTGCTCTATTACAGAAGTCGGCCACCAGATTTTTACAAACAAAATGGCCTTGAATAATTCACAATAATTGTTAATGGGAAAATGGCTGCCCCGGGAAAACCCGCTCACATTTGGTTTGACCACCAGGGGGAATCCATATTTTTTTGCAAATTTAAAGGGCTTGACAGGTCCCCAGAAAATGTCACCTTTTGCATGGGGGATCCCATTTTGAGAAAACATTTCTCTTGCCTGTTTTTTTGAACGACAGCTTTTTCTGGTGGAAAGAGAATTGTAATTGCTGCAGCCGCCAAGGAATTTTTCATCAATCCAGGAATAGATTATCTGCTTTAATGTTTTCATTGTTTAACCTTATAGTGCGCTTTTATTTTTTGGAAAAAAATGGTTTCTCCAGTTTCATCTTTGGGAATATTTTTTACAAGCTTTGCAGCAAGGGACATGGTTGTTTTTATGATCTTTTTCTTTTCCCGTTGATTTACATTTTCAGCAAGAAGAATAAGCGGCATGGGCAGGAAAATATTTATTTCGACAATACGAAATTCTTTTTTAAAGAGAGCTTCTATATTATCAGCCTTTAATCCTACCCTTGCCATCCTAAATCCTCCAATTTTTTTTAAACAAAACCAGATGGTCTGCAACTCTTTGTCACAAAACCTTGATGTTATGTCAACATAACCGGTGCAGGGGTTGTGTATGGAATTGATAGGCAGGCTCTTCTGGCAGGTGTTTGTTACCTCAGTGATAGACAAAAACGAGTAATCATCGCTATTGTCAGGACAGCGAAGATAATATACTTCGAACTCTTTTTTCCCTCTTGCGGCATCCTGGACAATAAAAGGCATGTCTGTTCCGGTAGCAATATCCTTGAAAGCCAGGTATTCATTTTTGTTATCGGCACGAATGACTCCATTGGCATTTTGCCCCCATTCAGGCTTTATAAAAACAGGGTAGCGTTCAGGCGGTTGATCCGGATCATAGTAAAACTGGCTCAGTCTCCAACAAGGGGGGATGAGTGAATCCATTTCCAGTTTTGAAAATATTCCTTTTTCGGCATTAAAAAACATACTGTTTAGTTGAAAATAATTCCATGGAAGGGCGCGGTGGCGCAGGCAGGCCCAAAGATACCAGAAAACCAGGGAAATGCGCGGGAAGGCTTTCAAAGTATTACCTTACCCGGCTGAATATTTCACCCTTCATTGCATCATCAGAGGAAATATGAATGCTGAGGGTTTCTTCAACCGCCTTTACCTGGTGAATATGATTATCAAATGCGCCCGGTCTTCCTGTGGAAGAAAAAAATTGAGATCTGGATAGCATTTCTGTGCTTGTCATCTCTGCCTTATCCCCGTACCTTTTAAAATTGTCAATCTTAAGTGTTCCAGAAGTCACAAAATAAAAAGTATACCAGGGGTGCCCATGTATGGATGACAATGATCCGTGGCTCCATCTTGCGGCCATGGCTTCAAAACCATTGCTACTCCTGAAGAGAATGGTTCTGGAATATGTCCCTTCAACCAGGGGCAAGTCATCAATGGGGATGGAATAGGTTGTTAGAAAAGCGGTCATTTCAGTTGTAATACTGTCAGGTTCAGGGTCTGCAAACAGTTTTTCCAGTAAAATTTTAAATTTCCATTGGTTAGGGTGGTTGATAAATGTTTTGGGAAAACATATTTTTCCATGCATTAGTATGGTCCCTCCAATCCGTGTTCTCTTTCCAGGGATTTTCCTGTTTTAATCAAAGTATCGAAATAGTTGTCAATATCTTTTTTATCAAGGTCATGGCCAACCAATAGCAGTCTTAAAAACAGCAGGTCTTTATAAAAAGCATAACCAACCATACTTTTGCCTTCATGGTATAAGGTATTTCTGATAGCAAGATTTAATGCATTGGAAATTTTATCAGGCGCTTTGTAGCGAAAACAGATATTAAATGAATTCCTTGGTAATACCATTTCAAGCGAATCTGATTCTCCAACGATGGATTCTGCATAGCGGCATAATTCAAGGCAATATTCCACCCGGCGTCCCATTTGTTTTTTGCCAAAATACTTCCAGTCCAAAAACCATTTAAGACTGTCCACTCTTTTCCCGCATTGCAAAGACACAGCCCCAAGATCGTGTGGCTCATTGATATTTGTAACATTGTCCGGACTGTTATGGAAGATATAGCTTTCATCCCCGCTGCCGCATAATCTACCCAGGGTATGGGGACGGTTATTTATCATAAAAACATTGCACATCAGAGACGTCCCCAGCATTTTATGAAAATCCCATGAAAGGGAGTCCACATGTTCAATACCATCCATATATTTGTTGCGTAATGTATCGCTTACGAGTACTGCCCCACCCCAGGCGCCGTCAATGTGCAGCCAGAAATCAAATTTTTTCTTTAATTTCAGCAATTCTTTAATGGAATCATAAGCTCCCCTGACCGTGGTTCCTGAAGTACCTGAAACAAAAAAAGGCAAAGCGCCTTTTTCAATGGTCCTGAGAAGCTTGTCTTCAAGAATGTCTATGTCTATTTCACCCATGGTGTTAACAGGGACCTTGACCAGGTTGTCGGTTCCAAGTCCCAGTATGTTGGCGGCTTTTTCCATTGAATAATGGGCATCAGCACTAACAAAACCAAACAGATCCTGCTGGCGGGACATCCCCTTTGTTTTAGCCTGGGGCAGTGCCTCATTTCTTGCTGCCATCATAGCCAGCATATTGGCATTGCTTGAGCCGGTTGTCATCTGCGCCTCACCATTTTTAAAACCCGTCAGATCAAGCATTTGCCGTAGCATATATTTTTCCATCAAGGTGGATACGGGTGCTGACTCATAGGTACAAGATGAAGTGTTTGAAACGGCTGTTACTATTTCACCCAGAATTGAGGGCAGATTTGCACCCACCCACATTCTGTTCACAAAGCCGGGATGATTGGTGTTTACACAAAAATCAAGATAATTTTCAATCCAGTTAAACAGGTGTGCCCAGTCGGCTCCGTTCTCATGTTCATTCAGTTTCAGGATATCTGACAACTCAATGGGATCTTTATATTGAACAACGGATTTTTGTTTCTGATTTGACAGATGCCCCTTTATCAGGACGACAACTTTGTCTATAATCTGATCTAATTCCATATAACCTCCCGCGTCAGGATGAGACATGAACGCCAAAGATAATTAAGTGCACCTCTCAATTTTTTGTTGCGGTCCATTTTTTGTTGACCGGTTTAGTTTTATATTATGAAAATTAAAACCTTGTTTCAAGGTTGGTTTGATGATTTCAAAATACGGGGAGATGTCAAAATCCCGTGGTGCAAACAGGCTGTGATGACGGATATGCATCATTTCTTTTTGATAACGCTTCCCCGAAGGTGTTTTACAATGTAGCCATTTGATATCAGGCAAAATGGGGTAATTAATGGACTGAAATGCTTCGACGATTATTGAGGAGCAGATGGCACGGGTGGGGTCACCGCTGCCAAAGGCAAGCAGACGTCTTTTCCAGCTCCCTGGAACCGGTGGTGTTGCAATAAAATATCGTAAAAGATCAAAAATATTTTTTAAATCATAGGTATGCCCCATCCTGCCAATCACATGTTGTAATAGCCTATTAAGTTCACCAGTGGAAAGGCCTTTTGGGCGGCAGATACGGGTATGGGTTGATTCGTACTTCTTGAGTGGAACAGCACGAACGCCTTCAACAACATCTGCTTCAATAAGGTTCAGGCCTCCAATGGTTTCATCTGCTGCATTTATGGCATCTCCAATGAACAAGGCGGCATGTGACCAACTGGACTGGGTCAGGTACTTGATTACACCGCTGAATCTGCTGGTACCTTCCACCAGCAATACGTCTCCTTTTTGGAGACTGGCCGCTAGATCACCGGTTTTTGATGTACTTATCAAGGCCTCATCCCGGGGTTTTGATAAATATTTTGCCAAATATGTTCCAATTTCCCTTAACATATTACTCCATATCAGACCTCAAAAGGGTTAGGCGATTTTTTAAAGATATTTGAACAGCAAAATCTCTTATTGTTAAATATTAAATAATTGATAATAATTTTTGATACGCAGCATTCATTTCAATAAATTTATCATGGGAGCCGCCCGTATCAGGGTGAACCTTTCTGGCAAGACGGCGGTACTGCTTGGTCAGTTTTTCTTTTGTCATTGTTTTAAGATCTTTTTGGGTGATTTTAAACGCCTTGCAGGCTTTATCCGTTGAAATGGATTTTTTAGACCGGGACTTAAAAAAGCGGTGCCGGAACATAAAGTCCTTGGTAAAATCATCCAATAGGGTTGTGTCAGCATAAGAGTGGTCAAAGAACATGATGCTGTACCGGATCATGTGCTCATCAAGATGGGTGTGTTTGTCAAAAAGTTCAATATTCATTCGGCAGATTTCTTCAGAAAAATAAGTATCCACTTTTTCCTGATCCAGTGCATGTGGCATCTTCTTTGCCAGAAATCCTGAAAAAAATCGTTGAAGATTAAAAATAGTATACACATAGGATTTTAATTCATGGGATTTTAATGATAATTCCTGTCTGAGAAAATGCTGTTCTATTTCATCCCTGGACTGGTTGAGAAGGCCTTTAAACAGAACCGCAGGCATTCTTTCCAAAGGCCCCTGGTCCATATTTCCAAATTTTAAAAAATGAATTCGTCTTTTGTCAAAGTAATGAGTGTTGGCGGATATCTGATTTTTTTGGCTTTTGGTTAATTTTTTGAACCCTTTATCCGAGGATCTATTTTTAAAAGTTTCAATGGCTCTTTTAATGTCTGACCTGATCCAGGGCCAGAAGAGATCTTCCAGTTCATCAGAATCATATTCCGCACCAGATTCATACAGGATATTTTCCATATCTTCATCAAAATTAAATGAATTGCCACCGGGGTATTTAACAAACAAAGACGGATCAGAGCCCAGATCAAAAAGATCCCGAAATGTCAGTTTCGAATCCTTGGTGTACGATTCTCTTAAAATATACTGTGATTGTCCATTATGTTTTTTGTATGCGATATACATGATTAAACACTAGTAAGGAATGTGATTCAAATTCGTAAAAAAGAAAAAAGTATTGTTTTCGTCTGCCATCATCACTCCTTTTAAAATGGTTAATAAAAGTAGTACTTGGCTGTTATTGTCAAATAATTAAGGAACAAGACCCTTGCTCTAATCAATTTGTCGTGCATGGCTAAATAATCTTACAAAAAATATTAATGATTTTTCAGAAGATTTTTTATTTTTTCCCGGGTTTGATCTGGTAGAGGTGTTATAAAAAAATCATTTTCCTTTTCATCATGAATTTTCAAGATGGCTTCTCGGATTATTCCCAATTGGTTTTTATATCTTAAACACAAATCACACATACTAAGATGAATTTTAATACCAAGCCTGATCCTTAATGGAAGCTTTTCATCCATGGACTGTGAAATTAAATAGGAGATATCCTTGCATCTGAACATCCAGTGGTTTAGCATGTCAATCCTTTTTGGCAAGCCAGTTGGCTTCTATACATTCTCTCATTAACGCGCGGGCCCTGTGAAGGATCACCCAGCAATTAGTCGAGCTTATATTTAAAACCTTACAAATGGTTTGAGTTGATTCACCTTCGAGTTCTCTTAAAGCCAATGCACGCGAAGGTCTTTTGGGAAGATTGTGAAAACATTTTTTTAAGATATTTAAAAAAGATTTCTGTTCGAGCAGAAGTTCCGGATTCGATGCCCACTTTGCAGGTCCGGTTATCCATTTCCCGTTTCCATCAAAAATTTCATCATTAACCCTGGAATCCAATTGATTGTCTTGAAAAATGGGTTCCCGGTATTGCTTACGGATAGAGTCGATGATTTTATGCCTTAAGATCCCGGTTAACCAGGTCTTTTCCGATGATTTTCCCTTGAAATTTTTTTTCGATTTAAGAGCCGCTGCCAGGGTTTCCTGGACAAGATCCTGGGCAAGAAATTCATCTGAAATTCTGTACAATGCAAATGTATACAAGTAATCTGCGTATTTGTCTACCCATGTGGATGGATGGCTTAATATGTGATTTGCTGTAATGATCAGCCCCGTTATTTATTTTTTTTATATGATAATGTTCTTAGTTTGACCAATTTGTATTCTCTTGTTCCAAGGCCTATTTTTTGAGCATAATCAAGCTGGTATTCCCAGTCGACATCAGGGTAAAGACCTTTGAACTTGTCTTCGCCCGGTTTAAGGTGAGTTTTCAATATGGTTCCGGGTAAAGCCATTTGCCGGTTCACAAGGTCAGCGCTGGCCTGGTCAATGGCGACAGGATCTTTTGATGCAAGAACGCCTATGTTATCCACAATGGGGGATTGGTTATAGGACAGACAATCGCATTTAGGAGAAATATCGGTGATAAAGTTGATAAAAAGAGATTTTTCCTGTTTTTTCTTAAGAGCCCCAAGGGTGTATTCCATCATTTTTTCCAAGAAAACAGGGACGGTTTGGTTCCAGTTGATATTCACAGATTCGGTTGGACACCTGACAATGCATTCACCACATCCGATACATTTTTTGCTATCAATATAGGCCTTTTTACCTTCAAGATAAATGGCTTCGGAAGGACAGTGTTTTTTACATTCGGCACAACCGATGCAGGTTTTTCTTTTGATTTTTGGGCAGACATTAGAATGCATATCAAGTTTGCCCCTCCTAGAAGCGCATCCCATGCCAATATTTTTCAATGTTCCACCAAAACCTGAAAGTTCATGACCCTTAAAGTGTGCCACAGAAACCAAGGCATTCGCACAATCAACTTCAGACCCAATAAAAACGTGGTTGCAATTTTTTTGACTGACATTAATTTTTGTTTCACTTTTACCCAGTAATCCATCGGCAATGATAATGGGTGTGGCATCCATTGAGGAATAAGAAAATCCATTTTCAATGGCCGTATCGATATGGGATACGGAGTTGGATCTGGTACCCACATATAAGGTATTGGCGTCGGTGAGAAAGGGACTTGCCTTGTATTTTTTTATGACCCTAATGATTTCCCGGATAAATATGGGCCGGATATAGGCAGTATTACCCTTTTCGCCAAAATGGATCTTGACTGCAGTCAAATCATTTTTTTTTAAAATTTTTTTGATTCCCGCTTTATTGATTAACCGTGAAAGTTTTTGGGGAAGATTCTCTTTTGATGTGGCTTCTAAATCCATGAAAAAGACATTGGCAGTCATAGTTTGCTCCTGACAGGTTTTCAATTCAGCGATAGTTGCATCTCATGTAATCAAAATACGTTAAACCGTTGGAAATTACAATATGTCCGGGGGAAATTAAATGAATGATAAATAAAAAAAGCTGCCCCAAGAAAATAATTTTCAGGACAGCTTTAAGTTGGAGATATGTTATCAGATAGCTATGTCATGGTTTGCAGCAGTCTGAAAAGGGTCCTTCTGGCAAGGATATCACCTGTGATAACCCCCATCACTCTATCATTTTCAACAATGGGCATGGCAGAGATCTCATGATTTTCCAGTTTTCGAATGCAATCAATAATCGTTGCATCAGGATGGTTTGTAATGACATCAGCAGTCATGATTTTTGTTAATGGAGAGTCCATGGGTAACTTAGAAGCCATTGCCTTGGTAATGTCCCAATTGGTCACTATCCCGATAAGTTTGCCTTTTTGGGAAACGACATTCACAATGGGGACATGGGCATTTACAAGCAAATGAGCAGCATCAGTCACACTTTTATCCAAGCCGATAGTGGGGGCTTCTTCCATGATATCCTTGGCTGTTCTTGATTTTTCCATGGATGCGATTCTCTGAACACTTATTCTTTCTGCAATTTCACACGGCAGGCTGTCCGCATCTTTGCAGAGACCGTCAATGAGTTCTTCCATATTTCGCCGGATGACTGTTTCAAGTTTTTCAACAGCTGCTTTTCTGCGGATTTCTGCAAGTTCGGCAAAGTCACTGCTGTTTTTTTCAAGCCATCCTTCAATGGCATCGGGATTTCCCAATTTATCTTTGGGGATCAACAGATGATCCGGTGTGGGAACAATCCTTTCATGGGCCGCATAAATAACCCCGCCGGAGTTAACCAGGTAATCTGTTGCAATGAGCACACCTTTATCCCTGTAGACATGACGTTCCATTCTTCTGCGTCCGGCTTTTTTTGATGGATTGGGAGAATAGGTGTTAGCGCCTTCAACAATGATTCGCCAGGTTCCCATCCTGTCTGTTGTCATGGACGGGTGAGTTGAGGAATTAACATCCAGGTAATTAAATACCGGTGATGCCGGAACCAGGCAGAATGCCGACTCTGTAAGAAGATTGTTGGAAGAGTTGGAAAAAAAAGTATGGGTGGATTCATCACACCCTTTGTGAAGGATTTGATCATGGAAATACTTTTGTGTGACCTCACCAAATTCTTTCCACATGCTGAAAAGTTCTTTTATGGGCAGTCCGTCTGCATTTAGAAGATATCCGTTTTCATCACTGATTCCTTTAATAATAGGACAATCTTCAGGATCATAGTCGTGAAAAATTCGTGCAACATGAGCCCCCACGGCCCCAAATCCCTGTATGAGAATATCCAGGTCCGAAGGTTTGGGAATGATCATGTCCTTAAACTGGGGCAGCTGTTTCAATTTCGGCAGATGTTCCAGCAGGGCCTTTGTTGCCACAACAACACCATTGGCAGCACCGCCCAGTTCATCAATCCTGTTGCCCCCCATATCAGCCGGTTTTGATACAACATTATTCAAACCATTTTCCATGGCAAATGTTTTCATATCATCATCATTGGTCCCCACATCAGGACCCGGAATATAGATGCCCTTGTATCGTTTTAAAAGCAGCCCAAACCCTTTAATGACTTCATACCGGTCATCCTCATCAAGATTTTCAGGTCTGACAATACCTGATTTTCCACCGCCAAAGGGAAGGTCAGCTGCAGCATTTTTAAGGGTCATCCCCCTTGCAAGATTGTGGATGATATCCGGAGTGATATCCGGTAGCATCCTCGTTCCCCCCATGGACGGCTGACCCATTGCAAGATTGTCCACCACGAGAAATCCACCGATTTCCAGGGGACTGTCTTCATTCCACATGCAGGATGTAAGTCTTGGTCCAAGCCTGTCTACTTTTATTCCCAAACGCTGGAGACGATCAATGTCCAGAGGACCAAATTCAAGAAATCTTAAAGGGCCATCTTTGATTAACCGGTTCCTCCATACGCTTTCAGGAAGGGTATCATGTAAAAACTGATACATTCTTGACGGAATCATTTTTATTTCCTTTGCTAATAGATTAATGCAAATTCTGGGCTGCAACTACACCGATACCGGCCTTGATTAATGCACTGGCTGTCTGGTTAACAGAATGATGCTTGTCAAGATAGTTGCCCATTAAGGTATTCATCTGATTTTTCTCCAATATATCCTTTTTTGCCAAAAAATAATCAAAAATATCAGAAGGGTGTTCCCTTGTAGATTCAATTTCCGGCTCCCCCCCTTCATGCTTGGCAGAAATATTAGGAACCACTTTGGCCAACTGAATCAGTTCATCTCGTCTATTATAGGGTTGAGGAACAATGGATTTATAGGTTTCTGTGATATGATGTTCAAAACGCACCTGTTTTTCCAGTCCCAATTGTTTTCGGATGGCATTGGCCTGAATGATGGTCTCGTTATTAACAGAGTTGGATAGATTGAATCCCACAAGTGGAGTTGAGCCGTCTTTTCGTGAGAAAAGCCTGGCAGTCATTAGCGTCCACATAATGTAGTAAGGGTTATCAATACCCACGAATACGGATATTTTAAACTTGATATCCACCCCGAGTCTGTGCATCATATATCCCAATAAAATGGTGCCGGAATTAATATTTAAAACCTCCTTAATGCCATAATTTGTATAATAATGGAGATATTCCTCCGCCCATTTTATGGCATAATCATTTGGTTGGCCGATACCGCCAAAGAATCCGGATAGTGTTTCAGGGCCTCCGCCAAGATGGATATTACCCCCATCAGTTCCACGGGTATCCAAAGACTCTACATAGGTGGAACCGATAATCTGCATGGCCAGAGCGCTTGCTATGATATCTCCGTCATCTTCAGCTTGTTCAGCCATGTTTCTTACCCGGATAATCCGGCCCGGAAGCAGTTCTTTTTTTTCAATGGCCTGCCTGGCCTGGGCAATGAGCCATGGAAAAAACTGCATGGCACTGACTTCAAGGGTGACGGCATTGGAAAAATCAACCAGGGATGTATCAGCCTCACTTCCCAGGATATTTTTGCAATAGTCCTCCATGGAAATAAAGGCCTTTTGGTCTCTTTGTTCCATTAACCATTCAATGTCTGAAACATAGGGGGATTGGATGTCTTTAAGGCGTTGCATCAAATTTTCAGGATTTCTTGCCTGTTTTGCTTTCTCATTAATGGCTTTAACGCCGCCAAATTTTTCAATCAGACCGGTAAGTGCTGACACTTGTTCGTTATCGGGGTTTGCGATCAATTGGTTTACAATATCTAAATCTTTGGTCTCAATTTTGAGCATTTCTTTAAGATCTGTCATAATGATTTCCTTTTTGTTACTTATTTGTGATCGATATTTAAAATCTTATCTTTTCATCAGCTTGAGAAATTTTTCTTGTTCACCTTCAATCATGTTGTAGCAATGTTTTTCTTCCGGGAATTTACCTTCACGTACATCTGCACAATACGCTTTCATGGCATCTGTGACAATGGATGCCACATCGCAGTATTTTTTGACAAATTTAGGGGTGAAGGCCTGAAATTGTCCGATAAGGTCACTGACAATCAAAAGCTGTCCGTCGCAATTTTTCCCCGCACCAATGGAAAATACGGGGATGGTAAGGATATCTGCAATATACTGGGCCACCTGGGGAGGTATGGCTTCCACTAGAAGCATATGAGCACCGGCATTTTGAACGGCCAGGGCATCCTCAACAACCATGGCAGCATCTGCGGCTGTTCTCCCCTGAGCTTTGTGGCCGCCCAGCGCTCCAGAACTCTGGGGGGTCAGACCAATGTGCCCGATAACAACAATCCCCGCTTCCACTATTGCTTTGATTCTTGATGCCACACGGGTGCCGCCTTCCAATTTAATGGCATCAACATCAGCCTCTTTAAGAAAGCGGCCGGCATTATATACGGCGTCAGCATCTGATGTTTGATAACTCATAAAAGGCATGTCACCGACAATAAATGTGTTTGGAGCGCCTCTTCGTACAGCATCACAGTGAACAATGCACTGGTCCATTGTAACCGGAACCGTTCCCTTGTAGCCATAAACGCACATACCAAGAGAATCGCCCACAAGAATCATGTCAAGCCCTGCTGTTTCTGCAAACTGGGCAGTGGGAAAATCATAGGATGTCAACCAGGTGACCTTTTCTTTTTTTTCCTTCATTTTGTAAAAATCGTGGATTGCTTTTTTTTTAGCCATTTTATTCTCCCTGTTTAGATTTTTTATCATTTATTTTAAATAAAAGTTGCGTCAATGGGGCATCCTTGGTCAGGTTTGACTTCGGAGTAAACAATAAATGTTTCAATTTTTCCCATACCCGGAATGGTGGCCAGCTTTTCTTTGATCAAACTGCCAAAATTACCAAGATCAGGGGCAACCACATGGAGCAGGTAATCAAACCTGCCGGTAATGTGGTAACAGGCACGGACATTTGAAATTTTCTTGATTTCATTTTCCAGTACCTCAATATCCTTTACCTGGTGCCGGTCAAGGGAGATACAGGCAAACCCCTGGGCCTTGAGCCCAATTTTTTCAGGATCTACAACAGCCCTGTATCCTTTAAGAATTCCTTTGCTTTCCAGTTTTTTGACCCTTTCCAGCATTGTGGAGGGAGCAAGGCCGGTTTCTTTGGCAAGGATGCTATTCTTTTTTCTTCCGTCCAGTTGCAGTGAATTTAAGGTTTGTCTGTCAATATTGTCCATGGGATCTCCAAAATTAGATAGTACAGCAACCAAAAGTTAATAAAATTTTATTCGATAATTTATTATTTATACCGAATAAATACATGAAGTCAACAAAATAAATTTAATAAAAAACTAAAAATTAAAGAGTATTAACGAATTATATTCGATCAATAATAAAGGGATCGTTAAAAATCAAAGCGGGGCAATGGATTTGACTGTTCAGGAAAATTAGGTTAAATGGGGATTTAAAATATTTTTTTTAATTTTTGATTAAAGATAAACAGGTTAAATCCAAGATTCTCATTGGACAACCCATAAAAGATGTTTCAGATAATTCCAAGATAAATGTTTAATACCGGGTGTGGTTGTTACGCAGAAGATTTTTGTAATATAACACGTACACTGTCCTTTGGAAGGGTCAAGACCATCAGTTGATAGGCGTTAGCTCCTGTTTTTGAAACTTGACTTTAAGACTTTAATTATATTATTAATTTTAATTAGAAAAGAGAAATATTAATCTTTTACCATAAAATTAAGGAAAGATCATGGGCAAGAATGTCGTTGAAAAAATTGATGATTCAGTGAAAATAAAAACCGTCTTGATAAGCGTATCTGACAAATCTGGACTGGAGGTTTTCGTTCCCGGACTGGTTGAGGCAAATCCAAACCTTTTGATCCTGTCAACCGGCGGAACATATGGCAAAATTAAAGAGATTCTGGGCCAGAAAGCCGAACAATGTTTAAAGCAGGTTTCAAGCTATACCGGCCAGCCCGAAACACAGGGAGGACTTGTTAAAACACTTGACTTCAAGATTTACCTGGGTTTACTCACCGAAACCTATAACGATGCGCATCAGGAAGATCTGAAAAGAACTTCTGCCCTTGCTATTGATATGGTTGTTGTGAATCTTTACCCCTTTAGTGAAACCATTGCCAAAGAGGGCGTGAGCCTGGAAGATGCCCGGGGAAATATTGATATCGGAGGCCCAACCATGATCCGGGCGTCGGCAAAAAACTTTATCCGTGTGGCATCTGTGGTTGAGCCCGCCTCATATCCGGTTATTCTGGAAAAACTTAAGGCCCGAAATGGCACTTTATCCCTTGAGGACAGGTTTGAACTGGCTCAAAAAGCGTTTGAGCATACGGCAACCTATGACCGGACCATAAGCGGTTATCTTGCTGAAAAATTAGCAAGTGATATTAAATCATGTTATCAATCAGGAGAATGAATCATGCCTAAAGACCTTAAACAAATGTATAAAACAATTATGGACGATCACTTTACCCCACAGCTGGAGGTCTCATTTGTTGACGGGGATAAAAGGCAGACCCTTTTTTATGAAAAGGTATCATGGGTGATTGAAGGGGTTAACAAGGGCTTAAGATACGGTGAAAATCCGGGGCAGGAAGCCGCTCTGTACAAACTCGTCAACGGGAACCTTGCCCTGGGTGATGCACAGACCATAAGCCCTGGTAAATATCTTGTATCTGATATTGAACTGCTTCAATCCGGAAAGCATCCGGGGAAAACCAATCTCACCGATGCCGACAATGCTTTGAACATTTTAAGATATTTTACAGATACTCCCTGTGCCGTAATTGTCAAACATAATAATCCTTGTGGTGCGGCCCGGGCACAAAGCCTTGAACAGGCGTATCAAAAAGCGTATATGGCAGACCGTGTGGCTGCCTTTGGTGGGTGTATTGCATTGAATAAATCAGTGGATAAGGCCACTGCCCAAGCCATTGCAAGCCAGTACGCAGAAGTTGTGGTTGCACCGGAATTTGAAGAGGGGGTTCTGGATATTTTGGGAGCTCGTAAAAATTTAAGGGTAATCCGGATAAATGATATTAATAACCTTCAAAGCTTTATCGGCGAACGGGTCATTGATTTTAAAACACTTATGGACGGTGGTATGGTTGCCCAATGGTCTTTTGTTCCCCAAACCCTGTCTGAAAAAGATCTGATTTTAGCGGCAACTGAATATGATGGAAAAACCTATAAAATCAATCGGGCGCCTTCAAAACAGGAATTAGAAGATATGCTGTTCGGGTGGCTGGTGGAATCTGGCATCACATCCAATTCAGTGATTTATGTAAAAGACAATGTTACGGTTGGGATCGGAACGGGTGAGCAGGACAGGGTAGGCGTTGCGGAAATAGCCGTTGATAAGGCTTATAGAAAACTTGCCGACAGGTATAGTTTTGAACAATATAAGGTTTCATTTGCTGATTTAAAAGATTTGGATAAAAGAGCGCAGATTGAGAGTGATGTTAAGGAAGTCAAGGGGGGACTCATAGGATCTGCCATGGTGTCTGATGCATTTTTCCCCTTTAGAGATGGTATTGATGTGGGACTTCACCAGGGAGTGAAAGCCGTGGTTCAACCGGGTGGATCTTTAAATGACTACCAGTCGGTTGAGGCATGCAATGAAAACGATGCAACAATGGTCTATACGGGTCAAAGGAGTTTTAAACACTAAACAATCTCCCACAGAAAATAGCAAATTAAAAATTGGAATTTAAAAAGAGCAGGGCAAAGGGTTTTTTGTTCTGCTCTTTTTATACAAATAAGGACAGTTGGTCACGTCGTGCATCCGCATGCTGGATTGTCACCTGGACGATGTCACCGTTTTTCAGTCGGATTCCGCTGGGGGGAAGTTTTGCTTCAAGCATGAATTCCTTGACCAGAACATTATAGTGATCTCTGTGGCAATCAAGGACCAGAGCTTCATAGGCACTCCCTTTTTTGGATTCAAGATATTTGGTAATCCAGTATCGTTTTCTTGATGCCTGTACCCGTCCGGCATTGGCTATGCTCGGTGAAATGGTCTGGAGAATGGTTTCAAGTTCAGCCTTTGAGTAGGCCTTACCATATCCAAAGATGGCCTTTATCTGCCGCTGTGTCAAAAGGTCATGATATCGTCTGATGGGCGATGTGGCTGTGACATAAGCTTTTACACCCAAACCAGAGTGATTTTCCGGGTCCGTTCCGATCATTGCCCGGCTCAATTGTTTTCTTTGCATGAAATTTAATGATAACGAGGTTTCAATCCCCTTGAAAAGTCTTTGTTTTGGTTGAGCCTGGGACCGAAAAACTGCCGGCATCTTGTGGTTTGAAAGAAATTCAGCCATTAGAGAATTGGCAAAAATCATCATTTCAGACACCAGCATGCGAGAGGGATTTTCCCGATCAATTTTTAAATAACCAATCTCCTGATTATCTTCCAGCCATACATTGACTTCCGGAAGGGTGATTTGAATGGCACCGGCCTTGAGTCTCTTTTCCCTCAAAAGTGTCGCAATTTTATACAGGGTGGTAATGGGATCATTTTTACCGTTCAACAGGTTTGCCTCGGAGTAACTCATCTGCTTATGCACTTTAATTATGCTGGGAACAACATTATAATCCTGGATTTCAAAAAATCGGTTCATTTTAATGATGGTGCTGATACCCGGCCGTATCTCATTTTCTTTAAGACTGCAAAGATCTTCGGAAAGCTGCGGGGGTATCATGGGAAGTTTATCATCCGGCATGTAAATGGAACTGGCCCGTTCACGCGCCGATAAATCAATGGGATCGTTGGATTTAATATATGCATCAACATCAATGATATGGATTCCAAGCCGATACCCATTTTCAGTATTCTCAAGGCTTATTGCATCATCATAATCAAGGGTGGACTGACCATCAATTGTGATTAAAGGGATATCGGTCAGATCCTGCCTTAAAGGATCATCAAAAAAATTATTCTTACCGGCGGTGAGTTTTTTTTCATGTTCCAGCACATCTTTGGAAAATGTCGTTGGTATTTGCATGGCCAAAAGATTGACATTCTCATTTTGGTCCCATATCCCAGCAGCCACAAATATATTAAACAATTGTTCAGGCGAATTAATGGAAGATCTCTTAATAATATTTTTGGCCACCAGATGGGTATCGGAATTATGGTTAAAAAGGTAATAGGACTTTAAAATGTGAATAATATCTTTATCAGGTTTGGTACTGCTGCCGTTTTTATTATTCAAAACATCATTGATCCACAAAGCGCCCTTTTTAACCTGCAATTCTTTTTTTTCAGCCTCTTTGATCTGTCTTTTTTTCGCTTTAACCTGTTCCGGTGTGTAAGGAATAAACATGGTTTTATTGAATTTGAAATACAGCCGGTCATAAAAAAAAGCTCTGATGACAGCGGCTTCATTGTCCGCAGTCAAGGGGGGGTCAAAACAAAAAAGTGTCATGGTCGAGATATCAATGTCACCAGACTCCTCATGAAGAATGTCCCATAATTCTTTAATATTTATAGTTTCAGAAAGGGTTTTACGATTTAGCGACAGCTTTTTTAACTGGCTTGCAATAAAATCTCTGGAAATGGAAATATCAAGGCATACCGGTGATATGTGGGATAAACGGTTTTTTGAAAAACTGATTTCCCTGTTATTCTCATTTAATAATTTTAATTTGTCTTTTTGTACCTGTAATATGACAGCACAAATAATTTTTTGCTGATCAATATACTCTACAATATTCCCTTTTATCATGACAGCAACAATAACAGGAAGGGTGGTTCTTGTCAAACAAACAAAAGGCAAGAAAAAGGCCGAGAAAAGACCGGTTAAACTTGTAAATTGTCAATGGATACGATAAAATTATATCATGAAAAACAAGGGGAAAAATAAGCCAAAACATCGGATTAAAAATGATTTACCGGTTTTTGATTCCGACCATGATTTTTTAAATGCATTTGAGAAAAAAGAGGAAATCAGAACTGGTGCATTGGAAAATAATTTTAAAGAGACACCAAAAAAAAATCAGATAAATAGGCATGGGGTAAAGGTGATAGACCCTGAACAAAAAGATCAAAATCTGACTGAAAAAAAAGAGGTTTTTTCTGAACTTTTGGAGGAATCATTTAAAAAAAGTAAACAATGCCCTGTAAAAAAAAAATCGCCCATGCCAATAAAAAAAAGATTAAAACGTTATCCCCCTGTTGAGGCAGAATTGGATCTTCATGGATACAATACCATAGGCGCCCAGGTCAGAACCCGTTCATTTATATCTTCCTGTAAATATAAAGGTTTTTATACCTTAAGAATTATTGTGGGGAAAGGACTTCATTCAGACTCAGGTCCTGTGCTGCCCGATGTTGTTGAAGATGTGGTAAAAGAAATGAAAAAAATTGATCAGGTGATCTTTTATGAGTGGGATAAAAAAAAGAAAACCAGAAGCGGATCGTTAATCGTATATTTAAAACAATTTGAGCAGTTTGAATAATTATTTTTTTCCGAGCTGATACTTTCTAACAGCCCTGTTGTGCTCTTGTATGGTTTTGGAGAATTGGTGTGTTGTGTCTTTTTTTGAAACAAAAAAAAGAAATTCAGAGTGAGCAGGGTGAAGAGCTGCAGCCAGGGATTTGGCACCAGGGTTTGCAATTGGTCCCAAGGGAAGTCCTTTGATCTGATAGGTATTGTATGGTGTACGCATCTTGAGATGTTTTCTTTTAATATTGCCGTCAAAATTTTTTATACCATATATTACGGTGGGATCACTTTCCAGCCGCATGTTTTTTTTCAAGCGATTATGAAAAACAGAAGATATCAATGGCCTTTCTTTTGCGTCCCCTGTTTCTTTTTCGATAATTGAGGCAAGGGTTACGATTTTGTGGACAGAAAACCCCATTGATTTTGCCAGTTTCCGCCATTTTTTGGTAAAAATATTGTTAAAGTGATCAACCATGGTTTCAATGATTACCCTGCAATCTGTTTTTTGCGGGAAAAAATAGGTATCTGGAAAAAGGTAGCCTTCCAGGGACAGGGATGATATCCCAAGGGAGGTGATAAATATTTTGTCCTGACACAGATCAATAAATTCATCTTTTTTGCAAAATCCTAAAGTTTCAACCAGGGCGGCTGTTTCAGTTATATTCTTTCCTTCGGGAATGGTTATCCTGTATAATTTTACTTTGCCTTTTAAAAAAATCTCAAGTATTTGTTCCGGAGATTTTTGCGCCGACAGAATATATTCTCCCGCCTGAAGCCTTTTCGCCGCTTTTTTATATCTTGTGAATATTTTAAAATAGGTTTTATTGGATATGATGGATTCGGTTTCAAGGTTTTGAGCGATATTAGCAAGGCTTTGCCCCGGCTGAATTGAAAACACCTTTTCACTGGCTTCAGAGTTGAAAGGATCTTTAACAAATGATGATATTTCCAGGTAAAACCAAAAGGCGCCAACCACCGGAAAAATAATTAGGATGGCAAAAGCAGAAATGAAAATTTTCAATTTGTTTTTTGTCATATTTTCTCGGGGAAGTGCAAACCATAAAAGGGTATCGTCTTCTGATACCCTTTTATGGTTATGATGATCTAAAGTATAGATTCAAATCAATGGGTTTCTACAATAGGAAAGTCAGTATCAGGATTATAGCAGATTCGACAGCAATTCAGGCATCTTTCAGCTTCTTTGTGAGCCGCATCTTCCGGCAGAACCAGGTCAACTTCAATCATTGAATCAAGTCTTTGATCAACATTAATTTCAGGCATTTTTGCCCGTTTTGACTTTTTAATCCCATCCACTTTTGTAAAGATGGATTCAGGAATCCGATCCGTCAGTAATGAATCTTTTACCGGTTCAAGAGGTTCGCCTTTCAGGAACAGATCAATGGACCGTGCAGCACGCCTTCCACTTCCGATGGCATCAACAACAAGGGCCGGGCCTGTGGCAAAATCTCCACCCGTAAAAATATAAGGGACGGATGACTGAAGCAGTTCAGGATCATTGTCAATGGTGTTCCACCGCGTCAATTCAAGGTCTTTCAGCCGTGGTAACGGGTCTTTATCCATAAATGAGGTATCAGGCGCCTGACTGATGGCAGAGATGACCATATCAACTTCCAATACTGTTTCTGACCCTTCAACCGGTACGGGTCGTCTTCTGCCGGAGGCATCGGGTTCACCCAGTTCCATTTTCAAGTATTCAAGACCTTGGACTTTTCCGTCATCATCTCCAATGACTCTGGTTGGAGCCGCAAGGAAAACAAAGTCTACGCCTTCCTCTTCAGAAGCCACAATCTCAACTTCATTGGCCGGCATCTCATTTCTGGTTCGTCTGTAAACAATGTACACTTTTTCAAGTCCAAGCCTTAACAGTGTTCTGACGCAGTCAATGGCACTGTTTCCGCCACCAACTATAGCCGCAGTTTTTCCAAGTTTGATTTCCTTGCCGCTGGAAAATTTCTGGAGGAAATCGATCCCTTTCCAACAACCGTCAAGATCTTCGCCCTCGATTCCAAGGGCATAATCCTCCCATGCCCCGATTCCCATAAATATGGCATTATAACCCGCAGCATTCAAAGAACCCAGGCCAAAGTCTTCACCAAATTTGACATTGGTAAAGGCGTTAATGCCCAGGTCAAGGATTCCCTGGATTTCCCAGTCAAGAACCTTTTTGGGAAGCCGGTATTCCGGTATGCCATATCTGATAATACCGCCAAGTTTGGGCATCGCCTCAAAAATATCCACCTGATGTCCGATCCGGCGCAGGAAGAACGCACAAGAGAGTCCTGCAGGTCCACCACCGATCACAGCCACCTTTTTACCGGAATCCGGAGCACAGGTGATGGGGATTCTGGAACCTGAGTTCATTTCATAATCCGATACAAACCGTTTCAGCTGGTTAATGGAAACCGGTTCATCTTCAATTCCCCTTCTGCATTGATCTTCACATGGATGGGGACAGACCCTTCCACAGGCAAGCGGCAAGGGGTTTCTCATACGGATTGTCTGAACCGCTTCCTTATATTTACCTTCCCTAAGCTGGTTGATATATCTGGGGATATTGATTTCAGCAGGGCAGGTCTGTGCACATGGTGCTAAGGGGTCCTGGAGCTGATTAAATTTCATGAGTTTTTCTGAAAGCGTTTTCACCTCAATAATATCTTTAGGGCAGGCAATCTGACAAGCACCGCACCCGACACATTTGTCATCATCCACAATGGGGTAGCCATTGGAACCAAGTTTTACAGCATCAAACTGGCATGCTTTTACACAATCTCCAAAACCGATACAGCCCACACCGCAAACGCGTTTACCGCCATAAACATTGGCCATGGCTTTGCAGGATAAAATCCCCATATAATGATATTTGTCATCGGCTCGATTTCCACCTTCACACAGATTATAAGATAAGGGGCTTTCAGCACTCCCGGCATCCACACCCATTATTTTGGCAACTTCTTCAATGCCTTCTTTGCCGGAAATAACACATACTGATACCGGGGCCAAGCCGTTTACAACCGCTTCTGCAGCAGAGGAACATCCTGCAAATCCGCAACCACCGCAATTTGCAGCAGCAAGGTTATTTTCGATCAGTGAAATTCTCGGGTCTTCATAAACATAAAAGACTTTGGATGAAAGGCTGAGCACAATACCGCACACAGCACCAATACCTAACATAAACAATAAAGCTGGGATCATAATATCACCTTATATTTGTAAAAACTTTCTATCAAACAGCAAACGCCTGAAGGATTTTTATCCAATTTAAACCATTCCTTTAAAAGACATAAAAGTTAACGCAATTATACCGGCAGTGACAAGGCCAATGGAGGTATCCTGTAATGGTTTTGGAACGCGGGCCAGATTTATCCTTTCTCTTACACCGGCAAAAAGAATGAGGGCAACTCCAAACCCAACCGCATATGAAAATGAGGATACCAGGGCATTCAAAAACGAGTACTCATTACTTATATTTAAAAGGCATGCCCCCATGACAGCACAATTGGTGGTGATAAGCGGCAGGAAAATGCCTAAACCTGCATAAAGTCCTGGGATACTTTTTTTCAAAAACATTTCTACAAACTGAACCAGGGATGCAATGACCAGAATAAAAGACACTGTTCTCAAATATTCTACATCAAGCGCTTTTAACAAGTAAGTGTCAACGATCCAGGTGATCATTCCTGCCATAACCAGAACAAAGATAACAGCCATGGACATGCCCACGGCCGTTTCCATTTTCTTGGAGGTTCCCAGGAAAGGGCAGTTACCCAGAAACTGGGCAAGGAGAATGTTGTTAATGAAGACACCTGCGATGAAGATTTCAATTATTTCCATTGATCTTCTCCTTATTTACTTCCAATTAGATTCATAATTGCCAGCATCAGCCCTAAAGCCACAAAAGCACCAGGGGCTTCTATCATAAAAGCGAATGGAGGAAAGGCGGGACCCATTTCAAAGATAGGATTGCCTCCCCAAATGGTGATGGTTCCTGCACCCAAAAGTTCTCTAACAGCACCCAGGGCGGCCAGCGAAAGTGTAAAACCGATACCGATACCCAGGCCGTCTGCAACAGACAGAACAGGTCCGTTCTTGCTGGCAAAGGCTTCTGCCCGGCCTAGAACAACACAGTTAACCACAATGAGGGGAATGAAAATGCCCAGTTTAAGGAACAATTCATATGTATATGCCTGCATAACCAGTTCAACAATGGTAACAAAAGTGGCTATAATAACAATATAACAGGCAATTCGGACTTTAGACGGTATCACATTTCGAAGTAGGGATACCAACAGGTTTGCAAAAACAAGAACAAAAGTGGTTGCCACACCCATCCCGATTCCGTTTTCCACTGTTTTGGTTACCGCAAGAACCGGACAAAGTCCTAAAACCAGCCTGAAAGGAGGTATTTCAGCCCATAGTCCTTTTGTAAATTCTTTTGCCAAGGATTGTGCCATATCTTAAATTCTCCTTATTTGCCTTATTGGATATTTTTTAATATTTCAGGTTTGAGTTTTTTATACAGATCCTGTGCCTGGATGGCTGCCAGGGTTACCGCCTTAGAGGTAATGGTGGCTCCGGATATTGCATCAATAGATCCATTCTCATTTTTAAGTGACAGATTGGAATCCAAGGTTTTATCCGTGAACTGGTCAACAAATTCCGGATCATCTTTGGCACGCGATCCTAACCCCGGCGTCTCAGAATGAGTGGTTACCCGGGCAGCAACAATCTGATCATTTCCGATATTAATGCCCACCATCAATCCTACATCACCACCATATCCGCCTTTACCTTTGGTTTCAAATGCAACTGCCTTTGAACCGTCTTTAAGTTTGGCAGGATAAAACTGGTATTTTGCACCCTCATGTTCGATTTCAAATTTTTCTTTGCCAGGATCATTTTCCACTTCACCAAAAATTTCATTCATGGCCGGTGCCAGCGCGAATTTAAAAATCTGGGCTTCGATCCTGTCCTGGGTTCCTGATTTTACTGCAGCAAGCAGGCCGCCTGAGACAGCTGTCATTACTGTTAACACAACAACCATACTAATCATTTCACGCATTGGTTACACCCTTTCCCAAAGCCTTTGGTCTAATGTTATCAATGAGGGGGTTCACAAGGTTAAACAACAGAATTGCCAACACGGTACCATCTTCATATACACCAACGTTTCTCATCAGGATAATCATTACTGCGGCAAAAAAACCATAGAGGAACATGGGAATTCTGTTGGCCGGAGAAGAGGAGTTTTCGGTTGCCAGGAAAAAGGCACCCAGCAGCGTGTAACCGGCAAAAAGATGGATCATAGGCCCGGCATAGGCATCTGGATTAGCCAGGTTAAAACACAACGCTGTTACAATTATGCCGGCAATAAATGAAACCGTTATTTCCCAGCGGATATATCCTCTTAAGATCAGGTAGATACCACCGAGAATAAGGCCAATTCCAAAGGTTGAACCGATGGCTCCTACCTGTTTGCCCATGATAAGATCGCTTAAAGGGAAAAATTCTGCAACAGCCGCAGGTCCCTGGAATTTGAGGGCTGCCAGTGGTGCAAGGGCAGTGAAATCAAATTCATAATTGATATAGGCTGCATCAAAGTCGAAAAAGGCTTTCCAGGAAAGCATTAAAAATGACATTCCAATGAGAGCCGGGTTAAACGGATTTGCTCCGATACCACCGAAAATAATTTTCCCGATAACCACAGCTACAAAGGTTCCTGTAATCACAAGCCACCAGGGGGATGTGGCCGGAAGCATCATGCCGAAAAGAAGTCCGATAAGGGCCGAATCCAAATCACCGATGGAAATTTTCTTTTTGGATATGACATTCATGATAAGTTCCCAGGCCATGGCGCTGGAAAGGGATAGCGCAATCACACCTAAAGCAGGTATGCCGAACTGAAGAATACCAAAAATGACTGCTGGAAGTGCGGCAATCATTATATTCAGGTTCATTTTAAAAAGACCATCTCCATCATGCCAGAAAGGCGCATGGGACACTGTTAATTTGTTATTATTCATTGGCAGTCTCCATTCTAAACGTCTGCTCTAAGTTTTAAAAGCTCATGTTTTCCAAGCCGGATATATTGGAACAACGGTATTTTTGCGGTACATACGTATGCACACAGGCCGCACTCAATACATGAATCCAGGTCATATCTATCAGCCGCCTCATCATATTGATCCGCTTCAAGATATCTGACAAGAACATTCACAGGTACATTTGTCGGACAGATCCTGAGGCATTTGCCACAGTTAATGCATGGATCATCTGATACCTCTGGGATACTATTTTTATCCTGTATCATCACTATATCCATGTCAGGCTGAACAGGATGTTGAGAGGTGTAAGTGGAAAATCCCTTCATCGGACCGCCAATGACAATCCGATCCTGCTCATTGGCAGAAATTGTAACTGTCTTTAATATTTTATCCAAAGGAGTTCCAATGGTTGCTCTAACCCTGTATTGAGCTCCTTTTTTGCCAATCACCGTCAAGAGTTTTTCAAAATTGGCTGATTTTGTTTTATAGGCTTTCCCCAATGAGACTGCGGCTTCGGCAGAGATAAAACAAACTCCCATATCCTCAGGAGTTTTGCCGGCTGGAAGAATCATGTCTAAATGATCCTTTAAAACCATTGCAGGTAAATTGGAAGGATATTCTAATGAGGTTTTGAATACAAGAATCGAGTCAAGTCCCCCTTGAATACTTGAGTTTTCCGGAATGGTGATACAAATTTTAGGAACCTTTGTGATGGTTTTTAAAACCTGTGCCCCTTCTTTAATCATTTCCCAAAACTTGTGCATTACGTATTGACGGGTAGTTGATAAAAGGTCCGTATCAGTACAAGTGATCACAATGGTATTGATTTTAACATCATCACTGGCAAGATTTTTTAGAGGCGGTGCACCGGGAAGTGTCCTTAAATATTGATCAGCAGAAGCAAGGTCATCTTTTAAATCAAATGTTTCAGAATCTGCTTCGCTCTCCGGGTCCTGTTCATTTTTGATAACAAGACGAGTGGATGAGTTGCCAAAGTCATCTAAAAATGTATCAATGTCATCTATGGTTCCAGCTATGGGGGAAATTGTATATTCATTGCTGTTATTGTAAAGACACAATTTCTCTCCTTTTTTAACTGCATCCCCTTTTTTTATTAATGCTTGCTTTGTATTGTCCATGGGCTCGTTTATTAATAAAATAAGGTTGGGGGGTATGGGTATTGATTCCGGCTCTTTGGGATCCGGTTCCACAGAATCATAAATGAGCCTGGGTTGGGATAAGGTGAAAAAAGATCGTTTAATCATAATAAGTCCTTGTTTTGTAAAAAGCTTGAGATCATTCAGTACAGTTGAAAATCAAAATGTCCTATAGTGAATGACACGAATTACATTCTACCGGACCTGCTTCAAGGTCTTCGTGGCATCCCTGGCACTGAGCATGGAATGCATCAGGTCTAGATGGCAAATCTTCATCACCCGTTTCTTCATGGCACTCACTGCAATTGTAGGTTTCATCATCTTCAATGTTGTGATGGCAGTCCAGGCAATCTGTGGTATAATCACCTGCGTGTACAGAATGGGTGAAAAAAACTTTACCGGCTTTGTTCTGAAACATCATCCGTATTGGATTTTCAGGTACAGGGGAGGTAAAAGAGGCATAGCTAACAATTCCTGTGATCAAAAATATGACCATAATGAATAAAGCTATCTTTAGGTCTCTTTGTGATGTCATAATTATTCTCTCTTATCTAAGTATTTGAGTTCATGAGACAAACCCACAACTAGCAAGGCGTTATATTATATTGTTTCTATCTTGGCAAGGAAAAAAAATAATTTTAATGTATGGAACAGGCGGTGGGGGTGGCGGAAGGCCTTTTTCTGACAAGGAAAGGTTTATACTCTTTTTGTTTTGAAAGAGAGTTATTTTTTTTTCGAATAATATAAAATGATAGTCCAAAAAATAAAAATCCGGTAATCATGGAAACAAAAGAGGGATTCATCTGAAATACAGGTGCGATGCTATTGCCGATCAACGCACCCATGGTCAGAAGAATAATGGGGAATACGTATAATAGAAATGTTAAAAAAAGGATGGGTTTGGTTTCAAGCCCAATGACAACATTATCACCTTTTCCGACTTTGAGGGTATTTTTAACAGACACGATCATCTCTTTTTGACTGTTTGCCGTGCCGCAGCTGGCTTTTGAAGAGCAGGATTCGCAGGCTCCGGATCTGATTGTTTTTATCCAGGCGATGGAGGTGTTTGCCTCTGTTACAACCCCGTTTTCAGTGATCATGATTCAATCCTTTTGTCGTTATTTGTTCTTTAACTAAAGGATAGAACCGATATATAATGATGTCAATTTTTTTATTGTTTTTTCTTGACAAAGAATATGTGTTGATATAATCTCTCCAAGTCTTATTAAAAGGCGCTGCTCCCCAGTAGCTCAGTTGGCAGAGCAATTGGCTGTTAACCAATGGGTCCGCGGTTCAAGTCCGTGCTGGGGAGCCAATTTAATATAAAGCAAATCCCGATAATTCATTTTATCGGGATTTTTTATTATTAAGAAAACATGACTATTGGAATGAGAAATCCCATCTTTTTATAAACAAAAACCAGTGGCTTTTATCAGGATAAAACAGGTCTATTCGTCAATGGGATCCACCTCCGCCTCCGGGTCCTCCGGGTCCTCCGCCAACACCTCCTTCACTTCCGTCTGAACTATCAGACTGCGATGACGATGCGGATGCACCTGCTGATGCTGAACCCAGTCCGGGGGCAACATCCCCAAGAATGCCTTCAGCTGCGTCGTCGCCCACAGCGCTTGCCCCACCAGCCGCATTTCCGCCAATGGCGCCTGCAACGGATGAAGAGCCAACCACGGTTGTTCCGCCGATATCACCGGTCAGTCCCACTGTTGAGTCCTGTCCTGTCACCACTGTAGTAATGGTTTGACCGGGGGCCAGGGCGTGTGCCTTTTGTACAGGGCTTATAAAGGCGAGAAAGTGATCAAGGGCGGACAGTTTTTTTGCCGCATCCACAGGTGCCACAGAAACGGCAAAGTCAGTTGATCTGACACCACACACGGCTGTCTTGGTTTTAACAATATAATCAGATTTTCCTGACATTTTTTTTACGATAAATCGGGCACTGCCCCATACCAAATTGATTACACTGGAACGTTTAGATCTGAACAGTGTCCGGGAATACTCGGTTTTATCAATGGTTAATTTAGCCATGGGGGCCAGGGCCAGGACGCTTTTGTCTCTCATTACTGCGCTTACACGTGATTTGGATGATGTGATCAAGGTGTCACTGACAAACAATGGATTATTTTTCTTTAATGAATAGGCTGTTTTTTCCCCAAAATGAATCACATAAGCCTTTCCCTGAACTTTATGAATATACCCAATTTTTTTCCCGGTTCCTGCAACAAAATCAGGACTGATTTTTACATCTGTTGGAATGAGAGGTGTATCAGGTTCATAGGGCTTAAAATTTTCTAATAATTTTAATCCTGAATCGCCACTGTACAGAACAGAAATACTGGTAGTTAAAAATATCCCCAGTATCAACAAGCAATAAACAACTGTATTTTTCCTTTTCATTATTCCCATGAGCTCACTTTAATTTAAAGGTTAATATAAAAAAAATATGGGTTTCAAAAAAATGATGAACTTTTAGTATTTAAGTCAGAGATATCTATTTTGTCAAGAAGAACCACTCCCATTTGTACCTTTAGAGAATTCATCTTTTCAATACATTTGAGGCGCCCATTTAAAGGCGCCTCTCTATAATTGAATCTAATTATTAACTATTGGATGATGATGATGATGAAGAGGAAGAGGAAGAGGAAGGTGCTGGTGCTGGTGCTGGTGCTGGTGCTGGTGTTCCTTCATGTCCCGGCCCAGCGGGTCCTCCGCCACTACCCTGGCTTCCTTCTGTGGCACTGCCACCCGTCGCTGCTGGTGCTCCCGCCGCTCCTGTTGATCCTGAACCAAGACCCGGTGCCACACCATCAAGAGCACCGCTGGCCGCATCAGCACCTACAGGAACTGCTCCTGTTGCCGGCTGACCACCAATGGCTCCTGCAGCAGAATTTGAGCCCACCGTGGTTGTTCCACCCGTATTCCCTGTTAATCCTACGTTAGAGTTTTCTCCTGTCACCACTGTAGTGATGGTTTGACCGGGTGCCAGGGCGTGTGCCTTTTGTACAGGGCTGATAAAGGCGAGAAAGTGATCAAGGGCGGACAGTTTTTTAGCCGCATCCACAGGTGCCACAGAAACAGCAAAGTCAGTAGATCTGACACCACACACGGCTGTCTTGGTTTTAACGACAAAATCAGATTTTCCTGATATTTTTTTTACAATAAATCGGGCACTGCCCCAAACTAATTTTATCACACTGGAACGTTTATCTCAAAAAATTGATTCTGTATAGTCTGATTTATCAATGGTTAATTTGGCCATGGGTGCCAGGGCCAGGACGCTTTTGTCTTTCATTGCAGCAATCACACGTGATTTGGGGGCTGTTATCAAAGTGTCGCTGACATACAACGGATTATTTTTTTTTAATTGATAGGCTGTTTTTTCTCCAAAATGAATCACATACGCCTTTCCCTGAACGTTTTGGATGTAGCCGATTTCTTTTCCTACGCCTGCTTCAAAATCAGGATTAATCTTTGCATACTCTGGAATAAGAGGCGTATCAGGTTCATAGGGTTTAAAATTTTCCAACAGTTTTTGCCCTGAATCCCCACTGTAAAGAATAGTTAAACCAGTAGCTAAAAATATCCCCAGTATCATCAAAAAATAGACAGCAATTTTTTTTCGCGTTAATTTTCCCATGAAATCACCTTAATTTATAAAGTTAAAATTATAATAAGCACAGGTTTAAACAAAATTATGGATTGAGAATTATAAATAATTAAATCAGAAATACTGAGTTTGTCAAGAAGAACCAAATCTATTCATTGACTTCTCAAAGGTTCTTCACTATAGAAAATTCAGATATAATGCATGATACGTATAATATTCATCGCTAATTTGCTAGTTGATTTTTCGGGGAAAAGTTCATGACCAAAAAAATAAAAACAATCTTTACCAGACCTTTAGGCATTTCTTTAATTGTTGTTTTGTTATGCATTCTGTTCATGTTTCAGAATTTTTCTTTTTTCGAACATATGGAATTAAAAACAATTGATTTGCGATTCCGGACAAGGGGAAATGTCGCTCCAGGCAACAACATAGCCCTGGCAGTGATTGATGAGAAAAGTCTTACCCAGGAAGGGAAATGGATGTGGCCAAGGTCTAAATTAGCAAAGGTTGTAAATAAATTGTCAGAGGCCGGGGCTGCTGTCATTGCTTTTGACCTTGTTTTTTCAGAACCGGATTCACAAAGCCTTTCAAAGTATATCAACCAGATTGAAAAGGTTCTTACCGGAAAAAATATAAAGAACGATTATGTTCACAATTATTTGGATGAATTGAAATTAAAAACAGATAATGACTACCTCCTGGCCCAGGCAATACAAGAATCAAAATCTAAAATCGTATTGGGTTTTTTCGTCCAGATGGAAGATGAGAAGGCCAGCCACCTGACAGAGAAGCAATTGGATTTGCTCCAGGAACTTGCCATACCGGCAACCTATAAAGCCATCAAGTATGGCAGTGTAAAAGCGATGGAATACCCAATTTTAGAGGTCTTTGCCACTCAAACCAATATTCGGCGGATATCCAAGACTTCATCCCATTCAGGTTTTTTTAACAGCATACCAGATCCAGATGGTGTTATCAGGACGTTACCTTCTCTGGTAAAATTCAGAGATGATCTGTACGCGCCTTTATCCGTTAAAATATTAAGTGCATATTTAGAAGAAGAACCCAAGGGATTTATAAGCGATTACGGCGTAGAATCCTTTAATATAGGTGAGTCTATTAATTTTCCCACTGACGAAAAAGGAAGGCTGTACATTAATTATCGAGGTGGTGAAAAATCATTTCCCCATCTAAGCATTACCGATATTTTAAATGATAATATCAATACGGATGCCATAAAAGATAAAATTATTATTATAGGGGCAACTGCCTCTGGTATTTTTGATGTTATAAGTACGCCGTTTGAATCTGTTTATCCCGGGCCTGAAATGCATGCAAATATTATAGACATGGTATTGAACCAAAACTATTTATTTAAACCAGAATGGATAGATATTTTCACTGTTTTAACCATTATAATTTTTGGTCTGGGTATAGGCCTCATTCTACCAAATCTCGGAGCCTTTGCCGGTGCCTGTCTGGCGATTATCCCCTTTGCCGGCTATATCTTTTTTTGCCAATATATTTTTACGGCCCATGGGTGGATTTTAAATATGGTATATCCTCTGGCAGTCATTCTAATCATATATTCAATAATGACCGCTTACACGTTTTTGATCGAATCCAGTCAGAAGCGGTTTATTAAGAATGCGTTTTCAACCTATTTAGCACCGGCGGTTGTAAAACAATTGATGGACAACCCTGATACCTTGGTATTGGGTGGTGAAAAAAGAAAAATAACGGCTTTTTTTTCCGATGTCCAGTCGTTTACCAGTATCAGTGAATCTTTGGAACCGGATGAACTCGTTGCATTGCTTAATGAATTTTTAACACAAATGACAGATATTATTCTGGCGTATAACGGCACTGTGGATAAATTTGAAGGTGATGCCATAATAGCCTTTTTTGGTGCTCCCGGGGAATTGATAAACCAGGAAGAAACGGCATGTAAAGTCAGTTTAAAAATGCAGCAGCGATTATCTGAACTCAGGCATAAATGGAAAAAAGAGGGTAAACCTGAATTGCATATGAGAATAGGCATGGATACCGGGACTGCAGTTGTGGGTAATATGGGGTCGGAAAATCGAATGGATTATACCATGATGGGAGATACCGTCAATATTGCCGCCCGTCTTGAAGGCGTCAACAAGGTGTATGGATGTTATTCCCTGGTGAGTAAAGAAACATTTATACCGGCTGCTTCCCTTGGGTCGATTTTTGGCAGAGAGCTGGACTCAGTTGTGTTAATGGGGAAAAAAGAGCCTGTCGATATTTATGAAATCATGGGATTTACCACTGATATTGGTGATGATACAAAAGCCATGGTTAATTATTATAAAGAAGCGTTAACGGCTTATCGGAATCAAGACTGGGAAAAAGCGATAACCTTATTTAAAAAGGCACAAACACTCGTTCCTGACGACCAGCCGACTTTAACCATGCTCAAACGATGCCGGGAATACATGGTTTCTCCGCCGCCTGCTGATTGGAACGGTGCATTTGAGATGACCTCTAAATAAGGATGAGAAACAAAGGAAGACGATTTTCTTATTTATGGTTTTATTGCAAAATCAGGTCTTGACGCTTTGTCAGGGATGTAAAATGTCCCTGCTCTTTTTGTAGAGCCTTTCATGTTCCGGGAGAATCTGTTTCCACGTGATGGAGCAGGGTGTGCTGTTATTGTTTTTTGCCGTCGTGGTGAAAAGATCATGGCCATTTACCAGCCGGATGAGACGAACTGCCATCTCCTGATCGTTCTAAGCCAAAAGCCCTTCCTTCCCATGTCAGACAAATGATTTTACACCTCCGTACCCCATGGCAACTATGGGGAGTCCTGCACACCTGGCCTCAAGTGCGGCTATTCCAAAGGATTCGAGTATGGTTGGCAGCACAAATATATCGGATTTTGAAAAAATTCGTTTTATCGTTTCTTTTGTCTGGAACCCCATAAGGGTGATATACTTTTTAGGCCCCCGATTTTTTTATGACCTGAGCAACTTCACGGCTTACAGCTGAAAAGATCACCGGCCATCTGCTCCATTTCAGCCAAATATCCAGGACTTTAAGTGCTACAGTGAATCTTCCAAGAAAAGAGTGAAAAGTAATGATTTCGGGTATCTTCAACTTTTTTACCAGACAAAACCCTCCAAAGGCGAAGGGCGATACATAGCTGAAGTGACTATGGGCCAGATCATATTTTTCAGATGTCAAGATATGTTCAAGTTTTGTAATCCCTTTTCTTGAAATCATGAAGTGAAAGTAGGGAAACAGAGGGGTTGAGATCCTGATGACTCTGAAATTCTCTGGATTTGCAGGACAAGAAGCGGGAGCAGCAGTGTCTGGAATAGGGGTAATAACATGAACCTGATGCCCGTTTTCGCAGAGCTTTTTGCCTAACTCCCTCAGATGGGATTCAATTCCCCCAACACGGGGAAAATACCAGTCACAGACCAAGGCTATCTTGAGATGAATATTTTCGGGTTGGGTCATATGACATAAAAATTCCTAAAAAGTGTGCGAGCCACTCAGAAATAGCCTGGCATAACAGTAAAAGAAGGGGGCTGTAAATATGACAGAGTCATATATACCCAGGACCCCTCCGTGAAATGGCAGAAAGTTTCCAAAGTCTTTTATTTAATGATTCTTCTTGATTTTGGACGGTAATAAATCGCCTATAATGCTGCCGGCTATGATGAACACGATGCCTGGTATTATTCTGTATAGGGTGAATTTAAAGGTGATATGGTTCAAGATGATACCCGTTGTCAAAGCAAAGGCGATCCCCCATAAAAATCCAGCCCAGGTTTTATTGGGGCTTAATTGAGGGAATAGTTTTTTTTGCCCGGAGCTCTTCCCATGAGTTGGGCAAAGGAGTTATTGACCTCGGATATCAGATAAAAAAACACCACAAGCTCTGCACCTTTTTTCAAATTGTATAGGAGTAATAAAAAGGCCATGAAGACAACCGGATATATAAACGAGAATATTAACTTTCCAACTTCATCCCCTTTGTCAGAATCATCTGTTCTGAAAATATATAGAAAAAATAAAAGTAAGAGCCCCTCACCATAAGATAAAGTATGGCTGTTTCAGGATAGACCAATCCGGATAGCATAACGATGATCTCTGAAAAAAGGGTAATATTTTTAAACAGAGGACTGGGGTTGAAATTGTCCTAATCAGCCGTTCATGACAAACCAGATATAAAAAAATAGGGTAAACTCCAAAATTTAGAAATCAATTTAGATTTAAGGAGAAGTTACCAATGAAAAGCGCATCATGGAGCGGAACCGTTTACCAAGTCTCTGGTGAGTTTTATCAATCCGCAACTGGTTTTTTGCATAATAGACATTAAATTTTTGCTATATAGCTTGCATAAGCAGTCAATATTCTTTAACTATTATAAAATCTATTTTGGTTTTTAAACGATAATATACAATTGCAATAGGCTGAAAATCGGTGAACAAGATTCAATTTAGAATTATTGGGATACTCTCAAATGGATAGAAAACACACAATAAAAACTACAGAAAATGAAATTCAAAGCGATTCTCACACTGGTTTGGAAACTGAAAACAAATTAAAGGAAAATACAGATAAATATCATGAAATTACCAATCAAATTCCCGGGATGATATTTAATTTTGTATTACATCAAGATGGATCTTTTTCAGTCCCCTATGTGAGCGGTAAGGTGTTGGAATATTCTGGATATTCACCGGAAGAGATCATTAACAATCCTAAACTGTTTATGCAACCAGTTTATCCAGAGGATCTGCCGATTATCCAAGAGAAAATAAAGCTGTCTGCGGAAACTCTAAAGGAATATTCAGTTGAACATAGGTTGAACACACCAGATGGTGAAATCAGATGGTTTCATGTAAAATCAAATCCAACAAAACTGGATAATGGTGATATTTTATGGAACGGCATTTCCGTAGACATAACTGAACATAAACTTCTTGAACAAGCCTTAATAAAAAGTGAAGAGCAGTATCATGCTGTATCAGGAATTACGTCTGATTACGCATATGCATACCGTGTGGAGCCGGATGGAAATATTGTAAATGAATGGGTTACAGGCGCCTTAAAACGCATTACCGGTTTCTCAAGAAAAGAAGTAATGAAAAGAGGTGGATGGGAAAGTCTTATCCATCAGGATGACTTGCATATACCTATGGAACAATTGAAGTTGCTTTTTTCCAATCAATCAAAAGCAGTTGAATATAGAATTATAGACAAAGAGGGAAATATCCGCTGGATGAAGGATTTTTCCAAACCTATCTGGGATAAAAAAAATAATCGTTTAAAAAAAATATACGGTGCCGTACAAGAAATCACTCACCAAAAAAAGGCAGAGGATGGGTTGCGGGAAAGTGAAGAGCGCTATAAATGCTTATTTCACAACAATTATTCTATTATGCTTTTAATAGACCCTGAAAATGGAGATATTGTCGATGCAAATCCAGCAGCAGGGGAATTTTATGGCTGGTTACATGAAGACCTCATCAAAAAGAAAATATCAGATATAAATATTTCTCCAAAAGAGGAAATATCAGAGGCAATGGCGCATGCTAAAAAATTGGAACAGAATCACTTTTTTTTCCGTCATCGACTGTCTAATAATGAAATTCGAGATGTTGAGGTCTACAGTAATCCCATTTATGTTAATGGCAAACAACTCCTGTATTCTATTATTCACGACATTACTGAGCGCCGAAAGGCTCAAGCCAAATTAAGAGAAAGCGAAAAACATTATCGAGAATATTTTGAAGAAAATATTGCAGGAGCTTATATTTCAAGCCCTGACGGCAAACTGATTGACTGTAACCAGGAATATTTAAGAATTTTTGGATTTGAAGATACCAAAGAAGGATTAAATACGCCTATTCGCAATTATTTTATTAATCCATCAGAACGAATAAAGTTTATAAATTTATTAAAAAAACAAAAACGTGTAACTGGTTATACACCGAAGTTAAAGAAGGCCGATGGGACACCGGTTTATATCATAGAAAATGCCTCTGGTGTATTTGATGAAGATGATAATCTAATACATATCAGAGGTTTTTTAGTTGATGTTACAGAACAAAAAAAATTGGAGAAACAGCTATTACAAGCACAGAAAATGGAATCCATCGGCACCCTTGCCGGTGGCATAGCCCATGATTTTAACAATATTCTTTTTCCAGTCTTAGGGCACACGGAAATATTACTTGAAGATATACCCGAAGATAGTCCAACACATAGCAGCCTTAAAGAGATCCATAAGGGTGCAATAAAGGCCCGTGACCTTGTAAAACAGATTCTTACATTTTCTCGCCAGGATGAAGTGGTGCTCACAACAATTAAACTGGAACCCATTGTCAAAGAGGCAATAAAATTTATCAGGTCTACAATCCCCACATCAATAGAAATAATAGAGGATATCAGTATTAACTGTGGAAGTGTCAAAGCAGATGCTACGCAAATCCATCAAATCGTAATGAATCTAACAGCTAATGCCTATCATGCGTTGGAAGACACCGGCGGAAAATTAACAGTGAGCCTGAAAGAAATTGAATCAAATGAGATTAATGTCAAAACTGCTGATATGAGATCGGGAAGATATGCATGCCTTACAGTTTCTGACACTGGTATCGGTATGAAAAAAACAATAACTGAAAAAATATTTGACCCGTTTTTTACGACTAAAGAAAAGGGCAAAGGCACAGGGATGGGACTTTCTGTTGTGCATGGAATCGTAGCACACATGAAAGGAGTTATACAGGTAGATAGCAGGTTTGGAAAAGGAACTCAATTCAATGTTTATTTGCCCATTGAAAGAAGGGTATCGGAAAAAAAGAGGAAACAATTTGAAGATTCAATCCAAAAAGGTTCTGAAACAATTATGATTGTTGATGATCAAGAAGATGTTGTAATAATGGAAGAGAAGATTTTAAAACGGTTGGGATATCAAGTGGTCCCGTATACCAGCAGCATTGAGGCGCTTGACGCTTTTTGTAAAACGCCTGAAAAATTTGATATGGTTATTACAGATATGGCAATGCCCTCTATGTCTGGGGACATGCTTGCGGTTGAATTAATAAAAATACGTCCGGATATTCCCATTTTGCTTTGTACAGGGTTCAGCGAAACCATGTCTGAAGAAAAAGTGGCATCGATTGGTATTAAGGGATTTGTAATGAAACCGATAACAATTAATACACTTGCCCAAAAAGTACGTCATATACTGGACAAAACTGTGATTGAACCTCCCTCACAGTAAAGCTGACATACCGTTGCCATTTTATTAAAACAATCAAAAAAGATAATATTTCCTTGGTCGTAAAAAAGCGAACTCTTTTTCTATATATGGGTCTCCAGGTAGGAACAAGAGGCGTTCACTGGTATTTTAAAGACCCAGTTCAAGTAAAATTTAGAAACCCCAATTGTGGTTTATGATACTTTTTTATTCTTGAATTTTTATTTCAGTATTTTTTATCTCCCGAATTTCCTGAGTACTTATGCCATGAACTGAACCGCTTCGCGGAAGTAGTTGTCCCCGCCGCTGTGCCATATCCAAA
>CAYVZG010000043.1:0-40920 GCA_964455805.1 uncultured Desulfobacula sp.
TATCTCAAAGCCCTGTCTGATGGATATTTGCAGGAGGTTAAGCGTTTAGCATCGAGACAAATATCCATGGGATAGGGCGGTTTCAAGCATAAGAGCTGAATAGTTACTTATTTTTTTATAAAGCGATCAAAATTGTCAGACATATGACTGATAAATTTGACCGCTTTTTTTTGGATGATCAGACACTCTGTATCTGCAAGCCGGTTCACAAGGTCCAGGGACTTTTGCAGATCCATGACCATTAGGGCCGTGGCAAGGCCGTCGGCAAAGATGCAGTCTTTTGAAATAACAGATACACTTACCACTTGGTTGTCCACGGGAAATCCGGTTTTCGGATCAATGATATGGGAAAAGGTTTTGTTATTCAGTTCAAAAAAATTCCTGTAATTGCCGCTGGTGGCAATGGCCGTATTATTTAGTTGGACAACTTTATACAATTGTTGATTTGAAAATTGTTTGGCTGGTTGTCTTATCCCCACTGACCAGGGGTTCCCCTTTTTATTTGTGCCAAACCCGGCAAGTTCTCCACCGATTTCCACAAGCACATCCCTGATGCCTGATGAGGTAAACAGTTTTGCCAGAGCATCCACCCCATAACCCTTGGCTATGGATCCAAGGTCAAGGGTTATGCTGCGGGTTTTAACAACGGTTTGCCCATCAAAAACAATGTGATGAAACCCGGTATGTGATAAGGCAAGGGCGATTTTATCTTTTTCAGGCATCCGGGATATTCTTTTTTTGGTCCCAAATCCCCAAAGATCCACAAGGGGTTTGATGGTTCCGTCCCATGACCCCTTTGTGAGTTCATATAGCCTTTTTGCAGTTAGTAGATTGGCGTAAAAGTCAGAAGAGAGGTTTATGGTAATTCCCGTGTTTTGGCCGTTAAAAAGAGAAAGCTCGCTTTTAGGGTCATACATGGATAATCGTTTATTGATGTCTTTTAATCGTTTGTCCACCCGTGCCTTCCACAAAGGCTTGGATTGTTTTTTCACACTGATAAATTTAACCGAGTAAAAGGTTCCCATGGTCTTGCCGGAAAGGGTGTACTCATGACCGGCAAGAGCCGTACCTCCATTTGAAGACAAAACAAAAAAAGATATGTAAATAAAAAAAATGATGAATTTTATGGGTGTCATTTGCTTATGTTTCCTTTTTATCCTCCATTTATTATAAGTATTTTGTTTTTATTGCAAGAACCATGGTGCTTCGATATTCAGAATGACAAGGCCATGGCAGTTGAAAAATGTTTGAGTTGAAAGTATGGGTACAAATATGTCAATTTAAAAAAATCAGGCTGGCAGATTGATAAACATTTTTTTGAGAACGGTTATAATCTTAAATAAATCTAATGGTTTTAGATGGAAGGCGCATAGTGAATAAAACAATTGTTTATATAAACAGGGCACCTGTTGAATTGTACAAAATTTTAAAATTTGAAAATATTGCTGCCAGCGGCGGGGAAGCCAAATTCATGATAAATGACGGAATTGTAGAGGTTAACGGGCGCATTGAAACACGAAAACGCAGGAAAATACATCCGGGAGACATGATTAACATTCAGGATATTGTCCTTGAAATACGGCTGAAAAAATAGGTCAGCTGCCACATAATGACTGGGCCGCATTAAAACAGATAATGCCGGCGGCACTGGCAACATTGATGGAGTTTTTCCGGCCATGCATGGGGATGTGAACAAAGGCATCACAGCTTCTTCTTACATGGGTGGAGATCCCGTATTCTTCATTTCCAAAAACAAGAATGGTTTTGTCCTGCCAGGGCATTTTATAAAATGGAAGAGAGCCTTTGATGGTATCCACACCAATGATTAAAAACCCTTTCTTTTTTTTTTCAATCAGGATTTGTGCAAGATCCCGGGTTTTTGTCTGTCCAACCCATTTTTGAGCACCCATGGCTGTTTTTTTAACACCGGGGTGTTCCTTACCCAGGGTGTTTCCCAGAATAATGGAGGAAAACCCGGCTGCATCGCAGGTCCTGAAAATGGAACCCACATTAAAAAGGCTTCTTAAGCCATCCAGAGCCAGGTGGCAATTAAGCCTTGGCCTCTGACATGAGAAGGGGAGATCATTTGTTTGAACATGTTTGGATAAATCGTTGTCGCGCAGAACCATGCCCGTTGCAGAGCGATGATAATGAATCCTGTCAGATATGCTTTCCATCCACAATCTCGGGGTATTGGAACAAGGTTGAGTGAACGCATCCATTTCCACCCATTCAAGGATTTCATTGTATTGGCGGGAAAAAAGGTCTAAGGATGCCTGATTGATACGGTTGGTACACAGTTTCTGGTAAAACCCGGATAACCACTTTATGATATGTTTATTCCGGGTTTCAGGGCTCAGTGATATCAGTTTTTTTTTTGTAAATTCAAAGGCATCCATTGTTAGGATTTCTGCCGGGCCTTTCACGTTTTAAAAAATAAGTCACCTTTATTTTGCAGGCGGGTTAAATACCCGGCCGGCAAGTTCGTTATCCAACATGAGAAGACCATGGCCTTCACCGCCAATCAGCTTTAATTTATTTAAAATGGTATCCATGGACGCCTCTTCCTCCACCTGCTCTTCCACAAACCAGTTCAAATGGTTTTTCGCGGCATGATCATTTTCCTTGATGGCCAGATCCATCAAATCGTTGATAAGCGACGAAACAAGTTTTTCATGTTCATAAGCCAGTTCAAAGACTTCCAAAGCGGATTTAAATTCGGTTTTAGGGGCTTCAATCGCCTGTAAATAAACCCTGGCACCTCTTTCATTTAAAAAATGGTACATTTTCATGGCATGGAACCTTTCTTCCTCAACCTGGACGAGAAAGAAGTTCTCAAAACCGCTTAATCCGGCCGAGTTAAAATATGAAGCCATGGAAAGATAATAATATTCTGAAAATAATTCGCGGTTTATCTGATAATTAATGGCATCCTGAAGTTTTTTTGAAATCATGGTATCTCCTTATAATGAAAAAACATGTTATCGTTCCCGCTTTCAGGCGGAAAAGATTAAAAAAGATGAAATTTATTTATCATAGCTTTTTTTCAGGACAGCTTCAATAAGACAAAGGCAATTATTTTTAAAATTGGCATGCATGTTTTTGCCGAAAAATCTTGCATTGCGCCCAAAAATAAGCCCGGGACCCAGGTCGCCGGCCCGTTCGCTGATTTGGGGACTTCTTTTTTGAGAGGCGGCCTTGACCTTTTTCCACCATGAATAGGCCTCAGGGGTTTTATCAGAACAATAAGAGATGTCAAATCCGTGTTTTTCAATGATGCCGGCAAAGAAACTCCAGGGTTCAACAAAGGAAATGGCCGCGGATGTGGCCCAGGGGACAGGGTAAATAATCCCTTGGTTTTCTCCTAAAGTGATCTCATGTAAAATCAGTTGTCCTCCGGGTTTTAATACCCTGAAAAATTCTTTGACGGCCACTGATTTGTCTTTAATATTCATTAAGACATGCTGACATAAAATCGCATCAAATGAATTGTTGTCAAAGGGAAGATCAAGGATGGAACCCTGTTTAAATATTATGTTGGATTGAAAATCAACCTGATTATTTTGCGCCGTGCATGCGGTTAAAAAATTGGCTGCATTGATAAACGTGTCAGCCAGATCAATGCCGGTAACCCGGCAGCCAAATTGTTCGGCCAGAAGCCTTGACGACCCGCCAATACCGCATCCGGCATCAAGCACACGGGCATCAGGAGAGATATTTGTTTTTTTTAAAAGTTCAATACTTGAGTTAACACCGCCTGTATGGAGTTGATCGATGGGGCAAAGATCGCTTGATTCAAGCGTTGACAGATTTTTGCCTGCCTTTATTAATGCGGTTTTAATATTTTGGGTAAGATGGTCTGAGTTATAGTGGTTTTTTATTTTAGATTCCATAAATAATATGGCCAGCCGGCTTAATGCAGATCAATTTGATCTGCATTAAGCCGCGGTTTAAACAGCTGCCTGGGCCAGGCTTGTTTTAACTTAAGTGCTAAGCTCCTCAAGGTTGCCGAAAAAATCAAGGGATTCCGGATTTTTTAGGGCATCTTTATTTTTAACCTCTTTTCCTTCAATCATTTTTTTAACGGCCAGCTCTACCTTTTTCATGTTAAGGGTATAGGGTACGTCCGGGCAGGCAATTATTTTTGCCGGAACATGCCGTGGAGAGGCATTGGCCCTTATGTCTGCCCTGATCTTGTTTTGAAGGTCATCGGTAAGATCACATCCTGCTGCCATTTTAACAAAGAGTATGACCCGTACATCATTGTTCCAGGACTGCCCCACAATAACAGAATCCTCAAGCTCTTCCATGGCATCCAGGCGGCGGTATATTTCAGCCGTACCGATTCTGACGCCGCCGGGGTTAAGGGTGGCGTCTGACCTGCCGTACATGATAACCCCACCGCGTTCGGTAACCATGATAAAGTCGCCATGGGTCCAGATTCCCGGGTATTCATCAAAATAGGCAGAATGGTATTTTGACCCGTCATCATCCCCCCAGAAAAAGATCGGCATGGAAGGGAAGGGGGCAGTACAGACAAGCTCTGCCTGTTTTCCCACGGTTGGTTCACCATTTTCGTCATAGGCATACACTTTCATACCAAGACCCCTGCATTGGAGTTCTCCTGTATAAACAGGACCCATGGGATTACCCAGGGCAAAACAGCCGTTCAGGTCTGATCCCCCGGATATTGATGCCAGCTGAATATCTTTTTTCACTTCATTGTAGATGAATTCAAAGTTTTCATCTGAAAGGGGTGAACCTGTTGAAAGAATCGATTTTAAGGCAGACAGGTCAAATTGTTTGCCAGGTTTTACGCCAGCATTTTTTAAGGCCTCAATATATCCGGCGCTGGTCCCGAAAATGGTGATTTTTTCGTCCTGAGCCATTTGCCAAAGCGCATCGGGTCCGGGATGAAAAGGGTTGCCGTCAAAAAGGACAAGGGTTGAACCAACGCTTAGAGCCGCAGTCAGCCAGTTCCACATCATCCATCCGCAGGTGGTGAAATAAAAAATGGTGTCCTCCTCTTTTAAGTCCGTATGCAGCACCAGTTCTTTTTTCTGGTGTAAGAGAACACCACCCACACTCTGTACCATGCATTTGGGAAGACCGGTTGTTCCGGAAGAATACATGATATATAAGGGATCATCAAAATCCATTTGAACAAAATCAATGTCGCTTGAATCCGGATCTTTAAAATCGTCATACATGACCGCATTGGGAAGACTTTTGATATCCGGTTGCGCTTCTACATATGGAATCACGACAATTTTTTCAATGGAGGGAAGTTCCTTCACAATGCCTGCTATTCTTTCAATGCTGTCCATGGGTTTGCCCTTGAAAAAGTAGCCGTCCGCCGTAAACAATACTTTGGGCTGGGTCTGCCCGAACCGGTCTAAGACGCCTTTGATTCCAAAGTCAGGGGAGCATGAAGACCAGACAGCGCCGAGGCTTGCTGCTGCAAGCATGGCAATAATGCTTTCAGGCATATTGGGAACAAAGCCAACAACACGATCCCCTTTTTGAATGCCAAGCGCCTTTAATGAGGCGGCCGTCTTTGCCACTTCGTCATAGAGCTGGTTATAGGTCAGGGTCTTTCTGACAGAATCCTCTCCCCTGAAAACAAGTGCAGGCCGGTCATTTCTGAACCGCAAAAGGTTTTGGGCAAAATTGAGTTTGGAATTGACAAAGAATTTTGCACCGGGCATTTTGGCAGGATCATCAATGGCCCTGTCAAAGGTCTGGGATGCCTTGATATCTATAAATTCCCAGGTGGTTTTCCAGAAATCTTCAAGATTTTCCACAGACCAGTCCCACAGCTCAGGATATGATGTAAAGTCTTTGCCAAATGTTTTATTTACACTGTTCATGAAACGATACATATTGGTGCTTTTAATTCTCTCTTCAGAGGGCTGCCATAAACATTTTGACATGGTTTTTTTCTCCTTATTCATACAAAACAGCAAGTATGGTCGCTTTATTGGTTTTTGCAGTAATATAATGGGGAGTTGTTGACAGGTAATATGCACTGTCTCCGGGTTCAAGATCGTAGGTGTCTTTACCTATGGTCAGATTCACGATACCGTCAAGAACAAATATAAACTCTTCCCCGCTATGGATAGATATCTCTTTGTTTTCCATTTTTTCCAATTGTACAATGAGCGCTTCCATGTGACGGCCCTGGACTTCAGGGGCCAGACTCATATAGGAGTATACTTTTTGACTGTCGGATTTTGAAGTGGACCGGGAAATCTGCTTTCTTTCATTTTTCCGAGTAATGGAATACAATTTGTTGCCCTTGCCCGAGACCAGGTGACCCACTGCAGAATCCAATGCCTTGGATAGTTTCATAACCGTTCCCAGCTGGGGTTTTTCCAGTCCGCTTTCAATCTTTTCAAGGCGGGAAACCTCAAACCCTGTTAAGTCGGAAAGTGCCTCAATGGAAATGCCTCTTTCTTCTCTTAAATTTTTGATTCGTTTTCCCACCTCATCCACATTACCTTGGTCGCCATTTTTGATATTTCCGGTCAGGTCTTCAAAATAATCTAGATTGATATGTGGAATAGTATCTTTTTTTTCCATAGCATCTCCTTGTCATCATTATTTGGGAAAACGTTGATCAGGGGTTTCACCCCGTTTTTCCTTCAGTTTTGCAAGCCCGGGTCTTGCATACCCCATATGACCGTCCGTCATTTGTTTCTCCTTATAAAAGTTTTATATTTTTATTTAAAATCTAAAATTGCCAAATGTTGCATCTTCAATGGGCTTTACAAGGCTCACTTCAAATGCCATGGCCAGCCAGTCACGGATCTCGCAAAATTTAAGAACCCGATCGTTTAAAAGACGAGAAGCACAGAAAAACGGATGGGCTTCTCCATCATATTTGTCAATCATTTTTTGCTGGAATTTGTTTGTTTCTTCTGCAGTCATGGGGTTGTTTCCGGCTTTTCTTTTTGCCTGTTCAATGCTTAATAAAACCCCGCCGGCACTCCTGCCGCTCATTACCCCGGTTCTGGCCCGCATGGTTGAGAACAAGAAATTGGGCCTGTATCCGCGGCCGCACATACCGTAATTGGCGGCTCCGTTATCAGGTCCTATCACCAATTGAATCCTGGGGACCTGGGCGCAGGATACCGCGCGAACCATGTCTGCACCGTATTTTCCAATGCCGGCATGTTCTGAATCCGAACCGATCATATAGCCGGGCGAACTCTGGATGAACAGCAGAGGGATTTTTTCATAGGAGCATCTGACAACCCATTCAGCCACTTTTTTGGCGGCTTCATGAAAAATAATACCGGCGGCATTGGAACAGATTATGCCGATGGGAAATCCTTTGATCCTGATTTTACCGGTGAGAATATTGGTACCGCGGCCAGGGGCAAAATCTTTCTTGTGTTCAATAAATTCGGATTCATCTGCAAGGGCATTAATAATTTTTCTGCCGTCAATGCCTTTATGTGGAGAAGTCGGCAGGACATCATAGAGGGTTTTGGGGGAAACCTTGGGCTCTTTGGCTTCATAGGTGTGCAGATGGATTTTCTGGGGCCTGGTTAAAGAGAGAAGTTCTCTGACTTTACCCACCGCTTCCGTCTGGTCAGCGCAAATATGGTCAGCACCGCCGGAGATCTGGGTGTGAACCTTTGCCCCTCCAAGGTTTTCAGCAGAGATTTCTTCACCCGTGGCCATTTTTACCAGAGGGGGACCGCCAAGAAAGGAGAAGGACTGTTGATCAATCATAATGGATTCACAGGCCATGAAAACAATATAAGCCCCTCCAGCCGTGTTGCCACCCGTGCTTAAAGTGACCTGGCGCAGTCCCATGGCTGACATCCTTGCCATGTTATAAAATATAGACCCAAAATGCTGGTCATCTGGAAATACATCTGCCTGCATGGGTAGAAACACACCACCGGAATCGGCAATATAAATACAATTTAAACCGCATTTTTCAGCTATGGCCTGGGCTCTCATATGTTTTTTAAGCGTGATGGGAAAATAGGTACCGGCTTTTACCCGGCTGTCACTGGCCATGATCATGGTCCAGTTATTATGTACTTTTCCAATTCCTGTGACGATTCCGGCACAATGTACATCATCAACACCGGGATATCCCATGCCAAATCCTGCTAAAGTGGAGAGTTCAAAAAATTGAGTGTTTGGGTCTATCAGTTCTGCTATTAATTCCCTGGCCGGGCGTTTGCCCCTTTTGGCAAGTGTGTCAATCGCTTTTTGACCACCGGGCCAGATGGCTTCCAACCGTTTTTCTTCAAGCTTTTTTTCTTCAGCTTCCCAGAAGGTTCTGTTATCAGTCATGGGTTTTTTTTATCTCCCTTTATAAACAGGTTTTCTTTTTTCTCTAAAGGCGGTCAAACCTTCAATCCGGTCTTCTGTGGGTATGGTTACCCGATAGGCATTTGATTCTATGGCAAGGCCTGTGGCAAGGTCGGTTTCAATGCCTTTATCAATGGCATATTTTGCCATCTCAACGGCAATGGGACCGGTTTGTGCAATCATGTCTGCCATTTTTATGCACTCATCCAGAAGATTCTGGGGTGTTGTCATTTTATTTACAAGACCTATTTCAAGGGCTTGTTTAGCATCTACCCTTTTTCCTGTAAAAATGAGCTCCTTTGCCTTTGCCACCCCAATGATTCTCGGCAGCCGCTGGGTACCGCCCCCTCCTGGAATAATGGCCAGTCTGGCTTCGGTTAATCCCATACTGGCATTTTCAGAGGCAATGCGGATATCAGATGCCAGTGCCACCTCAGTTCCGCCGCCAAGGGCAACCCCGTTAACCGCACAGATAACCGGTATGGGAAGGTTCTGAATGGATGTCAGCAGATTTCTGATGGTGATAATAAATTTTTTAACCTCATCTTGGGTGAGACCGGCCCTTTCCTTTAAATCCGCTCCGGCACAAAATGCTTTTTCCCCAGTCCCGGTGATGATGACGGTTCGTATGTCATTTCTATACTGCAGGGCATCGATTTGCTTTTTAATGGCATATAACAGGTCGAAATTAAGACAATTCATCACCTTTGGCCGGTTCATTGTCAAGATGACTGCCTGGTCTTTTTCATCCACCAGCAATAGCGGTTCACTGCCGCTGCCTTTGGTTTTTTTATCTGTATTACTCATATTGATCTCCTGAGATTATTTGCGTTGTATCAGCAGCCGATATGCCGTGAAATGACAATGCGCTGAACTTCAGAAGTCCCTTCACCCACCTCTAAAAGTTTCTGATCTCTGTAAAATCTCTCCACATTATATTCTTTCATCAGGCCGTATCCGCCATGGATCTGGACGGCATGGTCCACCACGCGGGACATGACTTCAGAACAATACAACTTGCCCATGGCAGCCTCTTTCTCATATGCCCGTTTATTGGTTTTCAGCCAGCAGGCTTTGTATAATAGATTTCTTGCACACTCTATTTCCATGGCACTGTCGGCAAGTTTGAATGCAATGGCCTGGAATTTTGAAATCGGCTGTCCAAATTGTTCCCTTTCTTTTGCATATTTTAATGCAAGATCATAGGCTCCCTGGGCTCCGCCAAGCCCCATAGCGCCGATAGACAGCCTGCCCCCGTCAAGGGTGGCCAGCATCTGATGGAACCCGTCGCCTTTTTTACCCAGAATATTTTCTTTGGGAACCCTCACATCATCAAAATAAAGTTCTGCTGTGTTGGAGGATCGCCACATCAGTTTTTTGTGCATGGGAATAGCCTTAAATCCAGGCGTTCCTGCTTCAACAAGGATACAGGAATATTCAGGTTTGCCATTGTCCTTAGTTCCGGTGATGGCCTGAACGGTAACGCCCATTGTCAGGTCACAGGCAGCATTGGTGATAAATATTTTTGAACCATTAATCACCCATTCGTCACCATCCAGAACCGCTGTGGTTTTACTGCCGCCGGCATCAGATCCTGCAGTGGGTTCTGTGAGTCCAAATCCCCAAAGCCCTTCTCCTGAACACAGCCTGGGAAGGTATTTTTGTTTTTGCTCTTCGGTTCCAAAATAGTAAATAGGGCCGATGCCTAAGGAATTGCCCGCTGCAATGGTAGCGGCCTGGGATCCGTCAATCCTGGCAATCTCCTCCACCGCTATAATGTATGAAATATAATCCATTTCCTGGCCGTCATACTTTTCTGAAACAAACATGCCAAAAAGACCGATTTCTCCCATCTTTAAAGTCAGGTCTGCAGAAAACTCTTCTTTTTCGTCAAGCTCTCCTGCAATGGGTGCGATCTCTTTTTGGGCAAACTTTCTGACTTCCTTACGGATCATTTCCTGTTCTTTGGTAAGGTCAAAATCCACCCTGCGCCTCCTTTATATTTATACGTTATTTTGTTTTTGTTTAGTAAATGGCTTTTAAACTGAAAAAGCCCGAAAATAATTAAAACTGATCGAGCGCTCAGTCTATATCCAAGATACTATATTTAAAGAGATTATTTTGTCAAATGTTTTTTTGATTCATTTGCCTTTGAGATGCCGGGATAACGATATTGACGATATCCAAAAACTGTTTGATATGATGAAAGGTGAATTTGCACGAGTTAAAGCCGCCCTGGAAAAAGAGATCATCCGGCTATGAAAATACTTGCACAAAAGAGGCAATGACACACCGGTCATATTATGGTTACTCTATATCATTGTAAAAAATTAAAATCCCCCATTTTTTTAACAATGATAATCTATATTTTTGCTGATTTTCCTTGATTGAGAAAAGCTGTCCATCGATTCGGAGCCTTAATAATAGAATCACGATAGTGTCTGCTGCTGCAGTGAAAAATCAGAGTCTGAAAAAACCAGTTGATATTATCTGTATATTATCTTGACAAGCTATTGAATAAATGCGAAAAAATACTATGACTGAGCGCTCGTTCAAATTTCAATAACAGCAACCTCAAATATAGAGAAGGGAGCGATCATTTGGGAAGAATTAAAAAATTTACGGACCCGGTAAAGGATGTCGAGGTACCGACACAGATAAAAAACCCTGTATTGGTCAGGGAACGAAGACGCCAGATTATTGATTCCACTGTGACCCTTTTTATTGAGCATGGATACCACAAGACAACAACACGGATGATTGCAAAGGCTTCAAATTTTTCAATTGGTTCTTTATATGAATATGTAAGTTCTAAAGAGGACCTGCTGTATCTTGTATGTAAAACCATTCATGAGGAAGTACAGGATGCCGTTGAAAAGGCTTTGACCGATACAGACAAGGAAAAAGAACGGCTTGCATCGGCCATACGCGAATATTTTTATGTTTGCGATAAACTGGGAGACCACATTCTTCTCATGTATCAGGTGACACAATTTTTGCCGGAAAAATGGAAAGAGGATGTCCTCGTAAATGAGTTGAATATCACCGATATTTTCATTAATGCGCTGACCTCCTTAACAGGGAAAAACAAATTTCCATTGCTTGATGATAAAACCATTAATCTGGTGGGTCATAATATCTCTGTTTTGGGTCAGATGTGGGCTTTTAGAAGATGGCATGTTCAAAAAAATTTTACCATTGAGGAATATATAAAAATTCAAACTAATTTTATCCTTGGACTGATATTTTAAAGGAGAAATAATGAGTGTAGACATCCAAAGTTATACCCCCAAGCATTCCATTAAGATTGTTACGGCCACATCCCTGTTTGACGGTCATGATGCTGCCATAAATATAATGAGACGGATATTGCAGGATACCGGTGCTGAAGTCATCCATATCGGCCACAACCGGTCGGCAAAGGAGGTTGTGGATGCAGCCATTGAAGAAGATGCCCAGGGCATCGCCGTATCCAGTTACCAGGGCGGTCATATTGAATATTTTAAGTATATGAAAGACCTTTTAAAGGAAAAAGGGGCATCCCATATCAAGATTTTCGGCGGTGGCGGCGGAGTGATCATCCCTTTGGAAATGGAGGAGCTTCATGCCTATGGTGTGACACGAATTTATTCTCCTGAAGATGGATCAAAAATGGGGCTTCAGGGCATGATCAACGATATGATGCAGCTCATGGATGTGCCTTGTGTTGATTATGACAATCTTGATTATGAGAATCTTATTGTTGACAATAAATATGTGACAGCCAATTTTATTTCTGCCGTGCAGGAAGCCAAGGCCAAGGACCCGGATAGATTTAACACCATTATTTCAAAGATTAAACCGCTTGCCGATAAAAAAGATATTCCCGTAATCGGTTTGACTGGAACAGGCGGTGCGGGAAAATCATCTTTAACAGACGAATTGATTATCCGGATTTTAAGGGATCTTAAAGATATCAATATTGCCATTATTTCCTGTGACCCCTCCAGACGGAAAACTGGCGGTGCCCTGCTGGGTGACAGGATCAGGATGAACTCCATAGAGACGGGCCGGGTTTATATGCGTTCTCTTGCAACAAGACGGTCACAGACAGAGCTTCCAGAGGCCTTGCCCGATGCCATAAGCGTGGTCAAAGCCGCTGGTTATGATATGGTCATTGTTGAAACCGCCGGTATCGGACAGGGAGACTCAAGGGTAGTTGATCTCGTGGATATGTCCATCTATGTCATGACCGCTGAGTATGGCGCCCCTTCACAGCTGGAAAAAATAGACATGCTGGACTATGCTGATATTGTTGTGGTGAATAAGTATGAGAAAAAAGGCAGCGAAGATGCCATAAGGGACGTCAGAAAGCAGGTGCAGAGAAATCGGAAGGCATGGGAAATGGATCTAACGGACCTGCCCGTATACGGCACCATTGCCTCAAAATTTAATGATGACGGGATTACCGCATTTTATCATGGTCTTCTGGATCTTATATCAGAAAAGAAAAATATTGAATACAAGTCATCCATAGAACGGACGGGCATCAAAGAATCTTCTTCAAAAACCATCATTATCCCGGGAGAAAGAACCAGATATCTAGCCGAGATTGCCGATTCAGTAAGACAATATCATAAAACCACCAAGGACCAGTCAACAGCTGTAAGAAATCAATGGCATTTGACCGAGGCTTTAAAAGCCATGGAAGAAAAGGGTCTTGAGCAATTGCCCGATGCCCTGGAGACATTTAAAGAGGCGATTATAGATGCCGGTTCTTTAATTGAGAATGATACCCAAAAAACCTTAGAAGCCTTCAATACCTGTAAAAATCAATTTGGAAAGGATGAACTGGTGTACACGGTGCGGGATAAGGAATTTAAACTTCCCTTATTCAGTCAGTCCTTGTCCCATTCTAAAATCCCTAAAATTTCTTTACCGCAATTTATTGATCCCGGAGAGCAGTACACCTGGATGCGAAAAGAAAATTTTGCAGGTTATTTTCCGTATACAGCTGGAGTGTTCCCATTAAAAAGGGCAGATGAAGATCCCACACGGATGTTTGCAGGAGAGGGTGGTCCCAAAGATACCAACAAACGGTTCAAGATGTTGTCTGAAAGTTATCCAGCCAAGCGCCTGTCCACAGCTTTTGATTCGGTTACCCTTTACGGGTTTGACCCGGCAACGCGCCCTGATATTTACGGCAAGATTGGAACCTCCGGGGTGAGCATATGCACCCTGGATGATGTAAAAGTCCTCTATGACGGATTTGATCTTTGCGCCCCCAATACCTCGGTATCCATGACAATTAACGGGCCGGCCCCCATGATGCTGGCCATGTTTATGAATACGGCCATTGCCCAGCAGACGGAGGCCTTTAAGGAGAAAAATGGTCGGGACCCGTCACAGGATGAAATGGAATCCATCAGGCAGTTTGCACTGTCCAATGTACGGGGAACCGTACAGGCAGATATTTTAAAAGAAGACCAGGGGCAAAACACCTGCATTTTTTCCATTGAATTTGCATTGAAAATGATGGGAGATATTCAGCAATATTTTATTGACCATCAGGTTCAAAACTTTTATTCGGTTTCTATTTCAGGGTATCATATTGCTGAAGCAGGCGCCAATCCCATTACCCAGCTTGCATTAACTCTGGCAAACGGGTTTACCTATGTAGAGTATTATCTGTCGCGGGGAATGGATATTGATACCTTTGCTCCCTCCCTATCCTTTTTCTTTTCCAATGGTATGGATCCTGAGTATACAGTGATCGGACGAGTGGCCAGACGGATCTGGGCTGTGGCCATGAAATATAAATATAAGGGAAATGAAAAATCACAAAAACTGAAATACCATATCCAGACATCGGGCAGGTCACTGCATAGCCAGGATATCCAGTTCAATGACATCAGAACAACGCTCCAGGGGCTGTGCGCCATATATGATAATTGTAATAGTCTGCATACCAACGCCTTTGATGAAGCAATAACAACCCCTTCTTCAGAATCAGTGAGAAGAGCACTTGCCGTGCAATTGATTGTTAACCGGGAATGGGGGCTGACCAAGAATGAGAATCCGTTACAGGGAAGTTTCATTGTTGATGAACTCACCGACCTTGTGGAAGAAGCCGTACTTATTGAGTTTGAAAGAATCACGGAAAGGGGAGGTGTTCTGGGGGCAATGGAAACCGGCTACCAGAGAGGTAAAATTCAGGAGGAGTCCATTTATTATGAAAACCTGAAACATTCAGGCAAACATCCCATTATCGGGGTGAATACCTTTGAAGATCCTGATGCGGATTACGCAGAAATGGCGAATCATCTGGAGCTGGCAAGGGCCACGGATGATCAAAAGGATGCCCAGCTTGAACGGCTGAAGGTTTTTAAAACACAACATTTAGATGAATCAGAGCAAGCGCTTGAGAATTTGAAGCAGGCCGCATTAAATAATGAAAACATATTTGAAAGATTAATGGAAACGGTCAAGGTTTGCAGTCTGGGAACCATCACTCAAGCATTGTATGAAGTGGGTGGAAAATATAGACGAAACATGTAAGTACAAGGAGATGATGCATATGAATAAAGCAGTAATCGTAAGTGCCACACGAACCCCTTTGGGGAGTTTTGGCGGAAGCCTAAGCAAAATGGGAGCAACAGATCTTGGGGCCCATGTGATAAAAGAGGCCGTTAAAAGGGCCGGCATTGATGACAAACAGGTCAATGAGTGTATCATGGGCATGGTGTTGCCCTGCGGTTACGGACAGAATCCGGGAAAACTGGCTGCTGTTAAAGCTGGGCTTCCCTGGGAGGTTGAGTCCATTACCATAAATAAAGTTTGCGGCTCCTCATTAAAGGCTGTGATGCTGGCGGCTCAGGCCATACAATGCGGGGATGCAGATGTGGTTGTGGCAGGCGGCATGGAAAACATGAGTATGGCACCCTATTATATGGACAAGGCCCGCTGGGGCCATCGCATGGGCCCGGGGAAAATTGAAGATCATATGGTCCATGACGGGTTATGGGATGTGATCAATGATTTTCACATGGGCATGTCCAATGAGCTTTGTTGTGAAAAGTGGGATGTATCCAGACAGGTTCAGGACGAGTATGCTGCACAGTCTTATATAAGAGCCAATGCATCCATTGCCGGCGACCGGTTTAAAGATGAGATCGTACCGGTTGAAATTCCTCAGAGAAGAGGGGATTCCCTTATATTTGATACAGATGAATGCTGCAAGGAGACAGGTCTTGATTTCCTTTCAAAAATGAAACCTGCCTTTAAAAAAGATGGTGTGGGAACTGCCGGAAATGCGTCTATTATCAGTGACGGCGCTTCAGCCTTGGTTGTCATGAGTGAAAACAAGGCAAAGGAGTTAGGCTGCGAAATCATGGCCACAATCGGTTCCCAGTGTTCCTATGGCATTGATATGAAATATGTTTTAATGGCACCGATTTATGCCATTCCCAAGGTGTTGAAAAAACAGGGCCTTTCAATTTCAGATATTGATTTGTTTGAAATCAATGAAGCCTTTTCAGGTAGTTCAGCAGGCATAAACAAGGTGCTTGATTTAGATCCTGAAAAAGTAAATGTCAACGGCGGAAGTGTTGCGCTGGGTCATCCCATAGGTGCCAGCGGGGCCCGGGTTCTGACCACATTATTATATGAAATGAAAAAGCGTGATGTGAATAGGGGACTTGCGTCTCTCTGTCTGGGTGGGGGAGAGGCGGTTGCCCTAGTTGTCAACAGATGATATACTAATCAATTGTCAACGCCTAGATTGACTTTTAAATAAAAAAAGGGACCAGGTTTGTATCGTTTGATATGCGAATGATAATGACGATAAGCAACGCCTGATCCCACTAATTGAGGAGAAACAATGGACGTTAAAAAATTTGGTGTTATAGGATCCGGACAGATGGGTAACGGTATTGCACAGGTTGTCGCAGCCAGTGGCCTTGAAGTCGTGATGAGTGATATAAAAGAAGAGTTCTGTGAAAACGGTATGGCCACCATTTCAAAAAATCTTGACAGGTTGGTTAAAAAACAAAAAATTTCCGAAGAGACAAAAATGGGAATCCTTGGCAGAATAACCACCACCACAGATCTAAAAGACATGGCAACAGTGGATTTTGTGGTTGAAGCAGCCGTGGAAAGAGAAGATTTAAAATTTAAAATATTTGAAGACTTAGATAAAATATGCCCTCCCCAGGTTATTTTGGCCACCAATACCTCTTCTATTCCCATTGGCAGAATTGCCGCCAGAACGTCCCGGCCCGATAAAGTGATTGGCATGCATTTTATGAATCCAGTGCCGGTTATGAAGCTGGTTGAAGTTATTAAGGGTATTGCCACTTCAGATGAAACCTTTGATATAACATGGAAATTATGTGAAGACTTTGGCAAAACCCCGGCTGAAGCAAGTGATTTCCCAGGGTTTATTGCCAACAGAATATTGATGCCCATGATCAATGAAGCGGTCTTTTGTCTTTACCAGAGTGTGGGAAAACCAGAAGATATTGATACGGTTATGAAGCTTGGTGCAAATCACCCCATGGGTCCCCTTGCCCTGGCAGATTTGATCGGTCTTGATACCTGCCTTGCAATCATGGAGACATTGTACGATGGGTTTAAAGACTCTAAATACAGAGCCTGCCCGCTTTTGAGAAAATATGTTGAGGCCGGCTGGTTAGGACGAAAAACCGGTAAAGGGTTTTACGATTACAAATAATTTATATTTGAATTAAAGCTGGGGCAATGCAATGGATAAAATATAAACATGCGTTGCCCCAGCTTTTTTTATAGTGTTTCTCAAAATAAGATCCCGAAACAATCAACCACTTATGTTCGACGTGAATTTAGAAACATGTTTATGAAAACCGTTATAAAGGGTTTTATCCCCGGATTTTTAATATTGGAGAATCAAGAATAATGAAAGGATAACCCCGAATAAGTGAGGAAAAGATGGTAACATACATCAGGAGCACTCCTGAAGCAGAATTGAAAAAACGAATTGCCAACCTTCAGCAAAGACTGGGGGAAAACAAGATTGACGGGGTGCTGATTTTACAGAAAACAGATTTGTATTACTATTCAGGAACGGCCCAGCAGGGCTGGCTGTATATCCCTGAATCAGGCGAACCCCTGTTAATGGTGTTCAAGGATTATCAGCGCGCTAAAAAAGAATCGGGAATAGATCGGGTTGTCAGTATTATAAGCCCCAAAAAAATTCCTGAAACGATTCTATCATTTGGTTATGGACTGCCTAAACATCTGGGTCTTGAAATGGATGTACTTTCGGCCAACCAATATATTTTATTTCAAGAGATATTCTCGTCAGCCGAAATTGTGGACGTCTCCCTGCAAATCCGGTTGCAAAGGGCTGTCAAATCAGACTATGAAATAGGCTTGATGAGACAGGCCGCCAGGATGGCGGACACACTTGCCGCAAAAGTACCGGAGATTATCGGGCAGGGCATGAGCGAGATTGAGTTTGCAGGATTATTGGAAGCCCACGCCAGGAGCCTTGGTCACCAGGGGCTGATCCGCATGCGAATGTGGGACAATGATCTGTTTTACGGACATATCATGGCAGGCCCGGGAGCGGCAATTCCCTCCTGCTTTGCCTCACCAACAGGCGGGTTGGGTGTAAACCCCAGCATTGCCCAGGGACCCGGGTTTAACCTGATTAAAAAGAACGAGCCCATACTGGTGGATTATGTATTTGCCTTGAATGGATATTTAAGTGACCATACCCGGATTTATTGTTTTGGCAGTCTTCCGGGTGACCTTTTAAAGGCCCATGATGCCATGCTGAAAATCCAGGAAGAGGTAAAGCAAAAGGCTGTTGCCGGAAGTATATCCGGACAGGTTTATGAAATGATGATGTCCATGGCCAAAGACATGGGGTACAAAGAAAATTTCATGGGTGCCGGCGAAAGAAAAATCCGTTTTACGGGGCATGGCCTTGGTCTTGAACTGGACGAGTTCCCCTTTATTGCCAAAGGCCAGACACTGAGCCTTGAAAAAGGGATGATGATTGCACTGGAACCCAAGGTTGTTTTTCCGACAAAAGGGGTGCTAGGGATAGAAAACACATTATTGGTAACTGATAATGGTCTTGAATCCCTGACAACCTATAGTGATAAAATCAGAATCCTGTAAAGGGTTAGCGCCCGTATTTATCATCAAACGTGTTCCAGAAGCCTCTGTCCTTATCTCTCCATCCTTTGCCAAATGCTTTGTCAAAGAAGGGCTTCATGTTTTTGAACCAGGCGCCTCTTCCTTGTCGGCCTTGTATCCGCGCCTTAAGAACATCGGCAACATGGGTGACAAGATTGGCCAGAAAATCTTTGGGAATATAGGAGTCAGCCCCTTTTCTAATTGATTCCTTTAAATTTTCAGAGGTGAGGGCATGGGCAGTGAGCATGATTGCAGGAATATCTTTTTTACGGGCAAGCTCAAGCACGTCATAACCTGAAACACCCATGATATCCAGTATGGCTATATCATATGGGTTGTTTTCAAGCAGTTTTTTAGCATCATCAAATGAAGCTGCCGTATCCAGAACGCACATGTCCAGTAACTCTTCAACGGTTTCAAGGATATCGGGTTCATCATCAACCACCATGACCCGGCGGTCTTTTAAAAGGTCGTTTATTTTAATTTTGTCTAGATCGAATTTAGTGGTGGTCACAGGACAGGGGGCTTTAAGGATAACATATCGTGATGTTGATCCCAAAATCGCTTTCTGGGCTTTGGATTTTTTTCGGATACCAAGAAAAATGTGATCGATTTCATTTTCTTCGGCAAATTTAACAATATCTTCACCAGGAGAGAACCCTCTTACGCTCTGCTGGGCATCACATTTAACGTTTGAGTTTTCCATGAATTTTTGAGCAAATTCAAGATCTTCCTCCGCCTTAAGAATATCAGACTGCTTTTCAGAAGCTCCCCCTTCCATTGAGGTGATCACATAAACAAAAGCATTATTTATTTTGGCATAATCTCTTGCAAGAGATAAGGCCAGTCTGCCAACTTCTCCACCATTATATCCAACCAATATCTTCATTATGAACTCCTAAAATTACAGTCTACATCCAGCGTTTACGCCTCTTATAGGATTTAACATCTTTAAAAGATTTTCTCCCGCCACCCTTGGTAATTCCCATATAAAACTCTTTTACATCCGGGTTGTCTTTAAGTTCTTTGGAAGGACCTTCCAGAACTATTTTGCCGGATTCCATTATATAGGCATAATCAGATATAGCCAGAGCAACTTTTGCATTTTGCTCCACAACCAGAATCGTTGTTTCTAATTCTTTGTTAATCCTTTGAATATTTTCAAATATTTCTTTGACAAGAATGGGAGCAAGCCCCAGAGACGGTTCATCCAGCATCAGCATTTGGGGTGCTGCCATCAAAGCTCTGGCAATGGCAATCATTTGCTGCTCTCCACCGGAACTGTACCCTGCCATCCTGTTGGTGACCTTTGAAAGCCTTGGAAAATGCTTGTACATCAGTTCGTTGTCAGCCCGTATTTTTTTTGATCCGTCACTTCTGGTAATGGAGCCGACCAATATATTTTCATTCACAGTAAGATGCTTAAATACCCTTCTGCCCTCAGGCACCATCACGGCGCCTAGTTTTACAATTTGTGTTCCCAGAAGATGAGTCGTATCTGTACCGTTAAATTTGATAAAGCCTTCCTTTGTGGCCCCGTTTTCAGGTTTTAAAAGGCCGCTGATGGCTCTTAAGGTGGTTGTTTTTCCGGCACCGTTTGTTCCAAGTAAAGCAACAATACCACCCTTGGGAACGTTCAGGCTGACACCACGCAGGACCTGAATGATGTCATTATAGACAACTTCAATATTATTGACTTCAAGCAGATTTTTTTCCATAAGCACTTTCTTTATTGTTTTGTTTTTGGGATTAACTTACCGGAAACTTGATTTGTCTTAATCAGATTTCCGGTAAGTTTAGGTTCAGCTTATTCAAGGGATTTTTTTTATTGGATTCATTAAAATTAATCCCTAGCTAAATTTAAATCCTTTATGGGATTTTATTCATGAATGCAGACTGTAAAGGAACTCCGACTTTTTTGAAAGCGCCACCACTTACAGTGTATATCTGAAGCATATCAACTCCTGCATGGTCAGTTGGTGAAAAGGTCACAGGTCCAACAGTTGTATATGGGTGATATGCATTGGCACCATTCATCCCATTTAGCATTTTATGAAGGTTTGCTTTGGTGACTTCAAGACCGGCAGCTTTTGCTCTTCTAATCGCTTCCGTTGCAACCTGAGCAACCATGATGCCGTTGGCATAATTGTGTGAGTTGGCTGCTTTGGCATCACGCCCATATAATTTTGCAAGGGCAAGCTGTTTTTTGGTTCCATCTGTATCTTCAGATGTCAGGTTGTAGGAACATACCCAAAAGAAACCCTCAGAAGCGGCCCCGGCAAGAGCAATAAGATCATTACCGCCAGTGTAGTGGGCGCCAAGGAAAGTCAGTTTGCCGGCTTCACCAAATGAACCTGCAGATAGAGCCAGACGTTGTGCATCTTTAAGCATGGTTGCAACAGGTGATTGAATAGTCTGGCTGATCACATATTGAACTCCCTTGCTCATGAGGCGTTTCAGCATTGCAGTATTATCAAGATCTTTTCCATGTTCAACAATTTCAACAATCTCAATATTGAGCCCTGCAGCTACAGCTGCCTTGGTATCGGCCATAGGTCCACGGCCAAAGGCAGAAGGATGAAGGAAAAGAGCAACTTTTGGAGTACCGCCTCCTTTATGATTGTTTGCGACATATTCGCTCATAACGATGACTTGCTCTGAGTAAGATGCAACAGGCAAAAAGATATAATTTGAATTCTTAAGGTTTCCACGATGAAAGGAAGCAGGAATTACCGGAATTTTTTCTTCTTCAAAGTCCTTTTTTAATCCCAGTGTGCTGCCAGTGGAGTAGTTTAGATACAAAACGATACCATCATCAAGATATTCTTCAAAATTTCTTTTGGTGATGTCGGTTTTATACTGATCATCTCTGATCGTACAGTCAATTGTGTCATCACCTAAAATTTTTGTTTCATTTGCAAATTTAAAATAATCCTCTACTCCTTTGGAATAGGGGTTACCAGCATCAGATGTCGGTCCGGTGATGGCAAGAGATAAACCAAGTTTGTAAACTTTCCCGCCCGCATTTACAGATGAAGTAAATGCAAACATAACGACAAGAACCAGCAATGCAGTAAAAATTTTGTTGCTTTTCATGTTTCTTCTCCTTCTTGGGTTTAGTTAGTAACTAAAAAAAATATATGTAAAGAAGTGACACACCTAATATCGGAATGGCCACAACTTGGTATAGGATTTTGTAATTCTCCACCAGTTTGCAATCCCTCGGGATTCGTACATCAAAAACAGAACAATGACCAAACCAAAAGTAAAGGGTTTCATAGCTGTGGCAAGGTTCATTCCGGATGGCATGTATTGACCCAGGGCTTCTGATAGGTGCTCCATTTGAAGGTCTAAAAATTTTATGAAAACCGGTCCCCAGAATGAACCGTTCAAAGTTCCCAATCCCCCGACAATTGCCATGGCAAGATAGCCTATGGATTCATGGAGGGTAAAGGATTCAAAACCGACCCCCCTGTATACATAAGCATGCAGAGCACCGGCAACCCCGGCAAAAAAACCGGCCAGGGCAAAGGCATAGACTTTTGTCAGGCCTGGATTTATCCCCATGGCATCGGCGGCACGGTCATTGTCCCGGACGGCGATCAGGCATCTGCCATAGCGGGTCTTAAGCAGATTCCTGACCCCGAAACCCAGCAGGATTACGACTACAAGTATGGCATAGTACCAGAAGAAATAGTGATCTCTCCGTCCTATCTTTCCGGTGAACCAGAAAACCCGGCCCACAGATATGGTCTGGCCCTGGTTAAAAAAGGTCATAAAATTAATCACCCATTGAAAAATCATCTGAAACGATAGGGTGGCAATGGCAAGATACAGATGTTTCAGACGCAGGGCGGGCAATCCGACAACGGCTCCGAAAGCGGCACCGACAAGCCCGGAAAGTATAATCATTACTGGCCAGAAATGGGTGATGATGATATGGGTATCACCGATGGTCCTGCAAAAGGAGGCCACGGTGTAGGCACCAATGCCCACAAATGCTGCATGCCCTATGGAAATAAGGCCTGCAAATCCTGTGACAAGGTTGAGTCCCATGACGGCAACTACCGCGATTAAAATATTATCAATCACCAGCATATACTTGTTACTCAAAGGGAAGAACAAAGGCCAGGCAAAAAGAATTAATAAAAAGAATGTAAACACGGTCCGGTCAAGACTGGTGGAAAATGTCTTTTGTTCCTGTTTATAGGTTGTGTAAAAATTACCTGTTGCTAACCACGTATTTGCTGACATAGGCTACACCCGCTCAATTTCGTGAATTCCAAATAAACCATGGGGTTTAAATAGAAGAATGATTAATAAAATGACATATGGCATGACATCTCCCGTACCGAACAAACCAAAATTACCATCCAGATAACCGCTGGCAAACTGCTGGATCAATCCCATAATAATTCCGGCCACAACAGCACCTAGTATGGAATCAAGTCCTCCCAGAATAATAACAGGGAACACAACGACCCCAAATGAATGCAGGGTATCAAAGTTTAACCCGGTTATATTGCCAATGATGCATCCTGCCGCTGCAGCCGACAATCCGGCTGTGGCCCAGGCAAGACCAAAAACTTTGGGCACGGAGATACCAACGGACATGGACGCAAACTGATCGTCAGATACGGCCCTCATGGATATTCCAACGGTTGATTTTTTGAAAAACCAGGAAAATCCCCCGATCAAAATAAAGGTGATGATCACCCCCACAAGCTGGGTCCATGAAATGGAAACGCCGCCAAGAGAAAGGGGCTCTGTGGGAAGAAATTCAGGAAATGAGAAATTTTCACTGCCAAAGGGCGTCAAATAAATCAAACCATCAAGGATTGATCCCAATCCGATGGTAACCATAATTACAGAGATAATGGGTTCACCGATCAGGCGTCTTAAGAAAATTCGTTCAACACTCATGGCTAAGAAGAAAGTGATGATCATGCTGGCTAAAAATGAAAAAAAGATGGGGACGCCAAGGGTTACAGTTAAAAAATAAGTGATAAAAGCACCTGCGGCAATAATCTGGCCGTGGGCAAAATTTGCCACCCGGCTTGATTTGTAAACAAGCACCAGGCCAAGGGCTGCCAATGCATAGATGGAGCCCACAACAATGCCACTGACTACAATTTGAAAAAAATAACTCATTTGATTTATTCGGCTCCTTTCACTGTGAAAAATTCAATACTTGTTTTAACCGATGTCGACTGCCCGTCCTGATATTGGAAGGATGCCTCAACTTCCTTTTTATCCACAGATTCATCATACAAAAATTCATAAAGGTTCTGGTATCTTTCCTGAACAAATTTGCGCCGGATTTTGCCTGTTTTGGTCAATTCCCCGTCATCGGTATCTAAAAGCTTGTAAAGCAATGCAAAGCGTTTAATTTTAAAATGCTCTTTTTCAGCCCGTGAATTGACATCCATCACCTGTTCCATCATAAGCTTGGCAACCTCAGGTTTGCTTGAAAGATCCATATAGGTTGTAAATGAAATTCCCCTGTCTTCAGCCCATTTGCCCACAACGATCGGATCAACATTAATCAGGCATGCTACATAATCTTCTTTATTCCCAAATATGACCGCCTCTTTTATATAGGGACTGAACTTAAGGGCATTTTCCAGAAACATGGGAGAAAACATCTCCTCCTTGTTATTATGCATCACATCGGAAAGTCGGTCAATAACCACCAGATGACCGTTTTCATCAATAAATCCGGCATCTCCTGAATGAAGCCATCCGCCTTCCAAAAGCTCTTCGGATTTTTCAGGAAGACCATAATATCCGGGTGTAACCGAATCAGATCTGGAAAGGATTTCTCCTTCTTCAGAAATTTTACACTGGGTTCCGGGCAGCGGTTTGCCCACTGTATCAGGCCTGACATCCCCGTCTCTGTGCATATAGGCAATGCCGACAATTTCCGTCTGCCCATAGATCTGTTTTAAATTGACACCAATGGCCTGGTAAAAGGTAAAAAGCTCCGGCCCTAATGCTGCACCGCCCGTATAGGCTCTTCTTAATCGAAGGAAACCAATCTGGTTGACAAGGGGTCTGAATATCAGCTGGGTGCCCAGCCATGATTTTATTTTTAGACCCAAAGGCATGGGTTTGTTTGCCATCCTGTAGTCAGCCGCTTCAAGCCCCACATTGATGAAATAATTATAGAAAAGTTTGTTTAACCAATAGGACTGGTCTATTTTCAGCCAGATTTCAGATCGGATGGTTTCATAAATTCTTGGAGCACCGAACATGAAATGGGGTCCAATTTCTTTTAGATCCGACATGGCTGTTTCGACAGATTCAGGGAAATTAAGGGTAATACCCGATGCCATGGCAACCCCGAAGGAGTTCATCTGTTCTCCTATCCAGGCAAAAGGCAGAAAAGAAACATATTCATCCGTGGGCTCCAGATGATCCACCTGTATGAGTTGAAGCCCCATATTGATATAATTTTTATGGGTGAGTTTTGTACCTTTGGGTAAACCGGTTGTGCCTGATGTGAGACAAAGGTGGCAGACATCATCTGGTTTGCCCTCATCCACAAGTGATTCAAAAAGATCAGGATTTTTTGAATGTTCGTTATCACCCTGCTTATAGAGGTCTGTGATGTCTATGAACCATTCATCGGACATATAATCTCTCATGCCTCTTGGATCTTCAAAAATGACTTTTTTAACATTGGGGAGCTGATCTCTGACTTCAAGAACTTTATCCACCTGTTCCTGGTTGTCACAAAAAACCGCACTGACTTTCAGGTAATCAAGGATCTGTGCAATTTCGTGGGGCATGCTGGTTTGATAAATCCCTGCAGAAATTGCGCCTATGGCGTGTGCACCAATGGCAGTGAACAAAACCTCTGGAATATTGTCGCTGATGATGGCAATGACATCACCTTTTCCTATACCGACGGCTTTGAGACCTAAAGCCGTTTTCCTGACATGGTCATAATAATCTTCCCAGGTATAGGTGTTCCAGATTCCAAAATCCTTTTCCTTTAAAGCAGGTCGTTTGGGTGTGCTCTTAACCCGCCAGCGAAGCAATTGGGGTATAGAGTATTCAAGCAACTGATCATTATTATTCATTTATATTAATCCTCTCCGATATAAGCTTCAATTACTTTTGGATTTTGGGCAATTTCTTCAGGCGTACCGGAACCGATGACTTCACCAAAATCGAGAACATAGATTTTGTCTGAAATATCCATGACAACCCCAAGATCATGTTCTACCAATACCACGGTAATCCCTTTTTCTTTTTGAATATCCATGACAAACCGGACAATATCCTCTTTTTCCTCCTGGTTCATCCCTGCCATGGGTTCGTCTAAAAGAAGAATATCAGGGGCCAGGGTTAAGGCTCGAGCCACTTCGACTTTTTTCTGGACCCCATAGCTTAAATTGCCCACAAGACTTTTCCGATAGGGTTCCAGCTCCATAAAATCGATGATGCCTTCCACAAAATATCTGTTTTCAGCTTCAATGCGGGAGGCTTTTCCATAAAAGAAAACAGCGTGCAGAAAGCTGTAATTTAGATTCTGGTGCCGGGCGAGGAGAAGATTATCGAGAACAGACATACCTGAAAAAAGTTCCAGGTTCTGAAAAGCCCTTGAAATCCCCATGTTCGATACCTGGTGGGGGGAAGCCTGGGTCAGATTCTTCCCTTTATAATCAATGTCACCTTTTGTGGGATGATAAAACCCTGATATGCAGTTGAGCATACTTGTTTTACCGGCACCATTGGGGCCGATAATTGATGTGATCAGACCCGGCTCGATCTTCATATCCACATTTGAAAGAGCCTTGAGTCCGCCAAAAGAGAGTGTAACGTTTGAAACATTTAAATGTGCCATATAAAATCCAAATTCTATAAGTCAAATTAAAGAGAACTTGTATCCAAAAAATTTTTGCCAAAAAAGATTATTCAAATTGAAACAAAGATTAAAGCAAGTACTCACCTCCTATCATAAAAAATACGTATAAATTTGTCTGACAGTATAAATGAATAAAGCGTTAAGGCCCATTGCAACCTGATAATACTGGAAAAGGCCCTAAGAATTACCAATAGTAAATCAGCTATAGAGTGTCAAGGCAAAAACCATGTTTATAAAAAAAGGGAGTGTTTTAACCATACTCTTTTTTTATTTTTTCACGGTTAATTGAGCCATCCTCTGTTTTTGGCAATTCATCGACAAATTCAACATATCGTGGTTTTTTGTATCCGGCAATAAGGGACCCGCAAAATTTTATCAGATCATCCTTAGTCAGATCAGCTCCCGGGTTAAGTGAGCAAACCGCTTTTATTCCTTCACCAAATTTTGGGTCTGGAACACCGAAAACACAGACATCTTTGACTGCATCATGACCGAGAATAACTTTTTCCACTTCTGCTGGAAAAACATTTTCTCCGCCCGGCTTTATGAGCTCTTTTTCAGCTTTACGGCCCTTAAAAAACAAGAAGCCGTCAGAATCAATCATGCCGAGGTCTCCGGTATGATGCCAGCCATCCCTTAAGGTATGGGCATTCAATTGGTCGGCATTCCAGTATCCCTGGAAAACCAAAGGACCTCTGACAAGAATTTCTCCGGTTTCACCCATGGGTAAAACATTGTCAAAGTCATCTGCGATTCTGATTTTGGCAAAAGAAGAGATAACACCTGCTGATCCCGGTTTTGCAAAGTATTCGGCAAAGGTTATAAGGCCGGACGTTTCCGTCTGTCCGTACATGGTCCAGAATTTTGATGGTGTTTCAGCTTCCCATTTTTTTGCCATGTCAGGCATCTCAAGTCCGGCAGCGACCTCAAGGCTTGACAGGTCATAGTCACCGTTCTTTATTTCATCTAATAGGTTTGAAATTATGGGGGGAAAGGAACCAAATAAATTAACTTTTTGTTCCTGGATAAGGTCTAATGTTTTAGGGGGGTCAAATTTTTCCTGTATTATATTTTTACCGCCGGCCTGGATGATGCCTAAACCTAGATTTATTCCCATAATATGGAATAAAGGCAGAATATTTAAATAGGATTTGGTTTCATCTATACCGAGAGCGTGAATAATCTGCTGATTTGATAAAAGAATATTTTCCTGTCCAAGAACCGCACCCCTGGGTTTGCCAAGCATTGCTGCCGTGTGAATAATAACAAAAGGATCTTTTGCACGACAAGGCACTGCTTCTTTTAGAGGCGGGTTATCATAGAGACTTGAAAAGTCATTATCATCCTCATCAACAATAAAACACTGTTTGAGACAAGAAAAAGATTTGGCAAGAGATCCTGCCTGGTCCGCCATTTCCTTGTCACAAAAAATGATAGAGGGGCTGGTGTCTTCAACAATATAATTTATTTCATCGGAACTTAGGCGCCGGTTAATGAGAACAAGTGCGAGGTTGAGTGCCGATGCCGCACCAAACAGATGGAAAAATGCAGGGTGGTTTTTGCAAAGAACCGCAATTCTGCTGCCCTCAGGAAGGTTCAGGGTTTTGATGCCGCTGGCCAGTTTGGACGTTCGTAAAAAAAGGTCAGAATAGCTTGTGTTCTCATCCTTAAAGTTTATGGCAGTAGAGCGGCCATTGTAGAGGGCGTTTTTTTCATAGATGTCAAAAAATGTCAGGTTATGCAAATCGGTCATCACAAAAAACTCCTCGTATAAAAAGGATAATATAAAAAAGCTAATTCGTTTTGTACAACTCTACTTCACCGCGACTCCTAATCCATATTTTAAAAACAAACGAGCGCTCAGTCTCAACACATTAGATTGTAATAATTCAATTTTATCAAGTTTGTCAAAGACTTTTTTATTTTTTTAAGTTGGGAAAAAAATGGTAAAATTTGAATAGCCGGAAGTTAAACAATCTTCATGGCTTTGACAAAATGAGCATTTTTCAATATTGCCCGGGCATTTTACATCTGGTTTTTCAAGTAGGAAGGTACATCGCTTTGAGACCATATCCAAAATAAAACCATGTCGATCGGAAAATATTTTCATACGCAACAAATCAGCACCCTTTCCGCCTGCATTAAAGGCAAAAGGTGTCTTTGTTGAATAGGACAAAGTCTCTTGGGTGGAAAAAAATCCTTCAAAGATTCTTTTCTGGGCATCTGACTCAATCCCGACTCCGAAATCATGGATACTTAAAAGAACACCAGCATCCTTTGTTTTAAAGGAAATATGAATTTTACCTTTATCAGGCGTGTTTTCAATGGCATTTCTAATAAGGCCGCCGATCATTTTATCTAAAATTTCTTTTGGCAGCTCTAAAGTTGGCAGATCATCATCAAAGGAAAAATCAATATCGATTTTTCTGAAATCAAATTCAGGTTTAAGGGAGTCGTAAAACTGTGTGAAATATTGGGGGAAATTGATAGGTCTGTTTTCAATGGATCTGGGACCGAATTTTTCATCAATCAATTGGCTGATTGAATGTTCAAGGTTCTCATGAGAAAGGCTCTGCTGGATAAGGATTTCCAGCTCATCTTTACAGGCTTCAAACATATTGAGCAACAGTTTTTGGGCGGAATAGGTCTTATCCTCCATGATATCAGCTACTTCATCCTGAATGTCAACAATCCTGTTAAGATTTCTTTCAATCCGCTTCAAAGTGGCATTGACGTTTAAATCCGGTATTGCCTCAAGCTTTTTATTTAAGATCTGTAAGGAACCTGTGAGAACGGCAACCGGTGTTTTTAGTTCATGGGACAGATGGTTGATGGCTTTTCCCTTGGCCCGGTTCATGGAGGCCACATCTCTGTAGGCTGTTCTGACGGCTTTAGAAAACCGTGCGTTTTCAATTGAGATGGCAACGGTTCCTGCAATTATTGTCATCAATTCCATATCGCTATAGTCAAATTTATTTTGTTTTTTGTTAATGGCACAGAGAACTCCGATGATTCTGTCTTCACTTTTAATGGGAACTTCCAAAAGACTTTCTGTTTTATATCCCAGGGTACTATCTCTTTCAGGATGATCTTTGGCCAATTTTTCAACATCATTGACCATGGCATATTCACCGGTCTTAATAATTTTGCCGGCCAGCATGGTATCAGCAGGGAAACGGAATTTTTTAGCTCTTTTTTCTGTATCTGAATTGTCATATGATGCTCCGGTAAAAAATAATTCATCCGTAATTTCATCATATAAAAGAACCATGGCACCTTCTGTTTTTAAAAGCTCTTTGACCTCCCTTGAAATATAGTTCATCAGGTCTTCAAGTTCAGGATACTCAGGCAGGAGCGCAGAAATTCTCATAATGGTCTTGTTATTTGCTTCAAGCCTTTTTTCTTCTGTTATATCCCTTAAAATGACAAAGTTTTCAGTTAAACCGGTTTTAAATCTCACATGGGATGCCGCCCAGATGACAACATCCAGAATTTTACCCTCCCTTGTGAGGCGCTGCGTTTCGTAACGGGCAAGGGATTTATTCTCTTTGAATTTGTTCAGCATGTCATTGGTTTCTGTTTCCAGCGCATCCGGTACAAAGGGAACCGGTTTGCCCTTTAGATCTTCCAGGGACCATCCAAAGGTTGTTGCAAAAGCGGTATTTATATAAGACACAAATCCCTTGTCATCATAAACAACAATGGGATATGGGACAAATTCCAGAATTTTTTGATAGTTTTTGTAAAGCGCTTTTGTTTTTTGTCCGGCAATTTTTTCCTCTGATACATCCTGAAGGGTTTCAACGGCACTGATGATGTCACCATTTTCATTTGTGATAGTGGAGGCGCAGAACAAAATCCATTTGCCTGCATCACCCAGATCCGAAAAAAAGTCTGTGGCTGAGAAAAGTTCCGAGGATTCGGTTGATCTATTGTATTTGGCACCATAATGTTCCACAATCTGTGCATCTGATGACCGGTCGATTATCAGATCAGCCATAACCGGACGCCTTTTTGAATAAAAGGCTTTCCATTGGTGATTTGTTCCAATCATTTCTTTTTCCGAAAGACCGGTTAACTCTTCGCATGCCTTGTTAAAATGGGTGATCTTATGATGGTTATTCAATACAAAGATAGGAATGGGTGCGTTATTTATAATTTCATTGAGTTCATTATTTTTTTTCTCAAGCGCTTTGATTTTTTTTTCAAGTGATTGAATGTCATTGGCATCGCCGTTCATAAATAAACTCCATAAAGACTTTACAAGATTGATAGATCCTCGTATAATCTAAAGGTCACACGTAACAAAATGTGATTTACAAGATCTTAATTTTTTTTTTAAAAAGATGTAGCCAAAGCATAACAACGGGTTACAATATATAAAATCATTGATTGACATTGCAAGGATTTTAAAAGGTTCAATTAAGAAATGCCAGATTCCACTATAAAAACAGAAATACTTATTCATGATCTGAAAGTACCCATTTCAGTAATAGATGCCGGGGCAAAATCACTTTTAAACCGTCGTGATTCTTATGGCCCGCTGACAGATAAGCAGGTGAAAGTATTAAAACGGATTATAAGAAACACGCTCACCACTCAACGGCTTGTCAATGATGTACTGGAGCTTGGAAGATCCAGGGAAGGTGTTATGATTACGTCTGATTTTCCCATTTCCGCTCTTGTGACATCTGTTATAGTGGAGATATTTGATCTTTATGATCCCGGTGTGGCCGAGGTTGTTCGAAAAATTAAAACATATGATGAACTTGAAAAGGCTATCTGGGACAGTGGAGCCAGACTGTCCTTTGATCCGAAAGTATGGAAAAAAAAGGTTCACCTTGATGAGGCCAAGGTGAGGCAGATCTTGAGAAATCTAGTTACAAATGCAATCAAGCACAAACATTCATTTGTAGAAATTTCCGGAAAAATTCAAGATAAAAACCTGATTTTAAAGGTAACAGATGATGGCAGGGGCATCGCTCCTGCAGATCATCAGAAAATCTTTGAAACCTATTTTACAACCGGATCATCAATTGAAACAGCCATTTGCAGCCATGGTCTCGGACTTGCCGGGGTGATGGTACTGTTAAAGGATATGGGCGGATCACTGGCCTTGGATTCAGACAATGATAAAGGAGCCGCTTTTACCGTAACCCTTCCCTTGTAAATTCTTTTATTCAAACCTGTTTAACAATTGGAGAACATATTCAATATCTGCAGATGTGTGGCAGGCATTAATCTGAAATCTGATGGTTTCATCCCCTTTAGGTACCACTGGAAATGTCAGTCCGACAACCAGTACTCCATGATCAAATAAATATTTTACAAGGCCATGTGTTTTTTGGGTATCTCTTACCATTAGCGGAACCACGGGATGGGGACCAGGGATGGATTCTTTTTTTTGCTCTTCAAGCCCCTGACGGAACTGGGCCGTTCTCTCTTTTAAATTTTTTAATAATGCAAGCCCCTCATCACTGTCAGTAATATCAATGGCTTTTATGGCAGCAGCGCAGTCGGCAACACTTAAAGGGTTGGTATAGATATAGGTATCTGCCTTTTGCCTGACGGATTCAATTATTGGTTTGCTTGCGGCAATAAAACCACCATTCACCCCAAAGGCTTTTCCAAATGTTCCGACAATGATATCTGGCAATGATTTACAAAATTGAGCGGTTCCCCTGCCTGTCTCCCCATAGGCACCCAGCCCGTGGGAATCATCGACAACAGTGATCACCCCGTCTTTGAATTTTGAGTTGTAAGCCTTGCATATGGAATTGATTTCATTGATGGGAGCATAATCTCCCCTCATGCTGAAGATTCCGTCAAATATAACCACAACACGTTCAATGCCATAAGGTACCTCATTAAGACAGCGCTTAAGGTCTGCCATATCATTGTGTTTGAAAATACCCTTATTAGCGCTGGGGATGTTGCTGATCCTCATGGCCCTGATAATACTGTTATGATTGAGCTGGTCTCCGATCCAATGTGTTTTTTTATTGGAAATGGCCAGTGCAAGTCCGCAGTTTGAGGTATAAGCGGAGTTAAAAATTTTAGCAGCCGGTTTCTCCACAAATTGTGCCACTTTTTTTTCAAGCATGTGGTGATGGATAAAGGTACCATCAATAAATCTTACAGCACCCGGTCCCACCCCGAATCCTTGGGTTGCTCTGTCTGCTTCAGCAGCAAGTGCTTTATGATTGGAAAGTGATAAATATGAATTTGAATTGAGCCGGATAAAGGGTTTATCACTTCCCACAAGTTTATATCGGGGTCCTTTTTCAGCCTCTGGTGGAATATATTGTTCAATTATTCTTTCAGGCGCTTTTGCCCTTCCTTCATTTTTTAAGGCGTCTAATTCCCCTGCCAGTGATATATCAAGTTTATGGGTGGACATGTTGTTTTATTCCTAACATATTTTAATGGTTGTGAGAAAAATTAAGTTACTCCCATTCAAGGATGACTTTTCCGGATTGACCAGACCGCATGACTTCAAATCCTTTCTCAAACTGGGTATAATTAAATTTATGGGTTATTAAATCAGATATATCAAGCCCTGTCTGAATCATACTGGTCATTTTATACCAGGTTTCATACATTTCCCTGCCATAAATACCTTTGATTGTCAGCATGTTAAACACAACTTTATTCCAGTCAACATCCGTATTGTCGGGCATAATGCCCAAAAGGGCAATTTTCCCGCCATGGCACATATTATCAATGATTGATCTCAATGCTGCAGGATTGCCAGACATTTCCATGGCAACATCAAATCCTTCTTTCATTCCAAGCTCTTTCTGGGCTTGTTCTATGCTGTACTTGTTCACATCAATGGTTAAGGTGGCACCTGCCTTTTTAGCTAGATCAAGTCTATAGGGATTCACATCTGTCACCACCACAAATCTGGCACCTGCATGTTTTGCAATAGCCGTTGCCATGCACCCGATGGGCCCGGCTCCGGTAATCAGAATATCTTCACCCAGAACATCAAAAGAAAGCGCGGTATGGGTGGCATTCCCCAGGGGATCAAAACAGGCCAGCACATCCAGGGGAATGTTTTTATCACAATACCAGACATTGGTTACAGGTATGGCCAGATACTCAGCATATGCTCCCGGCCTGTTAACTCCCACTCCTTTGGTGTTCATGCACAAATGCCGCCGTCCGGCAAGACAGTTCCGGCAATGTCCGCAAACCAGGTGACCCTCCCCGGAGACCAGATCCCCAGGTAAAAAGTCCTTAACATGGGTACCGATTTTTTCAATTACCCCCACAAATTCATGACCAATGTGCATGGGAACAGGAATGGTTTGCTGTGACCATTTGTCCCAGTTATAGATGTGAACATCAGTGCCGCAAATGGCGGTTTTTTTAATTTTTATTAAAACCTCATTGTGGCCAATGTCGGGGATTGGAACATCCTGAAGCCATAACCCTTTTTCAGGTTTTGCTTTTACGATTGCTTTCATTGTCTTCATGGTATCAATCCTATTTTATTTGCACAAACTTTAATGTTCTGCCATTCAAATGATTATAACCCAACCAGCAGATAATTACTTTCTGCAGCTGTTTATTATTGAGCCTTTTGTTTTTAAAATTTCGGGTTAAAGAGCAGCGGCAAATGCTTTTCCATATTCCCTGCATGCAAGTTTGCTGTCCGTATCAGGAGCCCAGGTGATTCGCAGTCCTTTGTCCACGATATCAAATCCTGAATTGCCCAGCCGTTCCAGCATTATTTTAACTGCCTCTCCACTCCAACCATAACTGCCAAAGGCACCTGCTTTTTTGTGTTTGAATTTCAGTCCCTGTATTTCCTCAAGAAGTGCAGCCACCTTAACAAGGATACCATTGTTAATAGTGGATGAGCCCATGAGAATGGCCTTGGATTTGAAAATTTCAGTAATGGCATCGTTTTTATCTGTCTTGGCCAGATTAAAGAGTTTGACATTTACCTTTTCATCACCCTGTCTGATTCCGGCTGCAATCTGTTCGGCCATGATCCTGGTGCTGTCCCACATGGTGTCGTATAAGATAGTGATCTGGTTTTCCTGATAGTTATCTGCCCACACAAGGTATTTTTCAACAATCTGGTCCGGGTTTTTCCGCCAGATAATACCGTGGCTGGTGCAGATCATCTCCAGGGGAAGATTGAAACCCAATACCTCTTTTATTTTCTTGATAACCAGGCCACTGAAAGGGGTCAGAATATTCGCATAGTATTTAATACATTCCTGGAAAAGTTCAGCCTGATCAACAAGGTCATTGAACATGAATTGGGAAGCATAGTGCTGCCCAAAGGCATCATTGCTGAATAAAACATTTTCTCCACTCAGATAAGCAAACATGGAATCAGGCCAATGCAGCATGGGCGCTTCAACAAAGGTAAGTTCGTTTTTCCCAAGGCTCAATTTATCACCGGTTTTAACGGTCTTAAAATTCCAATCCTCATGATACAGGGCTTTAAGTATTTTGGCCCCGTTTTTCGTGCAGTAAATAGGTGTATCGGGAATATGTCTCATCAACTCCGGCAGCGCACCGCTATGGTCACTTTCAGAATGGCAGGCAATGACATAATCAATTGTCTTAAGGTCAACCTGGGCCTTTAAATTTTCCACGTATTCCTTTGCAAAAGGTTCCCAAACCGTGTCAATCAGGGCTGTTTTTTCATCCTGTATCAGATACGAATTGTAGGACGACCCCTTATGGGTAGAGTATTCATCTCCATGAAATTTTCTTAACTCCCAATCAATCTTTCCCACCCACTGGATATTGTTTTTAACGATAAATGTCATTTTGTTCCTCCTTAAAGAATTATGGTCTTTTTAAATTTATCGTGCCCTAACCTTCTTTTTGCCCCTGGCGCCTGCATCAATAATTGTGAGGATACTCAGTAAAGAATAAAATAATTTGCCAAAAATTTAAATCAATTTATTATTTTTTTGTATTCAATTTTTGATTGGGTTAACAATGCCCACTAATCGGCCATATGGTTATCATGGTTTAACACCATTCAAATGAATTTGGACCGGGTCCCGATCCCATATTCCATTGGTGAATATTCAAACCGAAGTTGACGGTTGGGCAGATTTTCGCAAACAAAGCAAATCGATTTTCACTGGCCTGCAGGGCCACTTCAATATTTATTCTAGTTATATCCCAAAGGCGGGCAACATAATACAGGGGCTTTTGTTGAATATCAATAAGCATTAAACAGTTCAGCAGGATCCGGGCAATAGTACCCTCTTTTTTTTAATGGCGATTGTGGAATATTGAATCGTGTTTATTTTAAAGTAATACATTTGAAATATCCAAAATGTTATCTATACACGGTTAGCCACGGTTTAAAAATAGGGGGAAAGCTGTTATGGTAAATCAAGCCCGTTCCGATGTTATGGATTCATTAATATTTGACAATCGCTACACAAGGCAGCTGCCGGCTGACCCTGATCCTGACAATAGTAGGCGTCAGGTTTTTGGAGCGTGTTATTCCAGGGTAAAACCGGCAAGGGTTCTTTCGCCAAAGCTTGTCATCTATTCCAGAGAAGTTGCAGGTCTTCTGGATTTGTCCAAAGCGTTTTGTGAATCTGACTCTTTTACCCAGATATTTTCAGGAAACAGATTGCTACCGCAAATGGATGCCTATGCAAGCTGTTATGGGGGGCATCAGTTCGGAAACTGGGCAGGTCAGCTTGGTGACGGCCGCGCTATAAACATAGGGGAAATGGTCAACCGGCGTTCGAACCGGCTCTTATTGCAGTTGAAAGGATCTGGTCCCACCCCTTACTCCCGTAATGCAGACGGGTGGGCTGTATTACGATCATCAATCCGTGAGTTTTTGTGCAGTGAAGCCATGCATCATCTGGGTGTGCCCACTACCCGGGCATTAAGCCTTATTTTAACGGGTGAGCAGGTTGAACGGGATATGTTTTATGATGGTCACCCCCGGATGGAACAAGGTGCCATCGTCTGCCGGGTGGCTCCCTCCTTTACCCGGTTCGGCAATTTTGAGATTTTTGCATTTCGAAATGAAATCAAAGTGTTAAAAAAACTGCTGGATTACACCATGCAAACCGATTTTCAATTTCAGGAAGAGCCTTGTGCTGATGACTATATTGACTGGTTTAATCAGGTCTGCCAATTAACCGCACAAATGGTTGTTCACTGGATGCGGGTGGGGTTTGTGCATGGGGTTATGAATACGGATAATATGTCGATCCTGGGCCTGACAATTGACTATGGTCCTTATGGCTGGCTGGAAGATTACAGCCCGGACTGGACGCCCAATACCACGGATGCCGCTGGCAAACGGTATTGTTTTGGAAACCAGCCCGGTATTGCCCACTGGAATCTTAACAAACTGGCCAATGCCATTTATCCGTTGATTGGAGAAACCGATCCGCTGGAACAGGCCCTGGAACAATATGTCCACATGTTTCAAAGGGAATGGAACATTATGATGGCCAAAAAACTTGGCCTGAGCGCATATGAACCTGAAACAGATAAAGAATTAATTAAGGAGCTTTTATCGCTTCTATCTTTAGTGGAAACCGATTATACGATATTTTTCAGAAACCTTGCCAAAATAGATATTCAAGGGAATAAATTTAAGGTCAAAACCTTTAGTCTTGCTCAATCGCCACTTTATAAGGCATATTATCTTCCCGAACAGATCACCCCCGCATATCAGACTCGGTTTTTGAGCTGGCTGACCGCCTATGGGAGTCGTGTTGCAAAAGATAAACCATCCAGAAAAAAAAGGGCCGATCTCATGAATGAAGTAAATCCGAAATATGTCTTGCGCAATTATCTGGCCCAGCTTTCCATTGACAAGGCAGAACAAGGCGATTTTTCCATGATTGAAGAATTGCTATCGCTTTTGCGCCATCCCTATGATGACCAGCCGGAGATGGAAGCATATGCCCAACGAAGACCTGACTGGGCCCGCCATAAACCGGGATGCTCCATGCTCTCCTGCAGTTCATAGTTTAAATATCTGCTATGAAATTTTGCTGTAACCACCCATGGTTTTTTATTCGGGCATGTCTATAATATATTCACCTGTTTGGGTATTGTAGGTATCCCCATTTCCCATATCCATGATATATTCGCCGGTTTTGGTGTTGAATGTATCACGGCTTGTGTCTCTGTTGTTATCATCGGTTTTTATATTATAGTTAAAGCCCTTAATGTTCATGTTAAGACCACCGCTTTTTTTGTTTGACGCATCATCATCATTTTTTTGTATCGTGTCATCATCAATGGCTGTGCTGATGGTATAGGCAAAGCCCGAGCTTGAAATGAGCAATAAAATTAAAAAAGCGTGTAAAATTTTCATAATATTTTCTTTATTATATTAACAAGATCCCCTGTTTTTTAATATGTTTTCACGCAAAAATGACGGGATCCACTCGTCTTTTATCCAAGGATAACTGCTTGATTTATTAAATAGTTTAATTTCAATGGTGTCAATGATAATTTGAAACATGATGATTTGAGAACAAAAGGGTGAATAAAGGGCCGGTAAATGACAGAATGTGGTTTCTGATTGAAAATACCTAATATGGTCACACCTAAATGGGAAAATTTTTTGCTATATTTGCTTCTTTGATGTAATGTTATATCTATATTTTTTCATATCCAATTTGAATTGTAGAATATTTAATCCATGTTTTACTAAAACAAGCGTACTGCACATCATCTGAAACCGATCGCAATTTCTATGCAAAATATATACGTTTGAGACACCATTATGTGGCCGCATTGTTAAAGGTATTCAAGTCCCTTAAATGAAGAAATGAATATGAACCTATTAAAACAAAAAAGTATCAGGAATCGATTCACACTCGGATTGGTCGCCATAATTACCGGGATTGTCCTTTTATTTTCAATGGCTTTAATTTTTTATAACAGCCGATCTGTGGAAGAGCAATTAAACGACAAATTGAACAAAATTATGAATTTTGCTGCGGAAAGCCTGCCAACAGCCCTGTGGCATTACAACAATAATTATGTAATAGATTATATTGAATCGCTTTTTCAGTATGAAGATATCGTTTTTGCCAGTGTTATGGTTAAGGATGAGGTGGTCGTAAAAAAATCCCGGCAGGGAGATGAAAAACATCCATTTTCATATTTTAAAGAGTCGGTAAAATATATCTCGGTGGAAGAGGCGATCACATACAAGGACGTCACCGTTGGGATATTGCGCCTGGTGATATCCCGAGAACGTATTCGAGAACTCGTTATATCCACAAGTTCACTTTCTCTGGTCATCCTGTTTGTTGTGAACCTGCTTGTTTTATATTTGAATTATTATATGTCCAACTGGTATCTGTTCAACCCTTTATCTGAACTGGAAAATTCTGTTAAAGCTATTTCCAGAGGGGAATTAGACGTTAAAATAGATACCAGCGGTGAAGATGAGATAGGACAATTAGCGCGATCTTTTGACCAGATGATGATTAACCTGAAAATTGTCACAGCATCGCGCGATGACCTGAATAAAGAAATTGTCGATCGTAAACAGGCGGAAAAAGAATTGCGGAATAATGAGGAAAAGTTTCGAGCTCTTTTTGAACAATCCGGAGGCTATTGCATGATCCTTGATCCAAATACTTCTGATGGTATCCCATTGATTGTTGAAGCGAATAATGAGGCGTGTTTGGCCCATGGTTATCAACCTGAAGAGTTTATTGGCCGCCCTGTTGCAGATATAGACAGTGAAGCTGAAAAACCGTTGGTTAAACAGAGAACAAATGAAATCATGACAGGTAAACCCTTTTATTGCGAGATTGAACATGTTCGAAAGGACGGCACAACTTTTTTTGTAGCTGTGAATGCAAAACGGATTGATATAGGAGATGGACCGCCTTTGATTCTAACCACGGAATATGACATTACCGAACGAAAGAAGCTTGAATCAAAATTGATTCAAGCCCAAAAAATGGAGGCAATAGGAATCCTTGCAGGCGGCATCGCCCATGATTTTAATAATATTTTAACGGCAATTATGGGGTTCTCTGATTTGATTTTAGCAGACGTTAAAAAGGGCTCGACAATGGAGGGTGATATACTGGAAATTGTTACTGCAGCCAAAAGGGCCCGTGACCTTATCAATCAAGTGCTTGTTTTCGCAAGACAAACTGATGAGAAATTGATTCCAATGAGACTGGATATGGTTGCAAACGAAGTCCTTAAACTCATCCGGTCATCCATTCCCACATCAATTGAAATTAAGTCAAAAATAGAAAGTAAGTCACGGATAGAAGGCAATCCGACCCAGTGTCATCAGATTTTCATGAATCTTTGCACCAACGCCGCTTATGCCATGGAAAATGAAGGCGGTATATTAGAAATCAGTGTAAGGGATATTGATATTAAACCCAATGCATCAATAGCAAAAGGGGATCTGAGTCCTGGAGAATATGTAAAAATAGCAATAAAAGATACAGGAGTTGGCATTCCAAATAATATCATTAAATCAATATTTGATCCGTATTTTACAACAAAACCTCCCGGCGAAGGAACCGGTCTGGGGCTTTCGGTGGTCCATGGCATAGTAGAAAGTTATGGTGGCAAAATTTTAGTGGACAGTATGCCGAATATTGGAACCGAATTTACCATTTTTATACCCATTGTAAAACGCAGTGAAAAACATGTTTCTGAACAAAAGCAAGATCTACCTAAGGGTACGGAACATATTCTAGTCGTTGATGATGAAATCGCAATTACAAAAGTTTTATCTCGAACACTTCAGCAACTTGGGTACTCGATCACCAGGAGAAATAGCAGCCTTGAAGCTTTGGAGCTGTTTAAAATCAAACCAAACCATTTTGATCTGGTCATTACGGATATGACCATGCCGAATATGACCGGTGACAAATTGGCAATTGAAATAATCTCAATTAGGCCCAGCATACCGGTGATCCTTTGTACCGGCTACAGCAAAAATATTACTACTGAGAAAGTATTAGAAACCGGAATCAGGGCATTGGTTCACAAGCCCATTATAAATGCCGATCTGGCAAGAACAATAAGGACCGTACTGGATGATAAAAAAACTGGCAAAGGTGATAATATCCATTTGAAAAACAAATAATATCTTCCACAAATATAAAAGGGATACAATGAAATGAGATTTTTTAAAAAAATGGTGTGTGTTCAACTATTATTAATACTGCTTTTTTATTGGGTAACGGTATCTCTGGCCAGTGATACAAGTTCTAAAAAACTAGTTGTCAGCATCTGTGCTCAGGATATTCCAGAAAGCAAACTGACTATGCAGATAACAAAGGTTTTATGTGATCGAATGGAAGGGGTTGTCTGTGACTTTATTTCATTACCGACTGCCCGGTCAATAGATGCGTTTGGGAGAGGAGAAATTGATATTGAGGGCCCGCGAAATACCACAATAGAAAAAAATTATTCAAATGTTATTAAAATACCGGAAACAATCTTAGTTAATGATTTAGTGGCATTTTCAAAAGATGCCAATATCAAATTATCAGGATGGAACAGCCTGAAAAAATATAGAGTCGCCTATGTGAGAG
>CAYVZG010000044.1:0-17091 GCA_964455805.1 uncultured Desulfobacula sp.
AAGTTGAGACCATCTTGCAAATCTAAATGTGCGAAAAATATTATACGTTATCATACAGGCGGTTTTTGCAGTTGCACCGCCCATGTGACTTCAGGATCTTGGTTCGTATTTTGTTCCGGCTATTGATGCCTGGAATGCCGTGTTAAAAAAGATTCATCTGGGTACCATTGCAAAAGAATTTATATGGCCATTGAAAATTTTATCAATCAACGGGTTTGATTAAGTTATTCTCAGTAAAATTATTTTCTAAAAGGTTTAAAAAATGGAATTTGTTTCTTAAAAGGTTAAATCATCGGAAAAGAGGCATGTGTATAACTGTTAATTAAAGCCCTGAATGTAATCCATAGGGTAATACCGTCAATTTTTTAATCAGTAGTAATTTACAGACGCGAAGATTAAAAAATTTTTTCCAAGGTTAATTTGACAAAAGCACTACTACTGCTATTCTTTTTAGGATAGGCTTTATAACTACCACAAGGTAGAACGATACCAACAGCATCAGAATTAGATTTAAAATTCTTGTAAACTTTTCCTTCTCGCATTAGTTTAAAACCTCGTGCATTGCCGCTTACATTAGTTATTTTCATAGGGACAAATATTGTCGTTGTTTGACAATTAAAATGATTTGAAAATACACTTGATTTCTTCTGATACTTATAACTTCCATTCATTTCATTGGGAATAATACCCTTTTTAAAGTCTTTCTTAGCTTTATTAAAAAGGAAAACCTCTCGTTGATTATCATCATTTATCTTTTTGGCTATCATCTGTCCTTTGGGATCGCTCGTTGGTTCAATTTTTTTAATGAACTTAGGAGAAAGGGAATTCAGGCAGCTTGTCGTGTTAACAGGAGTGGTACCTGCTGAAATATGAACAGGGTTTGCTAAGTTCCCACCTGTTCTTACATTTGCAAAAAGCGGATGTCGTTTACCCATAAATGAATTTAAATCCTTCATTCCCGGGAAATCTGTCCAGACTTGGTGAAAACGTTTCTTTGGCTCAAAAGTACGTTTGTATAAGAAATTTGGGTCTCCGGTTTCTATATATTCGCCGGTTTTTATAATATGTGTGCCGGACAAATTGGTAATTTCCAATTCTCCCTCGTACAATAAGATTTTGGTATTTCCACCACTGCTTGTTTCAACCTCAAAACAAGTACCTCTTACGCCTGCTCTGAGTGATGGAGATATGACCACAAACTGTTTTTTTTGTTTTTTTACATTAAAGATTGCCGTACCCTTGATTATGATGATTTCATTTAAATCATTATTGTAGCTTATATTAATATTCGGCAATATGTTAAATTTTGTGCCATCTGGATAAATAACTTCGGCATTTGTTCCAGATACAGAACTGAATTTTTTCAAATCCTTGTTCAGTTTTATTTCTCCTGAATGGACTTTTAAAAAATGTCCTAAACCCGATAAATCAACTTCTTCTCCAGCCTGAACAGATTGGTGAGTATTCCATTGGTTCATATTAAGTGTGCCTGGTTCAATCGTGTTATTCAGCCAGCCAAGAATTTTTCCAAATACCATCCAATCTGTTGTAATTGACTTGTTTCCGTGACCCATGACATTTGGAATAGACGGAGAATGTTTCATCTGGGTCAACATCACTTCTTTAACTCCATTTAATCTCGCAGACCTGCCTTCAACAACTCCATCTGTTCCATCGACATAAATATTTCCATATTCAATTTGACGGTGGAGATGTGCTCCGGTTTTCTCCCCAGTATTTATTTGACTGATTACAGGCGAACCGGCTTCTACATTTTTTGCCATTCCCTTATGCGACTCATTCCACCAAGCAGCGAATTCACCAACGGCCAACTCTTTGTCTTTATATATTCCATGGTTTGGTGTCCCTACCATGATAATTTTTCTAACATCACCTGCATATTGAGGATAGTTTTTTGTATAGTATCTTGATATCAATCCCCCCATGCTATGAGCAACAATGTCTGCTTTCCTGAACATGACGTTACTTTTTTCATAAACATCCATTTCCAGTCGTATCATTTTTCCAAGAAACTCTGCCTGTGCCTGGATATCCTGTGTTCCATTTGAGGTACTGGTAAAATAATAATTTTCACGATGGGTGATAAAACCCTTTTGGCTCAGCATCTGGCCCAATAATTCCCATGTTGATCTATCTCCGGTAAATCCATGGACCAGGAAGACTGGTGCACGGCAGTACTGAATGTTCTTTTTTACTTCACTCTTTTGTCCGTTCTTATTTTTGACCGAAATTGTTATTTCGCTTTCGGAATACCTGAGAATACGGTTTTGTTTGACTTTTTTGGTCATGAACGGCTTATTGACAGGCGTAAATTTGGGGGGGTGGAAAAAGAGTTCATTTTTGCCATTATGCAATTTCAGTCTTCCTTTAGCATGTGTTACCAGCCCTTTACTTAAGGTTCTGAAAGGGGTTAGGATCCCCTGCGATTCAGGCATGCTATAGGTAACAGACTCTGCTCCTGGGGCAGAAATCATAATACGGACAGTACTCTTTCCATCAGCGGCAATACATTCCCATGGTTGATTGGTTCTTGGGTTTTTATCAAATTCAACTAAAAGCGGTTTTGGTGATTGAGATGCAGGCAAAGTATTGTTTTGACTTTTTATTGATACATTCTCTTTTGTTGATAAATAATTAGGATTCTTTGAATTACCAACAATTTTTTTGGCTCCATTCGTAACCGTGAAAGCAAATCTTTTCTGTGCCGGAGTTCTTCCCCCCCTATTTTGTGTGCTTAAATAGATCAGATATGTAGAACCATCAGATAACGTACTGGTCCATTTTTTGAATTCCTGAGGGTTTAATGTAATTGTAATCCGATACGTATTATCAGGCTTGAATTTTAAGCTTCTACCGGGTAAGTGACGACCTGGTTTATGCCAGTGGATATAAAGAGAAATGTTGTTATTCTCCAAAACAACTGGATTAATAATATTAAAACTAACCCCAATTTTTAGATGAGGGCTTTTTGATAAATTTGTCTCATCCCAGGTTTTTATGTTTGTAATTGTCGTTGTTTGCGCAAATGAAGAGCTTAGAGACGCCCAAAGTAATATGGCTGTAATTATTTTTAGTTTCATCATTCAACTATTTTGGAATTTAATTATTCCTGTTCTTTTTTAAAGGTAAATACCACTCCATCGTTTGATTGACGTGCGATGCGGTTACCACTTTTAATTGTGTACTGTTGCACGATGCCATCGTCAAAATTAAATATAAGCCGGTTGCCATTTTTTTTCCATTTTCCTCCTCCACCAAAGTAGTCCACTGTGCCGATGGGTTGATATTTCTCATCAAATAAGCCATCATCTCTGATAAATATGTAATGGTTTTCGACCAGTTTTTTACCATCGGAGCGATTTTCAAAACGATACTTTCCATCTAACGGGCCGTAATTTTCGAGTCTGTTTATTCCAGTTGATTTTTGATGAATTGGCGGGCTGGATTTTGATTCAGGAAGTTGCCAAACCTCTGCGCTGCAAGCCGTGTTCAGATAGCGCTCGTGTTTGGCATTTACATTAAATATGAGATGGGTGTAGGAATTACGTTTTCCTTTTAAAAGGTCTTTTACTTTGAATTTTGTGTCACGGCCATTATATGCATCATGCCATATACCGGAACGGTTTCTTAAATGGATATGTACAAAATGCAGTGTGCCGGAATTTATTTTTATAAGTAGCTCATCTCCATCTTTAAGTTTATTGAGACCTATTGTGAGGTGTTTTCCACCTTTGCGTTTTGTGCGGTTATCTCCGGTCCCATCAGCAAAAGTTTTTCCTAACAATGTGCCATCTGTTGGAGTTATTTGTTTTTTGGCTGCTGATGGCAATGTTTTGTGTTCAATCGTGAAATTCCGGCTGCTTATTTTACGCCCGGCAAACCATAATTCCGTTCGGTAATTTCCATTTGGCCAAGGTTTCCCGGCATTTTCAATATATGCATATACGATATTCTGATAGTTCAATCTGGGCAGATAAGTATCTTCAGCAACAAGACTTTTTAAGGTTTGACTAAACCATTTTACCTGGAAATTTTGATCATTGGTATTTCCATCATATTTGAAAACAGTATGAATCTGTTTTGCTGAATAAGGGATACTTGCGGTTGGATCTATTATCTGAAAATTATTATCTACACGGGTTCCAAAGTATATAGCAGAGATATTTAATTCGGGTGAAGGTGTTGACCCTGAAATTTTTTTGTACTGATTTTCTGACGAAGTTAAGGTACTTGAAGTCTGCGTGCCACTGAAAACACTATGGTTATTTTTCCGATCATCTTCTACCTGTGCAGTTGATTGGGCATGTTGCTCACGTCCGATGTCCCAAGTGTTTTGACCAGCACTTTTTTTATGAATGATTTTAGGGTTTTGTGCAATGTCATTTTTTTTCGGATGACCGTTAATTAATTGAAATGATCCCATAATCCTGGCCATCTGGGCGGTTTTTTGCCCCACCATGTTCTCAGGTACAATGGCCCACACGATAAACGCTACCTCTTTTCTTACAAGGTAATAATTCACTAAAACTGTATTCATACCTTCGTAAACCCACGAATATCCCGACCATCGGGCTGGTAATCCATTCAGATCACTTGATTCATCTGAAATCCTCAGAGCACCGTTTATAATGTTTTGCTCAAAGATAGATTGTAGCTGGATATCGGTAATTTGCTGGCTAAGTGGGATACTTCTTACTCTTATTATGAGGTTTTGATCAGGACTGACGAATACATTTATTTTGTCTGTTCCATCCATCAGGTTATGTCTTTGATATATAGTTGGAACTTTGATTTTAAAATTCATCTCTCGATCTTCCACCCAATAGTTTTGTGCCTTTAAGCCAGAAGTGAAAAAGAGGGTAACAAATACCAGTATCAGAATATATTTATAACTTAAGTGGGTTAGGGTGAATTTTTTCATAGTCTGTAATATTATTGAATCAAAAATTGTTTATTCAGAGGGTTGGCATTATCGGTTTGTACCTGGATTACAACTTCGTACCCTCCTTTTGGCCAGCCATTGGCTGGGCGCGAAAGACTGGAGCTCAGGTTCTGTTTTCCAATATTATCTCCAGTATTTAAAACGACATAGTCGATTTCCATCTTTGTTTCACCGTGGTAATACCAGGTAAATTTTACTTTTGTATCAGCGATCGAATATTTTAATAGACAGCTTACAAAAACTTCATGGCTCGAAACGGGTAGAATAGGCAGGTCCTTATCGCACAAATTATCTATAAGCGTGGTACACACCTTTGCATCGGTAATTGTTGCGGTTGATACATGGAATTTACATCCGCTGCTTACAGTAATAAATAATCCGATGACAATAATTTTTAATATCACACGTGTTCTTTTTTTCATGGGAGTTGAATTTTTGACTATTGGGCTGGAAATCATCAGAACTTTGACCTCTAATTGGGGAGAAAATGCTATTTTATATCAAACTTCAGCTCTTTGAATACGGATGGTCCCTCGTAAAACTCAACCCAATATTCGCCAACAGGCCAGTCATTATTAGGTTTTGATAAACTCACCACACCAACATTTCCAGTGCCTTGTTTAAACGTATAGGTGTCTTCTGATATTATGTAATTTGAAGGGTGATAAATCCACTTTACAACTATCTCATTGTTTGTATGGCCTAGATATTCGATAGACGCATGTATTTCGGGTGTTTTTGTCCCAAATACCGCTTTAGGAATAACTGCCCGGTTGTTTTGGTCAAGCTGGTCGCATAATGTGATTTTTGTAACCCTGAATGGAACAGAGCCTGTATTACTATTTGAATTGCCGGAATTTACTGAACTACCTAAATGACCACTCAAACCTCCTATACCTTTATTCTGGTTGGTTGGAGATGAAAGGAGTGTAAAACTTTCAGTTATTGCTTTCATTTCTGAAAATCTTTGTTCAAGCAAATTTTTTGGAATCATGGCGTTTAAGACATATCCTTTGTTTTCAACAATGGCATAAAATACACCCATTGCTACATTATTCCCATTATAGTTAAAAAGGTAGGTGCCTTGCTTACCTGAAATGCCATTTTTTGATACACGGTCTTCCAAAGCTTCCATAGTTGCACCAGAAGGGAGCATTTGATTCTCGTAAACATTTATTAAAAGGTCTAAAGTTAAATTGGATGGGGCATCAAATGCCCTTAGTTGGATGGCAAGATTTTGGTCGGAACTATAAAAATCATATACTTTGTCAGTACCGTCAATGTGATCGCTTTTAGTCCAATTATATGGAACATTTATTTTAAAATTCATTTGGTTGTCGGTTACCCAGGATTGCGCATTGGAAACAACAGTAATCGACAGTAATGTAGTGAAAAAAAGTAAGAATTTCAGTTTAAACATAATCATTATTTTCCTGGTTATATAGATTATTGCACTATATTTGGTTCAATGAAAAAAATGGCCCAAATCTGTTACCAATCTCTGGGTAACCTTTTATTAGGATAATTTCGATAGCACAAAAAACTTTCCCTGTAAAGCTATGCAAGCAAATTAATCAGTTATAATCGGTATTAGTGACAAATCAAAATCTGACGAACAAACTGGTCAGTTATTACCCCGATTGCTTTCTTAAACAATATACAAATTCGTTTTAATTATCAGAATATTTATTTGAAAAAGAAATATGGTGTCGGCTGTGATAAAAATATAAAAGCCGTAAGTCTTGGAGTGAGACTTACGGCTTTTATGGTCGAGATAATTACATGCGTTTATTCGTCAACAATCATCATTGTTGCAGGATCAAGCTTGTATCTTTGATCTGTTCTGTCACCGTCTTTAAGAATTACCGCTTCTATTTTGTCCTCCACCGGCTGCAGGAAAATAGCTTTGTCAAATTTTTCCTTGTGGGTATCCAGTTGGACCGGGTATCCATCCGGGCTCAATTGTTCTTCTCTATGGCTCTTCATGGAGAACCAGATAAAAATAGAAAATTCACGATTTAAAGCTTCAAGTTCTTCAAGAATGCCTGAAACATCCTTATCAAAGTTCAATCCGTCAATAATCATGATTGAGGGTAAGGTAAGATCTGCCTTTTTAAAGCTTTTTAAATAATCTCTTATTTTTTCTGAATCAAAGGTGGATTCATTATAACTGATTCCAACCTTGTTGAGGTTGATGTCTTCCCAGAGTCTGACAGCTTTCTGAGGATCAACATACCCTATACTGTCTACAAGGTTGGTATATCCCTCATTATACCTAAGGTTTATTTTCTCAATGGGGTCATCAAGGCTTATATGAAGTACTTTTTCATCGCTTAATAATTGCGTCAAAGCAATCTGGACAAGAAAACTGGTTTTTCCAACACCTGCCCTTGAAAGTACTGCACCGAAACTGCCTTGCTTTAGGTTTTCATCTCCAATTGATTTTGAAACTGGGCTTTTATAAATGAGATCTTTTTTTAACATGATTCCTCTCTCTTTATGTAAATGGCTTATTTTTTTTGTGTTTTTTCTTCAAGTTTTTTTCTGGCAATCTCTTCTGCAATTGACTGGGGCACCTGTTTATATGCTGAAAACTCCATAGTGAATTGTGCTTTTCCCTGTGTTGCTGATCTGAGTACAGTAGAAAAACCGAACATGTCGGATAATGGAACCTGGGATTCGATCACAGACATGACACCTTCCTCCTGGGAGCCTTGAATAATACCTCTTCTTTGATTTATCAATCCCATGCAGGCCCCCTGAAATTCATTGGGGGTTTCAATTACAACCTTCATAATGGGTTCCTTTATGACCGGTTTTGCCTTGTTGTATGCTTCAAGGAAGGCCCCCCTTGCCGCAGATTTAAATGCCATTTCAGAAGAGTCTACGGCATGAAATGCGCCATCATCAATCGTAACTTTAATGCCTGTAACCGGAAATTCAAGTCTAGGACCTTTATCCATGCATGCTTCAAAGCCTTGTTTACATGCCGGTATATATTGAGTGGGTATTCTACCACCTGTAATTTTATTTATAAATTCAAATTCATCATCATAGGGCTCCATAAAACCAGCCACACGTCCAAACTGACCTGCACCACCGGTCTGTTTTTTATGGGTATAGTTAAAAAGGGCCTTTTTAGTAATAGTTTCTCTGTATGCAACTCTTGGTTTACCCGTTTCGACCTCTGCTCCATATTCCCGTTTCATTCGCTCTATATAGACCTCAAGATGGAGTTCACCCATACCCTGGATGATTGTGTCGCCGGTTTCATGGTCCACATAGGTTTTGAATGTGGGGTCTTCTTTTGTAAACCGGTTGAGTGCCTTTGACATGTTGATCTGGGCTTTATTGTCCTGGGGAACAATTGAAAGCGAGATAACCGGTTCCATAACATGCATTGCAATCATGGAATAATTGATTGCTGAGGATACAAAGGTATCACCGGATGCACAGTCAATTCCAAACATGGCACCGATGTGGCCTGCCGGGATCGCTTCTACGTCCTCAGTTTGTGAAGAATGCATTCTTATCAACCGACCGGCTTTAAATTTTCTGCCGTCTCTTGAATTAACAAGGGTATCGCCTTTATTAATACACCCTTGATAGACTCTGATATAAGTTAATTGTCCATATTGCCCGTCTTCCAGTTTAAAGGCCAGTGCCACTGTTGGTTTTTCAAAATCGCTTTCAAGGATGACAGTTTCTTCATTGTTGTCTATATCCAGGGCTTCATTTTCAATATCAAGAGGGGAGGGAAGGTAGCTGATAACAGCATTTAACAAAGGTTGTACAGCTTTATTTTTATACGCTGACCCAAGAAACACCGGGGTCATTTGTCTTGAAATCGTTCCTGTCCTAACCGCAGTCATGATCAATTCTTCTGTGATTTCATTTTCTTCCAGAATGGCATCTGTAAGCTCATCTGAAAAAAGAGAGACTGCATCAATCATTTCTTCCCGTGCTAATTGGGCATCTTCCATCATCTCACCAGGGATATCCTGGATGATAACATTTTCACCATTGTCCCCTTCAAAATAATAGGCTTTCATGGCAACAAGATCAATGACACCCTCATGTTTATCTTCAAGTCCGATGGGAAGCTGCATTAAAACAGAATTATGTCCCAGTTTTTCCTTTAACTGCCGGCTCACCTTGGTGGGGTTGGCGCCGGACCTGTCACATTTATTTATATATGCAATGCAGGGTACTTTATACCTTTTCATCTGCTGGTCCACGGTAATGGACTGGGACTGGACACCTGAAACAGAACAGAGAATCAGCACAACTCCGTCAAGAACCCTTAAAGATCGCTCAACTTCAACTGTAAAATCCACATGGCCCGGGGTATCAATAATATTGATATTATGCTTGTCCCATTCACAATAGGTGGCAGCTGATGCAATGGTAATGCCTCTTTCTTTTTCAAGCTCCATGGAATCCATTACCGCACCTGTTCCGTCTTTACCTCTGACTTCATTGATCTTATGGATTCTGTCAGTGTAAAATAAAATTCTTTCCGTCAGTGTAGTTTTACCGGAATCAATATGAGCACTGATTCCAATATTTCTTACTTTTTCAAGATCTCTGATCATTTTAAAATCATCCTTTGGATATAAAATTTACTTTTCAAACAATTTTTAAAGGCAATTGTCTTCAAAGGTTTCCCAGTATTTTAATATTGCTAAATTATTACGATTTTGTTAGTGTGAACCCGAAGTCAAACTTAGCTTATGAAATTGAGAATAATATATTTAACATACTAATTTGTCAAGTAAAAACTATTGATTGTGTCTATTTTATCTGATCAATTCATCCAAGAGTCAATAAAAATCATACAAAACGGCTCAAACACATTGGGGATAAAGGTTTCCAATGATCAGGCACAATTGATGATCCTTCACGCAAAAGAGTTGATAGCCTGGAATAAGAAAATAAACCTTACGGCCATTAAAAACCATTTAGAGATTGCAGAAAAACATTTTATCGATTCCATTGCAGCAACATTGTTCCTTGAAAATGAAACCCGCCTTATGGATATGGGATCCGGAGGCGGATTCCCGGGTATTCCCATCAAAATTATGCGACCTGAATTAAACCTTGTTTTAATTGATGCTTCTAGAAAAAAAATTAATTTTTTAAAACATGTCATAAGAAGATTAAACTTGAGAAACATTGAAGCCATTCATACGCGTGTACAGGATCTTCATCAAAACGAAAACTATAAAAACAAATTTGATGCCGTGATATCCCGGGCATTTACAAATCTGTCAGACGTCGTGGTATTATCAACTCCATTTTTGGGTGATAATGGGTCAATTTATGCCATGAAGGGAAAGCACGCCAAAAAAGAAATAACATCGACCATTTTGAATAAATTTAATTTAAAAACCGATCACTACCGGCTGCCATTTGAAAAATCAGACCGGTATATGTTAAAATTATCACTGAATAGTCATGAATTATCCTGAGAAATTATGGCAATCGGTTCCCATTTGACGATCGAGTCTGTCATTTATGAGAAAACCAAGGACAAGGCCAGTTAATCTCTAATATATCTTTCAAACTTAGTGAAACGATTAGGGTTTAATCTTTGGGAAAGGTTTTTCTGATGTGGGTATTGCCGGATCTAAATATTTTTTCAAGGCCTTTTTAGTAGTATCAAATGCCAGTTGACTCCAGGGTATTTTATCCTTTTTAAATTCATCAATTGACATTGATTCATGACAGGGCCGGATGGTCCCACCCGTTATTTCGCTCTGGTAAACGATGATTATATTTGCTTCACCCGGATAGGAATAAGTTCCAATCAGGCCGATTATTCGGGTATGCAATCCTGTTTCTTCAAAAAATTCACGTTTTGCTGCTTCTTCAAGTGTTTCTCCCCTGTCCACAAATCCTCCCGGCAGAACCCATTGTCCACGTTTGGGTTCTTTGTTACGTCTTTGAAGGACAATTCCTTTAGCTGTTTCTGCTATGGTACAGGCCACAAGTTTGGGATCAAGGTAAAAAATAAAATCGCAGTTTTTGCACACAAGTCTTTCAGGCTCATTATGTATAAGCCTTTTATTCACAAAATTTCCTTTGCACAAAGGGCAAAATTTATATTTTTTTTTGGGGTTCATTATTGTTTAATAACCATAAAATTTTTTTATTCAAATTAAGCGACTAATTTTGCCAAAGGGTTCCACTTAAATTTGAATGGTATCTGTCATTTAGTGATGAACCTTAATCTATAAAGCAGTATCAATCTTTATTATTTGTGTAAAGAAATTTTCAACTATATGTATAAAGATATAAGCTTTTAATTAATGACAGGTTTTCTAATAAAATTATCGGTTTGGCATTGGCCTGATTTCAAGATTTTATTTTACATCTTAATTTTGCCTTTTATTTGAAAGTGTTTTCATTTTGCATTATCCAGTTCTCTTTGATCATGTCAAACCTGTTTTTTTTACAAATAAAATTGGTTTTATTTACCGTGGATTGTCTTTCCATGATTTGTTATTTCTTGACATTTTAAGGATTTGGCCGTAAAAAGAAAGGCTCAACTACTGAATATCAATTGATCCGAAACCCGGAGGAATAATGGACTATAAAAAAACCTTGAACCTGCCTTCAACAAAATTTGCCATGAAGGCCAATCTGCCTCAACGTGAACCCCAGCAGTTAAAAGAATGGGAAGAGAAAAAAATTTATGAAAAATTAAGAAATCAGTCAAAAGATAAAAAACTGTTTATTCTTCACGATGGCCCTCCTTATGCAAATGGCCATTTGCATATGGGACATGCCATTAATAAAATTTTAAAGGATATAATTGTAAGATCTCGGCAAATGACTGGATACAATGCCCCCTATATCCCGGGTTGGGACTGTCACGGTCTTCCAATTGAACATAATGTAGATAAAAAACTGGGTAAAAAGAAAAAAGGCATGACCGATGTTCAGGTGAGACGGGAATGCCGGTCATATGCTGCCAAATTTGTTGAAATTCAAAAAGAGGAATTTAAACGTTTTGGTGTCATGGGAGAATGGGACAACCCCTATCTGACAATGAATTATCCCTATGAAGCCAGGATTACAAAAGAATGCGGCGAGTTTGCACTGGCCGGGGATATGTTCTTGGGTAAAAAACCCATTTATTGGTGCTGCAATTGCCAAACAGCCCTTGCAGAAGCTGAGATTGAATATCATGACCATACCTCACCGTCCATTTTTGTCAAATTTCCGGTAACTGATGATCTTAAAGATATCCTGCCTCAGGCTAATGAAGATATTTTTGTGGTGATCTGGACAACAACCCCCTGGACTATTCCAGCCAATTTAGGCGTTTGTCTTCATCCGGATTTTGTATATGTGGCCATTAAGACACAGGATCATGGGGTGTTGATTCTAGCCAAGGATCTCGCCGATCAGGTTATGGAAACGCTTGGAATTGAAAATTATACTGTTCTTAAAGAGATATCCCCGAAAGATCTTGAAAATAAAAAATGCAAGCATCCGATTTATGATAGAGATTCATTGATTATTTTAGGAGATCATGTGACTCTTGAAGCAGGAACAGGATGTGTTCATACCGCACCCGGCCATGGCGCGGATGATCATATCGTTGGTAAAAGATATGGATTGGAATGTTATTCACCCATTGAAGACAATGGCGTTTTTTCAAAAGAGGTTGAACATTTTTCCGGTGAGTTTATTTTTAAGGCCAATACGAGTATTAATGAAAAATTGGATAGCCTGAATCGTCTATTAAAAAATGAAAATATGTCCCACTCCTATCCCCACTGCTGGCGATGTAAAAAACCGGTTATATACAGGGCTACTCCACAATGGTTTATCTCCATGGACAAAATGGGTCTTCGCAAGAAAACCCTGGATGAAATTAACAATGTTAAATGGATACCATCCTGGGGCCGCGAAAGGATTTATTCCATGATCGAAAATCGACCGGACTGGTGTCTTTCACGACAGCGATCATGGGGTGTTCCCATTCCCGTATTTCATTGCAAAGATTGTAAAAATATCTATGTAACAAGGGAATCAGTGGATAAAATACATGAATTGTTCACCGAATTTTCGTCAGATATCTGGTTTGATAAAGAGGCAAAATTTCTCATGCCGGAAGGTGCTAAATGTGAAGATTGTGGATCAACCGAGTTTACAAAAGATCATAATATCCTGGATGTATGGTTTGATTCCGGAGTGAGTCATGCCGCAGTCCTGGATGAAAGAGAAGGACTATGTCGTCCTGCAGACATGTACCTTGAGGGAAGTGATCAGCACAGAGGGTGGTTTCACTCTTCTTTACTAACAGGCGTTGGAAGAACAGGAAAGGCACCTTATAAAGCTGTTTTAACCCATGGATTTGTTGTAGACGAAAATGGGAGGAAAATGTCAAAGTCTGTGGGAAACGTAGTCGCCCCGGATTCGGTAATTAAACAGTATGGTGCGGATGTTTTAAGACTTTGGGCAGCTTCGGCTGACTATAAAGGTGATATCAGCATATCCAATAATATTATCAAGCAGTTGTCAGATGCCTATCGCCGAATTAGAAATACCTGCCGGTTCATGCTGGGTAATTTTTCAGACTTTGATGTTACCTGTGATTTAAGATCAATAAATGACATGTCCGAGCTTGACCGGTTTATCCTTCACAGACTGCATCACGTGGTCGATCGTTCTTTAACCGCCTATGAAAAGTATGAATTTCATACCATTTATCATACATTGCATAATTTTTGTGTGGTGGATCTATCCTCTTTTTACCTGGATATTATCAAAGACAGATTATATACATCTCCTGCAACCGATCCAGTGAGACGTGATGCACAGACTGTCATGTTTACAATACTGGATGCCATTGTAAAAATTATGGCACCGATTCTGCCCTTTACGGCAGATGAGATTTATAAACATATGCCCAAAGAATCTGATCATAAAGAGAGCATCCATCTGGATGATATGGCTGAACTGAATAGTGAATGGGAAGATAAAAATCTGGCTGATATTTGGGAGAACATCAGAAGTTTGCGAGGTGAAGTCACAAAAGCCCTGGAAGAAGCACGAACCCATAAATTGATCGGCCATCCATTAGATGCTACTATTGAGATTAAACTGCCTGATGGCCCCTTAAAAGAACAGGTTGAAAATCTAAATGAAAATCTAAATGATATTTTTATTGTATCCAGTGTTGTGATTGTGGATTCAATGGATGATAATGCATATCAAGCTCAGGAGATCGAAGGTCTGTCCATTAAAGTTAAAAAGGCTGCAGGAGAAAAGTGCGACCGGTGTTGGCGGTTTGATAAAACCATTGGTATGGACGTGGATCATCCCACTGCCTGCGCGCGGTGTGCAACCGCCTTAAAAAAGATATTGTAACCTTGAAGGTCACACGTAAATTGAATCTGATGTCTCTAAAACAAGAAGGGAGGATATGGGTTCGTCTCTGCTTGGTCAGCGGATTGGTCGTTTTCGCTGACCAGATTACTAAATATATTATTAAAATCAACCTATCTTTATATGAAACTGTCATTGTAGTTGACAAATTTTTTAATATTACCCATATCCTGAATCCCGGGGGCGCATTTGGTTTGTTTGCTTCCCAGTCCATTGAAATTCGAAAATTTATTTTTCTGTTCATGTCATCTTTAGTAACCCTTATTGTTTTATGGTGCTACAAAAAATCCGCTTCAAAACTTATTTTTCTATCCTATGGCCTGGCCTTGATTTTTGGTGGCGCCCTGGGAAATCTTATTGACAGATTCAGATATGGCAAGGTCTTGGATTTTCTTGATTTTTATATCGGCTCTCTCCATTGGCCGGCTTTCAATATCGCCGACAGTGCTATCACCATTGGAATGGGAATATTGATCTATCATATTCTATTTAATAAGATCCCTGATTTTTAATATAAATGTATCCTATTTTTATAAATACCGGCAAACTTAATGTTTACACATATGGTCTGTTTGTCGGTATAGGTTTTATGACAGCTATATGGGTTTCTGAAAATAATGCCGCTTTCCATTGTATCTCTCCCCAGACAATTACAGACATTTTTTTTGTTATTCTGATATCGGCTGTTTTTGGTTCCTTTGCTGCTTTGTTCATTTATTTAAAAACTAAAGGGTACAAGATTTGGAAAATAGCTGATATCCTGTCACAGGGAATAGGCGTCTTTGTTTTTTTGATTCCTCTTGTAATTTTAATTAAACATTCAAGATCTTTTTATGACAAAAAGCACGGTTAAACATAATCGATTTAAGGCTTTTTTGAGTTCTGCTCAGAAAAAGGATATACCAAATCTGGTTTTTATTTTTGGAGAATCTTTCCTGGTAAAACAAACCTTTAAAGCCATCTGTGCTTTCATACTGGGAAAGGATAAGAATCAGTTTGCTCTTGAACTCCTAGAGGGCGGTCAGGTCTCCATGGGAGACATCATCGAACAAATATCCACCTTTTCTTTTCTAGTATCTAAAAAAGTCGTTGCAGTCAAAAACATACCTTTATTTCAAAACCTTCAAAACAATACTGATATCAATTTTTCAGCATCAGACCATGATCGTTTGGCTGATTTTATAGGAAAAGGGATTCCAAAAAATTATTACCTGATATTGACAAGCTCGATGATTGACAAAAGAAAAAAGATATATAAGGCAATGGCAGAAAATGGTTTAATCATTGATTGCTCTGTTGCAAAAGGGGCGAGAAAAGCGGATCAGGATGAGCAAAAAAAGATATTGAAAACCATTGCAGAAAAAATATTGTCAACCTCTGGAAAAAGTATGGATAACCAAGCCTTACATACCCTTGTGAATATGACGGGATTCAATCTTGATATTTTTTCCCAAAATATTGAAAAACTCATTGCCTATTCAGGAAGAGCTAAAATTATTTCAACCGCTGATGTAAAAGCGGTTGTAAAAAGAGACAAAAAAGATCCCATTTTTGCTTTAACCAATGCGGTTATTGACAAGGATGTTAACAAAGCTCTTTTTTATGTAAACTCGCTTTTTAATGAGGGATTTCATCCACTTCAGATATTAAAATCCTTTGAAAATATAATTAGAAAATTGATTCAGGTAAAATGTTTTACACAAAAATTTTACGATGATGATAAAATGAACCTGAAAAAAATTAATTTTCATTCTTTCAAACAAAATGTTCTTCCAAAAGTTATTCATTATGATGAACAGGTAAAAACAAAAATGGAGTACCGCGAAAAATATCTATGTGATGAAAACATAAAGAAAAAAGCAAATAAAGCAAATGATCTTTTTCTGGCCCCCAATCCCCACAATGCATATCCTGTTTTCCAGACATTCCATAAATCCGGAAAATTTGTTTTAACTGAATTGAATCAGGCATTAATTTTTTTAGGTGATCTAGACTACAAGCTAAAATCTTCTTCTATTGATGCAAAGACACAGATCGAAAATTTCATTATCAAAATGTGCTGTAAAGGAGGGTTTCATCATGATACGAAGAAATACTAAAATCATCGCCACCATTTCTAATTTAAATTGTTCTCAGGAGTTTATTAAGGGACTTTATTGGGCTGGTATGAATGTCGTCCGGCTGAATACGGCACATATGACACATGATGATGCGCTTCAAGTGATAAAAAATGTAAGGCAGGTATCTATTAAAATCGGTATTCTTTTAGATACAAAAGGCCCTGAAATCAGAACCTGTGATAATGAAAAACCCCTAACGGTAAAATACGGGGATATCATAAAAATCAAAGGGGCACCTGGAGAAAAGTCAAAGGAAGATATCATTTGTGTCTCTTATGAACAATTTGTAAAAGATGTCCCCATGGGAAGTTCCATATTGATTGATGACGGATATATCGCACTTGCGGTAATGGAAAAAACTGATGAGTATCTAACCTGTTATGTGGAAAATGATGGTATCATCAATGCCCGGAAAAGCATTAATATTCCATCTGTCCATGTTACACTGCCAGCATTGAGTGAAAAAGATAAGGGCTTTATCAGGTTTGCAGCGGATCATCGTTTGGATTTCATCGCACATTCGTTTGTTAGAAATAAAAATGATGTTATTGCCGTACAAAAAATTCTGGATGAAAAAAAATCTTCTGTAAAAATTATAGCAAAAAT
>CAYVZG010000044.1:17121-39453 GCA_964455805.1 uncultured Desulfobacula sp.
AGAAGGGGTTCAAAACCTGGATGAAATTCTTGATCATGCTTATGGGGTGATGATTGCAAGAGGGGACCTGGCAGTTGAAATTCCTACAGAGCAAATCCCGTTAATTCAAAAAAAGATTGTCAGAACCTGTATTGAAAAACGGAGACCGGTCATTGTTGCCACCCAGATGCTGCATTCCATGATAGAATCGCCAAGACCGACAAGGGCTGAAGTTTCTGATGTTGCAAATGCCTGCCTGGACCATGCTGATGCCCTCATGCTATCCGGCGAAACTGCAAATGGGAAATATCCTGAAGTGGCTGTCAGAACCATGGCCAAGATTGCAAAGGAAGTCGAGGACAAAAAAAGCAGTTATATTAATGTACCCTATTCCATTGATGACAAGATCACCGCTTATCTTGCCAAGGCTGCCGTAAAGGCCTCTTTAAGATTGGAAACAAAAGGGATTGTGGCAGATTCTTTCTCTGGAAGGTCCATTCGTGCCCTTGCTGCTTACAGGGGAGACAGTCCCATATATGCTCAGGCTTACAACCGTCAGGTCATGCGGCAGCTGTCTTTATCTTTTGGTGTATTTGCCGACTATGTTCAAATGGATGTTACCAGTACAGAACCCTTGAAAAAATCCGTTTCCAGGCTGGTGGACGAGAATTGTTTTAAGGATGAAGATTTGATAATCATCCTCGCCGGAAGCTTTGGAATGAAGCAGGGTGCATCTTATATTGAAATCAGTACTGCAGAGAATTTTAGAAAAAGATAAGTCTATTCAAATAGATCCTGGGCATTATAAGAACTTCTAACAAAAGGGCCTGCCGCCACCTTTTTAAAACCAATTTGTCTGGCCCTATTATCAAGCTGTTTAAATTCATCCGGGGTGTAATATTTTTGAACAGGCAGATGTGCTTTTGTGGGCTGAAGATATTGGCCAAGGGTCAGGATATCACATCCATAATCAAAAAGATCTTTCATGGTTTGTTCCAGCTCTTCAATGGTTTCTCCCAAGCCAAGCATGATACCGGATTTAACAGGTATTGAAGGGTTTATGTTTTTAGCATTTTTCAAAAGGTCGAGAGACTGCTGATAATTAGCGTCCGGTCTTGCTGTCGGGTAAAGAGACGGAACCGTTTCGATATTATGGTTCAATACGTCTGGATTTGCAGATACAACTATTCGTAAGGCATTGATATTACCTTGAAAATCTGGAATTAAAACTTCAATTTTAGTATCATATGGCAGGGTTAATTTAATGGCTTTTATCGTATCTGCAAAATGGGATGCACCGCCATCTTCAAGATCGTCTCTTGTAACCGATGTCACCACAATGTATTTTAAATTTAAATCAAGGGCTGCTTTGGCTACTTTCACGGGCTCATCAGGGTCAACGGGCAGGGCAGGGGAAAAACTAACATTGCAAAATCGACAATTACGGGTGCAATTGGCTCCTAAAATCATAAACGTAGATGTGTCTTTGGAAAAACACTCAAACATATTGGGGCAATTGGCTTCCTGACAGACCGTATGCACCCCGGCATTTGAAAGAAGATTTCTTACCCGCTGATAATCACCGCCCTTGGGAAGATTTTTTTTAAGCCATGCCGGTTTTTTTTTAGTCTTATGATTCATATCTTGTCTCTTTTTCATTCAGGCTAAAGTTTTTCGTAAATTAGTTTTTTATAGATTCTTTTGCGTTGATGCTTTCGTTCAAATTTACTTGGTTATAGTTAAATATAGATGAAAAGTGTTCTATAAAAGCAGCCTTTATCTTGTCCATTGAAATCGCATAACCGCTTGAGCAGGATCCTGAATCAGATTTGAGCATTTCATTTTCAATGGATGTCATGGATATATTAGTAAGACCACAGGGGTTAATCCATGAAAAGGGTTTAAGATCCGGGTTAATATTCATGGCAAGGCCGTGAAATGATATCCCTTTTTTGATTGAAATGCCCACACTGCCAATCTTGGCATTTTTAACCCACATCCCATGATTTCTTTTATCTCTGTTTGCAACAATACCAAAACCGGCAGCAGTCCGTTTCATAATTTCCTCTAAACCGTACACAAATTCCTTGACACTGATTTTATTTTTTTCAAGGTCAACAATGGGGTACATGACAGCTTGGCCCGGGCCGTGATACGTGATATTCCCCCCGCGATCCGTTTTAACAACATCAATCCCCCTGGCATTTAGGAATTCTTTGGAAACGGTTAAATTTTCTTTTCCGCCTCTTTTCCCAAGGGTAAAGACAGGCAGGTGCTCAACAAAAATAATCCTGTCCTCAAGAAGACTTTTATCAAGTTTGGAATTTAAGGTCTGAATCTGAAGATCCAGCGCCCTTTTGTACTCTAAAAGATTAAGATCTGTAAATACAAAAGAGCGCTTTTTTGAAATTACCCTCTCAGACATGGCTTTCTTGCTGCTGCGACTTCATCCAGCCGTGTAACTTTTGTCAAAAGCGGTGCTTTCTTAAGTTTTTCAGGTTCGTTTACAGCCTCTTTGGCAATGGCCTTTACAGCATCAATAAACTGGTCAATGTCTTCTTTTGATTCGGTTTCGGTAGGTTCCACCATAAATGCGCCATCCACAACCAGAGGAAAATAGACAGTCGGCGGATGAAAACCATAATCCAGGAGGCGTTTTGCCATATCCATGGTGGTAACGTGGTGTTCTTTCTGCAACTCATCATTAAATACACATTCATGCATGCATGGAAAATCATAGGGAAGATTCAAAGTGTCCTTCAGACTTTCCTTGACATAGTTTGCATTAAGAACAGCTAATTTACTGACGTCTGTCAATCCTTTGCCTCCCATGGAAAGGATATAGGCATAGGCTCTAACCATTATACCGAAATGTCCATAAAACGTGTGGATCCTGCCAATGGTATCAGAAAAATCTGTAACCAGTTTATACGAATCCAGTTCTTTTACTATTCTTGGAATGGGTAAAAATGGTTCAAGTGTTTTGCCCACTGCCACCGGCCCTGATCCGGGGCCACCTCCGCCATGGGGTGTTGAAAAGGTTTTATGAAGATTAAAATGAAGGACATCAACGCCTATTTCGCCGGGTTTGACAACACCCATGACGGCGTTCATATTTGCACCGTCCCCATATACAAGACCGCCTTTTGAATGTACAATATCTGCAATTTCTTTGATATTGGATTCAAAAAATCCCAGTGTGTTGGGATTGGTCACCATTATGCCGGCAGTATCCTCATCCATCACCGCAGCAACAGCAGAAGGTTCTAATATGCCATTTTCCCCGGATTTTATATTAATGGACTCATAACCGCAAAGAGTTGCACTGGCAGGATTTGTGCCATGTGCGGTGTCCGGAATAATAATTTTGGTGCGCTGTTTTCCCATTTTTGCATGATATGCATGAATCATGAGCATACCAGCCAGTTCTCCGTGGGCACCGGCAGCCGGTTGAAGGGTGACTGAATCAAAACCGGTTAACTTTGCCAGGTATTGCTCAAGGTTGTACATTAGTTTTAATGCACCCTGGGAAAATTGTTCTCCGGCAAAGGGGTGAGCGCCGGCAAAGCCCTGCCTTCCGGCCTGAACCTCATTGGTTTTAGGATTATATTTCATGGTGCAGGAGCCCAATGGGTACATGCCTGAATCCACACCAAAGTTCCATTGAGAAAGCCTGGTATAATGTCTCACCACATCCAGTTCTGAGAGTTGAGGAAGCTTTGGCGCATCATTTATAAGATCTTTTTCAAGCTCAGCCCTCTCTACATCCGGTTTTGGCAAAGATACTGCACATCGACCCTCACGGCTTTTATCCCAAAGCAGTGGTTCATTGAAAATAAGACCGCTTGTTCCAGGTTGCTTATTCATTATTGCACCTCCTTTGCCAATTGATCAATGTCCTTTTTTGAAATCGTTTCTGTCGCACAAAACAGGTAATGATTTTTGAGTTCAGGATAGAATTTATCAAGGCTCATTCCTGCAAATATACATTTTTCATTAATCAAAGCGGCTCTTTTTTGATCAAATCCAGCAGGGGCTCTCATAACAAATTCATTGAAAAAAGCGGTTTTAAAACTGGGTTCAAAGCCTGATTTTTCAAGGCTTGATCTCAGATATACTGCTTTATCATGGTTTTGCTGGGCAATTTCCCTTATCCCTATTTTACCGACAGTGGCAAGGTAGATCGCAGCTGACATGGCATTAAGTCCGTTGTTTGAACAAATGTTTGAAGAGGCTTTTTCACGTCTAATATGCTGTTCTCTTGTGGCAAGGGTTAGAACAAAACCATTGTCACCATTTGTATCTTTGGCTTTTCCGATTAATCGTCCGGGAAGGCTCCTCATTTGTTTTTTAGTTCCTGCAAGTAATCCAAGCCCGGGTCCGCCAAAGCTTTTTGCAATGCCGAGACTCTGGCCTTCACCTGCAACCAGGTCAGCACCAAAATACCCAGGGTTTTTTAAAAGGCCATATGCCAGGGCTTCGGTAAACGAGGTTATAAACATCACCTTTTTATCATCTGCAGCAGATTTGAATGCACTTAAATCTTCGATATTCCCAAAAAAATTGGGAGATTGAACGGCAATCCCAGCAATATCATCCATGCCTTCAAGCGCTTTTACATCAGTTAAACCGTCTTTTGTATAGGGAATTTCAACAATTTCATATCCTGCAGGATTGATATAGGTATTAATAATCTGTCTGTGACTTGGATGGGTGAGAGCAGAAACAGCTATTTTATTGGCTTTTTTATTTTTTCTCAAGGCAATCAGTGCAGCCTCTGCTAAGGCAGTTCCACAATCATAATGGGATGCGGTGGAAATGTCCATCCCTAACAGCTCTGTCACCATTGTCTGGAATTCATAAATTCCCTGTAAGGTCCCCTGGCTGACTTCAGGCTGATAAGGCGTATAGGCAGTCATAAATTCCGATCTTGAGATCAGATAGGGTATAATGGCAGGAATATAATGATCATAGCTGCCTGCACCAATAAAACAGGTGTAATCCTTACAGGCGATATTCTGTGATGCAAGCTCTTCCATGTGGGTATTAAGCTCCCACTCTGACAGGCTTTCAGGAATATCAAGAGGGTCTTTTATTTTTAGATCATCCGGTATGCAGTTAAACAGGTCATTAAGAGAAGATTGTCCTGCTACTTTAAGCATACTTTCAATATCTTCTTTGGTATGTGGAAGATACCGCATAGTCTCTTATCCTTTCAATATATCAAGGTATGCTGCTTTTTCAAAAAGATCATCCAATTGGGAAGCATCCTCGGGTTTGACTTTTATCAACCAGCCTTTTTCATAACAGGATTCATTTACCAGTTCGGGTGCATCTTCAAGATCTTCATTGACCTCTAAGATTTCTCCTGAAATGGGAATATATATTTCAGAAACAGCTTTAACTGATTCAACACTACCAAATTCATCCCCTTGGGAGAATGTATCGCCTTCTTCAGGAAGTTCAACAAAAACGATTTCCCCCAGCTGATCCTGGGCATAATCATTCAATCCAATGGTTACAACATCATCGGAAATTTTTGCCCATTCATGGCTTTTTGTATATTTTACATCGTCCGGTAAGTTAAGATCATTGATTTCTTTCATAAAAACCTCCAATTATTAAATGTTAATAAAATTAGTTATTTTTTTCCTGGCAGTTCTGTCGGGTCGTATATCTGCGACAATTGTCACTTTTATACTTCTTTTACCTTCTTTAAGTGTTAATACGTTTCCCGGCTCAAGTTTTTTTGAAACCATTACAAAACCACAGCTAATACCTTTTATTTTTAAGTCCTGGGGAAGATTTTTTGAATTGATGCTTACCATTTCCCCTTTATGCCAGGTGATACCCATATCTGTGGCACAGGTAAGTACTTTACCGATGGCAACATTGGTCTCATCCATGACTTGGGTATTATCTCCTGCAGCAACCTTTCTTAAGGATTCTCCAACAAACGGATAGATAAACGGATCATCATTGCTTGATAAGAGTGAGTCCGCCCCGATAAAATCCTTTGTAAAAGATGCTTTGTCATCAGCATAGGGAAGTGCAAATTCCCAGGGGTGATTCAAAAACGTCCAGTCTCCAATGTCCTGGTGAGACAATGGCAGGCAGGCGCCAACTCTTAAGGAGTCTCTTGCCCCGAGACCACATGTCATAATTCCATAAGTCTTACCCGCAGATAAAATATCTTTCCAGAGCGTTACAATGTGTTTTGGATTAAGAAAGATTTCAAATCCAAATTCACCGGTATATCCGGATCTTGAGAGCAGTACAGGCGTGCCGTCCAGCAATTTAACCTCAGATTCACCCAGAATTGTTTCATTAAAATTTCCTTTAAAAGAAAAATATGGCATTGTTTTAAAAATTAATTCAGGGTTTTGGAGCACCTTTGAAAGTATCCGGGCTGAATTTTTACCCTGAATATCCATCTTTGACGTTTTCTCACTTAAATCTTCAATAATAACATCCCGGTTTGCTTTATAGGAATCAAGATGCCGGGCAATTTTTTCTCCCATCCCCGCATTCACGCAGATCATGAAAGAGTTGTCAGAAAATTTGTAAACAATTGCATCATCTATGCAATGGCCTTTTGGGTCTAAAAAAGCGCCATATACACACTGGCCTTTTTTAACGGCCACGATATTTCTGGTAAAACAATAATTGATCAGCTCAAATGAATCGTGGCCAAATACATTAATGCAGGCCATATGGCTGGTATCAAATATTCCAGCTGATTTTAAAACAGACAGATGCTCATTTTTAACACCTGTTTCATACCACAGCGGCATTTCAAATCCACCAAAATCAGCCATGTTAGCCCCAGCTGATTTATGCCACTCGTATAAAGGTGTGGTTTTTAAACGGGTACTCATGAAATAATCTTTAACCTCTATTTGAAAAAATTAATAAACATAGGGAACTTTTAAATTATAAGATTTATAAATGACAAAGGTTTCAACAGAGCTGACACCTTTAATTTGAGATATCTCTTCAGTATAAAATTCCAGAAGTCCGAACCCTTTTTTGAAAAGGACAAGAACCAGAAGATCATATCGCCCTGTAACAACACTCACAGAAATAACGCCTTTGAGCTTGCTGATTTCCTCGCCTTTTTCAACCAGATTCATTTCTGCCAATTTGATTCCAATGATAACCGCTCGATGACCGGGAAGAGTGGCAGGATCAACAAGACCGCAAATTTCAAGGACCCCTTCATCCTGGAGTTTATTCACTCTTGACCTTACAGTGTTTTCGGTAATGGCGAGTTTATCAGCAATCTTTTTAAAAGATTTTTTGCCTTGCCTCAATTCTCTGATAATATCAATATTGGTGTCATCAATTTTCATGGATTCCTCATTTGTATCTAAAATTTGCGGAAAAAATAAAATTAATCAAATTTTTATTGAAAAATATCTTAGAATGATGATATTGTCAAATTAAATTTAAAGAAAGTTATGAAAAATGAAATTTTTTTAATAAAAATTAATGAAATTCCTTTAGAATTATATTGATATAAAAAATAATTATCATCCGATAACCTATAAAAAAAATAACTGGGGAAGAATATGCCAACAAAAATTATTGTCATTGGAGGAGGACCCGGAGGATATGTAGCTGCACTTAGGGCGGCAGGTTTAGGGGCAAGCGTAACCCTTATTGAAAAAGAAAATCTGGGTGGTACATGCCTGAACTGGGGATGTATTCCATCAAAGATCATGAAAAATTCCGCTGATATTTTTCTGAAATTTCTCAAACCGGATAAATTTGGAATCAATGTTGATGGACCTGTAACTCCTGATATGAAATCGTTGATGGAAAAAAAGGATAAGATTATAGAGAGCCAGAGGCAAGGCATTGAAGCTTTGTTGAAAAAAACCGGGGTTGTTATTGAAAAGGGCAGGGCAGAGATAAAATCCAAGGGAGTTGTCCAGGTTTTTTCAGAAAATGATAATCAGAAAGACCTTTTTTATGACAAGCTGATCATTGCCACAGGAACAAAACCGTTGGACGTTGCAGATTTCCCTTTTGATCACAAACATATCTTGTCATCCAATGACATTTTGCAATTGGATAATTTACCCGAATCCATAGTTATTGTAGGCGGCGGAGTAATTGGGTGTGAATTTGCATTTATATTTTCAGCTTTGGGATCAAAGGTCACAATTGTTGAGGCCATGTCAAGGCTGCTCCCCTTACCATCAGTAGACCAGGACTTATCCAAGCTGCTGTTAAGAGAGATGAAGAAAAGAAAGATAAAAGTTTTTTGTGACACCATTGTCAAATTCTCTGAAATAAACAACAACCAGGTAACAATTAATTTGGAAGTATCACTATTTACAGATAATCCCAAACCCAAAAAATTAAAAGTCAATGTGATTGAGACTCAAAAAATGGCTGTCTGTATAGGCAGGTCGGCATTATCTTCTGACTTGGGATTGGAAAATATTGATCTTAAAACCACTCCCCAGGGTTGGATTCATGTTAACGGGAAATTGGAAACGAGTGTCAAAGGCGTTTATGCCATCGGTGATATTCTCGGGCCTGAGAAAGTGATGCTGGCTCATGTGGCATCCCATGAGGGAATAATCGCTGCACAAAATGCAATGGGCGAGAATGGTGTTATGAATTATGATGCGATCCCGGGAGCTATCTTTACCATGCCGGAAATCGGAACTGTTGGATTAAGTGAGGCTGAAGCAAAGAAAAAGGGATATGAAGTGGAAACCTCCAATGTTAATTTTAGGGCTCTTGGAAAAGCTCAGGCAATAGATGAACTGGCCGGTGTCGCAAAAATGATTTTTGAAAAACAGTCTAAAAAGGTTCTTGGGGTTCATTTAATCGGTGCCCATGCAACTGATCTTATTGCAGAAGCAACCCTTGCCATTCAAAACGGATTGAGTGCCAAAGATATCGCCCATACCGTTCATGCCCACCCCACACTTGCCGAAATTATGGGAGAGGTCTCTTTAAAGGCATGTGGGGTGCCGATTCATGGTTAATTAACAATGGTTAATTAAAAATGGTTAAACTATAAAATAGTTAAATGGTATTTGCATTGCAGTGCGTAAATGATATTAATTTTTTTTTCAGCTCTTTTCTTTGCTGGAAGTGAGCTGACAGATCATGATTCGTCTTTGCTTTGAATCTTGTAATAAATAGAATTTTTAACTTTTTCCTTCCACCTGAAGGAAAATATTATCCGGCTCAGGAAAAGTTTTTGGGTGAGCTTGTGGCACACTTGCCCATACTGCTGCTTCCCATAAAGCTTGACACGCTCATCTTTTTTCCAACATCCTCAGTATTACAATTAGGACAGGTGATACTTTGTTCCTCACCGCTAAAAACCAGTTTCTCAAATTCATTTTTACATTGATTGCAATGATACTCAAAAATGGGCACGGCAATGATCCTTTCATAAAAATATGTAGTTCAGCTTTTATATCTGCTTTTCAATATTTTCAGATAATAATTCATTTTTTTTTTTATTCAATCAAAAAAATGAATACACCAAAGGCAGTAATTAAGTGTCACCCAATCAAATCTGCGGTAATGAGGAGTTATATTTTTTCATGGCATTGACCTGCCCATGCAAACAGTTCCGGGGTACCGCCGGTATGCCAGAATAATATGGTTTGGTCTTTTGTAAAATAACCCTTTTGAATCAGGTCGATTAATCCTCCCATGGCCCTGGCTGTGTATACCGGCCCTAAGAGGATCCCCTCCTGGAATGAGAGATCGCGGATGGCATTGAATTCCAGATCTTGGGGTTTGGCATACCCGACCCCAAGATAGTCGCAGTTCAGAGAAAAATCTGATTCTGTTAATCTGATATCAGAACCAATTCTTTCAGCAGTGGCATTGGCAATATTTGACAGTTCAGGAAGAAAAGAATCAGAGCCGGTTTTAACCTGATCAATACTTATTCCCAACACTTTGCCCTTGAATTTGGTGATTTTCGCTCCCAGGGTTAACCCTGCCTGGGTGCCTCCGGAACTGGATGCAAACACAATGGCATCTGGCATGGTGTCCATGTTATTTAATTGATATTCAAGTTCCAGCATGGCATTAACGTAGCCAACAGAACCGATATTATTAGAACCCCCAACCGGAATAACAAAAGGTTTTTTCCCGTTGTCAATAAGTTCATCCGCTACCTGGAACAGTCTTTCATCACGGTTTTTTCTATCACAAAAATGAATCCTGGCTCCAAAAATTTTATCCAGTAATAAATTGCCATTGGGAATTTTGGGTTCAATACCGTTTAAAACCAGATGGCAGTCAAGGCCGGTCTTCCTGGCTGCAGCTGCCGTCAAGCGGCAATGATTTGACTGAATACCGCCGGCGGTGACAAGGGTATCCCTGCCACGCTCCAAGGCTTCTCCAACGAGAAATTCAAGTTTGCGGGTTTTATTACCCCCCATGCCAAGGGATGTAAGATCATCTCTTTTTATATAGATGGCGGGACCACTATATTTTTTTGTCAGGATACCAAGGTGTTGAATTGGTGTTGGAAATTCAGCCAGATTAAATCTGGGCAGATGGTCTATTGTCATTGAAAATGCCTTTTTATCTTTTTAATGGGTCAGAATCTTACTGATAAACTCAGCAGCTCGATCGGTTTTAGGATTGTCAAAGAAATCATCAGGTGTACCGGTTTCAACAATTTTTCCTTCATCCATGAACAATACCCGATCCGCAACTTTTTTAGCAAATCCCATTTCATGTGTGACCACACACATTGTCATACCTTCTGACACAAGGTTAACCATGACATCCAGTACTTCTCCGATCATTTCCGGATCAAGCGCTGAAGTCGGTTCATCAAAAAGCATGATTTCAGGAGACATGGTAAGTCCCCTGGCAATGGCTACCCGCTGCTGCTGACCGCCGGATAATTGAGCCGGGTAGGAACCGGACTTTTCAGTAAGTCCAACTTGTTCCAGTTTTTCCAATGCTATTTTTTCGGCTTCTGACTTGTTTAATTTCTTTACATTAACCGGCGCCAGTGTGACGTTTTGTAATACGGTCATGTGGGGATATAAGTGAAATTGCTGGAACACAAATCCAATCTGAGCCCGCAGTTTGGTCAGGTTGGTATGTTTATCATGTACAGGGGTATTGTTAACAATAATCTCGCCTTTTTGAATCTGTTCCAGTCTGTTGATGCACCGTATCAGGGTGGATTTGCCAGAACCGCTTGGTCCGCATATGACCAATACTTCTCCTTTTGGTATTTTCAGGTTGATATCGTTCAACACATGGAGCTTGCCATACCATTTATTCACACTATTAAATTCTATCATGTTTTATTATAGTCCTTATTTTTATTAGACTGCCATTTTTCGTTCCAGGTAATTGGACAAAAGTATCAGGGGGTATGAGATTGAAAAATATAAAGCACCGACCAGTGAAAAGACCATAAGCCCTTCTGGGATCCTCACCACGGTGACCCATCCCACCCGGGTCAATTCCATGACCCCAATCACCGATACAACGGAAGTGTCTTTAATTAATAAAACATATTGACCCACAAGTGGTGGTAAAATGACTTTCATAGCCTGGGGTACTATGACAAGGCGAAGCTGCTGGATCAGGGTAAGTCCTGATGATGTTGCCGCCTCCCATTGACCCGTGGGAATGGAATTGATTCCACCGGCAACAATTTCGCAAATAAATGCTGATCCCATTATGGCCATGGCCAGAAGAGCGGCCGGAAAAGCATCCAATTGAAGTCCCCATTCCGGCAGGATAAAAAAGATGATAAAAACCTGAACCACAAATGGTGTTCCTCTCACAAATGCAACATATATCCCGACGATACGTTTTAGAATAATGTTATTGCTGGATCTAAAAATACCCAGAAGAAATCCGATCAAAGTGCAGGACACAAGACTGATAAAAGCAATCTTACTTGTCATCAACAGGCCTTTAAGAAAAAAAGGAAAAATCTCCACAAGTCGGCTGAAATAAAATCCCATCATAATTAATAAGCCTCCCTGAAGATTAGTTTTCGCTGAGACCAGTCTGCCAGTGCTTTAAGGCAGAAATAAATACACATGTAGAAGAATGCAACCGTGAAAAAGGCTTCTGCAGGCATGAAACGTTCAGATGTCATGGTTTGCCCACACCGGGTTAATTCCATGACCGATATCAATGAGAGGAGTGCCGAGTCTTTTACCAGGACAATGTTTTGACCCAAAAGCGGTGGAATAGTAACACCCAGCGCCTGGAGAAGAATGATAAACCGCATTCTTTGAAAATAGTTAAGGCCTGATGAGGTCCCGGCTTCTATTTGACCCTCGTCCACAGAATTAATTCCCGCCCGTATGATTTCTGCAATATAAGCACCTGAATTGAGCATCAAGGCAAGAATTCCCGTCTGGATCTCAGGCACTCTAATGCCCAGAGTGGGAAGACCAAAATAAAGAAAATAGATCTGGACTAAGAGGGGGGTTGACCGGACAATTTCAATATAGGCTATGGCAGGGTATTTAATAAATTTGAAACTGGAAATCCTGCAGGCACATGCAATGATTCCGGTCATGAGGGCTAGGGCAATGGATACAATGGAAATTAAAAATGTGGATCTCAGTCCTGTCAAAAACAGGGGCAGATATTCAAATATGACTCTGAAATTAAAATCAACCAGCATGGCGACATCCATTTTTTTTGGGGTGCGCACCCTGAAAAGAATTCAGTGTGCACACCGGATTTGATTTTATTTAATTCTTATATAGCTGATCCTTTTAATGATCTTTTTTCCACTCAATACCTTCCATCCAATAGGCAATATTTTTGTCATAGTCCCCATTAGACCGGATGGTTTTAAAATAAAGGTTGATCCACTGCCACAGGTTTACAGAATCAGGACGGACTGCAAAGGACAGGGGATCTTTACCCTGACCCAGACGTTTTTCCAAAAGCCTTATAGAGTTGGGAGGAAAGTCGGGGAGTACTGTGAGAACGGCTAAATCATCATTTACACCTGCATCCACATGGCCTGCGATCAGAGCCTGAACTATCATTCTGCCGCCACCTTTATAGGATTTAATCTTGGCATTAGGTAGAAATTTTTTGGCGATTGTTTCACCGGTGGACCCTAAAAGAACGCCCACTGTTACTTCGGGTTTATTAACATCTCCAAGCGCTTGAAAACTGGCTCCAGTTTTGGTGAAAACACAGGGTTGCACATACATCCAGGGATCTGCAAAGGAAATTTTAAGGGCGCGCTTAAGTGTCGGAGTCATATCCGCAGCAAGAATATCGGCTTTTCCGGACAAAAGGGCGGGAATCAGTCCGTCCCAGTCAAAATCAAGAATTTTAAGCTTTACGCCCATGCTGTCAGCCATTCCCTTGGTAAAGTCAACCATGGAGCCGGCATGGACACCGTTTTTGTTAATAAATGCATAAGGTGCGGCCCCGGATTGCACAGCCACACGGAGTTCTCCGCGCTTAACAATATCGCTAAGGGTACCGGAAAAGCTTATACTGGTTAAGAACAGACTCACTACAACAGCAAGGACAATTGAAATAATTTTTTTTTGAATCATGTTTTTCTCCTTTTTGGGGTTTAGTGTTATTGTTCAACGGTACAAACCGTAGTTCCTTCTTATATTTTCCTTAACGCTTCAGACTCAAAATTGTGACTTATTTAACCAGATTTTACATAATTTCCATTTTTTCCGATATTACAATGCCTCTTTTTTTCAGACGTTCCATAAAGGGTGTCACAGGAATATGGTTGATGGGAGATAGAACCCCTTTTTCTTTTATCTCTCCTCTGAGAATCATTTTGGCCACAATACAGGCAGTATATGCAACTCCCTTGCTCATGGCCATGATACCGGTTGCAAGATCACGTTCAATGAGCATACATGATGTATACCTCATTTTTTTATTGTCTTTTTTACCTTCAAAAATATTAATCATGGCAACCAGATCTTTTTCGTCATCCTTATATTCCAATTTGGGACCTAAATGTTTTTCCATGAAATCAATGGGAGAGATATTACCATCAAGTCCATCTACTGGATCTTCACTGAGAAAGTTCAATTTTTTAAGAGGTCTCCAAAAAGCACTCCATCCAGGCCATCTAAGGGAGTATCTACCCGTGTTGACAATTTTATCGGTTAATCCCATACTATCGGTAAAAAATACGGCATCCCCGTTGGGAATAGCCTCCAGAGTACCAAGACCCGGGAATTCAATCTCATGTACAAAGGATTTATCATGCTGCATGTGCCCTGGAATGTCGATGATCTGTCTGTCTTTGATGATTCTTCCGTCTCTATGAGTGGAGCTCAGGACTCCCCGCCAGATCCAGGACAACTTGTAATTCAAAGGGTTGGTACATGCCTTTTTTTCAGGGAACCCGCCACAGTATGAATTAATCACTGAAAGACTGTCAAAGCGGTTTCTTGCATCTGCGTAAATCACCAGATCTATTCCCGGATCTAAACCACACTCGGGCATGATAGATATCCCGGCCTGTTTTGCTTTTTTATCCAGGTTTATTGTGTTGTACATATAATTGGTATTTACAAGATGAACCTTTGCCTCCAGAGCCATCTCGTTTACATGACTCTTGAATTCCTTTGGAAGAAGGTCAATGACCAGTTCAACTTTTCCATATAATTTCAACAGATCGGATTTATTTTGGGCATTAATTTTGGCAGTGGTGATTTTCTCCATATTTGTATGGTTTTTTATCTTTGACAATTCGTCAAACCGGATATCTGCGCAGATAATTTTTGAAACATCATTATCTGCGGCCAGATCGTACAAGGCGGTTCTTCCCTGAACCCCACATCCGCCTAAAACAAGAATTTTCATTATTTTCCTTCTTTTTTAATAATTTAGGTTAAAGTGGTTATGATTTAATGTATACATTAATAATATAAATCAAATCAGTTAAATTTCCCTTTGATTTATAATTGTAATGAAAGCTGTTCATATGTTGTCCGGACATGCTGTCTCATCAGGTTCCCCGCTTTTTCGCCATTCCTGTTTTCAATGGCCTTCACAATTTGGATATGTTGTCGGGGGCCTGTTTCCTGAATACCTGATTCAATTCTGCCGGTATAATAATTATCAAAAAAAAGGATATAGGAATGAGATCGCCAGAAGCTGTGCCTGCAATACTGTTCCAGATATTTGTTTTTGCTCATTTTGGCAATACCCATATGAAATGCGCCATTAATTTTGACATAATCTATTTTTGAAAAACCTTTTTTGATGGATTTTTCTTTTTGAATCAGTCCCCATAGAAAGTCAACATCTTTATCCGTTGCATGCCTAGCAGCAGATCTGGCCGTCAATCCTTCTATATTCTCCCTTGCAAAAAAAACATGTCGTGCATCCTCGCGACTGGCAGCGGGAATAAAACAGCCTTTTTTTTTCTTTTTATCTAAAAAGCCTTCTGCCACAAGCTGCCCTAAGGCATGGCGCACAGGCGTTCTGCTTAAGTCGAGAGCCTTTGAAAGTACTGTCTCTAAAAGAAAATCTCCAGGCTTGTAGTGGTTTTCCAGAATCAGTTTTACAATTGAGATGTATGCAATTTCTTCCAGATTTTTTTTTGTCATTTGGATATCTCTTAAAAAAGTTTAATGTATACATAAGTTAAATATTTTTTGTTTGTCAAGGCTTTTATATAGAATTACGTTACTCATCAGGTGGTTTGACAATTATTTTCAAAAATCAGTTGTCAAATAGTAGGGCGGGGAGGGTAACAACGGTTTACCCGCTCTAAATGGTAAACCGAATATGATTTTTCACTGAATCAATAAAAAAATGGTAGCCATGGCAATGATTACTTCAATTGATATAGCAAGAATTGGCTATCAAAATTATTCTTTCACGCTTCTGTTGTCAGGTCTTATTTGTTTCCTGAGATTCAAACCCTTTTTTTGTGATAAAATATATCGGGCAGGAGGGTCTGAATTTGCAGTATATATCCGGATCTCGGCACTCCAGACATTCACCGCAAAGATATATATGGTGTTTCATGCAGGTATAATTTGTATTTCGATCCGGATGATTGATACATGTGCCCATTTCAAATGACCTTAATGATTCAATTGCAAAATAATAATTTAAGAGTTAATACCCAGGAAAGACTATGGAAATATTAAACCCTTAATTACAAATATCGTGTTGTACTCAAACCGTTTTGATTAGCAAAATTTTTTTGACAAATATTACATCATATTTAGTATAAAGGACATAGGATTGTAAAAGTTTCATTACCTAAGTTTTTACATGACAGGTAATTATAAAATAAAATCTTAATCATGGAGTAGGTATGAAGGAAATGATTTATGTGCTAATCTTTTTTGGAATTTATGTCCTGGTACAGGCGTATATCCTTCCAAAATTGGGTATTTCAACATGAATGAAAGAGGCCTGTCAGGTGACAGACAAAAAGAAAATTAAAGACAAATAATTGTAACAAATTTTAAAAATAAAACCCCAAAAAGCTTACCCGTGAATACATTATTTTCAATTAAACTTTTTGGGGTTTTATTTAAGCACCAAGATACGCTTTTTTAACATCCGGGTTATCCAGCAATTCATCTGCCGGTCCTTTTAAGACCAGGGAACCGTTCTCTATGACGTATCCCCGCTGGGCAAATTTCAAGGCAAGCCGGGCATTCTGTTCAACCAGTAAGATAGTAGTGCCAAGCCTATTGATTTCCTTCAAGGCATCAAACATTTCCATCATGAGAAGAGGGGCAAGCCCCATGGACGGTTCATCTAAAAGCATGATTTTACGGCCACTCATATACCCTCTTCCAACAGCCAGCATCTGTTGCTCACCACCGGACAAGGTTCCTGCTAGCTGGTCCTTTCTCTCCTCTAAACGGGGAAATAGGTCAAAGACCCATTTTTTATTTTTTTTGATCTGCTCGGTATCTTTTCTTGCAAAACAGGCAAGGGCGAGATTTTCAGTTACGGTCAGATTTCCAAAAACTCTCCTACCTTCGGGTACATGGGATATGCCTAATTTTGATACAACCTTATCAGTGCTGTATTTGAGAATATCTTTTCCTTCAAATTCAAGAACAGACCCGGGCTGAGCCGGTACCATCCTGGAAATAGCTCTTAGAGTAGTGCTTTTCCCGGCACCATTAGCTCCAATAATGGTTAAGATTTCACCGGCTTCAATGCTGAAATCAATTCCGTGAAGCGCTTTGATATTTCCATAGGAAACCTTTAAATTTTTAACGTTAAGCTGCATTAGGTTAAATCCTCCTTGCCCAGGTAAGCCTCAATAACTTCGGGGTTATTCTGAATTTCTTCCGGGGGGCCTTGCGCAATAATTTCCCCAAATACAAGGGTTTGTATATACTGGCATAATTCCATTACAAATTTCATTCTATGTTCAATAAGAAATATGGCCACTTTAAAATCATGGTGAACCTGCCGGATAATTTTAATCATTCTGCCCAGTTCATCAGGGGTCATCCCTGCTGTGGGTTCATCCAGGAAAAGAATTTTGGGTTTGGTAGCCATGGCTCTTGCCATTTCTACCCTTCTTTGTGCGCCATAAGGCAAATTGGTAACGATTTGATCTGCATATTGTTTGATATCAAAGAGTTCTAACAGCCGATAGGAATTTTCTTCAACTTGAGTTTCCTGTTGTCTGCATTTTGGTGTATTAAAAAATGAACCGACCAGGCCATAGGATAACTGTGAATAATGGGCCATTTTAATATGTTCTAAAACATTCATGTGACGCCACAACGCCAGGTTTTGAAATGTTCGACCAAGGCCCCGGGCAGCAATTTCATTGGTTTCAAGACCTTTTATATTTTCGTTTTCAAGTGTAATGGAGCCTTCTGTCGGAGTGTAAACACCAGTAATCAAATTAAATATGGTCGTTTTTCCTGCTCCATTTGGCCCGATGAGACCCGTAATCTGATGGGGTTCAATATTTAGATTATAATTATGTACAGCTCTCAGGCCACCAAAATAATGTGTCATTTTACTTACATTGAGCAGTGCTGACATCGTTAAGCTCCTTGTTCTCTTTTATGTTTGGCTCTCAAGAGCTTTTTTGCATTGATTTCTTTAAATGAAATCAGGCCGTATGGACGGAAAATCATTACCAGAATCAGAATTAATGGAATAATAATCCATTTAAATAGTTCAAGCGGTCTTAAGGCCTCTCCCAAAACATTGATACTGATTGCGCCGACTATAGATCCGATGATGGAGTTAAGCCCGCCAAAATAGACCATGGCAAGGATTTCGGCCAGACGGTTAATGGAAAACATTCCCGGATTGATATAGGCCAGTACATGGGCAAACAACCCACCGGCAATGCCTGCCCAGAATGCACCGAACATAAAGGCGGTCATTTTTGTTTTTCTGGTTTTAACAGTCATGGATTCCGAAGCAGCCTCATCGTCTCGAACAGCATTTAATGCTTTGCCCATAATCGAAGTGACAAAATTATGGATGATCCAGATGCACAGCATGGTCCAGATAAAAATGATGGGCAAGGGTGCATAATCAGGTTGTCCTCCCATTCCTCTGGCACCGCCAATCGCATTGAGATTTTCAACAGCGCTCTTTACTATAAACATAAATGCAAGGGAGATGATTGCCAGATAATCGCCCCTGGTTCGAAAAGAGGGGATTGCCACTAATAAGGAACCAAGTGAAGCGGCTAAGCCGCCAGCTATAAGAGCGATTGGAAACAGCCAGGGGCCCAAGGCCGAGGATAAAACCGCTGTTCCAAAAATTTTATCATTAACAAAAAAGTAGAGGGTTAAAATAGAAGAGATATAGGCTCCGATTGCCATGAACCCAGGGTGGGAGCATGAGAACTCTCCCTGATACCCATTAATCACATTGATACTGATAGTTAATATGATTGAAATAAGTGTCAATTTCACGATCAGCACTCTGTAATCATTTATCCCCGCCCATAGATGGAGGATGCAGTAGAAAAAAATCAAATGAATTATGGCAGACATCCACAGGGGAATTTTTTCAAGCATGGCAGCAATAGGATTGGTAAAAAATATGGAAGCTTTTGAGATCAAAAGAATAGGTAAAACATATACGATAATGTCATAGCCTATTGCACCGGGTATCATTACTGGATCTTTAAGCATAATCAGGGCGCCAAATAGAACCGGTATTTTGGGTAATCCCAAATAGTATGAGATATAGTCATACCCCCAATAATACTCAATAAGTACAGCCGTAAGAATCCCTAACAGCCAGCCAAGAATTGGCACATTAGAAAAGGTATTTATAAATTTTCTTGCTTTTTCCATGAAACTTTCCTGTATCTTTTGAGTTTTAGAATTAAAGCCGTAATTTTGTGCTGTGTTCCATTCCAAAAAATCCCCTTGGTCTGTAAGTCAGAATAAGAAGAATAATGGAATAGGCTATTAAATCTCTTAAGGTGGATGGGAAAATCGTGGCAACAAATATTTCGATAAATCCTAAAAGATATCCGGCAAGCGCTGCTCCCTTTATGGATCCTCGACCACCAAGAATTGCTGCTACAAAAGCTTTCCATCCAATAATTACCCCCATGTACGGGTCCAAAATCGGATAGGCTTGACCATAGAGAATTCCTGCTACTGCTGCCAGGCCTGCGCCCACTGCAAATGTTAAGGGCGCAATAACGTTTATGGAAACACCCATTAAAGGAACCGCAAGAAAATCATATGACATAGCCCTCATGGCCATTCCCCATTTTGTTTTTTGGATAAATGTATGAAGGGCTATCATTAGAAGTAGTGATATGATGATGATCATCACTTTTACGTTGGTAAAATAGATACCACCAACATTATACGCGATAGATTCCATCAAAGGCGGGAAACTCAATCTTTTAGCACCCAGCATAATTAAAATACTGGTTTCAAAAATAATGCCGATCATTAGACCGGTGATGGCAGCGGATGCCCGTGGCGCCGATCTTAATGGTCTGTATCCTGCTACTTCAACAAAAACACCAATCCATGAGGCAAGAAACATGGTAATAACAATTGTGGCAAGGAAAATAAGGGGGCCAGGTAATATTCCGGCAAACAATGCAAGAAAGAGAGTTGCAATACCAAAGCCGATATATGTGGCCACCATAAAAATATCGCCATGGGCAAAATTAAAGAGCATTAGAACACCGTAAACCATTGAATAGCCAATAGATATAACAGCGTAAAAACTTCCTCTCTGCAGGGCGTTAATCAGGTTTTGAACGATAAATTGTACTAATTCTATCAAAGCTTCCATTTACCAGCTCCTGTTCTTTTGATAGAAACATGACTGCCATACAAAAAAAGTTGTACAGCAGTCATAGGATTAATTAAACAATATTTGACCTGTTAAGGGCAACTGGATTTGTAAAATTCATATTCGCCGCTATCATTTATTTTTACAATAACAGCGCATTTTACAGGATCACCTTCTTCAGTGAATGTCATGTTGCCTGTAATACCGGCAAAGTTTTTGATTTTTGCAAGACTATTTCGAACCGCGGTTCTGTCTTTTTCAATTTTTCCAGTTATTTTTCCCGCATCCTGAATAGCCTGTTGTGCAAGTCGAAGCGCATCCCATGTCAGTGCGGCAACATCGTCGGGAATATATCCGTAAGTTTCATTGTATCTGTCGATAAACGCTTTTGTTGCCCCTTTGGCTCCGGCAGCAGCATAATGGGAAGAAAAATACAGCCCATAGCAGGCTTCGCCACAGAGTTCAACCGTTTCAGCAGATCCCCATGAATCAGATCCCACTATCGGTCCTTTCCATCCAAGATCTTTCGCCTGGCGAACGATAAGCGGAACTTCATTGTAATATTGAGGTGTAAAAAGGACTTGGGCGCCTGATTTAACAATCTGAGTTAATTGGGAAGAAAAATCTGTGTCTTTTGTTGTGAAACTCTGATAGGCAACGACAGATCCTGCGCCATGTTTTTTTTCCCATGCTTCTTTAAATACTTCTGCAAGGCCTTTAGGATAATCCGAGGCAACGTCATAAAGGACAGCTGCTTTTGTAAAGGAGAACTCTTCGGTAATAAAATTGGCTACAACAGGTCCCTGAAAAGGATCGAGGAAACAACCACGAAATACATATGGCCTATCAAGTGTTGTATTCGGGTTAGTGGACCACGGGCTGATCATGACCGTTTTATATTTATTGGCAACTTCACCCGCTGGAACCGCCTGTTTGGATGACTGGGGGCCGACAATGGCCAGAACATCGTCCTGGGTAATCATTTTTGTGTTTGCCTTTACAGCAGATTCTGCTTTGGATTCATTATCCTCAATAACCAACTCAACTTCATATTTTTTACCGCCGACTTCAAGCCCGCCTGCTTCTTCAATGTCTTCAAGCCATAACAATGCCGCGTATTTTGATCCTTCTCCCACTTTTGGGATATCTCCGGTCATGGGCGCATTGATACCGATTTTAATAATCGTTTTTCTTGCGCTGAATGCAGATGTAGAAAACACCATTGCAAAAGCAAATGACACAAGGACTAAACAAGTAATTTTTTTCATCTTACCTCCTTTAAAATATTAATTCATTGTTTAAAAGTGTTGTTGAAGATACTTTTTAAACCCAATACATGTATAATCTATATTTAAAAATATGGATTAAGTAAAGTATAATAATTGAATAGCAATAACTATTTTACAGGCGGGTGAACTTCAAATTCGTTCATTTTATAAAGCAGAGTTTTATAACTGATTTTAAGTATTTTTGAAGCCCGAGATCTGTTCCACCCAACTTTTTCCAAAACAAAAGTAATAACCTCTTTTTCAACCTTGTCCGATGCCAGTTTTTTAATTTTTTTTAAGGATATATCTTCAAATAATTTATCAGAACTGGTGGAGAGGTCAACAAATTCTGAAATAATTTTTGTACGGTCATTTGAAAAGGAATTGTTTGCATAAAATGAAGCACCGTTTTGCTGATGTGCATTGAGGGGATTTAAATTAATTTCAGGATGTTCCTTTGGAAGTTCTTCAAAAATTTTATCCCATGAATTTAAAATCATTTGTTTTTTAATGCAATTTTGAAGCTGTCGAACATTTCCAGGCCACGGATAGTTGCAGAGTTTTTCAAGAATGTCAGCATCCGGTCTTGTTCCCTGGTTATCAGGATATTCTGATTGGTAGAGTCTAAAATAATATTCAATGAGAGAAGGGATGTCTTCTTTTCTGTCCCTTAAAGGCGGAATATCAATTTTTATTATGTTCAGCCGATAAAACAGATCCTCTCTAAAGGTTTTTTTTGTCATACTTTCTTCGAGATTATGGTTTGTTGCCGCAATCACCCAGACATCTGTTTTAAATTCCTGGTCAGATCCAAGGGGAGAAAACT
>CAYVZG010000045.1:0-39413 GCA_964455805.1 uncultured Desulfobacula sp.
ACTGCATACGACTGACCCCAGCCAGGTCAGCAGCGGCATACGCTCACCAGTTACAGAGGAATGAGACGATATGGGGTTCAAAATTAGGGTCACTCATTGGCTTGTTTCCTTATATAAATAGTCTTCATTAATTTTTAAATCGCACTGATCTGGCTCAATATCTGATCCGGTTTGTATCCTAAGAGATTTGCACAATGACAGGGACAGGCAGAGGCACAGTTTCCGCATCCCTTGCACAAAACCTGATTCACGACGCAGACCTTTCTTTTGCTGTTGTACGAGATGGCCCCGTAAGGGCACAGAGGCAGACAGGTCTGGCAGCCGACACATGTTTTATAATCGATCCTGGCCACAGTGCCGGAAGTGGTCACCGTATCTTTAGACAGAAGGGTCAATGTCCTTCCGGCAGCGCCGTAGGACTGGTTGATGGTTTCCGGAATGTGTTTGGGATAATGGGCGGTTCCGCAGAGAAACACCCCGTCTGTTGCAAATTCAACCGGCTTAAGCTTTACATGGGCTTCCTTGAAAAACTCGTCCACGCTCAAGGCCGCCTTGAACAAGCGGGCTATTTCAGGAGTAGAGGAGGCCGGGATAACGGCAGCGGCAAGGGAAAGAATATCTGCATCCAGCTCAAGTCTCTGGCCTAAAATCGGATCGGCAACGGTTACCCTGATCACATCTTTACCGCCTTCTTTGGCTTCTTCAACCATTGGTGGGTCTTCCGGGGTATACCGGATGAATTGAACCCCCATTTCCATAGCTTCCCTGTATGAATCCTCCCTGAACCCATAGGTCCGAACATCGCGGAACAATACATAGATCCTCATTTCCGGATTGAGTTTTTTCAGCTTAAGGGCATTTTTGACTGCATGTCCGCAGCAGACCCGGGAGCAATAATTTCTTTCTTCATTCCGACTGCCCACACACTGGATCATGACCAGCGCTTCAGCGTTGAGGACGGCCTCATTTTTTCCGGCAATCTCTTGGCCCAGTTCCATGTGGGTGAACACATTGTCATTCTTACCATACAGATATTCAGTGGGCTTGTACTCATCCGCACCAATGGCGAGAACCGATGCCCCATGCTTGATCTCTTTGGTCCGGCCTTCGGTTTCAATGGTGGTGGTAAAATTTCCAATATACCCGTCAACATCTTTGACGGTGGCCTCATGGGATACATGAATTTTGGGGTTCTGATAGACCTGCTGAATCAGGTTGTCAAGGTGGGCCTGGACATCCAGCCCTTCTAAAGTGGTGTGCAGCCGTCTGGCCATTCCGCCAAGGTCTTTGGCTTTTTCAACCAGCTGGACCTCATGCCCCTGCTTTGCAATGGACAGGGCACAGGTCATACCGGCAACCCCGCCGCCAATCACAAGAGCTGTTTTGTTCACAGGCAGATCAAATTCCTGGAGCGGTTCGAGCCGGCTGGCCCGGGCCACCGACATCCTGACAATGTCATGCGCCTTCTTTGTGGCTTCATCCTTTTGCTTTGCATGAACCCAGGAGCAGTGTTCCCTGATATTGGCCATATCAAGGTAATACTGATTCAAACCGGCTTCCCTTAAGGTATCCTGGAAAAGCGGTTCAAGGGTTCTGGGGGAGCAGGCTGCAATGACGACCCGGTTCAACCCTTTTTCCTTTGCAAGATCTGTAATTTCCTTGGCAGAATTGTTTGCACAGGAAAAAATCTGTTCCGTGGCATAGACAACATTGGGAAGGGTCCGGGCATAGTCTACCGTGGAAGGGACATTGACAACACTTGAAATATTTGCCCCGCAGTGACAGACAAACACCCCGATTTTCGGCTCTTCATTTGACACATTGCGTTCCTCAGGATAGACCCTTTCTCTGGCCAGTTTTCCCCGTCTGTAGTTGAGGAGTTCCCCTGTCTGGGAACCGGCGCCGGAGGCGGTGAAAACCGACTCGGGAATATCGGTGGGGCCCTGGAAAGCACCGCTGACAAATATCCCGGGCCTGTTGGTTTTGATGGGATTGGACGATTCTGACTTGGCAAATCCATGCGAATTAAGATCGATGCCGAATTTTTCTGAGATTTCCCTGTAGGCCTTTGGCGGATTTAACCCGACAGACAGGACCACCATATCAAACTCTTCGCTTTTTACACCGTCGTCGTTGGTGGCATATTTGACAACAACATTCTGGGTTTCCGGGATCTCTTTTTCAATGGAGGCGTAGCTCCTTACAAATTTTACATCCGGCAGCTGCTCAGCCCTCTGGAAGAACCGTTCAAAATCCTTGCCATGGGAACGGATATCATTATGGAATATGGTACACTGGACATCCTCGTAATGGTGTTTTGTCAGGATCACCTGTTTCTGGGTATAGGTGCAGCACACACCCGAACAATAGCTGTTATCCCCTTCAGTCACCCGTCGTGACCCCACACACTGAATCCAGGCGATCTTTTTGGGGTGCGCCTTGTCAGAGTGGCGTTTGATCTCACCTTCATAGGGACCGGTGGAGGACAGGAGACGTTCATAATCCATACTGGTGACCACATTTTTGATTTTTCTGTAGCCGTATTCATCTTTTACCGAAGGATCAAAGGGTGTAATTCCGGAGGACAGGATGATGGCACCCACATTGAGGTCTGTCTTGGCAGGTGTTTGCCGAAAATCTATTGCCCCTGCCTGACATACGCCGCTGCAGATATCACATTTATCCTCTTTGAGCTTTAAGCAGCTGTCATCAATATAGGATACCAGCGGGATTGCCTGGGAAAAATAGACATGCACGGCTTTATTCTGGGATATCCCCTGGTTAAATTCATCGGGATATTCCACGGGACAGTATTCCACACAGGTGGTACACCCGGTGCATTTGTCCTCTATAATGTATCTGGGTTTTGTTTTAAGGGATACCTTAAAATCACCCTGTTTTCCTTCTACCGTCTCTACTTCGGTGAATGTCAGGATCTCTATGTTTGGATGCCGGCCGACCTCGACCAGTTTTGGAGCGAGAATTCACATCGAGCAGTCATTGGTGGGAAAGGTCTTATCCAGCTGGGCCATATGGCCGCCGATGCTGGGTCCTTTTTCCACCAGGTAAACCTTGAAACCGGCAGTGGCAAGATCAAGAGAGGCTTGAATACCACTGACCCCGCCGCCAACTACCAATACATCTCCAAAGTTTTTGTTTTCCGCAATATTTGAAATCAGAGTATCAGAAAATTGCTGAACCACTTCTTTTGGTAATACTTCATTTCCCACGTTCCATCTCCTCGTCATATATTTAGGTCTGCCGAAACCAGCCCGTCATACCCAGAGCCGCATGTCGGGTTTGGCCGGATCAGACCGCTTGCTTACGATCGCTTTTTTTCAAACTCTCTCACGCATTTTCCTCAATTATATCCCTATATCATATCACTGATAATTTCCACGATGTCCCTGACCTCCAGGATATCTTCATATTCAAGATTCAGGCGGCTTTCTTCAAAGTTGGTGATACAATAGGGGCAGGATGTTGCCAGAACGGTTGCTCCCACCGCTTTGGCCTGTTTGAGTCTGATATCGGAAAACCGTTCTTTCTGGGGGGTGTCCATCCAGATCCTGCCGCCGCCGCCGCCGCAGCAAAGGCTGTTCTTACCCGAGTTTTCCATCTCAATCAATTCCAAGCCCTTTACCTTGTTTAAAAGATCACGGGGTTCGTCATATACGTCATTGTGGCGGCCCAGGTAACACGGATCATGAAAGGTCACCTTATTTTCGTATTCATTTGACAGTTCAAGACGCCCTTCGTTAATCAGTTCTAGCACGTACTGGGACATGTGAACCACTTCAAAATTTACCATGAATTCAGGATATTCATTTTTAAAGGTGTGATAGCAATGGGGAGAAGAAACAATAATCTTTTTTACCCCTGCATCAATAAAGGTTTTGATGTTCTGTTTTGCCAGGTTTTTAAACACCTCTTCACTGCCGGTCTTTCGGATGCTTTCTCCACAGCAGCTTTCCTTGTCACCCAGAATCCCGAATTTTACACCGGCCTTGTTAAGGATATTGGCCGTAGCCACGGCCACCTTTTTCATTCTCGGGTCATAGCTTAAATAACAGCCGACAAAATACAAGGCTTCCATATCATCGGTAAAGGGTTTCACAGAAATGCCCTTTGCCCACTCAGACCTTTTTTTGCGGTCTCCCTGTAAGGGGTTGCCTTCGGAAATCAGGCTTGCCCTGGCTGTTCGTGCGGATTTGACAGAAGCGGGGAAGACCTCGTATTCCGTTGCCACGCGCCTTAAAGCCACACTGACATCTATCTGTTTTACGCCTCTGGGGCACTGGGCAGGACATGTTCCGCAGGTGGTACACCGCCACAGGTCTTCGCCTTCTATCTCTGTTAAACCAAAGGCGGCTTCCCGGATCAATTTGCGCATGCTAAAGGGCCGAACCTTGTTCCAGGGACAAACCGCATCACAGAGTCCGCACTGAAAACACAACTTAAAAACGTCTCCACCGGCCTCTTTTATCTCATCTATTACTTCTATGAAGGGGGCTATAGTTTCCACTGCCTTTATTAATCCTTTTCATTCATTCGGACCAAGGCATCCATTATCTTTTCCATGCCAAATTTATCTGCCAGTGATTCCAACCCGATATCCAGATCTTCCTGTTCTACGGGTTCTTCTGATTCATCCTTTTCCTCTTCCCGCTCTTCTACAACCAGTGCATCATGCATGCACCACTTTACGCATAAAGGCTCATCTTCTCCTTCACACATATCGCACTTCAGCGGCAGGCCTGAATCCGGTTCTTTGAATTCATCCCGGGAGGGACAGGACGCCCGGCAAAAAGCACACTCGTCATATTCCTTGCCGTCAATGGTGTATTTGTCTCTGCCGGCACACTCGGAAACCGTATATTCTCCTGCGTAAACAGGAACGTATAAGTCCCTTAAGGGTTCGCGGATAATACGGATACGGGATCTGGCCGGATTATTGCTGGAGTATTTAGGAGAGGCATGAAAGGAGGAACAGATCATCTCACAGGCCCTGCAGCCATTGCATTTATCCACATCAATCTTTATTGTTTTTATGATTTTCTTTTCTTTATCAGACACGGTTTACGCCCTCCACTCTAATTTGTCTCTTTTTGTGTTAAACTATCTTCAGCAGGATCGTCTTCAGTGTCTGTCAAGATTCCCCTTTTTATAAACTCTTCTGCTATATAACCCAATTCCATTTCATGGAGAGATTCTTTTGTGGGAATACCGTCATTGTTCCAACCCTTGAATTTGTAATAGGTATCCAAAAGTTCCTTTTCAAGTTCAGGAAACCTCTTTTTCCAGTGGTTCTCAGGCGGTTTCTCATCTTTTCGTCTCATACCGCGACTGATATTTATTGCACGGACAAGGGTTCGATATCTCTTGGCTGCCAGGGATAATTTGTCTTCATCCATTTCGATCCCGGCACCTGCTGAGATAAATTCAGGATAATTGTGAATATGGTAAGGTGGTTTTAACGGGAAAGATGATAAACCGGCGCATTGTCCGAGGGCATCATCGATATAGTGCATCTTTTCCTGCCAGTCAACAATATCACAGCACATGTCAACGGTGGGGTAGAATGGCATTGATTTTTCACCTCTGGGTTCCCAGTCCAGAAAATATTGTTTGAACTTTTCATCAGGGACCTGGATCCAGTCTTTAACAAATGCTTCCCTGTGCTCTCTTTTAAAATAGGGTGCCTGGGGGAATTGTCCTTCGATCTGGGTGATATTCATCTTTTCACCCGTTGCATACATGAGAAAATATATGGGATTGAGCATGGACAATTTAAGCGGGAGCTGCTCATGTTTTTTAATATTGTTGTGGGCATATTCTTCTGCGCCATTGCCGATTTTTTTGGCTGCCCAATAGGTCCCCTCAGCCAGAACATCGCCGATGCCTTCCCGGTTAACAATCATGTCCAAAAGATAATAGAACCTGCCTTCGTTGTCTTCGGGCATGCCAGGAAAATCGTCATCTTTTAGAATTCCCTCTTCCAAGAGCTCCAGGGCAAAGGCCATTACCTGGGGAGCGGAAAACCCGTCAAGTCCGTATTCAGTTGCTTTTTGTGCAATTCTCAAACCAAAATCAAGATCGGAAAAAGCACCCATGGTATAGGTCAGTTTTGTGAAGCATTTCATCATATAGGTGGGCAGTCCCGGCATTGAAATGGTAGCACCGCAAGTCATGGGGCAATTGTAACAGGAAATCAGCCGGGTCCTTGCCTTTTCCATGGTTACCAGCCAGTCATTTGCCACCTCGTCTGTCCAGAACCCTTTGCGCCTGACACGGGAGTTTCCCCAATTGAAATTTTCAGTATGCCATTTCTCATCATGAACCTTCATCTCCTGGGGAGAACCTAAGCCTGCTAAAATCGGCATGACACCGGGAATGGGATTGTCATTTCTAAACTGTATATAGTCCATGACGTCATTGCAAAGCCCCATGAATTTTTCCGGATCTGCTACATTGATATCCTGTGTGCCCCGGACGACAATGGCCTTAACCCCTTTGTCCCCCATAACGGCACCGATACCTCCCCTGCTGGCACTGGACCTTCCCTGTTCGATGGAGGCATAAAAGACCCTGTTTTCTCCAGCTTTGCCAATGGCAGCCACCTGGGCTTTGGGCTGTTTTAGCTCTTTTCTGATCACCTCTGCAGACTCAATGGCGCCTTTACCTTTTAGATGGGAGGCATCCCTTATTTCAACCTGGTCATTGTTGATCCACAGATAAACCAAATCAGAAGATTTGCCGCGCAGGATGACTTTGTCATATCCGGCATATTTCAATTCCGGTGCAAAAAATCCGCCCATCATTGAAAATGCCATGAGTTTGGTTTGGGGAGAAATGGTTGTAATAATTGTACGATTGCAGCCAACAGCCTGAGTGCCGCATAAAAGACCGGCTCCGAAGATGAGCAGGTTTTCAGAAGAAAACGCTCCAACTTCCGGTGGAACCCTGTCCCATAATATCTTGGCATTCGTACCCAACCCTCCCAGATAAAGCTCGGTGTCCTTCGGGTCTGATGCTACTTTTTCAATGTTTTTCCGGGTTAGATCAACTTCTAAATTAAACCCTGTTTCTGCGTACCTCATTTTTTTTCCCCTTCTATATTACCTGAATCTTTGATATATTTTGTCATCAAAATCGATACCATAACTTCCGGCCGAAACGTTAAGGGCTGGTAAGTCTTTAATATTGCATCAAAAATTATCAATGTTGCCTGGTACAATGTGATTATATTTAAGCTATAACATAACTATGTGTCAAGAAAAAAATAGATATTTTAGCTTCGCGCGACTTTGACTTTTGTACCTATCCATTCAGGCGGCAGGTAAACTCTTCCACTGTTGCCGCTCGAGTTAACGGTTTTTTCGATCAATTCCTGGCCATAGATTTCAAATTTTACTTTATCACGGGGATGATTTTTTTCAAACCGATCATGATTTTCATCGCCTGTTTTCATTATGTTCAAACCTTTATTTGAGATCCTTGAATAAGATACTCTTTTGTAGGAAACAAAATGGGCACATTATTCAAAGACTTCTATTTAAAACTAAAAATATAGTGGTATGTGTCAGCTATTGTTTAGATACTTTATAGCTATAATACAACTACGCGTCAAGGATTAGTTTTTAAATTATTTTTAGCTTCATCATGATCAGTCAATATGAATTTAAAAATGAGAGAATTCCAAAAAAATGATAAAAAATCAGGATGTTTAGTGTAAAATAATTTTTCAATTAAATTTTCTTTCCCTATAACCTTTATAAATAAGCCCTCTGCAAACTATACCAAATTTATATAGTAATTAAATAGTTGATATATCAACGATGCAAATTCATCTTTTTCTTTTAGAAAACAAAGTTTTCCCTTGACATGGTTTCTTTTTTTTAAATATATAGGTTTTCCATAGCTGAGTTATAGTTACATTATAACACAATTGGCTATTGGTTAAATAAATAATGAGCAACATTCAATGGAATTTGCATAACCGCAATTTCAAAGAACATGATTCCAGGTTAATTTTTGGTTTCAAAACAATTTTTTTTAGGAGGTCAACACGATGAAGAGGGTTACATGTCTGGTTTTTTCAATTTTCTTTTTGAGTACTTTTTTTGCATTTAATGTCTCAGCTAAAACAAAACTCACCTATGCTAATTTTTTTCCACCCACCCACATTCAAAGCCAACTTGCAGAAAGCTGGTGTAAAGAAGTAGAGAAAAGAACCAATGGTGAAATAGTCATTAAATATTTTCCTGCCGGAACCCTTACAAAAGCCCCCCAGACCTATGATGGTGTTGTGAATGGTATTGCCGACATCGGTATGACGGTTCTTGCCTATTCAAGGGGTCGTTTTGTCGTAGCATCTGCCATTGATCTGCCCCTGGGTTACAAAAGCGGCGTACAGGCCACAGCAGTTGCCAACGCCGTATATAACAAATTTCAGCCAAAAGAATTTGATGATTCAAAGATCATGTTTCTTCACGGACATGGTCCCGGACTTATTCATACCCGCAACAAAGCGGTTTCATCTCTGGGTGAAATGAAAGGCCTGAAATTGAGGGGAACGGGAACAAGTGGTCTTGTGGCCGCCGCCCTGGGTGCATCGCCGGTTGGAAAATCCATGCGGGAAACCTACCAGATGCTTCAAAAAGGAGTTGTTGACGGATCTCTTCATCCTGTGGAAGCTAACAAGGGATGGAAACTGGGAGAAGTCGCACACTATTTAACGGAAAACTATTCAACTGCCTACACCACCACCTTTGCTGTTTTCATGAATAAAGGCAAATGGAACAAATTGTCTCCGGCCGCACAGGAGCACATTCAGGCGATCAACGCAGAATGGTCTGTGAAACATGGCGAAGCATGGGATGCGGCCGACAAAGCCGGTCTTGGATTTTTTATATCCAAAGGCGGTCAGGTTGTCAGCATTTCTGATGCAGAATCTAAAAAATGGGAAGCAGCAGTTGTCCCGGTAATTGACGGATATATAAAGAAAGCAAACTCAAAAGGGGTTGACGGAAAAGCGGTTGTTGATTTCATTAAATCAAACATGTAAGAACAAAAAATTAAATAACCGGTTTTATCTGTTAAAACCGGTTATTTATCAATACCTTAGTTAATAAGCAGGATATTTTATGAGCTTTCTATTCAGGGCACTGGAGAAATTTTCCGGATATTTAAAATTTTTAGGCGCCGTTGCCATCACTGCCATGATGTTATTGACAGTTGTTGATGTTATCGGCCGTTTTTTCAAGTATCCCATTTTCGGGTCTGTTGAACTTGTGGGTTTTCTGGCAACCATTATTGTAGCCGCAGCCTTACCTTACACCTATAAGGTTGATGGTCATGTGGGTGTTGAAATACTGGTACGCCTGCTGTCACAAAAAACACAATTGATCATTGACATTTTTACCCGGACCTTAAGCTTGATTCTGTTTAGTCTAGTGTCATGGCAGATGTTTCTTTATGCAGATGATATACACAAAACAGGAGAGGTTTCCATGAACCTGGAATTCCCTATTTATTATATTGTATATCTCCTGGCATTCGGGTTGGTGATATTTTCCATTACCATATTAGAAGTGATTATTAAAAATATTAAGCAATTGAGAGAATTAAAAACAAAATGAGTCCAACTATTATCGGCTTAATCGGCATTGTAATTATGTTATTATTGTTTCTGACAAGAATGCCTGTTGCATTTGTTATGGCCATAGTCGGCTTTGTTGGATTCAGCACCATGATCACACCTGATGCCGGCCTGGTCCTTTTGTCCAGAAATGTATATGACGTCTTTGGATCATATGATTTAACCACCATTCCCTTATTCATATTAATGGGGCAGCTCGGGTTTAATTCAGGGATCAGCCAGCGTCTGTATGATGTGGGATATAAATTTTTAGGAAATACAAGGGGTGGTCTTGCAATGGCAACGGTTTCAGCCTGTACAGCCTTTGGCGCTGTCTGCGGTTCAAGCCCTGCAACAGCGGCAACCATGGCAACGGTTGGCCTTCCTGAGATGAAACGCTACAATTATGACGATGAACTGGCAACCGGTTCTGTGGCTTCGGGCGGAGGGCTTGGAATGATCATGCCCCCCAGTGTGGTTTTGATTATTTATGGTATCTTAACAGAGCAATCCATTGGTGCGTTATTTGTTGCCGGCATTTTTCCGGCCCTGCTTGTAACCATACTATTTATCATCACCATATATATCCGTTGCAGTATCAACCCGGAACAGGGACCCTGCGGTGAAAAATTTACCTGGGCTGAAAAGTTCAAGGCTTTGATGGGCCTTGGAGAAACCCTGGCCGTTTTTACCCTTGTTATCGGCGGCATATTCATCGGTCTTTTTACGCCGACAGAAGCAGCTGCCATCGGTGCTTTTGGCCTGCTTGTCATTGCCATGCTGCGAAGACAGATCACCTGGGCAGGTTTTGTAAAATCCCTCATGGAGACCTTGAGAACCTCCTGCATGGTTATGATGCTCATAGCAGGCGCTGTCATTTTTGGAAAATTTTTGGCCGTTACCAGAATTCCCTTTGAAATCGCAGGCTGGGTCAGTGACCTTCAAATGGCGCCTTTTATGGTAATGGCTGTGGTCATCGGGATTTACTTTATCGGCGGGTGTTTTATGGATGCCCTGGCCTTTGTAACCTTGACTGTTCCTATTTTCTTTCCTGTCATAATGGAGCTTGGATATGATCCCATCTGGTTTGGTATCATTATTGTTATGGTGACGGAAATGGGAGTCATCACGCCACCGGTGGGCATTAACGTATATGTTGTCTACGGGGTCGCCAAAAATGTGCTGGAACAGGAAATCCCATTGGAGAAAATATTTAAGGGTATCTTTCCCTTTCTTTTGGCTGTCATTCTGGGAGTGGTCATCCTGATCATCTTTCCAAAAATTATATTATTTCTCCCCAATCTCATGTATTGACACTGATCCATATCCTCTGAAATATAAAAAAATCCCTTGGTTTGATCCTTATAAAATCAAGGGATTTTTTAGTTTTTCTTCTGCATTATCGGACAAGTTGTAACCAATGGTTAATAAAAAATAAATTTTTTAATTAAATCTTAAATAAGATGACAAAAAAACCTTCCCCTTTGGCATCATGATTGATATGGAATGTAAGATGTGAAATGCAACACACTAGTAATTAAAAAGAGTCATTCATTTATTAATTTTTAAAAGGGAGAGTCTTATGAATCAATGTAAAACTAAGTTTTCATGGGTATTGCTTATTATTGCAACAGGAGTGCTTTTTCTTTCCGGGCCTATGATGGTAAGTGCAAATGCAGGAGAGAGTTTTCCCTGTGCCAAAGATTCAGATATAAACAAGATGATAGCTCCGGAAGCTTCTCTGGAGGATTTTTCATGTTTTGTTAAAAGATGGGACAGTGCTGATACGCTTCATTTTAAAATAGCCGTTAAAAATGTCAGCAGCGAAGACCAGCGTTTCAAGGTAAATATCTTTTTGGAAAACGGCAAGGCTGTCGGCGGACTGCTTCCCCGTAAAACCAAAAAAGGTCTTGTCAAACCCGGTGCTACAGCGAAATTTTCCTATCCGGTCAAGGGAGTCACCAAAGTATCCGGAAAAATCGATCTCATCATCAAAACCATGAGCAAGTAATATCTATATTAAATAAGGAGATTTGCCCAATGAAACGAACAATAATCATCTTGTCCATTCTATTTACAGCCTTGATTTTTACAGGGACTGCAATTGCAAAGACAACCTTTATCAGTATCGGAACCGGCGGGACCGGCGGTATTTATTATCCCTATGGGGGCGGTGTGGCAGAATTATGGTCGAAAAAAGTCAAAGGCGTTAGAGCCGTTGCAGAAGTCACCGGTGCAAGCGTTGAAAATGTAAAACTGGCACACAAGGGAGAAACTGTTATTGGCGAGGTCATGGGAGATGTGGCTGTAGCCGGTTATAACGGCCTGTCAAAATTCAAAGGTAAAAAACACGATATTCTATCCATGGCCATCATGTATCCCAACCTGCTACAGATCGTTGCACTTAAAAAAAGCGGCATAACCAATTTTGAAGAGGTTCAGGGAAAAAAGGTCAGCACGGGAAGCCCTGGCAGCGGCACAAATTTTATGGCCGAAGCTGTTTTAAATGCACTGGGTGTTCCTTTGACATCATTCAAGGACAGCCGCCTGTCATTTACCGAAACAGCCAATGCTTTAAGGGACAACACCATCCAGATCGGTGTATGGTCTGTGGGTCCGGGAACCAGTTCCATCCTGGATTTGTCCACCACCCACGACATTAATATTTTACCTTTTACACCGGAACAATCAAAAAAAATAATTGCCTCCAAATCCACCTATGCCTCTGTTGAACTGGCCGGAGGTATTTACAGGGGTGTTGAAAAAGCCGTTCCCACCATTGGCGTATGGAATGTCATGATCTGCCAGAAATCCCTTGATACAGACCTTGTTTATAAACTGGTAAAAGTATTATTTGAAAACAATGATTATCTGATGAAAATTCATCCATCTTCAGCATATACAACGCCTGAAAATACGGTTAAATATTCTGCAATTCCCCTTCATCCGGGAACCATTAAATATTTAAAAGAAAAAGGAATAGATGTGCCGGACAGGCTGATTCCATAAAGGAGAAGGAAAATGGCCAGGCCTGTTTCAGGTATTACAATTTGTTTATCAGGCCTGGCTCTATCAATGCTGTTTTTCACCTGGCTGATGCCGGGGGATCTGGAACTCCATGTTACCCTTGTAAAAGAAAATAAATCCGTGCTTGTTCTGCCCCTTAAACCCGGGGAGCGGTTTACGATTCATTATTACCATTCTGTGGAAAATGCACCGATATGGGAAGAACACAGCCTTAATAAAAAAGGCAGGCTCTATATTGAAGAAGAGCGCTATGAAAAATTTGGCGCCGGCATGGGGAAAATGCCAGGGGTGGGCCGTATGGTACAAAAGGGTAAATATGAAGCCATCACGGATATGCACATGCCAACGGGCGATTTTATATTAAGGGTGGGAAGTCCGGGAGTGGATCATACCATTATATGGAGAGACCAGCGGTTTAATCTTTCAGATACCATTGCCCACAAGGCGGTTAAATTTTCCGGTAAACCCCGGAGTAGGCTCTACGGGATATGGCAATCTTTAAGAGGTTTAGATCAAAAGGCAAATGCCAATGACAGGTAAATAAAAGATATCCCGCAAAAATTCATCAGACAGGGCGTTGAGGTGACTTTTTTTAACGCTCTAAACAATTACTATATGTGAAGGTTTTGGATCAGATACTGAATATATTTAGAGGAACACAATGGTTGATCAAGAAACACCAGTCCAGGAAACGGAATTAAAAGGAAATATTGATCTGGCAGATGCCAATCAAACCCTTATGAAAATAACCGCATGGATTATTATGGCAATTGCCGTGAGCTTGAGCCTTTACCAGCTTTATACTGCAGGGGTGGCCGCCCTTACAGCCCTGGTTCAAAGATCCATCCATCTGGGGGCGATTCTCTGCCTGACATTTTTACTTAAACCGGCTTTTTCAAAGCTGAGAAAGGATAAATTTTCATTTGCCCTGTTCCTGGACTGGATTCTGGTGGCCTTGTCAATATATTGCACCTTTTACATCTGTAATAATCTTACAGCCATTTTTGAACGTCAGGGTGACTGGCTTTTGCAGGACCGCATCGTTAGTATAATCGGAACCTTATTGGTGCTGGAGGCCTGCCGCAGGGTCATCGGCTTTATCATGACGGGAATTTGTGCCATAAGTATTGCCTATGCCATGTTCGGGCCCTATATGCCGGAACTTATCATCCATAAGGGGTATAGTGTCGAGCGTATTGCCACCACGCTCTGGCTGACCACGGAAGGGATTTTTGGTCTGCCCATCGGCGTTGCCGCCACCTTTGTTTTTGTCTTTGTCCTTTTCGGAGCCATCCTGGAAACAACCGGGGGGGGTGCTTTTTTTATTGATCTTGCCTATGCCCTGACCGGTCGTTTTTCAGGGGGTCCTGCAAAAGCCTCCGTGGTTGCTTCAGGATTTATGGGATCAATTTCAGGGTCTGCCGTGGGAAATGTGGTTGCCACAGGATCTTTTACCATACCCATGATGAAAAAAGTGGGGTACAGACCCAAGGTTGCCGGAGCCATAGAGGCTGCCGCCTCAACCGGAGGCCAGCTCATGCCTCCCATCATGGGTGCAGGGGCTTTTTTAATGGCCGAGTTTACCAATACAAGCTATCTGACCATCATCAAGGTGGCCCTGGTCCCGGCCATCATGTATTATTTAACCGTTTTGATATTTGTCCATTATGAAGCCAGGAAATTCGGATTAAAGGGCCAGGCAAAAGAAAACCTGCCCCGGATAATGGATGTGATTAAAAATGGGCTGCATTTTATCATTCCGGTCTTGATATTGATCTATGTCCTTGTGTCCAATTATTCTCCAATGATGGCCGGATTTATTGCTGTGGTCAGTACACTTTTTATCAGTATTCTTGTCAATTTTATGAGATGGATTGCCACCGGCCAAAAAGAAGAAAGCCTGTTCAAATTCGCCCTGACCGAGTTCAAACTGATTATTAAGGCCCTTGAAAACGGAGCCAAAAATGCCGTCATGGTATCTGTTGCATGTGCGGCTGCCGGAATCATTGTGGGTATGGTAAGTCTCACAGGTATGGGGCTTAAATTCTCAAGCCTGGTCATCGATTTGAGCTATGGCATCAAGGTCCTTGCCATCCTTCTTATCGGCGCAGCATCTCTTGTGCTTGGCATGGGTCTTCCCGTCACAGCCAGTTATATTGTACTGGCTACACTGGCCGGACCGGCCCTGCTTGATATGGGAGTTCCCATCATGGTGGCCCATATGATCGTGTTCTGGTATTCCCAGGATGCAAATGTAACCCCTCCAGTCAGTCTTGCCAGTTTTGCAGGCGCCGGAATTGCAAAAGCCAACCCCATGAAAACCGCATTTGTTTCATGGAAACTTGCCAAGGGCCTTTATATCATTCCCATTATCATGGCCTACCGGCCGCTTTTAGGAATGGGGGCGGGTTATGAACTATTGCACTGGGAAGTGCTCCTGACCATGGCTACAACTACCCTCGGTCTGATTGCCTTTGCCTCGGCCATAGAAAGATATTTTTTCCGTAAAGCCACATCTTTGGAAACCTTTCTTTTCTGGCTGGCAGCCATTGGGCTTTTCTGGCCGACATATGGGGCGGATATTTCAGGTTTTGTGGCAATGGCCCTTGCGGTTTTACTCCAGAAATTTTATCACCCCACCAATATAAATACCAAAACAAATGCAAATACGACAATCAACACAGGTACAAACAATGAAAGACCCCTTAAACAAAGTAATACCCCTTGAACAGGCCATTAAAAAATATGTAAAAAACGGGTCCCACATATCCATTGGCGGATTTACATTAAACAGAAATCCCATGGCAGCCGTTTATGAAATTATCAGGCAGAACATTAAAGATCTGCATTTGTATGCCCACTCAAACGGTGTGGGGCTGGATGAACTTATTGGCGCAGGCTGTATTTCAAAACTGGAAATCGCATATGCAGGGATAGGAAAGGCCGCTGCAACCTGCATCCGTTTTGCAAAAGCCATCCAGAACAATGAAATACTATTTGAAGACTATTCAAATTACATGATGAGCCTGAGATTTATGGCCGGATCCATGGGTGTGCCTTTTTTACCTACGCTCTCAGGACTGGGGTCTGATATACTGACACAGTGGGGATTTCCAAAAACCCTGCGAAAATCAGATCCAAAAATAGTTGATGAGAAATTAAAAGTGATGGATAATCCGTTTGGAAACTGGACAGGTGCCTCCAAGGTGGTATTGGTTCCGGCAATCAACCCGGACGTTACCATTATTCACGTCCAAAAAGCGGATGCAATGGGCACCTGCAGTATTCAGGGCCTTTCCTTTGCTGATATTGAGCAGGTAAAGGCATCAAAAAATGTCATTGTCACCTGTGAAAAACTGGTTGAAAAAGAAGAATTGCGACAAAACCCTGATTTGAATCAGATCCCTTTTATCCATGTATCCGCGGTCTGCCATATGCCTTTGGGAGCGTATCCCACGGCAGTTTTTGGTCATTATGACTATGATTCTAAATATTTGCGCCAATATGCAATGGCAGCAAAAGAGGATGACAAATTTAAAAAATACCAGGACAAGTATATTTACAGTGTGAAAGATCATGACAGTTTTATAAAAATGATCGGTCAGAAAAGTATTGATGCCATCAAGGCAGACCCGAGAACCGGTTATGCAGTTAATATGAAAAGGGATTAAAATGAAAACGAATCAACCCTATACCCCCAAGGAAATCATGACAATTATGGCGGCAAGGGAAATAAAAAATGGTGATATAGTCTTCAGCGGTACAGGAATTTCAATGCTGGCAGCCATGGCAGCCAAGAATATAAATGCGCCCGGCAGTGTGATTTTTTTTGAAACAGGAGCCATAGATTCTCTTTTGGAAGAACTGCCCTTTGCGGTTGCAGATCCGCGCATCATGTACTGGGCCGCCTCAAATTCCAGACTGACTGATTCTTTTGCCACCATGCAGAACAAGATCACCGGACAAAAGGTCATTGCCATACTGGGAGCTGCCCAGATAGATATGTATGGCAACTTGAACACCACATGCATAGGAGATTATTTCTCTCCTGAAATCAGGTTCTCCGGAAGCGGGGGAGGGTGTGATGTGGCAAGCTTTGTTCCAAGGTGCATTGCATTTATGCAGCATGAAAAAAGAAAGTTTGTAAAAAAACTGGATTATCTCACAAGCCCGGGTCAGTTAGACGGCTCAAACAGCAGGCAGGAGGCTGGGCTTAGACCGGGAGGCGTCACTGCTGTTGTGACCAATCTGGGTGTGATGAGGTTTGATAAAGACACAAGTAAAATGTATCTGGATAAATTATATCCTGGGGGCACCATAAAAAATATCCTTGAAAACACGGCATTTGATATGGATGTTTCAAAGGCAACAAAGGCTGATCCGCCCACAGAGACAGAATTGAAAATCCTAAGGGAGGAATGTGACCCCCAAAGACTGATACTGGGCTGACAAGGGTATGAGCAGCCCCGGTATTTTGTTTAAGATTTTCAATGAACTGTTGGATGCAGAATAGGATATTAAACCAAAAACAAAAAAGTCTCTGGACAATAAATTATCCAGAGACTTTATTTTTAAGTCATACTATGACTTTTTTTTGAGCAAATAAAACGGTTAACTAAACTATGTTTAATTAAACAGCTGTTAATTAAACAACGGTTACATTTGCTGCGGCAGGACCTTTTTGTCCTTCTTCAATATCAAATGAAACACGGTCTCCCTCGTTAAGGGATTTAAAACCTGTTGAATTGATTCCTGAGTGATGTACAAATACATCTTTTCCGCCGTCTTCTTGTTCGATAAATCCAAAACCTTTTGAGTCGTTAAACCATTTTACGATACCGTTAGCCATGTTGGCAATCTCCTAAATAAATAATAAAAAAATACGAGTTTCTAACTTTGGGAGCAAATCACATTTGTTTTTTGGGAATATACACCTTAAGGAGGAAACTTTTACGCGTCTCTTATATCCGCGCAACTCTGCATATATTAAAGCAAAACAAAAAAATGTCAAGCATTATTAATCGCTTTGTTTTTTATTTGATTGCAAATTTTCAATAATAGTGTAGTATGCCAGTCACATTCAAGTAAAAGCACATTTTCTGTTGGGAATATAATTTCCTCCAGGTCATCCTCGCTAACCTCGCTGTTTTCCGAGCACCGTTTGTTGTCGTCGAAGGTTATGTTCGTTACTTTTAAAAAAAAGAGAACCAACGGATTTTAATACATCCGCAAATTGAAAAGCCAGGAAAAATCCTGGCAGATTAGTACTATAAAGGAGTTTTAATGAGTTTTAAAGCGTTTTTGTTTCACCCAAAAGTAAAGGCAGGCATTGACGCCTGTGGTTATACCATCCCAACCCTAATCCAGAAAGAGGCAATACCCCCAATCCTTGCCGGACGCGATATTTTAGGTCTGGCACAAACAGGAACCGGAAAGACGGCAGCCTTTGTTTTACCCCTTCTTCAGCGGCTGCTTGACGGCCCCCGCAAAAGAGAACGGGCGCTTATTCTGGCGCCGACAAGAGAACTGGCAGAGCAGATCCATGACAATATTGAGAAAATGGCAAAAAATACCGGTCTTAAAAGTGTTGTCATTTATGGCGGTGTGGGCAAACAGCTGCAAATCAGAAAGATACGGTCCGGTGTAGAAATTATCGTTGCCTGTCCTGGCCGTCTTCTCGATCTTATAAATACAAAAGACATTCACTTAAGCAGCACAGAAGTGCTGATTTTAGATGAAGCAGATCACATGTTTGATAAGGGATTTCTTCCAGATATACGACGAATCATCGCCCTGTTGCCAAAGAAACGTCAATCTCTTGTTTTTTCGGCTACCATGCCAAAGGCAATACATATCCTGGCCCAAAAGATTTTAGAGAATCCAATAACCGTGCAGATCAAGCATACCCAGCCGGTTCAGACAATTTCCCATGCCTTGTACCAGGTTGCGAAAGAAGCTAAAACGTTGCTGCTCAAAAGTATTATTCAAGAACGGGAAATGAAACGCACACTGGTTTTTACCCGAACGAAACACAAAGCGAAAAGCCTGGCTAAACAACTGACAAAAGCCGGCTTAAGTGCAACTTCTCTACAGGGGAATCTGTCCCAGCAAAACCGGCAGAAGGCTTTGAACGGATTTCGTAACGGGAGTTTCAAGATTCTGGTTGCCACAGACGTTGCCGCCCGCGGTATAGATGTATTGGGTATCTCCCATGTCATTAACTATGATTTGCCGGATACAGCAGAAACATATACACACAGGACCGGCCGTACTGGAAGAGCCCAAAGGACAGGACAAGCCTTGAGTTTTGTCAGCCGGGAAGATAAAAAAATGATTTCTTTGATTGAGCGAAATATGGGCAAAAAAATGCACGAGGAAATATTGCCATCTTTTGTTTCTGCAAAAAATAATAGTGTACATGAAGAAAAAAGGAAAAAAGGACTACATAGAACACCCATGAGAAAAAAACCAACAATGGCCGGTCGCAGGAAACGAAAATGTGCCTGGTCTGAATCACTGGTTTTGGCATGATGGGTTTTTGCATTGATTAAACAAATATGAATGGGGAAGACAAGTATGGCCAGAAATAATTATTCATTTGAAAAACGGCAAAAAGAATTGGCAAAGAAAAAGAAAAAAGAAGAAAAAAGACAACGTAAATTGGAAAAGCGAAAAAATAATTCAGAAGAAAAAGAAGATTTCCTTCAAGAGGATTAAAGGTCATCCCTTTTAACGGTAAATCAAATACTACCTGAAAATATCAGGATCAATATCATACCGTTTAATAATCTGCTGCAGGGCCTGCCTGTCCATTTTGCATTGTTTGGCTGCCTGGGTGATATTGCCATGGCTGACAGATAGCTTGGCTCCGATATAATTGTGATTAAATTCATTGAGGATTTTTTCTTTGGCCTCCTTATACGGCAGGGCAGCAATGCTGTCACTGTCTATATCGGAAAACCCATTGGTTTTTTGGTTGACATCTTTTAGAGGTATATCAGACAGATCAATACTATTTTTTTTAGAATAAAGGATTCCCTGGACAAGAATATTTTCAAGCTCCCTTACATTTCCCGGCCATGGATGCTTCACCAAAAGATCCATCACATCGCCGGAGATGGTTTTGGATTCTTTTTTTAATTTTTTACAATGTTTTGTCACAAGGTGATCGGCAAGGAGGGGAATATCGGAAATCCGATCTCTCAAAGGGGGCAGTTCAATGGGAAGAACATTCAGCCGGTAAAAAAAATCCTCCCGAAATTCATTGTCAGCAATTTTCTGTTTAAGATCCCGATTGGTAGAGGCAATAATTCTCACATCCACTTTTATGGCTTTGGTGTCTCCCAAAGGTTTTACCTCTTTTTCCTGAAGCACTCTCAGCAATTTGGTCTGGATGGAAGTCCCGATATCTCCGATTTCATCCAGAAAAATGGTACCCTGATCTGCTTCCTGAAAAAGCCCGTCCTTATCCCGGGACGCATTTGTAAACGCCCCTTTTTTATATCCAAATAATTCACTTTCAAGAATATTTTCCGGAATGGTCGGGCAGTTGACGGGAATAAAAGATTTGTCTTTTCGCGGACTCAGGGCATGAATAGATCTGGCTGTCAGGTCTTTTCCTGTTCCAGATTCCCCGGTTATCAATACCGTGACATCACTTGACGCCACCAGATGGATCTGGTCATACACCTTTTGCATGGCCTCACTTTTGCCAATCAATTGAGAAGAACTATTTGCCTTTTCCTTTAAAAGGCGTTTGTTTTCTTTTAATAAAAGGCTTCTCTCAAGGGCCTTTTGAATTTTAAAAATGATTTCATCCTGATCAAAGGGTTTGGAAATAAAATCATAGGCCCCTTTTTTTATGGCCTTAACAGCAGACTCGATATTGCCGAAGGCCGTCAACATGACCACTGTCAAATCCGGATAATTTGTCTTTATCTTCTCCAGCAGTTCAAACCCGTCCATCCCCGGCATTCTGATATCACAAATAACCAGGTCAAAAGGTTCCTGCTCTAGAATAGACAAAGCCATTTTTGCTGAGAACGCCATGGAAACACGGCAATCGATTTCAGGTTCAAGGGTCCTCTGCAAGAGCCTTGTCATATCTTTTTCATCGTCAACCGCCAGTATGTTTGCTTTCATCTTTATCCTATGATCGAACTTATAATTACGTAATGAATTAAGTTTGAGTTGTATCAGCAGGCAGACTAATGGTAAAAACAGTACCTTTTCCCATACTGCTTTGAACCTTTATATCACCCCTGTGCCGCTTTATTATACCATATCCAACGCTGAGGCCAAGCCCTGTGCCCTGACCAACCGGTTTTGTGGTGAAAAACGGATCAAAAATTCTGGATAAGTTCTTTTTTTCAACCCCTGTTCCATTATCTTTTACCCGGATCAGGATGTTGTTATTTTCAGTTTTCAGGGTGGTAATATCAATTTTGCCTTTTTTGTCAACAGCGTGGCAGGCATTAATAAGCATATTGACCATGACCTGGGAAAGCTCCTGCTCATTGCCGATAACATTGAGCCTGTTGCCGGTGTACGGATTCAATGTTATTTCAATATTTCTGAAATCCATATGGTTGGATAAGAAATTAATCACACCTCCCACCACCTTGTTAATATCAACAACACCCATTTCAGTTGATCCTTTTCTTGAAAAGGAAAGAAGATCAGAAACCACTGTTTTACAATTTTGAACATGTTTTTCTATGATTTTTAAATCGTCAGTATGTTCAGGCTCAAGTTTCAGTAAAAGCTGGGTGTAACCAAGAATAATTCCAAGGGGATTGTTTATTTCGTGTGCCACTCCGGCTGACAATTCTCCAAGTGCGGCCAGTTTATCCGCCTGGGCAATCTGCTGTTCCATCTGCCTTTTTTCGCTGACATTTTTTGTAAGCTTTTTTGTTCTCTCAATGACTTTTTGTTCAAGGGTCTGATTCAGATCCATGAGTTTTATATGGGTGATTTCAAGTTTTTGCCGGCTGGAGAAAATTTTTTCATTAATATACCAGTTCTGGTTAAAAAAAAGGGTGATCAGGCCCACCAGCATAAAGGTGACCGTATTCACACTTCCCGAGTAAGAGCTGATGGCATACCATGTATCGGGATGGGATGTCAGAATTAAAAATTGTTTTAAGATATGTCCGAACGACCTTGATACGGCAAAGACTGTAAATCCCATACTGATCCATAAAAGATAAAGAAATACCGCATTGTCCGTATCCATTTCCCTGAGCATCCTGGCCTTGTAAAGGGACAACAATGCAATGACAACCATGGCGACAGACCCTAAAACATCCACGGCCAATATGGGGATAAAAGATAGGATCATATCGCATCCTTTTTTATCATGGCACGTTTTTGATCACTGACAAGACGTGAAAGACCCCTGTAAAGAAAGAACATGGCAGGTACGCATAAAAAATGATCCAGTTTTAAAAAATAATACAGCCAGGCCAGAAGAGAAGAATCATTATGGGTAACCACTTTTATCCGGGTTAAAGATATGTTTTCAATTTTTACGGCATGGATCTGGTTATCTAAAAAATGTGCTGTTATGGTGTCCAGGTTCCAGAGGATAAAAAAGAAAGCTGAGTATTGGATCAGGCGCCAGCTCTTCTGGCTGTCCAGGCCTTTATTTCTAATGGTAAAAATGAGGATCACCATGGAAAAAAGAAAAAAAAGATGTCCGATCTGGTGGATGATAACCCCTTCGGAACTGGTATGAAGCTGGGTGGCAGATACATTTATGGGCTGTAAAATAAAAACAGCAATTGCGATCAGGGGTAAAAATTTTAATAACAGACGGATATTATGCAGAATTTTTAGCATTTTGTTTTATATATACCTTTTTTAATATTGCAAAGAGTATAAATGACAAAATAACACAAACAACAAACCAGAGCATGGAACTGACATTTACCACAGAAGAGGACCCAAAAGAAAAGGAAAACACCCATTTTTTCCCAAATCTTTCTAAAAGGGTAGAAGGCGTATACACGCTTGTAATATAGGAAACCATCAACAGGATGGGAAGGACATTAACCATAAAATGTTTTAATAATCCTTCAAAGAAATAATCATAATAGGCTTTGTTTAATTTGGCCTGGTCGATATTTTTAGCCAGAGTCTTACCTTTTTCCCTGTCAGGATGTTTCATGGCCTCTTCCCTCACACCCTGCCAGTGTTTATAATCCTTTTCCAGCTGGATATATCTTTTGGTGACATAAAATTTACTTAAAATTCTCGTAAAAATGACAACAATAAATGCAAGAATGAAAATCACAAATCCCGGGCCCAGGATTTCAAGCGGAGAAAACAAAGCGTCCAGAAACAACACGGTTTTGTTTAAAAAGAGTTCTATGGGTTCCCAAACCCGGTCCAAAAAATCGTCCATAATATTTCCCTTAAAATAAAACCCGCGGCTGAATCTCTATAGTATAGAGATTCAGCACACGGGTTTCAAGGTTCAATTACCCTTTATAGGGGTTATATCCAGATTTCAATCTTAAAAAATCTGAAAAACAAGAAAAACATTGTAGCTGCAAGAACAATCTTCAAGGTCTTTTCAGAGAACATTTTCTGGGCCCGGCTACCGAGCATACCACCGGCAAAACCACCGATAATAATGGCAATGGCCAGGGTCATGTCCGGCAGGTATCCTGCCATCAAATATCCGATAAAAGAGCCGATACTGGAAAAACAGGTGCCGATCAAGGATATGGGCACGGCCACATACATGGGAAGTCCGGCCAGTGTTGTCATAGCAGGTACTAAAAGGAATCCGCCGCCAATACCAAAAGCTCTGGACACGACACCAATGCCAATACCGAGGAAGGCAAAAAGCAATGGGTTGATTGAAAATTCTTCACCCCAGAATTTAAATCTGTAATCCGTCAAACCTGTTTTTACCGGCTCAATACTGCCCATTTGTGCTGAACGGCCTTCAGCTTTTGCTGCGGCAACCTCTTTATTAAATTTCTGGGTCATGGCCTTGATGCTTTTTCTTTTATTCATGGCCTTAGGGGTCATTTCCATCAAGGTCTTGATTCCCATGATAACCACCAGGATAGCCAGCCATTCTTTATAGGCTTTCATGGGCAGAATGGCAGATACGTATTTACCCAGCCAGATGGAGCCGATAAAAATACCTGCGCCAAAGGAGAGACCCACGGGCCACGCAACGCGTTTTTCAACCATTGCATACCGCCAGAAAGCGCCCAGGGGAGAAAACAGTGTGAGAGCAATATTAGAGGGTTTTAATACATTGGCTGCATTGATACCCACAGGTCCCATGGTGTTAACAACCAATACCTGGAAAGCTGCCATGAGCATACCACCGGCAGCACCGATCATGGAGAAATAGGTTCCCACAAGAATTGAACCGATAATAACCCAAAGCGGATTCATATATCGATACGCTTTAGACATCCAGAACCCATTCTTCTCAACTGTATAATTCCCAATTTTAGCATTGTTCACATAGACATCAAATTTAGTGTTGGGTGGAGTGTGCCTGAAGGATTTAAAGGAGACTGTAAATTCACCGGTTGCTTTATCAAGTTTTACGGAAGTGCCTTTATCCCAATAATTACCGCTGGACTGATCAGCAATGACCGTTTTTGAAAAAATAGTTACTTTACCTGTTCTGTTACTTTCTTTAACAATGGTATTGATACCATATCCACTCTCATTGGCATATCTTAAGAAATTCCACTGCTCGTCTGATTTGATGGGGCCCATCATTGTGCGTGCCACAGAATCCACATCATTGAATTTCTTTTTCAGATAGAACATGGTGGTGCTGTAAATCCCCTGTCCTTTTTTCAGAAGAACGGACGGGCCGCCAAATCTTTTTTTACCTACTTTACCAAATTTTTCCGGTACATTGGTAATCATATAATAAAGGGGCGGAATCTCTGTATCCAGAGCAAACCCTTTCTTTTTGCTATCTTTTTTAAATCTTTTTGTCTCAAATGCACCATCTGTATCCTGGGGGGCAAACATTTCAGATTGTGCAATGGCAAGGTACAAATCCTGGCCCGGTGAAATTTTTCCTTTTACCTCAACAACATCACCTGCCTTATAAGCAGTTGATGAGATGCTGTTGGCAAAAGATCCTGACGCTGTAAACAGTAAAGCAAGCGTCATCATAATAAACAACGTAAAAACTTTCTTCATTTCCTTCTCCTTTTTAAAGAAATAAAATAACAATTATAAATTAAAATATCTGACGGCAAGCTTTGCCCCCAGATAACTTGAAATTCCTGATACTGCCATATAGATGAACAGATCATAAATACTCAGTGAATAAGCGTTTCTCATAAATGATCCCGCAAAATTTAATGCAACAAAGGTAATCGCACCCTGGCCAACTCCCAGTACAAATGAAAAAACAGGAATATTGTTTATCCTGGTTTTCATGGCTTCCACAAGCCTGTAACCGGTCAGTGCACCGTTAAAAGCGATAAAAAAAGGCATTATAAAAAGAATTTTGTCTAGGACAATAAATGTTGAACAAAATACAGCGAGGACCAATGATCCTCCGACTCCAATAAAAATAGATTTTAAGGCTGCAATAGTCATTTCTAATTTTTTCCTTTTAAGTTATGGCCCAGTTAAAATCAGCTTTAAACATGAGATACACAACTTATTGATTCTCCATGGTACTTTTACCTGTTTATCAGGGCTGCCCAATGAGCCTCAGACAATCCTGGGGCATCCTGTGGGTGCCTTTAGTTTCCAGACTGATCTCAATTAATGCGTCCGGATCATTGATGGTGGTATCCGGGTCAATTACCATTCCATAAAGCCCGATAAAATCATCCATATAGGGTTCCCAGGCCTCATCGTCAGACGTCTTGTAAATTTTTATTTTATTACCTTTTTGGAATTGCATGATGGTTTTCTTAATTTTTAACCCAGGCATTTAACATTGTTTAACAGGTATGGTTTCAACATTCACTTTTGCGCTTAATTGGCGCTGGCAGTTATGGCACAGGAGTCTGTCCTCAGTCACTTTTACAAGGTCCTTTGTCTTTTGAGAAATAAATTGCAGATACTCCACAGAAGGCAGGATGGCATGGCATTCATCGCAATATTGAATGGTTTGGGTATTCAATATTGTACCGCAAAGCTTCAGCGTCCTTTCACCATTTTTTTCTTCAATTACAATGGCTTTGTTTTCACAATTTTCAGCACAGGCACCACAGGTAATGCATTTTTCTTTTGTTACTCGAAAATCTGTTTCAGAGGGGTTTTCGAAATCCATATATCCAAATTTTAAGGCACCGATTCCCATTTTGTCCCGGCAGATTTCCACACATTTAGAACATCTCCGGCAGATATCACACCTCAGGCATCTTGCTGCCTCCTGCCTTGCACTTTGTTCATCATAGCCCAATTCCACCTGTTGAAAGGTTGTTCGCCGCTGATCCATATCCAGCATCTGCATGTCAGGATGTTCAAGGGTCATTTTCCGGCCGGCAGACATTTCAACAGTTGCCTTTGTCATATGCCTGACAGGAATTTTCGGCATCCGCGGCTGGGGAATATGGTTCAGATACCTGTCAATGGCATCTGCAGCCCTTTTACCACCGCCAATGGCTTCAACGACTGTAGCCGGTCCGGATACGGCATCTCCTGCTGCAAATACACCGGCTATGCTTGTTTCCATACTGGCGTGGTTGACCTTAATTGTTCCTCTTCGGGTCCAGTCCATCTGCTCAAAGGTCTCAAACCCCTTGTCATCGACATATTGACCAATGGCCCTGATCACCGCGTCTGCCTCAATAATGAAGTTTTGACCTGAAATGGGGACAGGGGCCAGCCTGTCAGATCCCTCTTTTTTAACCAGTTCGGCCTTGATGCACTCCATTCCCCGGATGGATTCACCATTCCCTACGATTTCCTTGGGAATGGTTAAAAATGAAAACTCGATTCCTTCTTCCTGGGCCTGTTCGATTTCCTCAACATCTGCCGGCATCTGGTTTCTGGAGCGCCTATAGGCAATAGTGACCTTGTCAGCCCCCAGCCTCAGACTGGTCCTTGCTGCATCGATGGCAACGTTTCCACCCCCGACCACAACCACATTTTGGCCTGGCGCAGTGTTATCTCCCAGGGCGACATTTTTTAAAAAGCGGATAGAATCATAAACACGGGGAAATTCTTTTTCACCTTTAATGTCCAACGTCCATGATTTATGGGCGCCGATCCCAATGAAAAAAGCGTCAAAGCCCTGCTTTTTTAACTCCTCTAAAGTGACATCAACACCAAAACGTGTGTTGTAGGAAATGTCTACCCCGAGGTCTTCAATCATTGAGACTTCCCATTCTATTACCTCTTTTGGCAGACGGTATCTGGGAATTCCCACCATTAACATTCCGCCCGGTATTGGAAGCGCTTCAATAATCCTTACTTTGTATCCCATGAGCGCAAGATAATATGCAGCAGTGAGCCCTCCCGGCCCGGCTCCGACAACGCAGACTTTTTTTCCGTTATACTCCTTTTTTTCAGGGTTTTTATACTCCCTGCGGGACAGGGCTTTTTCCGCTGCAAATGCCTTTAGAAACTTTATGGAAATGGGCGTGTCAATCCTTGCACGGACACAGGCCATTTCACAGGGTTTTGTGCAGATAAGTCCGCAAACCCAGGGCAGTGGATTATCACGGCGCATAATTTCAATGGCCTGCGCATCCTGGCCTTCGGCTATGAGACCCAGATAAGTCGGGATATCAATCCCTGCTGGACATGCCATCTGGCAGGGAGAAGGTGTCAGTTGCTCACAATCGTTGGTTGGGCAGTTCCTTGATTCAATATGGCTTTGAAAAAATTCCCTGTGTTCAGAAAAATTATTTTTTAACATCTTTCCTATTTCTATATTCGGTTCAGGGCTGCCCGTATAAAAATATTCTTCAATGAGGGAATCAATGGCAGAAAGGTGTTCATTCCCTGCGGCTCCCTGGGAAATCTCTTCTGTCAACATCAAAATCTGCTCAGAGATTCTTCTCCCCCTGGGGTCGGTTAAAAATCCGGATTCAATTTGCCCAGCCAGATAGATACCAGTTTTTCGAACCGGACAGGTTTTCTCTACCATTTTATTTTTACTCCTGACTTAACTGAAAGCTGCCGTTTCAAAGGATGCAACAGCGGTGGCGTGACGTTCACGCCGGATCTGGGTCATCTCTTCCACTTTGCCGAATTTCAGGCAGCCTGTGGTACATGTTGTGACGCAGGCAGGTTCAAGCCCTTCATCAATTCTTTCTTTGCAATAGTCACATTTTTCAACTTTTCCGGTAACCGAGTTCCATTGCGGTGCACCCCAGGGACAAGCTGAAACACATGTCTTACAACCCACGCAAAGCTCTTTATCCACAAATACAATCCCATCATGGGCTCTTTTCTGCATAGCACCTGTGGGACAGGCAGATACACACCATGGGCTTTCACAATGAAAACAGGGCATGAAAACAAATGATGTTTTTGGTAGACCACTGATTAATTTCGGGCCCACCTGGATGACCTGGCAGGGTTTCGGGCCTGCGGGAAGATTCTTATTGGACTTGCACTGGACTTCACAGGTATGGCATCCGATACATTTTTTAGTGTCCTGGAATAAATAATATTTGCTCATTCAAAGCCTCCGATTCGGAATATGGTTAAAGTTCTTTTTGTTATCAAGCAATCGTTGTTTTCTTTTATTGTATCCTTATAATACGTTTGTCCTGCAATTTTTTATGTTGATTACTTAGCTATAAACATGCCAATCCTAATCCGGATGATGAAAATAGACGAATATTTTATATAAGTATTTGAAATAATACGAATTTTAATTAATAAAAAATGTCGAGTGAACGCTTAAAATGATTATCACTGAAAAGAAAGAACACGGGTAGTCATTTCCCAGAAAAACAGATTATCCTGGCAGATGCCCTGTAGAATGAGATATTGTCTATATATAACAACATCGAATGCTTTGAAATATGGGTGCAATAAAACTATTGCGGCGCATGATTTTTACTGCAGTTTTTTTATGGGAAAACGGAAAGTTAATATCGGTTTTTAGCAGAAACAACCTATGTTCTTTATAAAAAAATATTTTCAAATATGATGTCATCGGCCTGAATACATTGACGCTTGAGCTGCCTGTATTTTTCAAGAAGATCTTTCCCGTCTTTGGTAAGTTTTGTACCCGTTTGTTTATCGGCAAGAACAACGGGTTTTCCAAAGTTTTTTTCCGTTGATTTGATCTTGCTCCATACGGTTTTATAAGACATCTTCAAAAGTTTCGAGGTCTGGTTAATGGAACCTGTTGAATCAATGGATTCAAGGATTGCCATCCTCCCGGAACCCATGATGATACCCCCGTCATCATTAATAACCAATTGGTTTGATCTAAGCTTCATTAGCTTCCCTTGTAAAGGCTGATTTGTATGAATTTAAATATTGTATCCTGTATATACGATGTTTTGATAATCGTGTACATGCTTTTAATGTCATGGTGCATGACATCGCTGTTCTTTTACATAAAAGATCTTTTTTCTTGACCTTATGTTAAAATTAACATAAGGTCAAGAATCTAAAATAACTCAAACCAGATTACGTAAAAGAGATAATAAATGGAAGATTTTGAAACCTTGTTAAAAGGATCTGCTGAGGCTCACGGGCATTTATGCCCGGGACAGGTTGTGGGGGTACGCATGGCCATGGAAGGCTGCCGCCTCATCGGACTGGATAACCCGGGAAACCTGCCCCAGATAAAAAAACTAATTGTTTATGTGGAAATGGACCGGTGTGCCACAGATGCGGTTTCCTTTGTCACGGGTGTCAGACTTGGAAGACGTTCTTTAAAGTTTGTCGACAACGGCATCATGGCAGCCTCCTTTGTAAACCTTGAAACCGGGAAAGCTTTCCGGATTTGTTCCACAGAAGAATCAAGGGATCTTGCTCAGGAATATGCACCGGAAGTAACAGACAGGGCCCAGCAACAGCTTGAGGCGTATAAAAGAATGGACATCAACGACCTTTTTACCATTGAAGAGGTGATCATCGACGTTCCGGCATGCGACATGCCGGGACCCACAAGATTTAAAGCTATCTGCACAAGGTGCGGACAGGTTGTCAGGGATAAAAAAGAGGTCATGAAAAATAATGAAATCCTTTGCAGGCCATGCGCATTGGGAACCTATTACAAACCTGTTAAAAAAAGAGGAAATTAAAATGTGTGAAAGCACAAAAGTGTTACCTTTTAAAACCATACCCGTACGTGAGGCAGTCGGTTTCACTCTAGCCCATGATATGACCCAGGTAATACCGGGAAAATATAAAGGGCCTGCATTTAAAAAAGGTCACAAGGTGACTTCCGGTGATTTATGCCGCTTAATGCGCATGGGCAAAAACAATCTTTATGTGCTGGATTTAAAGGATGATCAGGTCCATGAAGATGATGCCGTAATGGAGCTTGCATCAGCACTTTCAGGACCGGGGGTTATATTTTCCGGTTCTCCCAGGGAGGGCAAACTGGAATTGAGGGCAGAGTATCCCGGCCTTTTTAAGGTGAATTTTGAGGCGCTCACAGAATTTAATATGATTCAGGATGTTATGTGTGCTTCCATTCATAATAACACCCATGTTGAAAAAAATAACAGCCTTGCAGCCACAAGAGCCATTCCCCTTGTTATTCAAAAAAATGATCTTGAAACAGCAGTGACATTTGCCCGGCAACATTATCCTATATTTTCAGTTAAAATGTTCAATCCATTAAAAACAAGGCTGATCATCACGGGAAATGAGGTGTATAAGGGGCTTATCAAAGATAAGTTCCAGGCCATTGTTGAAAAAAAAATAACAGCTCTGGGGGCCACACTTGAAGAAGCGGTTATCCTGCCTGATGATAGTGATATGATCAGCCGCCAGATTAATACCTATCTGGAAAAAGACACTGACCTTATCATAACAACCGGGGGCATGTCTGTTGATCCGGATGATGTGACAAAGGCAGGGATCCAGGATTCGGGATTTGAAGAAATTTTTTATTCAGCTGCTGTCCTGCCCGGAGCCATGTTCCTGTTAGGCTATAATAAAGATACGACTATAATGGGGCTGCCGGCTTGCGGCCTTTACCATAAAACAACTATTTTTGATTTGATTCTGCCAAGGCTTATGGCAGGAGAAAAACCCGTGCAAAGGGATCTTGCAAAATTGTGCCACGGCGGCTTGTGCCTGAACTGTAAACCGTGTACATTTCCGGTGTGTTCTTTTGGAAAGAGCGGATAAAATTATAATCGGTCACATACTATAAAAATACTATATTGTCGATGAGACTTTAAGAATAAAAAAAGGCCCTTTTCTGAAACAGAAAAGGGCCTTTTGTGTTGTCTCTTAAGCTTTTGAAACAGTTACAAAATGTTCCTGGTAGGCAATGCCGCCGCCTGCCTTGTCCCATATTTCCATACCGCCTGCCATGAATTTATTATCGGCCAGGCCTTTCCCAAAGGCAATGCTTTCAACCGGGAGCCTATGGCCAAAACCATGGATTACAAACACAGCTTCAGGGTGTATCATATCAGTCACTTTGGCCTTAATGGTTTCTGTATAACCCTTCTGGGTGACATTAACAACGTTTCCATCTGAAATTCCCAGTTTCCCGGCCTCATCCGTATGTATCCAAAGCACATTTTCAGACATCTGATCAGAGAGCATGGGATTATTTACAGTGTGCCCCTGGGTATGCAGAGCACATCTGCCAAAGGTCAGCCGGAAATCTCCTTGCTTTTTAGGTGTATTGGGAGATTTATATGGTTTGAGCGAGGCAATACCGCTGTCTTCAAATTTTTTCGAAATAATCTCAATCTTGCCGCTGGGCGTTTTAAACTTGTAGGAGTCAAAATCAAGATATACGGGTTTGTCAGCAAGGGGAACCATTCCTTTTCCATCAAAATCCTCAATTTTTACGCCTGTTCCTTCAAGCTGAAAATTCCAGAGGTCCTCTGCGGTTTCAAAAACCAGTTCCGGAAGATCCAAGCGTTTGGCAAGCCCGGAAAAAATCTCCCAGTCGGCTTTGGTATCATAACAGGGTTCCACCGTCCTTTTACGCATGAAAAACTGGGGTTTCAGGGCATTTTTTGTTGCTATTACACTTTCTCTCTCAAAATATGTTGACATGGGAAGGACAACATCCGAGTGCCATGCGGTATCTGACCAGCTAAAGGTCACAGACACCAGAAGGTCCAGTTTTTCCCACATTTTTTTTAATCGTTCCGGTTCTGGATACCCCATGAGAGGATCGTGGCGGAAAGCAATATAGGCTTTTACAGGATAGGGCTCTTCAGTCTCCATTGCTTCATAGAGCAGATGGGCAAGGCCGGGGCCTTCCTGAAAATGTTTGTATTTCCAGCCAATACCGTCAGCTCTTTTTTCTTCAGGTTTTGGATAAAGATCCATAAATTTTTTCAAGCCCTTGCGGCCGACATCCCCTGGTTTGCTGACAAAGGGAAGTCCGCCTTTTGCACCATAGGATCCCATAAGGGCATTGATGATGTAAATGGTACGGCAAACATAAAAAGAATCTGTATATCTTGCGACCATCCACCCCGGATGCCAGATAACGGAAGGTGACGCTTCTGCCAGTTCCTTAACAAAACTGCGCAATTGATCTGCCGGGATGCCGGTTTCTTTTTCAGACCATTCAGGCGTATACTCTTCCACAAATTGTTCCAGTTCCTTAAACCCTTCTATATACTGGTTTTCAAATTTTTTATCAAAGCATCGCTTACTGATAATCTCGTTGATCACAGCAAGGTTAAATGCATAGTCAGTTCCCGGACGTATCTTCATAAAATTATGCGCCTTGGAAGCAGATATGTTGGAACGGATATCAATGACAGAAAGTTTGCACCCTTTTTCCATGGCATCCATAAGGTTATTAACCTCCTGGACATTTACAGACTCGAAAATATTTCTTAGCTGGAGAACCACATGCTTGCTGTTCTTAAAATCATAAGCCACTGCCTTTCTGCCCTTTCCGGTTAGAGACAAGGCAGCATGCTGTACATTGCGGGCGCAGGATGAATCATGGTTATTATAATTGGGGCTTCCAAGGCCTCTTAAAAATGCCCGGTGAAAATCCCTGAAAGGACCACCCCTGTCTGTCAGAGAAATGGCCCTGGCACCATATTTTTCCTTAACCTGTCCCAGTCGCTCGGCCACATAATCAAATGCCTCATCCCAAGATGCCTTGCGCCATTTGCCTTCTCCGCGCTCACCAACTCTAATCAGTGGCGTCTGTGGCCGTTCATTATCATAAAGCAAGCCTGTACCGGCAGCACCTCTCGGGCAGACAGCCCCTTTCATGGCTGGAACATGGGGGTTCCCTTCGATAAAGGATACCTGACCATTTTTAACCTGGATTTTTATTGGGCAGCGCACCGTGCACATGCCGCATACACTTAAAACAGAATTATCTGACATATTTGCTCTCCTTAATAATAAATTACATAATCGCTTGATCCTGTTATAGCCAGAATCATGCCAGGCATGATTCTTGATTGAAAAAAAAACAAAAAGCGCTTAGATCAAGACCCCCGTCAGTTTGATTGCTTGATAGATCAAAAAAATGGGGTTGAAATAAAAACCACAGGAGAGATAAAACCGCAATAAAAAACATGCAATGCAATATTTTTATTGCGACTTCAAAAACGATAAATACGCTTTGGGAATTTAATCTGGACATATAGCTTTCCTTTGACTGGCGGGGTTTTACCAGGGCATACCCTGGAATAAGGTTTGACCTTAACCAGTTGAAGCGTTATTATATTTGCGTAATAAAAATCAATTCATTTTTTATTCTCCAATAAATATAAGGTATTGATCATGCTGATTAAGAATTTATTCAGATACTGGACATTTCAGGTGTTTTCTCCGGGAACGGTTTTAAGGGAGAAATATGAATCCTTTAAAGCATTGCTGGAACATGACAAAGAAGCCCATGAATTTATGGCTGCTCTGGAAGACATGTACTATACAAAAAAAAAATATGATTTCCAGGCAGTTGTTCATACGTATGAAAATTTAGGGTACTCTGTTTCAAAAATGGTGGATGAGCTTTTAAAAATGTGCCCATCCAGCAATTGGAGTCTAAAAGACTATTATAAAAAATTTGATTTTTATAACAGGTTCATGCTCGCTCCGCCGGAGTTTGATTTTTCACCGCCTTTTACTCTGGGATTTGACTCTGATCACCCTTTAAATGAAACCATTGCAGGGAAAAAAGCATTTTCTTTATTCCATCTGAATCAGGAACTGCATTTGCCCATACCCATGGGATTTGTAATCACAACCAATGCATTCCATTATTTTATTGAGGCCAATGATTTACAAAAACCGATCAATAAACTCTTAGCTGATCTTGATATCAACATCCCTTCATCTCTGGAACAGACGGCAAAACAGATTGAGCACTTAATATTAGATGCGGTTATACCGGAAGATATTAATACTGCCGTAACCAATGCTGTAAGAAATCTCGGGTATCCAGAAAAAGACTTCAGGGTTGCGCTTCGAAGCAGTGCTGTTAAAGAGGATGGGAACGCATCATTTGCCGGGCAGTATAAAACCCTTTTAAATGTAGAGAATAAGGACCTGTTACGGGGATATAAACAGGTTATTGCCAGCAAATATTCATCACAGGCACTGTATTACAGAATCAACCATGGGATATTGGACAGTGAAACACCCATGGCTGTCCTGGTCCTTGAAATGATTGATTCAAAAGCATCCGGCGTAATGTATACAAAGGATTTGGAAAACCCGTTGTCTGAAAGTTTATCCATACATTCTGTCTGGGGGCAGGGAGAGCTTTTAGTGGACGGAGGCGTATCACCGGATGTCATCAAGATATCAAAAAATAATTCAGATACCATTTTAAGCACGAAAACAAGTGCTAAACAAAAACAGACGATTTTAGGGAAAAAAAGCCAAACCCGAACCGTTCAGACAGATCAAAAGAAAAAAGATCAACTTTCCCTGGATGAAACGTCCGCCTTAACCCTTGCCAGATGGGGTGCTTTGCTTGAGACTCATTTTAATCAACCCCAGGATATTGAATGGTGCCAGGATAAAAAGGGCAGACTTTTTGTCCTCCAGTCCCGGCCCTTGAATACTCAAAAAAAAGCGGTCAGGGACAGTTCAGAAAAGATACTGCCGATCCCAAATCATATTATCAGTTCCAAAGGAGAAACCGTGAGTCAGGGAACTGGCTCGGGCAGAGTTTACAACCTTGAACAACATTCCCAACTATCCCTTATTCCAAAGGGATCGGTTGTTGTTGTCAAACAGGCCTCCCCTCAATTGGTTAAGGCCATTGATAATATGGCGGCAATAATTATTGAAACAGGAAGCCGTGCCAGCCATTTTTCATCCATTGCCAGGGAATTTAAAGTCCCGGCCATAGTAAATGTGACACATGGTTTTTATGATCTGGTTCCAGGGCAGATCGTAACGGTTGATGCTGACAACTGCATCGTCTATGAAGGGCGGGTAAAATCATTGATGAAAAAAACAATACCACAGAAGGATGTTTTTCAGGACAGTTCTTTTATGGTAAAATTGAGGTATGTGATTAATTTTTCAGCCAAATTGAAACTCACAGACCCCAGTGACGATTCTTTTGTGCCGGAAGCGTGCCGGTCGCTTCATGATATTATCCGCTTTAGCCATGAAATGGCTGTAAAAGAAATGTTTTTATCCGGTAATAGAAAAGGCAGCCGTAAAAAAGGTGCAAAACAGCTTATCTCAACTATTCCCATGCTTTTTTATGTGCTTGATGTTGGTTCAGGAATCAAGGAACCCCTAAAAAAGAAGGATATTTTAAAACCCGAAGATATTGAAAGCATTCCCATGAAAGTTCTGTTAAAAGGACTTTCACATCCAGGGATATCCTGGTCTGAAACCTCTCATTTTGACTGGGAGGAGTATGACAAAATTGTCATGGCCGGAGGCATTATCAGTGCTGATTCGCCACAGTTTGGAAGTTATGCTGTTCTTTCAAAAGAGTATTTGAATGTAAACTTCAGGTTTGGATACCATTTTGTTATTTTAGATACGATCTGTTCTTCTACAAAACAGGATAATTATATTCTTTTCCGGTTTTCCGGCGGCGGCGGAAGCCCGGAGGGAAAGATGCTCCGGGCCAGTTTTATAAAGGCAATTTTAACCCGGCTTGGATTCATGGTCCAGATAAAATCAGACCTTGTCGATGCTGAGTTTAAAAATGCGTCATTAAGTACCATGGAAGAAACACTGGATATAATAGGACGACTTTTAGGTGCAACAAAACTTATGGATATGTACCTTAAAGATAACTCATCGTTAGAATTGATGATTGATGATTTTATGAACGGCCGGTACGATTTCAGGTCAGCAGCTGAATAAAGGAGACCAAATGTCGCAATACCCAATAAAATGGATTACAAAAAGTATTGCTGTAGGATATGCCCCCATGTCATATGCAGAACTTGAAACCATAAAAAAACAAGGGATTGACGGCATTGTAAACCTTTGTGCAGAGTTCAGCGATCTTCATGATATTGAAACATCTTCGGGATTCGAAGTGTATTATCTCCCCATATGGGATGAGGATATTCCCAAAATAAAAGATATGGAAAAAGCCCTTGACTGGCTTGATGAGGCCATTTATCTGGGGAAAAAGGTTCTCGTCCACTGCCGTCACGGGATCGGGCGAACCGGCACGTTTGTCACTTCCTACATGATTCGAAAGGGCCTTACTTTAAAAGCCGCTTCAAAAAAATTGAAACCATCAAATGCCAATCCCTCCAATTATTGCCAATGGAAACTTTTAAAAAAATTTGGAAAAAAATCCGGCACACTGACCATCCGGGAACCCTCTCTGGAGATAAAAAACAGGGTGGATTTAGGCGGATTTTTTTCTGATTATGAAGCATTGATGAATAATATAGACAAAGAGATTAAAAACCATTCCGGAGAAGGGCGTATAAGATGCGGCAGGGGAATGCACACCTGTTGTGCTGAAAGATTTGATCTTCAGCTGATAGAAGTTATCTATCTTCATTCTAAAATGAACAAACTTTTTACATCTGATCAGAGAGAAAAAATGATAAAAAGGGCAGTTGAAGTGTATAAAAAAGAGTATCTATTATGCCCGTTCAACAATGGTTCCGGTTGCCAGGCCTATGAGATAAGACCGGCAAGATGCAGGATATATGGAGCAATTGAGTTTAACGCAGATAAACACGAGATAAAGGATGTGCTTCTTGAACTTTCCCAGGCGGTTTTCCTAGCATTTTCAGGACAATTTTTACCTGATAATGCATTTACCTTTTCCGTTGAAGATACAATCTCAGGAAAATTTGTACAGAAATATTTCAATTATATGTCTGACATTGATAGAAAAAGGACAGAAAGCTAAATCGGTTTACACACAAAATTTGGTAGGATATGGCTGATAAAACTATAGAATTTCTTCACCTTTTCCAGAAGGTGACAAAAATGATTACATCCACCCTTGATGCAGAAAAAGTCCTGGATGTGATTGTGCAAAAGGTACCAAAGGTTATAGGCGTTGATGCGGCAACAATAAGATTGCTTGACCCGGCAGGGGAAAAACTAATATTAGTCGCATCCTCCGGCCTCAGCCGGGAATATTTAAACCGCGGCCCCATAGATGCAGAAGAAAGCGTCACAAAAGCGCTGGCCGGAATACCTGTGGCCATCACCGATGCATCCTCATATCCCCATATTGCCCATGCAAAAGCCATTCAAAAAGAGGGTATAAAAAGTATTCTGGTGGCTCCTATTATTATTAAAGAGGACATTAAGGGGGTATTAAGACTGCTTACAAAGACCCGGAGATTTTTTAATAATAATGAAATTGAATTTGTTGCAGCCCTGGCTGAACAATGTGGAATCGCTATTGAAAATGCCAGAATTTATGAGGAGCAAAAACGCCAGATACGATATCTAAAGAGCCTGGAAGAAATCGGCAAGGCACTTAATTCAACTTTTCAATTGGAGAAGGTGCTTGATTTTATTGTCACCAAAATTCCTGAAGTCATGAACCTCAAAGGATGTACCATAAGACTGTTTGATCCGGTAAAAGGACATTTGGACCTGGTTGCCTCTTCCGGATTGAGTAAACGATATCTCGGCCGTGGCTCCATTGACGACGAACTGAGTACTCACCATGCAATGAAGGGTGAACCTGTTATCATAAATGATGCAACGATTGATCCACGGATTAGTTTTCAGGAGAATGCAAAAGAAGAAGGGGTGGCCAGTATTTTGGCCATCGCAATTGTAGTGAAAAAAAGAATCATCGGGGTGCTCAGGTTCCTGACATCTGAAAAACGTGATTTTTCAGATGCTGAAATCAATTTTGCCACAGCAGTTGCGGAGCAGGGGGGAATTGCCATTCAAAATGCTAAAAATTACGGTAAAATAACAAAACTGATAACAGAGCTGGAACAGCACGAGGATTTTCTCCAGATGGTTATTGACAGCCTACATGCTGAACTGCTGGTGATAGATCTTGACCATCATATTACCATGGTCAACCATGCCTTTGTCGAGAATAATGAATTAGAGGAAAATGAGATTATTGGAAGACCCTGTCACGAGATTATCAACATCTGTAATCCCGAGGATTGTCCTTTAAAACATATTGAAAAGGGAAAAAAGACTTCTGCCTGCATACGACGGGTAAATCAAGGTGAAAAAGAGAGGTATCTTGAAGAAAGGGCAACCCCTGTTTCAGCATTTGGCAAAAAAACAGGCGCTGATTTCATCATTTTAACGATCAGGGACGTGACAGCACATATTCAGCTTCGAGAAGAACACCGTACAAAAGAACGTCTTCAGGGCGTTTTGGAAATGGCAGGCGCTGCTGCCCATGAACTTAACTCCCCGGTTTTTTCAGCCCTTGGAACCGCCCAACTGGTCCTGGAAGATCTTATAGAACCACAGATGCAAGATGATCTTAAAACGATTATCCGGAATCTCAATGAAGTATCTGAACTCACAGGAAAGATGACAAAGATTACCAAATACGAGGCAAAGGAATATGCAGGTGATGTAAAAATAGTGGACATTCAGAAGGCTGCTGAAGATCCCGGGGCAAAAGAACAAAAAGATAAACCATCATAAGACGTTTTTTAGGAGGGCAAAACAGTGTCAGGGTTTTATTAATTTTTAAGGACCTGGGCCACCTTGTCTTCAAGCTCATCCTTATCAATGGGTTTTACACAATATTCTCTGGCGCCCAGCTTTAAGCATTCTCTGGCAGTTTCTATGGTAGGGTAGCCGGTCAGCATGATCACCCGAATGGACGGGGATCTTTTCTTCATTTCTTCCAGAACCTCAACACCACTCATTTTTTTTAATTTAATATCTAAAATAGCCAGATCAACCTCATTTGACTCCACATAAGAAATAGCATCTTCTTCTTCCGTAAAAGGAATAACTTTATGCCCTTTTCTCTCAAGAATCCTTTTGACCAGGTTTGCTGCATCCAGTACATCATCCAGTGCGAGAATGTTTGCCATTTTGTTCTCTCTTTTTCATATTTAGCGCCGCCTGAAAACCGTTAATTTCCCTATGAATGCTTTGAACTCAGTTTGCAAAGAAGCCAATGCTTCAAAAATTTTTTAAGTTTTTACCCTGAAATTGCATAAAAACAAAGTAAATATATAGTAAAAAAAGCTTGAGG
>CAYVZG010000046.1:0-39177 GCA_964455805.1 uncultured Desulfobacula sp.
AAACGCATGGTTATAAAGCTATGAGTTACCATGAATAATCTACCTAATATATGGATCTTGTCTGATTCCCTGTTTAATTGCCAAGTTTAAATAGGCCCGGACTTGGTTTTCAAAAATCGAGTGTTATACATTTTGAATAATGGAAAACTATTATTGAAAACCCGGGATTTAAATCATGTTTAATAAAAAATTCAGTATGCTTGACAAGCTCAGCCCCAATGATTTTGAGCTGATATTTGAATCCATAATGAAGCACTCAAAGGACGGCCTTTTTGTTGTTGATTCAACAGGAACGGTTGTTATGGTTAACCGGGCGACAGAAGAGATGTTTGATTTTAAAAGTTCCCAGGTCCTTGGCAGGAACGTTAAAGACCTGGTTGATGAGGGGTTTTATGAACCATCGGTTTCAGCGCTTGTTATCAAACAAAAAAAAGCCATCTCCTTAATTCAGACCACCCGCAACAAGAAAAAAATCCTTTCCACGGGAATCCCCATTTTTAATCCCCATGGAGAGGTTTTGTTTGTTCTCGTAAACGACAGAGACATATCCCACATTAACCAGCTTGCCGATACCCTTGATATTGAAAATATTCAGGATAAAAATCTGAGAATGGATTTTTCAGACTTAGGTCTTGCCGCAAACCATTTTGAAGGCATGGTCATTAGAAGCCCTGCCATGGAAAAAGTTATCAGAACGGCAGTGCGTGCGGCTAAATATGACGTCCCTCTCTTAATTACCGGCAAATCAGGTGTGGGTAAGTCCATGATTGCAAAACTGGTCCACCAATTGTCTGAGAGACGACATTTCCCTTTTGCTGATTTGAATTGTGGCGCCATAACAGCTTCCCTTATTGAGTCTGAACTGTTTGGCCATGAAAAAGGGGCGTTTACAGGTGCATCCACAAAAGGGAAAAAAGGTCTTTTTGAAATAGCAGACAAGGGAACGCTTTTTCTTGACGAAATTGGGGAGATTCCACTTCCTGCCCAGGCCAAGCTGTTAAAATTCCTTGAAAGTATGGAATTGATGCGGGTGGGCGGTGTAAAACCCATTAAAATCAATACCAGAATCATTGTTGCCACCAATAGAGACCTGGAGAAGATGGTTGAAGAGGGATCCTTTAGAAGCGATCTGTATTTCAGGCTCAACGTGGTTCCCTTGGAAATACCTGCATTGGTGGAAAGAAAAGAAGAAATTCTTCCCCTTGCCATCTTTTTCTTAAATCAGGTGAACAAGAGATTCAAGACCAGCAAAATGCTTTCAAAACAGGCTCAACATCTGATTTGCAAATATCACTTTCCCGGTAATGTAAGGGAATTGGAAAATCTTATAAAACGCCTTGTGACGATGACTGAAGAAGATATCATTGAAGAAAAACATCTTCCTTCAATAATCTCACAAAGTGATACATCTCTGGCAGACGCCATTGATAAGGAAAACTATAAAGAGATAATCAATAAATTTGAATTAAAAATCATTCATAAACTCATACAGAAACATGGCAGCCAGAGAAAGGCTGCCAAGGTGATGGGGATAAGCCAGTCAACCCTTTCCAGAAAACTAAAAGCAATTCTTCCACCCATTATTGTCCACTGATCAACCCTTGTCTTTTCTTTATTTTAAATCAAAGCCCCCGACAACATCAATTAGTACATCAATTGATGCTTAAAAACGAACAGCTGGTGAAGGATATTTTGAAAGTTATTCTCCACGTAGGAATTAATTAAATAAAATAGGTGTACGAGCCTTTCAAACACTATTTCCGGAGAATATTCATCGTTTCTGCGGGAAGATCACTTCTAAAGTTTTCAATTATTAAACCGATATAATTTTCATATTGTGGCACTTGTGATTTTGTAAAATTTTTTTCTAAAAGAAATTTTGCAAGAAGGATTTTTTATTCTCAACTGGCACTGCAAAATATAAAATGATGGGTTTAACTGATTGAAAAACGCTAAAATCTTTTTAGTTCTGACTTGTCCGGGTCGGGATATATTTAATATTTCCAGCTTAGGCAAAATATAAAGATCAAACAAGCAAATAAACAGATCAACATATATAGACAGTCAAAGGAATTGATGTGAACAATCTTTGCAGTAAAGTTAAAAAAAAACGTGCTCCCGCTGTGCAAAAAATTCCTGCAAAATCCGCTTCCCCTATAACCGGTACCCAAATTATGGTTGTGGATGATTCACGTTCTGTCCAGATGATGCTGGAGGAAGAGCTGGCCGGAGCGGGATACGATGTGCTGATTGCGGAAAATGGCAGACAGGCCATGGATATTCTGGACAAAACAAAGCCGGATGTGATTCTCTCCGATGTCTATATGCCGGAAATGAACGGCATTGAACTGTGTAAGAACCTGCATGATGATCCCCGGTATACCGGCATTCCTTTTGTAGTCATGAGCACTGAAAACGATGCGGAAAACATGAAAAAAATGCTTAAGTACGGTGCGGCAGCATTTATCATCAAGCCCTTTAATCTTGAACAGCTGATGATGACCCTGAACAAGATTTTTTCCTATGAGTTTCTCCTCCTGGTCAAGGAAAACGAGCGCCTCGACAGTGAACAAAAACTTCTACTGGCAGGAATCACCAGCCTGGTAAAAGCTCTGGAGGCCCGTGACCAGTATACCCGGGGCCATTCGGAACGGGTTTCTGAAATTCTGGCCGGTCTGGTCCAACATATGGGAGGCAGTCAGCGCGAAGTTGACCGTGCCCGGATCGCCGGACGACTCCATGACATCGGTAAGATCGGCATTCGGGATAATGTTCTGTTAAAGCCTGGAAGGTTGACTGAAGAAGAGTTTAACCATATCAAAGAACATCCTTCCATTGGAGCGGGAATCATTAAGACCATTTCCAGTATTGCAGATATTCTGCCGGTGGTTGAGTTTCACCATGAACGGATGGATGGCCAGGGATATCCCAAAGGATTAAGCGGCAAAGATATTCCTTTTTTGGCCAGGCTGACGGCAGTTGCCGATACCTATGATGCGCTGACCAGCGACAGGCCCTATCGAAAAGGTATGGCCCTTGATAAAGCCATGACGATTATCAAAGATGTGGCTGGCACCCAACTCTGTGCGGAAGCCATTGGCGTTTTTCTTGAGTGGAGCAAAAATTCTTAAAATTTGAATTAAAATTCATTCATAAACTCATGCCAAAAAAGGGTAGCCAGACAAAGACTGCCAAGGTGATGGGAATCAGTCAGTCAACCCTTTCCAGAAAATTAAAAACAACTCTTCCTCTCATTATTGTCCACTGACCAACCCTTGTTTTTTCTTTATTTTAAATCAAAGCCCCCAGCACATCAACTTGGTACATCTATTGCACCATGAAAACAGAGTGGATAGGAATGGGTATTTTGTAATTATACCTTACACAAGGCTTAAAATAGTAAAAAGAAAAATGTGATTAGCAGGTAAGCGTTTGTGAATGAAAAATATTGGAAACAGATATCGATTACCTAAAATAAATAATTGATGTCAATCCGGGTCCATACGGGTTTTGATGCAAATTATCATCATTTAATTCACTTTGATGAAAATTTGCATCAGTTTAAATATATTAAACCAAAGAAAATATGTTTCAATCTGATCAGAGGGAGAATTTAACAAAATGTCAATCGCATCTCATTTTAGATTACTGAAAAAAGCGGATTTGTCAAAGATCCATGAAGCCAGTTTAGATATCCTTGCAAACACGGGGATTGTTTTCCGATCTGAAGAATGTCTTAAGATTTTCAAAAACCATGGTGCAAAAGTTGACGGCCAGATTGCTTTCATTACAGAGGAGATGGTGGATAATGCAGTGGAATCTTCTCCTGAGAGTTTCAAGTGGGAGGCAAAAAATGGTGAGCAATCAATAAATGTAAGTGCAAAGCAGGACAGGATACATGTAAGCATGAATAACGGCCCCATTTATATTCAGGATTTTTATACGGACAGAAGGCTTGGAACCATGCAGGATCTGATAAATTTATACAGATTGGGCCAGCAGAGCAACATCTGTTCCATTGTAGGCCAGATCCCTGTTGAACCCAGTGATGTGACACATCCACACCGGTACCTGGATATTTTCAATCAGATCCTGCATCATACGGACAAGCCTCTTTTGGGATATGTAGGTACTCAAAAAGAAATCAACCAGATGTTTGACATGGTTAAAATATACATGGGGGATGAGGACTGCCTTAACAACAAACATCTTATTGGTGTGTCAGTTAACCCGTTGAGTCCTTTGCAATACGATGAAACCCCTTGTGAAACCATTCTGGCCTACGCCAAACAGGGTCAGCCCATAATGGTCTTAACCTGTGCCATGTCTGGTGTGACAGCTCCTGTAGACCCCGTGGGTACGATTGTATTACAAAATGTGGAGATTCTTGCAGGGCTTGTTTTATCCCAGATGATTCATCAGGGAAACCCGTTTGTTTATTCACCTGCTTCAGCCATCCCGGATATGCGGACGGCAAATTATATCACTGACTCGCCAGTTTCCAATCACATCAATATTGCGGGCATACAGCTTGCCAAAGAACTCTACGGTCTTCCCACAAGATGCATGGCAGGGCTTACGGATTCCAAGATAATCGATTGCCAGGCAGGATATGAAACCATGCAGAATTATTTAATGCTGGCCATGTCAGGCGTTAATATGGTTAATGAAAGTTTTGGAATCCTTGATTCCATCATGACCGTGTCCTATGAAAAATTCATTATTGATGAAGAAATAATGTCACGATCCGCCTGGGTGATAAAAGGAATTGATAGTTTTGAAGATGATTATTCAAAAAGTATCATTAATGAAATCGGGCATGGCGGATCCTATTTAATGCATCCAAGCACATTGAAATATTGCAGAAGTTTTTGGGAACCCTCGGTTTCTGAAAATAGGAGTTATGATGAATGGAAAAAACATGGCGGCCTGGATATAAGACAAAAGGCAAACACCATGTTTCATCAAATTCTTGAGAATAGTCCTGATATGATCATTGAAAAAAATATCAGTGCTGATCTTGAAAAATATGTGGCGCATGTTAAAACCAATCCATAGATTTTAACAGGAAAATTTTATGCGTCCATTCAGTTTACTTGTAAAACCCACATCTGCAGACTGCAATCTTGCCTGTGATTATTGTTTTTACCTGCCTAAAAAAAATCTCTACCCTCAAACAAAGACCCACCGGATGTCTGATGCCGTGCTTGAGCGTTTGATAAAATCATATATGCATACAGCGCAACCCGCATATTCCATCTGCTGGCAGGGGGGTGAACCCACACTCATGGGAACTAACTTTTTTTTAAAGGCCGTTGAATTTGAAAAAAAATACGGTTCTCCCGGAGCCAGGATGGGCAACTCAATCCAGACCAATGCCACCCTGATTACAGATAAAATGGCCAAATTATTTGCCAAATATAATTTTCTTGTGGGATGCAGTCTGGACGGCCCTGAAAACATTCATGATCATTACCGGCAAACCCTTAATGGAAAGGCTACTCACAAAGAGGTGTTAAAGGGAATCGAAATGTTAAAACGCAACCGTGTAGCATTCAATATCCTTACCCTTGTCAGTCAGGCAAATATCAATCATGCCAAAGAGGTATTTCATTATCTTAAAAACATGGGGTTCAATTACCATCAGTATATTCCCTGTATTGAATTTGATGAAAACAAAACCCTTTTACCCTTTTCCATCACCGGAGAACTATGGGGAGATTTTTTGTGCGACATTTTTGATGCATGGTATCCCAAGCAAATATCCTCTGTATCTGTTCGCAATTTTGATGCTATTCTGTCAAAACAAATTAACGGGATAAACGATGTCTGTGTTCTGGGTGACAATTGCTGCCAGTATTTTGTTGTTGAGTACAATGGTGATGTTTATCCATGTGATTTTTTTGTCGAAAAAAAGCATAAACTCGGCAATATCATGGAAACAACCTGGGAGGAACTGCTTTATTCTCCCGCCTATCAACAATTCGGTGCTCAGAAAAGCTGCTGGAATGAAACGTGTAACACATGCGATCACCAAAAATTGTGCGCTGGAGATTGCCTTAAAAACAGGGTCTATTCCGGGAATCCACCTGAAAATTTAAGCTGCCTCTGCCCGGGGCTAACCTCTTTTTTCATTCATACCAAAAACGGGTTTGAAAAATTGTCTGACAAAATCCAAAGAGAAAAGAAAAAAGCGCATAAAAGGATTGACAAAACACCCAAATCCGGGCGAAATGATCCATGCATTTGTGGCAGCGGTCTTAAGTTTAAAAAATGCTGCGGGAAATAAACGTTAACAGGATTGGCAGTTTGTTGAGCCAAATCATTAGTAGCCTGAAAAATTATATTATGTAAGGAAGTGACACATGACCCCAAAAAATCCCAATATTCTATTTATCATGTTTGATCAAATGGCGGCACCCGCCCTGCCCTGTTATGGAAATCAAGTGGTAAAAGCTCCAAATATTTCAGGTCTTGCCAATGAAGGGGTTATATTTGAGAATGCCTATTGCAACAGTCCGTTATGTGCACCTTCCCGCGCTTCAATGATGTCCGGGCAACTGGCTTCCACTATCAACACCTTTGACAATTCAAGTCTCTTTCCCGAAGATGTCCCCACCATTGCCCATTATCTTCGCGACAATGATTATTACACCTGCCTTTCAGGTAAAATGCACTTTGTAGGGGCGGATCAGCTTCACGGATTTGAAGACAGGCTTACAACAGACATATATCCCGGCGATTTTGGATGGACCCCTGACTGGGATAAATTTGACAAACGCCCCACATGGTACCACAACATGTTAAGTGTGGTTCAATCGGGCCAATGCGTCACAAGCAATCAAATTGACTATGACGAGGAAGTCGCCTTTAATTCCATTCGGAAAATAAACGAACTGGCAAGAAGCGATGATGAACGGCCTTTTTTCCTCTTAACCTCATTTACACACCCCCATGACCCTTTTGCCATTACAAAAGAATACTGGGACCGGTATGACCATGATGAAATTGATATGCCAAAGGTTCCGCAAATTCCCTATGACCAGCTTGATCCCCATTGCAAAAGGCTCTATCATGTCAGCGCAATGGGTGAATACGAGCAGACCCAAGAACGGATTCGCAATGCCCGTCATGCCTATTACAGTGAGATTTCCTATGCCGATGACAAGGTGGGCGATCTGCTGACTGCCTTGGAAAAAAACGGCCTTAAAGATGATACCATCATCGTCATTACGTCGGATCATGGAGAGATGCTGGGTGAGCGGGGAATGTGGTACAAAATGTCATATTTTGAATGGGCTTCCCGTGTTCCCATGATTTTCTGGGCGCCAAAACGGTTTTCTCCCAGAAGAGTAAACCAGGCCGTCTCCCTTGTTGACCTTCTTCCCACACTTACTGATCTGGGTTCCAATGAAAAACCTGTTGAATATGCCGATCCCATTGATGGCAATAGTCTTGTTCCTCTGCTCAATGGAAAAGACGAAGATCCCGATGCCATGGTCTATGGTGAAATCCTTTGTGAAGGCGCCATCTCACCCATCATTATGCTCAGGCAGGGCAAGTACAAATACATCTATTGTGACAAAGATCCTGAACAGCTTTATAACCTGATAAATGACCCTGACGAAACCCATAATCTTGCAGGAAAAGACAAATATAAAAAATTGCAGCAGGATTTCCAGGACCATATCAACGAAAATTGGGATATTCAAAATCTCAGGAAAAAGGTTGTTGCCAACCAGCGCCGCAGAAGACTGGTTGACCGGTCAATGAGAAAGGGCAAATTCTCTTCATGGGATTTTCAGCCCTTTGAAGATGCATCTGAAAAATATATGCGCAGCCATCTTGATCTTAATGTCCTTGAACGCAAAGCCCGGTTCCCCTCTCCTGAGATACCAGAACCGGACGGAAGATTAGGAAAAAGGGTGGAAGGATAACCAATTATTGAGGCGTTAAAAATTAATAAAACTAGGGATTTTTACCTATTGTATTTTCGCCTGCCCGGATATAAGTAGTAACAAGATCGTAACCTTATTTAGATAGAACGCTCCCGGCTTGCGAAAAGCGCAACCGACAATGCGGAGCTGTAACCTTCCTTCATAGATCCAGCGAGCTTTTTGATTCTTTACTTGTCCTGAATTCAACTGCAAGAACGGTTAAAAATAATTTCACATCTTCAGCCGGTAGCAGCTCCGGCTGCTTGTTTTTAATATAATGCTGAAATTTTCGCGTCCAGTTGCTGTAAGTCTTAAGCGTTTTGGGTGAATAGTGTCTGACTTTTATTTCATCACCCAGTTTCAAATAAACCAGTTTTCATGAATTGTCCTGACGGAAATTATCAGCACTGTATGAGGCTTTTTTATCTCTGACACATGAAATTTCAGGTAAGTTAGCCAACCAGCCCGGGTGGATACCAGACAACTCATAATAAAAAAGCACACTGTCATAAGCCTGTTTCTGCTGTTGTTTAGATTGATTCTTATCTAACAGATTGCCAATTAAACGGTGCAGACTATCGGAATTCTTAGGATCATGCTTGTACTTGTCGCAAAAATCCAGATAAAATCGCAACCATTTTCGATAATACTTATGACGTTCAGGGGAAATCTTTCTGTCATTTAATTGTGAATCAAAATTTATTAAAAGATATTGTGATATTATCTTATCATGATATCCAATTTCAGATACCACTCTGAATTGAATGATATCCGACTAGAAAACGCAGAACAAACGCTGTAAGTTGTCAATCATCTTTTTTGTAATGATATCCGCGTTCAGATTTCACAACTATACGCAAACCGTTCAATCACTTGTTCGGCTAAGGAAACGTCTATGCTATGCAACTTTTGTCACAAAGAAATCATAGAGGTTGGATACGTCTGGCTCAACAAACAGTGGTGTGTAATCAGCCATATCGAATCACACGCTGGTGCTGGGTTACCTCATATCTGCGACAAGTGTTCAATCTCGCTTAACAAAAAAGAAATAATACAAGAGCTGATGGAACAACATCCAGCACACAAGCACGCGGCTGAGTCGATCATCGAACGATGTAAACAAGAGGGCTATGAAATCACCTTCTCCAACCAGGAAATTGACGACCTACTTGGACTCAATAAACCAGCGCACAGTTCACGAGAAGAGCGTAAAGCTTACAAATGCAAACGAAAGCTGGGCCTTGATAATATCAAACGTGACCTGCTCTATAACTATAACCTGCGCTTCACCGGCACAAAGAAAACCAAGAAAAGCCATGGCGGTTGGTGCGTTCGTCAATGCTGAGGTAGTAAGAAGGGTAAATAAAAATGAGGAAACATAACGGAACTCAGCTCTATGGGATTAAAAGACTTGTAACAGATCTTAAAATGGGTATGAACAAAGAGCTATCATCGCTTAGCATAAAGCAGAAGCTTGCCATGAAATATGTTTCAAAGGAAAGCAAGCTGACCCAAATCGAGAACAAAATATACTCAAATACTTTTACACCGTACTTCCCGTCCATTGCCTATGATCGTTTTCTTAAAGGTGCTGTTGTTACAACATCGGGGAAACCTTATCCGGTTGTGACCAATTTCGCAGTTACCCCACAATGCCCTTGCAACTGCTGGCACTGTTCTTTTTCAGACCGATCAAAAAAAGACATTCTAACTCTGGATCAAATAAAAAAAGCCATATCTGAAGTCCAGGACTTAGGTGTGAGCGTTATCGGGTTTACAGGAGGCGAACCACTTTTACGCAACGATCTTGAAGAGATTATTGCATCTGTTGATGAAAGGTCTATGCCGATTATGTTTACAACAGGCTATAAACTGACAAAAAAGCGTGTAAAGCTCTTAAAACAAGCAGGGCTGGAAATCCCTGTTATCAGTCTGGATCATTACAGTGCAAAAGTTCATGACAATGGAAGACGAACACAAGGCATTTATGATTATGCATTGAATGCAATTAAACTCTTCCAGGATGAAGGATTTTATGTTGCGGTTTCCTTTGTCCCGAACAAAGAACTTGTCAGCAACCGGGCAGAAATCTTTAAGGTGATTGAATTTTTTAAAGAACTTGGAATCAATGATATGCGGCTCACTTCCCCAATTTTAAGTGGAAAGCTCACAACAAAGCCTGAAGAACAGCTCACACCAGAAAATGTCAAAACCATTTTTGAAATTCAGAAGAAATGCACAAACACAAAAGGGTATCCGGGTGTTTTTGCCTATGACTTTTTTGAAAGCGAGCAATATTATGGCTGCGGGGCCGGTTACAATTATATGTTTATTGATTCGCAGGGAAACGTTTGTCCTTGTGATTTTACCATGCTTTCCTTTGGAAATATTCATGAGAGACCCATAACGGAAATATGGGAGGAAACAAGCAAAAACTTCTGTAAACCCGGTTGTTCATGTTATGCCAACCTGAGTAATGATTTTATCTATGCGAAAAAATCTGAAGAGTGGCCTTTAAAAAAACAGGCAACCATCGAAATCCTAACAGAATGTCCTTCCTATGACAAAAATAAATCCCCTGAATTTTATAAACGCATGGGATATCCAACACGTAAAACTTAGTAATGATGAGCATAAGATTAATACTTCAATTATAAAAAAGAGAAGGCCACATGAGCAGGCAAAAAATTGAAATACGACAATCATTCAATGCACCTATTGAAACAATATTCAATATTTTAACGGATCATGAATCTTTTGGTAAAGTGATAGCGACAAAAATCCAGAGGGTGATCGATAGCAAGGAAGAAAATAAGAATGGCGTGGGTTCTGTCAGGCGGATCTCCTCTTTTCCTGTTCCTGCTTTTGAAGAAACCGTTATTACATTCAAGCCGAATTCGCTGATGGAATATGTGGTCAGTAAAGGCAGCCCTATTAAAAATCATAAGGGCCGGATGGAATTCTCAGAAGAGGAAGGGAAAACCAAACTCCGCTATTTTATCGATTTTGAGCCCAAACGACCTTTCACAATTCTCGGCCCTTTTTTGAAATCGGCTATTGAAAAACCTATACGTCAAAGCCTGGAAAAACTTTCTAAACAGTATGCTACTTAGACATTCGATAATCCAAATAAACCGAATGTCACTGTTGATTTTGAACCGTTAGGGCGAACACTTATACGCCCTTTATAGGGCTTTTTCTAAAAAATTGCCGCAATATATACAACGGCTGGCTGAAAGGAAGTTAATTATGCTTCATAGAGCAGCTGAAATAAATGATCTTAGAGTACCGCCTGCAAACAGGCTGGAAACGCTCAGTGGTAATCGAAAGGGTCAACACAGCATACGCATTAATAAAAAGTGGCGAATTTGTTTCGAATGGAAAGAGGATAGCGTACATGGTGTTGAGATTGTTGATTATCATTAAGGAGATGCGATTATGAGAGATTTTCCCCCTACACACCCTGGTGAGATATTGCTTGAAGAGTTTTTAAAACCAATGGGTATCAGCCAATATCGAATTGCTAAAGATATTGGTGTTCCTGCTATGCGGATAAATAAAATTGTTAGATTTGAAAGAGGAATAAGTGCAGATACTGCTCTAAGATTAGCACGTTATTTTGGAATGTCTGTTGATTTTTGGACGGGAATTCAAGTTCACTATGATACTGAAATGGCCAAAATGCAACTGGGAGACAGACTGGAAAAAGAGGTCAAGACATTTGAACCTGCCGCCTGATTTTGTTTATCAAAAGGATTCCATTAAATTCCTTTGCTGATCTGATCCAAAAAAAATTTCAACAATCAAAATGAACCGGATTTCACCGGTGATTTTGAAACGTTCACGTCGGGTGGGCCTTATATAATGCAGTGCTGTGTTGCCAATACTGCTGCCTGGGTTCTGTCGTTGACCCCCAGCTTATTAAAGATATTAATCATATGGCTTTTTACCGTATGGGGGCTGATAAAAAGAAACCCTGATATTTCGTTGTTGGTGTGTCCCTTTGCAATGAGTTCAAGAATTTCAACTTCCCGTTGGGTCAGGTTGAAAACAGGTGTTTCTAACGGTTCAGAAGCCGTTGTTGTGTTATGACCCGGGTCTGAACTTTTAATGGCGGTTTCAAGTTCCGCGATCCGGGTCTGTAATGTTTTGATCCGGGTCTTCATCCCGGCAGTGCTGATGGGCAGGCTAACCGCGTCCGTGATATCTCCATTGCTGTCTAAAACAGGGAATTGCGCCATTTCACTGGCAGGCGGTGCAAGTTCAGGGCATTTATCGGCAATGGTTTTGCCCCGGGTCATATCCGCCGCAAATGCCATGCAGGTCAAATAACCGCATTTCCGGCAATTGGTTTTTGGAAGAATTTTCAAAATATCGGTGACAGGTATCTGTCTTATCTGATCATGGTTTGGTCTAATATTTTTTTTCCGGCTATGGATCCCGTTCAAAAAACCAATGAACCCGGGAATGAACTCTTTAGCTGCTACCCGGCTTTCAAAAAAATGGGCGGCAACCGTGTCAGGATATAAAAAACAGCGGTATCCATCAAACAGAAACCGGACATGCGAAGGATTCTCATAGTACAGGGCATCGTCCAATTCAGCATTGATAAATGGAAAGAGCAGGCTCACATCCCGGCCCAGCCTGAAAGAGGCAGACCATATGTCTGCGCTGGACTGATCAATATCTGCCCAATCCGATGAAGGGTCAATGGGAAATGCAATCATACAGTGAAATTTTGAATAGTTTTTAATAAACATCAGGCCTCTTTTCTTGTCTTCATCATCTCATTAAGCATAAAAACAAAAAAATTCAAGGACAATCAGACAAAACCCCCCAAATGGGCGATGAACTTTTTTTCTTCTACTGGTAATAGATTTAGAAAGAAGACCGGTTTATCCGGCAAATGGCATTACTCAACATGGAGAAAAAATATGAATGATGTATATGAAAAAACCTATCAGTATTATCTGTCCCAATTTAACAGTATTGATCGTAAATCCCTTAAGGCAAAGCTTGGGGTTCACCTTAACAATAATGATATCATTGTTCCGCTGTTTAAAAGGCCGTATCAGGTTTCAGCTGAGGGCGTCACCGGTCCTGACGGGGCCAGACCTGCCCTTTATATATCTGTGCTGCTTTTTAAATATCTTTATATGTGCCCGGACAGCCGCCCGAACAACCGGCATTGGGCCTCATACAAAGATTTAAGGGATTCAGGTCCATTGAGTACCTATTTTGCAAATGATATCGAGCGCCCCATTGCAGCGCATTTTTCAGGGAAACCAAAAGAGTTGATAACCACTGGCAGAAGGCTTGGGGGATACCCTGCCGATCTTGAGAGCGCCTATGATCTGGCGTTACGATTTGATGCTCTGCCACAACTCCCGCTTTTACTGCTGTTTAACGATGCTGATGATGAATTCCCTTCCGCTTGTTCTCTTCTCTTTGAAGCTTGTGCGGAAAAATACCTGGACCCAGAGTGCCTGGCAATGATCTGCGGATATCTTGTGGATGGTTTGCTAAAAGCAGGAGAGTCTACTGATGCGGCCTCTGATGGTTGTGCTTTAATAAAAAATTAAATACTATCGGGCTATATTTAAGAAACATCTATAAATCCGGAGAAACCGAGAAATCTGAAACTACCGAGAAATTCTCGGTGAATTCGACTCAATAACCTAAAAACAACACAACCCCATGTACCTTCCCAAAATGTATAACAACTGTTCAATAGGGCAAATTGCTTACAATCGCTTGCTTTTATCGGGGGGATTTAATATCAAACTGTTTTGAATAAAAATAAAGTACCCATATGAATAGAATGTTAAAAAAACTTGTTCCTGAACTGATTGCTCTGAGACGGGATTTTCATCAATATCCAGAGCTTGGCTTCAAAGAGTATGCGACCCAGAAAAAAATTATCAAATATCTTGATAATGTGGGTGTTAAAACAAAGAAAATCGCAAATACCGGTGTTGTTGGAGCGCTTTCAGGAAACAGACAAGGCAAAACCATTCTACTCAGATCAGATATGGATGCCCTTCCTGTACAAGAAGAAACAAATCTTGAGTTCCAGTCAAAGAATTCAGGAATAATGCATGCCTGCGGACATGATGGACACATGGCAATGCTTTTGGTGGCTGCAAAGGTTTTAGCTCAATTGAAAGATGATATCGCGGGTGATATTATTTTTGCCTTCCAGCCCAACGAGGAAGATGCCGGTGCCTATAAAATGATAGAAGAAAATATCATTGAAGACTATAAAGTTGACGCTGCTTTTGGATGTCATCTCTGGAACCGGCTTGAAACGGGAACAATTGATATCAGTGACGGGCCGGTAATGGCGGCAAGCCACTATTTTTACCTGACCATTAAAGGTGTTGGAGGGCATGCAGGATTTGCCCATGAATCAGTTGATCCAATCTTTGTTTCATCCCAGATCATTCAGGCTGTGCAGTCCATACAGACACGACAAACCAATACCCTGGATCCGGCAGTTATCATGTTCACCAGTATTCATGGCGGGACAAACACCACTATTATACCGGAAAAAACTATGCTGCAGGGTTCGATCCGTTTTTTAGATGAAAATGGTGACGATATCCTTAAAAAGTTTGAACAGGTTGTGAGCGGCATCTGTAATTTACACGGAGCTGGTTATGAGCTTGAATTCAAAACCGGGAACAACATGCTTTCCAATGATCCTTGTGTTACAAAAGTAGTCAGAAAAGCAGCCTTGGACATTCTTAAAGACGGTAAAAAAGTTACGAAAGATATCAAAACCATGGCTGGTGAAGATTTTTCAGAGTTTTCCGCCAGGGTACCTGCCGCATTTGCCTTTGTCGGGGCGAAGAATAGGTCACAATCCATCGTATATCCACATCATCATCCTCAATTCGACCTGGATGAAAATGCACTTGTTCCGGGGTCAGAACTATACATTAAAGTAGCACTCAATTATCTAAAGGATATTTTTGAATGAAAAAAAATCAAATACCAGGAAAAGGAACATCTTCTGTATGGGCAGGAGAAGAAAAATATTTAATGCAGAACGCAACCCAGGTGCCTGTTGTACATAGTGTTTCATTTGGATATAAAGATATGGATCAATGGCAGCAAGTTGCATTGGGAAATCAGAAAGGACACATTTACGGCCGGAATACTAATCCCACAGTTGAAGTTTTTAAAAATAAAATATGTGCCCTTGAGAATGCACAAGCTTCCACCAGTGCCTCAACAGGTATGGGAATCATCAGCAGTACGCTTTTTGCACTTCTTCTACCTGGCCAGAAAGTTGTATCGGTAAAAGATACATATGGTGGAACGAACAAGATTTTTACAGAATTTTTGCCCAGGATTAACGTGGAAGTAAAGCTATGCAACACAACAGATCATGACGCAATCGAGGCTGAAATCCTAAAGGGCTGTGACCTGCTTTACCTTGAAACCCCGACAAATCCGACGATCAAGATTATTGACCTGGAGCGACTTTCAAAGGCTGGGAAAAAACAGGGTGCTGTTGTGGTCGTTGATAATACATTTGCAACACCGATCAATCAGCAACCCCTGGCATTGGGTGCGGATCTGGTTCTTCATTCAGCAACAAAATTTCTAGGGGGACATGCCGATGCCCTGGGAGGCGTGGTATGTGGTGACAATGAACTGATCAAGCAGATTTACCACTATCGTGAAATCAACGGTGCAACCCTGGATCCCATGTCGGCTTATCTTCTCTTAAGAGGAATGAAGACGCTCGCCCTCAGAGTAGAAAGGCAGAACCAGAATGCCCTTGAAATCGCCCGACACCTTGACGCACATCCGCATATTGAAAACGTTTACTATCCTGGTTTAAAATCCCATGAAGGTCACAAGATTGCAAAAAAGCAAATGCAAGGGTTTGGAGGAATGCTCAGTTTCAGTCTAAAAAAGGATTCCTTTGAATCTGTGGGTATTGTTCTGTCCAATATAAAGTATGCACATTCTGCTGCCAACCTTGGCGCTGTAGAAACAATTGTGGGTCCTCCAGCAACAACAAGCCATGTTGAATGCACAAAAGAAGAGCGTCAGGCCATGGGTATACCTGAAGGTCTTATCCGCTACTCTACAGGCATTGAGGATGTCAATGATCTTATAGATGATCTCGATAATGCGTTGTCAAAATTATAATGAACCGTGCTATGCCTGACTCGTAACTGAATGAAATACAAGGGCCTGTTTTTTTATTAATGCAATCTGGTTCCATTTGGTGTTTATTAATCAGATTTTTATCACTTATATAATATTTAAGGAATTATAATGAAAGTTGATTTAGACAAGGTCAGTTATGTTCTTGGACAAAGTGTGGGTGGCGATTTTAAAAGACAGGGCCTTGAAATTGATCCCAAAATTTTTGCAGATTCATTTGTTGAGGCTTTTAGTGGGAAAAAATCCCAAATGCCTGTTGGTGAAATGCAGCACATTATGCAAAATTTTCAAAAAGCAATGGAGGACAAAAAACAGGCAAAACAGATGGAATCAGGGAAAAAAAATATTGAAGCCGGAAAGGAATTTCTGAAGGAAAACGGTAAAAAAGAGGGGGTTAAAACGACTGAAAGCGGACTTCAGTATAAAGTGATCACTGAAGGAACCGGAAAAAAACCCACTGCTGCAGATACTGTTGAAACGCATTATGAAGGTAAGACACTGGATGGTAAAATATTTGACAGCTCATACAAACGGGGACAGACAGCAACTTTCCCTTTAAATGGTGTCATTAAAGGCTGGACAGAAGCGCTTCAGATTATGGCTGAGGGTTCAAAATATGAACTCTATATTCCGTTTGAGCTTGCATATGGTTCAGCTGGCAGCGGGGGAGCGATTGAACCGTATGCTACATTGATTTTCACTGTTGAACTTATTGCAATAAAATAGCGAATCATCGAAAACAAACCTTAACGGCCTCATTTTGATACCAAAATGGGGCTTACAATATCAACAATACATTACGAACAATCAGAATGCTCCCGGGCAAACCGGTGATTTTAGTCGTTATGAGTAAAAACTTGACAAAACGTACGGAATGGCGTACTTTATATGCAAACAAAATTTAAAGGTGCAACATGGCGACATTATCTGCAACAGAAGCAAGAAAAAATTTATATCGCTTAATTGATGAAACTTCTTCTACTCATGAACCCATTACAATTACCGGTAAGCGTGGGAATGCTGTCCTTCTCTCAGAAAGTGACTGGAAAGCAATCCAGGAAACAATGTTCCTTGTAAATACACCGGGAATGAGAGAGTCTATAATTGAAGGCTTGAAAACCCCCATTGAAGATTGTTCCGAGGACCTTGACTGGTGAAGTGGCAGGTTGTTTTTACAAAACAGGCTCAAAAAGATGCAAAAAAATTAGCAAGTTCTGGTCTCAAAAAAAAAGCCCTTTACTTAATTGACATACTTAAAGAAAATCCATTTCAAGTTCCACCTCCTTATGAAAAACTAATTGGTGACTTATTGGGAGCATATTCTCGTAGAATTAATATACAGCATCGAATAATTTATCAGATACTTTGTGAAGAAAAAGTTGTTAAAGTTCTTCGAATGTGGACACACTACGAATAATTACACATAACCAGTCATAGCAGCTTTTCCTATCGGAAAACAAAATGCAATCCATGTCCCACAGATAGAACAGATAATTGATTCCGAGGTAACCCTTCATTGCATCTGATCAAGATAAAAGAAGGAGTAGAACCTTCGTTGCGCTAATAAATAGTCTACCAGAAACAAAAATTAGAGCTGATCTCCTTTCGATAATAACAATCGAAGCAATAAAGATTCTGTAAGAATATACGATATCTATAAAAGGGTGTACTATGTATGAGATCTCTATCTGCCGTATCTTTACTTTGGATTTTTTACCAGTTTTTATTCACAGCTTCCACCGGATTTGCCTGCTCAGCGTTTTACTGTGAGTTCCAGGGCCGGGCTCTGGTGGGTCGCAATTATGATTTCAATGTCGGGACCGGATTTGCGGCTATAAACAAACGCGGAATTGAAAAAAAGTCCGGATCGGTTAGAGGGACCGAGTTTGGATCCAGCAACCGAACCCTGGTCTGGAAGTCACTTTATGCCAGTATCACCTTTAACCAGTTTGGGATCGGATTTCCCATGGGTGGGATGAATGAAAAAGGTCTGGTGGTCGAATACCTTGGATTTGAAGATGCCAGATATCCAAAACCGGATAAAAGGCCTGTAGTAGAAACCATGCAGTGGGTCCAGTACCAGCTTGATACTAGCGCAACCGTCGAAGAGGTTATTGCCTCGGACAGCAAGATAAGAATTAAGCCATCCATGCTCAGAGGGCATTTCTTTGTCTGTGAGGCATCCGGGAGATGTGCGGTAATTGAATACATTGATAATAAGCTGCACTATTTTTCGGAAAATTCGCTTCCTGTTACAGCCCTGACCAATAACGCATATGTCGATTTATTAACTTTTTTTAAACAATTGCAGATTCCTGAAACAGACCAGTACCAGTCTGCGGAACGGTTTCTTCACCTGGCAGGCAGTATTTCCAAGGCTCATAAAAAAGCCCTCACCGATCCGGTTACAGATGCATTTCAAATTCTCAGGGGTGCTGAGAATGTGACTTTTCCTACCCAATGGCGAATTGTCTACGACCAGTCTAATCTGAGGGTCTATTTTCAAACAAAATTAAATTCAGGTATCCGCATCCTGGATCTCTCCTCTTTTAATTATTCCTGCAGCTCTCCTGTAATGGTAAAAGACCTGAATGCAGGTTCTACCGGTGACATCACACATGAGTTTGAAACCTATAATACGGAGTTCAACCACAAAATGATTCATGCCTACTACAAGAACCTGAGATACTATATGCCTTCCGACCAGATGCTGAATAAAATGGCGAAATATCCCGAAACGATGTCCTGTACAAATCAGAACTGAATGAAAACTTCTTTTAGTTATGATTCTGATTCTTGTCAGACCAAGCTAATGAAATGAAAATATTGAATAAAGTGATAGAAAACACCCCTTAAAACATCTTAGGCTAACGTTTTCGACTCCAAAAACAGCACTTTCAGAATTGAATATGGATTTCAACAACGAAAATGAACCGGGTGATACCGGTGATTTTAGTCGTTAAATATACATCTGCCATATTGATTATTTTATATTGGCTATTTTTTAGTTTTAATAAAGGATTTAACCTTTACGACGCCTTTGACAGATTTTGCATGGGCGATGGCCTTGTTAATTTCAGTTTTTGACCCTACAATTCCCCATAATACGGTGATGCATTGTATGGTTTTGACATCAATATTTGTTGACCAAATCTCCTTATCTCCAATTAGCTTTGCTTTAACTTTGGCAGTCAGTTCTATATTTTGTGCGGTTCCGCATGCTGCTTTCGGATTTTCAGGAATCAGGTAAGTGGTGAGGCCGGTCACGCCCTTTTCATTTTTGGAGAGGTTAACAGCCCGATCTCGCTGAGTTTGATTCTCATATTCTCCGATCAGATAAACATGACCTTCATAACTTGAGACTGAAAAATCAAGGACACCAACCAATTCATCATTTGCAAATTTATTTAAAATATTTGCTTTGATTTTATGATCCGATGCAATGGTACTTACATTTCGTTCATCGACGGCAGCCCCATAAATTGTTCCACAGCTGTTAAGCATTGGAACAAGGGCTAAAAATAAAACAAGAAATAAATAATTTTTCATCAGAATAAACTCCCCTTTAAATTTGGCAGTTCTATTTTATCTGCAAAGCAAATAAAACACCTTATCGATAAAAAAGTTTGTCTATATAAAATTATCATATTGGCTAAAATTAGGCTATCAAATTAATATTTCATTTTTAAAGTGATTTGATTTTATCTCAACTTCTCAATTTCAACAACAGAATGCCAAGGGTTCCACCCTAGGTTCTGACAAACAATCAACTTGCACGGTATTTCACCGGTTATTATTAATGTTCCATTAAAATGATTGTTCAAAAAAGAACAATGGTTTAGTATTTATTTTTTCAAAATATATAATTTTCTTAGAAGGAGCAAAACATGCCCTGGGTACCTTGGATTCAAATCGAAAAAGAAGACTCTACTAAAGAAGAGGTGAAGCAACTATATAAGAAAACTCGAAATCCCATTACAGGTAAAATCTCTGATCTTACTCGACTCACAAGTTTAACCCCAGAGATTTCAAATCATCTGGATAGCTTATGCTCGTCGATTTATAAAAATGCTGTTGGTTTGACTGTCCGTGAAAAAGAAATTGCAGCACTGGTTACTTCTTCATTTATTGGATGTGTTAATTGAATTGCCAGCCATCTTGAAGCCCTCGGTCGAGTGGCAAGAAACAAGAAGTTTGCTAAACAGGTTGCTGAAGATTACACAAAAGCTGATTTAAGTGTGCGTGAAAGACTTATTGCCGATTTGTCGGTCAAAATAACTCGATCGCCAGATGCATGTAGTCCTGTTGATATACAAAACCTTAAAAGTGAAGGATTCTCAGACAAGGATATTTTAAGCCTTATTGAAATTATCGCTTACCAAAACATGAGCACACGTATTATGGAGTCACTAAGCACAATAGAATAAGCATTTCATAATATGTGCTCCTCCTCCAAAAAACGGGGAACTCAGTTAAACTATTTTTTAGGGCAAACTAATACCTTGCCTAATGGACGTTATCGTGATGACCTGAATTCACTAAATTGATTTCTATTTTAATTATAAAGAATTCAAGCGTAATTCAATGGGTAACATTAATAGAAAGCAAATGCAGATGAAACTAAAAGCCCTTTTATCACTAGAACACACGCAAAGATTGCTTGGGATTGATGCCTTGCGTGGATTTATCATGATGTTCATGGCCCTGGACCATGCCCGAAGCTTTCTTTGCATATCAAACGGTGGATATGAGATCTGGGTCGGCCGGTTCACCCAGTACCAGGGAGATCTTTTTGCCTTTTTGACCCGATTTGTCAGCCACCTGGCAGCGCCCGGTTTTTTCTTTCTAATGGGGAGTGGCATGATTTTCCTATATACATCCAGAAAAGATAAAGGGTGGACACGTTCCCAGATTTACCTTTATTTTGCCAAACGGGGAGCCCTTTTAATCGGATTCCAGTTTTTAATTGAAAATTCTGCCTGGACCCTTGGTTTTGGACAGATGCCCCTTTATTTCGGTGTGCTGTTTGCACTTGGGTGTTCCATGCTTTTGGGTATCTTTTTGCTGGAGCTTCCGCCTTTTATTCTTGGATTGTCCGGTTTTTTACTTGTCGCAATGACAGAGGTACTGCTCCCGGAAACAAGCGGATATACCCTATACCCGCTTCATCTCCGGATCTGGTTGATTCCGGGCTTCACCCCGGGTGCGGGTATGTTTGTCCTCTATCCCATTTTGCCCTGGCTGGGTGTGACATTACTTGGAATGTCATTTGGTAAACACATTAAATCAAAAGGAAAAAAGAATCCGTATCTGTCTTTAAATCTTGGTCTTCTATTAATTGTGCTGTTTTTCATTGTCAGGATTAATGGCGGTTACGGTAATATTCGCATGGCAGGTGAAGACGGTTTAATCGGCTTTCTCAATGTGGTGAAATATCCGCCAAGTATTTCACTGCTGATGATTACGCTTGGGATTAACCTTATTGCTTTAAGTTTTTTCGATCTCCTGGAAAAAAGGGCCGGCAGACTGTTAACCCCGTTGGTCATTCTTGGACGTGCGCCATTATTCTTTTATCTTCTCCATTTGTTTTTGTATGCATTCATGGGCAAAATAATAGGACCGGAAAAAATATCCCTTGCTGCCATGTACTGGTTTTGGATTTTAGGATTAGTCATCATGCTTCCCTTGTGTGCTTTTTATGCCCATGAAAAGCAAAAAAGCAAACTTTCTTCTTCTATGCGGCTTATATAGGCCTGATCAAATCTTTCCTGAAAAAACGGTGGAAATTATATTCTATTGATTGTACTTAAGATGGACTGGATAAAATAGGGACACCTGCCTTAACTGAGTGTCCACCAAATCAAGGACAGCGCTATGAAGATAGGAATAATGAATAATCCGTCAAAATCAGTCTATGATGAGGCCATGTCCTGTGGCAAAGCCGGTTTTGACTTTTTGGATTTAACCATCGAAGGTCCCAATGCCACCAAGGTTGATATGGATATATTGAGGCCGATCCTTGATTCCTACGGCTTATCTATCACTGGGCATACAGATCCCTGCCTTCCATATGCGTATCCAATCCAGGGGGTCCAAGAAGCTTGTTTTATAGAACTGGAGCGATGTGCAGGGATATTTTCCGCACTGGGAGCAAAGGTCATGAATATCCATCCCTGCTATTTTTGTCCGCCAGCCATGAGAAAAGATTTGATCCCATTCCACATAGAGACATTGCCGTCCATTGTTGAAATGGCTGCATCATATGGCCTCACAATGGTACTTGAAAACTATAAAGCCCCTTTTGACAGTGTTTCCACCTTTAAAAAACTGCTCTCTAAAGTGCCGGGTTTAAAACTGCATCTCGATTTCGGACATTCAAACTTCGGTATTGATAATCATGAGGTTTTTTGCGGAGAACTGGGAGAACACATCCAGCACGTTCACTTTTCTGACAACCGATCCAGATCTGATGATCATATGCCCCTGGGTGTGGGGTCTGTGAATTGGGAAAGTGCTGTGAATTCATTAAAGGCGACAGGTTATGATAGTACCATTACCCTGGAAATTTTTTGCAATGATCCGAATATGCAAAACAGATATCTGGATCTGAGCCGTGAGTTGATTCAAAAACTCTGGGAATAGTATGGGTCTCTTCCCCGACGATTTCCTGTGAATATCGGGTAAAAAGCATAACAAAAAGGGAAAGGTTCGTTCAGTTACTGCAGTATAAAGATTCTCATTTTAAAACAATATTTGCATGATCAAGATATTTACCTCCCGTTGGCATCTTTACACCTTGAGAATTTTGAGTATTCTTCCACTGGATCCACTTTTCATGCTCGGCCTCATTCAGAACATACAAGGATAATCTTAGGTCGCCTTTCAAACGTTTCTCGTTGATAGTGGCCCGAAATTTGTCATTTCCCGCAACCTGCACTCTTGGAAAGCAGGTCCGAAATTCGGGATTATCAAAAGCCAGCCAGACATATTGTACGGCGCTCACACTATTTGTTTCACCCTTAACGATAAATTCTGTTCCCACCGTGGCTTTATTCAAAGGGGATATAATTTTTCCTGTGGCATTTATTCTGGGTTCAGAAGTAAAAATATTGGTTTTAGATATAAAAACAAGGCCCAGTACAATAAGAACTGCAATGATGATTAATGGACTTTTTCCCTTTCTTGCATCAGAGCCTTTTTCCTTATTGTCTTCCGGAGATTTCACCAAATTGTCATTATGTTTGTCTGTCATGTTTAAATATCCTATGTTTGATTTCAGTGTTTAGAATTCATACGATAAAACGCAAACAGAATCAATACAGAGATAAAATACCCGCGGAATCGATCAATGGATCGAATATACTTTAAAATGACAATATGCCCATGAAAAGATTTATATCCTGCCTGATGGTTTTATCATGTTGCTTAATTATTAATTACAATGCATTTTGTTCAGAAACCTATTATATTGATGGTAATCGTGTACTTTTATACAAAATTATAAACTGGTGGTATGACTGCCTCCCGGAAAAGTCTAACCTGCTTTGCGGAAATTCTATCAAATATCAAAATCAAGGGGAGTCCCAGGTGGAATTCAATGAAACTGAATCCAGGTTGAAATTCCAAATATACAAAGGTTTTGCAAAGTTGTTATCTATAGGACCTTCATACCTGAAATGTACCTGGTTAAATAAAAAATATTTTGGTAATGGTAAAGCCGCTATTGTATCAAATACTTGGCCTTCAATAAGCCCATTCATAATTAACAATATAAATAAAAGATATGGACGACAAATTCAGGATATCCAGAAAGATATCATGTTTGAATTGGATGGAGTAATTGAAGGATTACAGAATGGAAAAATTGCCCTTGATCAGGAGGGTAACTTTCTCAAAACCTGCCCAAAGGCTTCTCACAACAATGATAATGCTTTTCCGGTTTTTGTTAGAATCATCAATTCAAAGACTGAAGAGGTTCTCGCAAAATATATTGTTGTTTCAGATTATTAGAAATCATAACCGTTGCTGCTGCGGACCGGTTAAAATAATTTGGGCTATTCTGATTTGTAAAACATTTAATGAATAATACGAAAATGAAAGTTCTAAGGTCTAATGTATCGAATATCTAATGGGGCCGGCCCACACCAAGAAAAATTACAGACATATGTTAGTCCGACAAAAATCAAATAGAACACTCTATGAATGAGAAGAACAACTTCCCTTTTTTGCCTCTCTGACATCATTTTGATGCTTGGCAATTGAGCGAATGGATTTTAATCCTTGCTTTACCTCATCAGAAATATCCAGACCTTCAAGTTTTTCAACCTCTTCACATATTGCTTCAAACGCATTGGTTATTTTTTGGGTACTTAACATTTTTACCTCTACTTTATAGATGATTTCATCTGTTTTATGGGATTGCAGTGATGGTGAATTTCAGTTATCTATACTCTGGTAAATCAAATAATAAACATAAAATTAATCAGTATCCGTTATTTTGTCAATTCATGTGCCAGCGGCCCTGGATGGTATGATACTTAATTCCAATAAGTCAGGCTTGATACACTGCCCGCTGCTGATCCGCGGCGAATAACTGTATCGAAATGCCGGAAAACCGAAAGACATTACAGCTTAACAACCTGAAAATCACTTGACATAAAAACCTAAAAACCAAGTTTATCTGAAGATTAGGGTGCATACTAAAATGAAATTTAATTTTTTTTCAAATCCGAATGTTCAATTCGGACCGGGAAAACTTGCCCGGCTTCCCAAGCTGGCCAAATCTTATGGAAATACGCTGCTTTTGATTACAGGTGCAAAGTCTTTCAAAAAAAGCGATCACTGTGCACAACTTTTAAAAGAATTGGAAAATGAATCTATTATTGTTTACCAGGCCACGGTAAAAAATGAGCCATCTCCTTCTATTATTGATGAGATTGTCGACAGACACAGGGATAAAAAGATAGATGTTATTGCGGCCATTGGTGGCGGAAGTGCCATAGATGCAGGAAAAGCGGTTTCTGCTATGATGATAAAAAAAGAATCCATTATCGAATATTTAGAAGGTGTGGGAAGCAGATCTCATGATGGGAGAAAAATCCCCTTTATTGCTTTGCCCACAACTGCCGGTACTGGAAGTGAAGCTACAAAAAATGCGGTGATCAGTTTGGTGGGCAAAAGCGGATTTAAAAAATCTCTCAGGCATGATCATTTTATTCCTGATATTGCGATCATTGACCCGGAATTAACCCTGGGCAGTCCTCCCGATATAACGGCTTCCTGCGGCATGGACGCCTTAACCCAGCTTTTAGAATCTCTTGTTTCAACCCAAAGCTCAATCGTGACGGATGCTCTATCTTTCACTGCATTAAAAACGTTGGGCAACTCTTTAATCACAGCGACCAACACACAACCCAATGATATAGAAACACGCACAAAAATCAGCTATGCCTCCTATATTTCCGGTTTAACTTTAGCAAATGCGGGGCTGGGACTGGTACACGGATTTGCATCCGTTATTGGCGGGTTATTCAACATCTCTCACGGCGTTATCTGCGGTACGCTTCTTTCTGAAGTCATTCATCAAAATATTGAACGATTAATTTCAAAGGACTCCTATGGTCCTGCTCTAAACAAATATGCCAAAGCTGCCCGTTTTCTGAGTCCATCCCATCCAACTGAAGATGTAGTGGAAGGTTCCCGGCGCCTGATAACTATTCTGACAGAATGGACAGTCCAACTGAATATGCCTCGCCTTGGCATCTATGGTGTAACCCTCAAAGACATCGATCTTATTGTCAGTAGAACAGGGCAAAAAAACAACCCGATCCAGCTTCCAGAGGAGAAAATGTCCCAAATATTACAGGCAAGAATTTAATGATTTCAGGTGGGATGAATTAAGGCGAGGGACAGTTAAACAAAAGTCTTTTTAAGGGTTATCCTGTTTCAGGGGCAGGTTGAATTGATGGGCCAGTCCCTCTAAAATCTGATTGTTTTTTTCCATCACTTCCTTTTGGTTCTCTCCTTTGATAATCAGGGTGGCAACCCATTTATTGACTCCGGGAGTAAAACTGGTTACAGCCTCGTCTGCTCCAAAAAAATCGGTTTCCAGATGAAGCGGGCCGCAGGATTTCATAATATTTTCGCCTTTAATACTAATTCCCCGGAAATCTACAAGAACATGCTCGACAATTATATGTTTTGGTATCTGCTTTGATGCATGTTCAGGTTTATGTTCCGAAGCCGCCCCTGATTCTTTTTGTTGGAAAAACTTACTATTTTGCTTATTTAAGGCCAGATCCGTCAGTATCTTAACCATATTCATCCCTGTGGAGGCATAGACGGCCATGGGGGTCTGGCTGGGGAACCTGGCATCTATTTCCAGCATTTTCATTTCCCCCTTATCCAGGATGACCTCAAAGTCCATGATCCCTTCAAGCTTCATGTCCTGTGCTATGGTCTTTGCTGAGTTTTCAAAACTTGTGATAAGTTCACCATCAAGGTCAACAGGGGCCATCACCTGTTTGCAGTCATAATCTTTGTCCATGAAAAGTTCGGTTATCTGCAGGACTTCATATCTGTTATTGCTGCCGATAATTTCCAGAGAATAGGAGGGCCCTTCTAAAAATTCTTCCTTTACCCAGGGCTCTTTTACCATTTGATTTTTTAAAAATGAGGGGTCACCTGATTTTGTCCATTCCTCTTTTGAAGATATAATTTTAACTCCCTGGCTACCACTTCCTGTGCTGGGTTTCAGCACAACTGGAAAACCGCATTGGGGCCAATCCACGGGTTTTGGAATGTCCAGCCGCGAAAACAAATGATTGGATTTTTGTTTGGATGAGGAAGTCTGATATGCCTCAAAGTCAAAACAGAGGGGAATGGTTGTTTTTTTCTGCCAGAGATGAAGCGCTTCCAACGCCGTATCATTTTCCAGGGCAGGTATAACTATACCCGCTTTCTCAAGATAAGCAAACGCACGGTCATGATCACAGACATCAACCTGGATAAAGTCATCGGCAAGACCTTTTGCCGGCGGATCAGGGGTTTTATCCAGTACCATGACTTTAAACCCGGCTTTTTTTGACAAATAGGCCACTTCAACTCCCTGAAGCCCACCGCCAACGATCACAATTAACAACATATTCTCCTATAAAACCAAATGAAGGGCCACACAAGATTGACTGTTTTTCCGACTTTGTCTTGAATTCAAAATTACAGATTCAGCCGGACACCATCCAGCCAGGTCAGGCTCCGCGTATATTTGCCCAGGGTATTACTCTTATCTTTTGCCATTAAAAGCCGCTCAATACCGAATCCAATACCCACCCAGGTCTCATTTATCTGCCACGCCTCGTCCAGGGGATGGGGCCCCATTGCACCCGACCCCAGCTCCAGGTCTTCGGGCTCCAGACCCATTACATCGATGGTGCTGCCGTAGACGGCAGAGTCTTCTGTTTCCAATTTATATTTATCTATACCACAGGTTGTCATGACAAGCTCTGCCAATTGTTCAAGTCTTGCATGGCGTTCTTCTTCGGGCAGACCAAATTCACACACATTTAACATGGTGAACTCACTGGTATGGCGGGCGCCTTCTGATTCCTTTCGAAAGCACGAACCAATCTCAAAAATGCCAATGGGTTTTTTCCAGATCCGCAGTAAATCTTTCATGATATAATACAAATGCGGGGCAAGCATGGGCCTCAGGCAATGTTTTGAATCAACCCAGAAGATCTGCTTTGTCAGGGGATGGGAATCTGTGATGGACATTTTTTTCAAGAGATGTCTGGCCATCATGGTGGGTGTGGTCACCTGGACAAATCCCTCACCGGTCAGGGCGGCAACCAATTGTTCGGAAAGGCTGCAAAGCCCTGGACGCCTTTTTTTATTACGAAAATTTTCAAGTTTTATTTTTTGTGTTTTGACCAAGGCGGTCACCAGGGTTTGGAATGTCTTGTTCCTCTGTGATTCATCCTCAAAAACCAGATCCAGTTCTTGCGCTTTAGCGTTTAGTTCTCTCAACCGATTTTTTTGGGTTTCTGTCCAGTTTTTCATTTAAATATTTCTTTAAGCTTTATAACGGTATCTCCTGCAGTTTCAGCCCAAAAATTTGCACCGATCTTGGCCGCCCAATACTTGGTGGTGGCAGCACCACCTAACATAGTTATCAATTTGTCCCGCAGGCCTGCCTCTTTTAATGCCTTTTCAAGAGCCTTTTGCCCCACCATGGTTGTTGTCATTAAAGCTGAGGAACCCACAACATCTGCATTTATCTCTTTTGCTTTTTCCACAAAAGTAGCCACAGGTACATCCCGACCCAGATCAATAACTTCAAAGCCGTATACCCTCAACATGGTGACCAGGATACCTTTGCCTATGTCATGAACATCTCCTTCAATGGTTCCAAGAACAATTTTAGCCAGTTTTTTACCAACCTGGTCTTGCGGCAGTGCCTGCTCCAGAATACTGACCCCTTTGGTCATGGCTTCGGATGCAATGATCAACTGCGGTAAAAAAACCTCGCCGCGATCAAAGAGATCACCCAGTTTTCGAATACCTTCAGACAGGCCATTTTCTATCATTTCAACCGGGTCAAAGCCTTCATCCAAATACGCATGTGCCAATTTTTCAATGGCATCTTCATCCGCATCAACTATGTGCTGGGCAGCCATTTCCATATAGTTTGCCTTATCCATTTAATCTGATCTCCTCTTTGATTTTTTTTTATTATTATTTTTTAACAAAATGAAGTCTTTTTTAAAATTTCTCTTTAATTATCACCATTGATGTCTGATATACCCATCTTTATCACATGCTTTTAATTTATAAAATTTTTCATTGGTAATCTGATAACTTGGTAATCTGATAAAATTGTTTTTGAGCAAACACTTCCTCAGGGCAGACTTTTTCACATCTCCCACAGGCCAGTCCATTGCATGGAGCAAGATCCATGGTGATATAAAAAATGCCTTTCTTATCTTCTAAAAAAAGCGCATTTTCAGGACACTTCTCAATACAGTCACAGCATCCTGTGCAGCCCTTAAAATCAATCGTTATTTTCTGGCCGATATCATTGACAATTTTGATGCCCTTAAATCCCAGTTCTGGAATATCCTGCTTAACCGTCTGAATAACCTTGGCATCACCTTGAGTTTCTTTTAAAGGCGGAAGACCGAATTTTTTTAAAAACATTTGATATTGATCCATGGACATCCCCTCGGTCCAATAAGATAATTCCAGGATATAAAGTTTTTCAAATGTCTTGGAGTCTGCAAACATGCAGTGGTGCCTTCTTAAATCTTTGGCAATCTTTTCCATCTGCCAGAGTTTTTCCACATTTCTAACCATGTCGCCAGCCATGGCCAGAGAGGAATTGCCTACCTGGTAGATCTTTTTTACTCCCTTTGGCAGCAGTCCGATTTTCTGGGCTTTGATTGCGTCCACATAAGTCCCTGAAGCGCCGCACATATAAACCGTTTCAATGTCATCCAGGTTAACTTTGGCCTCCTGGCACAAGGCGATATGACCGGCTCTTATGGCACCAATTGCCTTACCCGCCTCTTCAAGATCTTTTTCAATAAACCGAACACCATTGGGTAAATGAATGTTTGCATCCGGCGTCAGGATTTCGGGAAGCCGGATGATTTTAGCGTCGATCCCCTGCTCTATCAAGGCCACAACACCTGTTCCGGTTATGCCTTCTGCTCTTAATAAACCCCTATGTATCAGATCTCCCGTTTCAGGGCTTACAGTATCACCGGTCTGTACTGCCATATCCTCATCAAGGACAAATGTTTTTACCCCCCCCGAGTGTGGCAGGTTTTCATTGGACATTTCTAATCGCTTATGTTCACCATTTGTATCAGGTATAAAAGCCGCATCACAGATGGCATGGGGAAGCGCCAGCATCCCATCCTTGATGTGCTGACCCTCCAGAGCCGGTCCGGCTGCTGTTGAACCCGTATATACAATTCCATTGGCAACAAGCGCCATTTCAGCATTTGTTCCATAATCCGTAGCAATGGCGGTTTCATTTTTTTCCAGCATACCTGTCTGGATCATCATGGCCAGGGCATCTGCACCAATTTCATGGCGAACCGCTGGAGGAATTAAAATATCTGTCTTCCGGGGTAGATTGAGTCCTGAAATTTCACGCGCTTTGATGATTTGAGCATTTCTTTTGGGAGAGACCACTCCCAAGGCTTTCAGCTTGTGCTCTCCTGCATATGCCAGATCCCTGATTTCGATTTCCTGGAAAAGCGATACCTGGATAGGGTTGCCGCATACGGCCAGACGCACCACTTGATCAATATCAATCCTCAGGTTATTGATTACCGTATTAACCGCATCAATAATAAGCGTGTGTGCCCGGTTCAGCCCTAATTCATTGGCAAAATGAAGATGATCCATGACATTGGTACCGGGAATGGGATGCCGACAAGTGACGGCGGTTGATATAATGAGACCGTTTTGATTCAGATCCAGGGCCTGCCCCCGAAATCCGCTGGTACCCAGATCCAATGCAATACCGATTCTTGCCATATATTGAAATTCCCTCTCAGCTGCCGCTTATTTTTTTATTTAATTTTATTCAAAGGTCTCAATTATAATAAACACAAATTAATTATCCCTGGCCACTTCCAGCATGGACAAAAGGTTTTGGATGGGTGTACCCGGGCCCACTGCACAGCCCGGTGCAAGTATCTGGATACCATCGGAAATGGATTGTTCAGCTTCGCGTTTAATCTCTTCCGGTCCATTTAAGAACAAGGTTGTTGCCACATCCACTCCACCCAGCAAAACAACATCTGAACCGCATTTTTCTCTGATATCTTTGGGATTGGATTTGGCGTCCAGGCTTAAAATATCAGGTCCGGTCTGCGCCATCCATTTTACAATGGGGTCTACCTTGCCACAGATGTGCAGAATTGTGGGAACAGGTATTGCCTCAAATTGTCTGGTCTGGAATTCTTTTTCCAGTTCTTTATATGTTTTAGGGGCAATCAGCTCAGGTGAGGCAGTCATGTCTTCGCAGCAAATGATATCCGCACCTGCATCAATAAGAGCCTTTGCCAAAGTTGTGCCAGCCTTTTCCCCTATCTCCAGCCAGGGCCTTATTTTATCAGGTGCTTTAAAGGTTGCTTTAAGAAGCGGGACGGTATCGATAAGAGAGCCGGCCAGGGTAAAAGGCCCAATAATTCCCGCTATGACAGGTACACTGTCGCCCAATTGCTTTTTTATAATCCTGACTGCTTTGAGCAGTTCCGGAATAAACCCCCGGGAAAGAAAATCATCCGGGAACTCGGGTGTATCATCGATTTTATAAAGGGGCGGATGATCAATTCCCGGAATGCCTTCAGTGTTGCCGGGAAGCTTTCCCGCTTTTATCTTTGCACCCAGCGCACGGGCTTCAAATGTTTGACAAAAAGGAACCCTTACCGCATCAAACCCAAGAACATCGTGGGAAGCCAGTGCCAGCCTGGCCATGGTTTCTCCATCTTCATGACCTTTGGGCCAAAAAGCCTGAACCTGTTCCATCTGCTCATAAGTCACCATGCAATTGGCTCCGAAACATGGCATCCGGTCAGGCTTTTGATGATTGATTACCGCCATTACACGTTCTTTTGAATTCATTTAATAATCCACCCTTTTCTATTTCATTTGTTGTAAATGTTTGTATTCGATAACTGCAACGTTTTTATCCCGCCAATTATTTTACATACCCTTTCAGATTAAAACCGCAGGAATTTCTAATGATCAATTCTGCTTCCATCTCTATCTTGCTGCTGATACCCGATTGATTGTGTCCCTTGATTTTGTTTATGAGCAACTCGGCACCGGTCATCCCCATATTAAACTGGTTTTGACTGACTGTGGTCAGTTCTATTCCGGATAGAGAAGATATGCTGATATCATCAAATCCTATGATTGCAAGGTTTTCTGGAATTTTGAGACCGCATTCGTATGCGGCTTCCCGGACGCCAAGAGCCATATTATCCCCCTGGATCAAAAATGCAGTGGGCCTATTTTTCTTTGTAAGTATCTCCTTGGCTGCATGATATGCTTTTTCTCTATGAAACCCGCATTCAACAAATAATTCCGGCCTGATGGTGATACCACACTCGGCAAAGGCATCATTCGCCCCTTTTGTCAGTAAAATAGCTGTTGATGATTGCATATCTCCTGCAATGACAGCTATCTTTGTATGGCCCAAGCGGCATAAATGCTCTGCTGCCCTGTACGATCCGCCATAATTATCCACGGAAACCGAATCGATCCGGCTGGCTTTTTTGGGGTTGAGAATCAAACGGTTTACAAGGACAAAAGGTATCTGCATCTCATTTAAAAAATCAATATTCGGGTCATCCTGAAGTACGGTTGATAAAAGGATACCATCCGCTCCCTTTGATTTGAGCATTTCAATGCTTTTCTTCTCATTTTCAATACTATAATTGGTATTGAAAAGCATCATGGTATAACCCAGTTCGTTCAGTTTTTCATGCACCCCAAGTGCCAGTTCCGAAAAAAAAGGATCTGAAATACTGGACACGATTAAGCCGATTGCAAGGCTTTGTCTGCTCACAAGACCCTTTGCAAAATAATTAGGCTGATATCCCATTTCCCTGGCTGTCCGCACAATTTTTTCCCGGACAATATCACCCACTCCGGGCTTGTTGTTCAGCGCATTGGAAATCGTTGTTGTGGAGACATCCAACTGCCTTGCGATATCTTTAATTGTTACTTTATTCATATTTTTACCTTAAAAAAAATACGGTATAACCCCTATAGATCCCATCCCCGTATGTCATAATACTCAGCCAGCATATATTCATATTCTTCATGGGTTATCTTTGCTCCCGTGTCGGTAAGCTTTTTGAACAGGCCTTTAGACAGCCGGTCATCATCACTGGTCAGGCCCTCCTGAATATTGAATTTTCGTATTTCACTGGCTATATTTCCGGCTTTTTTCTGGAGAGAGTCTTTATCGGTCGCCAGGCCGGTTAATGAATGAATCATGACCGCTAATTCTTCCCAGGTGTAAAAATCTCTGAAAAAACGGCAGAGAACCATGGTGTCAAAAATGGCCAATCGGTCTTCAAAGTCAACCAGCATTTCAGCCTTTCCTTTCAGTGTATCCATGGGACTCATGCCAGCCAGTTCAGGCTTATAAAATGTAGATCTTAAATGACAGGCGCCCCGGTCGGAGACACCATAGGACAACCCCACTCCCTTAAACACCCTTGGATCATATCCTGCGGGCTCAAGACCTTTGACGTGCACGGCAATGTCTTCCAGGCCCCATTCCTTTGCAGCATGCTTAATGCCATGCGCCAGAGCCTCTCCTGCACCTTGTTTTTTTGCGATCATATGAATCAGTTTTTCTATACCTTCCACATCACCATAATCAATTTCAAGATCTATTTTGCCCCGTTTGGAAGCTTCTATGGCAAAGGCACATAAATTTCCGGCTGTTATGGTATCCATTCCCAGCCGGTCACATAATACATGGAAAAAAGCAATTTCCTCAATACTGTCCACCATGCATAGCCCGCCAAAGGCATAGATGGTTTCATACTCCGGACCCTCAAGAGTCATCCCCTTGTGACGCCCCTTTAAAATAGTGGTCTGCCGACCGCAGGCCATGAAACATTTAGGACATCCTGTGGGTGTGACATCACATTGTGTGTGCAATGCATCAGCACTGATATTCTCCCATTTATCAAAATACCCCTTTGACCAGTATTGTGTGGGAAAGGCCTTGTTTGCATTCAAAACCTTTACCATCTGTGATGTGCCCATGGACTTATACGCATTGACTGCCGGATGGTCCTTACCCATATGGGCAATATGCTTTACAAAGGATTTGAGTTCCTTTTCATCATGAAATTCTCTTTTTTGGCTCCCCTGGAAGACGATTCCTTTTATTTTTTTAGATGCCATTATGGTACCGGCACCTGTTCGCCCGGCGCAGTGCCAGTTGTCATTCTGGATAATGCCAAAGCATACGCCGTTCTCAGCAGCCGGCCCAATGGCCAGAATCCCGGTTTTTTTAAATGCGCTTTTTTTATTGGCGTACTCAGCTTCAATTATCGCCTCGGTTTCAAATGTATCTTTGCCCCAGAGCGCTTCTGCATTATTAAAAACAACATGACCCGGTTCAATGGAAAGGACCACAGGCGCATCAGATTGCCCGTTGATGATAACCGCGTCATACCCTGCTGCATCAATGGCCTCAGGTACCTTGCCCCCTGAATATGATTCTGAAAAAAAACCGGTCAGAGGAGATTTGGTAAATACCCCATACCTGCTTGCCCCCCATACTTTGCTTCCAGCTGTCGGCCCTGTACTAAAGATCAAATTATTGGCCGGATCCAGAGGAGGGACTTTTGGCGGATTGTATTTATTAAGCAAATAGGCACCTAATCCCTTAACTCCCAAATATTGTTCAAAAACCTCATTTTCAATGTCTTTTTCCTCAAACGTCTTTTTAGTAAGGTCTATCGATAATAATTTTCCGTAAAAACCCTTCATTGATCTCTCCTAAAAATAGGTATTAAGTGGGTATGTTAAAAAACAACTTAATCGTTAAAGCAATTTTATTATCGTATATCAGACTTTTGTCAAGCCAAAAACAAAAAACATATTAAATTTTCTTTAACATTTGGGTTTGCACTTTCTTTTATTTCACCCTGACTAAATTTACAATACAACAGCAATGGTGCTTTATAAGAAGGTCAATACAGTTTGGTCAATACGATTAAATATTTCCAGGTTAATTTACTTGACAAGATAAATATGATTGAATTATACACCATATAATATTTAATTAACCGTTTAAGTTTACTTTTTACACTCAATTTTTTAATTTTGATCCAAATTCATTATTATTAGGGGTAATTATGGAAACAGAAAAAAAATTCAGCTCTGAAGAAATTCATGCATTAAAAAAAGCAGATCAAGATTGTTATCTTCATCCGACTTCAAGCATTTGGATTTTGCAGGAGAAAGGCCCAAAAATAATTGCAAAGGGCAAAGGTTGCAAAGTATGGGATGTGGATGGCAAGGAATATTATGATGCAACAGCTGCATTGTGGTACAGCTCAGTGGGACATTGCCGGCCAGATTTGACTTTGGCGGCCAAAGAACAATTAGACCAGCTTGAGGCTTACCATTCCTTTAATGAATTTGCAAATGTACCGGCCATCCGCCTGGCTCAAAAAGTCAGCCAAATGGTTCCGGTGGAGGATGCCAAAATATTTTTTACCTCCAGCGGTTCGGAAAGCAATGATACCATCTTTAAAATGGTAAGGTTTTATTGGTATCTCAAAGGACAGGACAGCAAAGATTATATCATTACAAGAAACCGAGCCTATCACGGTGTATCATGCGGAGCGGTCTGTGCTACAAGACTTCCTGGTTTCCATGAAGGATTTGAACCTCTGCTGCCCGGGTTTGATAATATAGATCCCCCCTATTGCTATCAATGCCCATGGGACAAAGAAGTTGACACCTGCAGCCTTGAATGCGCCACAGCCCTGGAAGAAAAAATCATCGAACTGGGGAAAGATAAAGTAGCCGCTTTTGTCTCCGAACCCGTCATAGGAACCGGTGGTGTCATTGTTCCGCCCCCGGGATATTTTGAAAAAATCAGACAAATATGCACGGACAATGATGTCCTTTTTATTGCCGATGAGGTCATTAATGCCTTTGGCAGGACCGGAAAAATGTTTGGGATAGAACATTGGGAAGGAGTGGTCCCGGACATTATGACCATGGCCAAGGGTATTACCAGCGGTTATGTTCAACTGGGCGCTGTTGCTCTGTCCGGCGAGATATTTGACACCCTGAAGCAAAAGGAACGATTTTATCATGGATTCACATATAGCGGGCATCCCCTGGCATGCGCCGTCGGTCTCAAGAATCTTGAAATAATTGAAAACGAAGCCCTTGTTGAGAATTCTGAAAAAATGGGCAAACTGCTAATGGAAAAAATCCAGGCCCTTGATTTAAATGTTATCGGTGATGTTCGAGGCAAAGGCCTCATGGTGGGGGTGGAATTGGTCAACGATAAAGAAACCAAAGGGAAATATGATCCTCCCCTTGCGCCGGATGTTGTTGAATCGGCCTATGAAATGGGTTTGATCACAAGACCCCTCATAGGAGATATCCTGCAGTTTTCACCTCCCATGGTGATTAAAGAACCGGAAATCGATGATATTGTGAACATCTTGGGAAAAGCCATTACCCAGACTGTAAAAAACAGAGAATAACCCCTTTTAATAGTTTTACATATTTCTTTTTACAAATAAAATAAGGAGAAAACATGGCCCAGTATTTTAGCCGTATGGGTGACGGGCATCCCATTTCGGTGACAAAAGATGAAATTATGGCAGACTTGATCCAGGGAAGCGAGGATGCTGCCGATCGTGCTAAGGTGCCCCCCCTGTCCCAGGAAGAGTATGAACATCTCCTGGATATATTCTGTGCTCGTGAAAAATTTGTGAGTGTAGAAGCAGGAAAGGAAATTATTTTAACCTATGATGCGAGTACATTGAAAATAAGGCGCGTCGGAGTCAATGTCGACCGGGTACAATCCTTACAAATCTATGAAAAACTATTGGGCGCCGACACCATGGAGTTGGCCCACGTGGATTACAGTTATAAGCCGGTAAAGCGCATCGCAAGTTTTGAACAGCCCATCCTTGAGCAGGCCCTGATGAATACCCACATTCCCCTATTGTATGGCTCCCAACCCAACCTGGGAACATACAGTCAGCCGGACGGCCCCTTTCCTAACCCAATGGAATTGATGCCTGTGGGAAAAATCAAGGAAGCCCAGGAATCCTATGAAGCCTCTGTTGAAGAACTGGTAAACGATATTGTGTATGTTGCAAGTCTCATGTACGAATCCGGTGCAGATGGTATCAACCTGGATACCGCAGGCGCTGCCGGAGATGCTGATTTTCTGGCAACATTACTGGCCTGTGAAAAATTAAAGGACAAATATCCTGACATGTGCATAGAGATTGGCACGTCCGGTGAATTTGTCATGGGTATGCACAGCGAGCTGGAATATAAAGGGCACCGCCTGGCCGGCATGTATCCACATGACCAGTTAAAAATGGCCGAATTAGCGGGAGCAACTATTTTTGGCCCGGTGGCCAATACCAAGAGCAGTAAATCGTCGGCCTGGAACCTGGCCCGAACCATTACCTTTATGAAACCCTGCGGAGAAATTGCAGATATTCCCATTCACCCGAATATGGGTATGGGCGTAGGTGGTGTCACAATGACTGACCATCCACCCGTTGACATTGTATCCAGGGCATCCAAGGCGATGACGGAAATCTGTCGCCTGGACGGGTTGTAGGTTGGCGTCGGCGATCCATTTGCAATGGCAATAACACATGCACATGCCTCTGGAATGGGCGGAATGCGGGGAGCCGGAGATCTGGTTGCCCGGATGCAAATGTCCAAAGGCATGAAAACTGAAGAAGCAAAAGCATATGTTGCCAAAAAACTTTCGGTGGGGATTGAAGATCTTACAGATCCTGTTATTATGAACGAAGTAAGAGGCGAGCTTGGACTGGGGTTGATGACACCGCTTCCAGGTTCAGCCAAAGGCATTGAAGCCAAATTTAACATGGCTAAAATACTTGATATTGATATTAATTGCGTAAAACGGTTTATTTCAAGGACCTCTTAACGGTCCCAGGGGTTAACAGTGTTTGCGGGGAGTGGATCGACATGAGATCGCATGGACTCTAAATCCATGTAGCCGGGTGCAACTCCCGGGCTTCCCGCCATTTAGCTACATTATTGTCTTTAACTTAAAAGCAAATTATGGTAGAAGAGGCAATTATTAAAACAGACACAACTAACCCATATTAAACGAGAAAATCAAAGATCTTTTAAGTTGGTATAAAAAAATAATGGAAAAAAAGGGTTACATAAGCGAGGTTGACCCACGGATTTCAAATGACCCGGTCGATACAAAAGGCCGGGTCATTGTTCCTGTGGAGATCCGGTTTTCAGACACGGATGCCAATGGGCATGTGTTCTTTGGCAACTATTTTACACTTTTTGATACGGCTTTTTTAAAATACCTGAAAATCATAGGGTATCCATTTGAGCGCTTCCTTGAAAACGATCTTAATTTCTATTATGTGGAAGCAAAAAGCCAGTATCAATCACCCATTAAGTTTGATGATGAGTTGTTTATAAAAGTTTGGGCGGATCATTTGGGTAAAACAAGTTTTACTATAAAATTTGAAGCCGTCAACAAAACAAGCGAAAGTCTTGCGGCCCTTGGCCATATTGTGGCTGTGGTTGTAGACCAGAAAACTGAAAAACCCTCCAAAATACCTGAAGAATTCATTAAGGCATTAGGAACCATCTGAATCATGAACCAGGGTAAAATCAAATTCAAACATGCTGAAATTCTGCAAAAGGCGCTGCATGAGGATACCCTGACAAAACAGGAGATCAAGTGTCTTTTGGAAACCTGTCCGGGACAGGAAACCATTTCTTTATTTAAAACGGCAAGACTATTAAGAGAAAAATATTTTGGAAATAAAATTTTCCTTTACGGCTTTGTTTATAATAGTACCCACTGCAGAAACAATTGCCGGTTTTGTTATTACAGAAAAGACAATGCCCGCTCAACCCGTTACAACAAATCCAAAAAACAAATTTTAGATATTTCCTGTAAGCTTGCGGAATCAGGGGTGCATCTCATTGATCTGACCATGGGAGAATCCATATCATTGCATGAGAATAATTTTGAACAGGTCCAGCAGTTGTGCCATATTATTTCTGATATCAAAACCCAAACCAGCCTGCCTGTAATGGTCTCCCCTGGCGTTCTGCCGGATTGGGCCCTAAAGCAGATGGCTGATTCCGGTGCTGACTTTTATGCCTGTTATCAGGAGACCCATAATCCTGACCTGTTTTCACAATTGAGAATCGGCCAGAGCTTTTCCCGGAGACTGGCAGTCAAAAAAAAGGCTGCCGGTTCAAACCTTTTAATTGAAGAAGGTATCTTATGCGGGGT
>CAYVZG010000047.1:0-1837 GCA_964455805.1 uncultured Desulfobacula sp.
ATACAGCCAAACTGCCTACGCCATGTGTAAATGTTATTACGTAACAACTACTTAGTTAAAACATAATATAATTATTAAAGAGACTGCACATGACCAAAAAAATTTTAATTAATGCTTTAGATTCTGATGAAAACAGGATTGCGGCAATTAAAGATAACAAACTTGAACAATTCCACATTGAAACTGCTGCAAAAAAGGTAACCCAAGGCAATATTTATAAAGGAATTGTCACAAGGGTTGAGCCGAGCCTTCAGGCTGTCTTTGTCGATTATGGGGCTCCTAAAAACGGTTTTCTTCAAAAAAATGAAATTCATAAAGACTATTTTCAGGATGTGGAGTCTGGTGAAAAAGCCTTGTTCCACCTTATCAAAAAAGGCCAGGAACTTATTGTTCAGGTAACTAAAAATCCCATCAGCCAGAAAGGGGCAATGCTTACAACCTATATTTCTCTACCCGGAAGACTATCTGTCCTAATGCCTGGAAACTCTACCAAAGGGGTATCACGTAAAATAAACGATGAAGATGAAAGAAAAAGACTTGTTGGTGTTATTAAAAAAATGAAAATACCCGATGGATTTGGTATGATCGTTCGAACTGCAGGTAAGAATGCCACTAAGACATCCTTGACAGCTGATTTAAGATACCTGATGCGTGTCTGGAAAAATATTGACAAAGAGGCTATCAAAAACAAAGCACCTTCGCTGCTATACGAAGAGCAAACCCTTGCAGTCAGATCCTTAAGGGATTATTTTACGTCAGATGTTAATGAAATTCTGATTGACAGTCCAAAAATTTTCAAAGAAGTAAAAGATTTCATCGGTGTAATTGCACCTAAACAAAAAAAAATTGTCAAGCTTTTCAAAGGTGAAAAACCCATATTTACCAAATATCAGTTAGAAGACCAGATTGCCTCTATATACAAAAAAGAAGTCCCTCTCAAATCAGGCGGATTTCTTGTGATTGAACAAACAGAAGCCCTGGTCTCCATTGATGTAAATTCAGGAAAATCCACTAAGAAAAAAAATATTGAAGAAACAGCATTCCATACAAATCTTGAGACTTGTGAAGAGGTTGCACGGCAATTAAGGCTACGGGACATGGGCGGGTTGATCGTGGTTGATTTCATCGACATGAAGGATCGCAAACATAAATCTGAAATCACCAAAACCCTGAAAAAATTTTTAAAGTCAGATAAAGCCAAAACAAAGGTCGGTGGGATTACGCCATTTGGTTTATTGGAAATGTCAAGACAGCGTATCAGGCATTCAATTACCTTTGGCAGTTATGAAACCTGCCCCAATTGTAATGGGAGAGGGCTAACACCTTCCGTGGAAACTCAGGGGCTTGCCTTTTTAAGACTTTTGAACTTAAGAACCATAAAAGCTGAGATTACGGAAGCTACGGGAATCGTACCCAGCGATGTGGCAAGCTACCTGTTAAACAAAAAAAGGAATGAGTTATCTGAAATAGAAACCAAAAGATCTATTAACATTACAATTGAAGGGGATCCAAAGATGATTTCCGGTAAAAATAAAATTATTATAATTGCTCCAAATTGAAGCTCTTTCTTGACATAAATCATTCTATTGTGTATCCAAAACAATTTCGATCATAATAATTAAGGGGAAATTATGCCAAAAAAAAGAAGTGATAATAAAAATTTAATAATACTGTCTGTAATTATTTTAATTGGGATTCTCCTGGGCGGGATATTCTACTTTAATAAACCCCAGCAAAATGATTTGGCCGCGAATAACGAAAAAGTGACGATACCACAAAATTCAGATAGTATAAATCAGAAACCCGGTGTTCAAACCAACCAAACCGATACATCTGA
>CAYVZG010000047.1:1937-32828 GCA_964455805.1 uncultured Desulfobacula sp.
CAGATAGTATAAATCAGAAACCCGGTGTTCAAACCAACCAAACCGATACATCTGAAAAAGTGGTTACTTCAGAAAAAAAAGATATAAGTGACAAAAAAGTTAAAACTAAAAAGAGTATTCGCACAAAAAAGACCGTAAAAAAGGATGATGGTAATATTTCCGGCACTAAAGTGATGCCCGATGATACAGTGCAGGGACGTATTATTGTTTTACCCGATATTGATTATAAAGATCTCAAAAAAAATCAAGCACTAAAACAACTTATGGTGTCACGCAAAGAGGAACTTGGATTTAAAAAAAGCCTCGACATGATAGTTAATTCAGATGAAAGTTTTAAGGTTGGGGATGTCCAAATACCCCTTAGAGATATTTTAGAAAAGGCCACTTTTAAAGAAGGCGAGGTTTTCGAAGAAAAAATTGAAGACTCAGGTGAAGTTCAGCCTGAAACAATAAAAAAATTCGGTATTTATGTTGTTCAGCCAGGTGATAATATCTGGAATATTCATTTTAATATTTTAAAAGAATTTTATGAACACCAGGGAATTAAAATTTCACATAGAGCAGATGAGCCTTCTGAGACAGGTATGAGTTCAGGGGTTGGAAAAATTTTAAAATTTTCCGAAACAATGGTTATTATATACAATTTTGTTGAAAAGAAAATTGATACGAACATTCAAATTCTTGAACCCTTAAGTAAGATTATCATCTATAATATGGATGAAATTTTTTCACTTCTTCAAGAAGTCAATTATGAGAACATTGACAGAATCCAATTTGATGGAAAGACCATTTGGGTTCCGACAAAAAAATTATAAATTTATATTTTTATTTATTCTAAGGAGGATTTATTTTGATTAGCACAGCTTATGCAATGGGACAGTCAGGCGGTGCAGGCCAGGCCGGTGGAATAGCTGGTTTTTTACCCATTATTATTTTATTTGCCATTTTTTATTTTCTTTTAATACGACCCCAGCAGAAAAAAGCCAAAGAACATAGAGAAATGATCGCCAATTTAAAAAAGGGCGTTAGAATCATTACCTCGGGTGGAATCTATGGAACCATAATCAGTATCGATGATACTACCATTGGTCTTGAAATAGCCGAAAAGGTAAAAATTAAAATTACCAGAGGAAATGTTGCTGCTGTCGTTTCTGATGCTGAAACCGTCCAGAAAGAGAAAAAATAAATCCATTAGGAGTAATTAGATTGAAACCGTTTACCTTTAAGTCTGTGTCAATTATCGGTGTTATTTTAGCAGCTATTGTATTTTTGCTTCCTACCTTTTTAAATACCTGGCCCCATAAAAAAATTAATCTCGGGCTGGATCTTCAGGGTGGAATGCATCTTGTTCTTGAAGTTCAAAATATAAAAGCTGTTGAAGCTGAAATGGAAAGAACCATACAGGAAATCAAAAAACAACTGAGGAAAGAGGGTGTTAAGCATCTTGGTATATCCCGTCTGGATGACAACTCTATTCTTGCTAAATTTTCAGAGGGTGATCATAAGTCCGGATTTGAAACCGTCATCTCTAAAGATTTTGAAAATCTAGTGACCCAGAAACCGCAAAAAGATAATAATATTGTATCATACAAACTGAATCTGCCGGAAAACGACATCCAAAATCTTAAAAGGATGGCTACGCAACAGGCACTGGAAACCATCCGCAACCGGATTGATGAATTCGGCGTGAGTGAGCCTGATATCCGTATTCAGGGAGAAAACAGAATATTACTGCAGTTGCCTGGCATTAAAGACCCTGATAGAGCCAAAGACCTTATTGGTAAAACAGCCCAATTGACCTTTCAAATTGTAGATGATGAAGCAGATATTAATTCTGCTTTAAGCGGGAGCCCTCCCGTTGGAGATGAAATTCTATATCAGACCAAATATGAAGCCGGTTCAAGTGTACCCATAAAAACGCCTTTTTTAATCAAAAAAAGAGTGCTTCTTGACGGAAGCCTTCTTACGGATGCAAGAGTTGAATTTGACCAGTTCCAACAGCCACAGATCGGTATTGAATTCAGTCGAAAAGGTGCTCGGATCTTTGATCGCATCACTGGAGAGAATATCAACAAAAGACTTGCCATAGTATTGGATAAAACAGTTTATTCAGCCCCGGTTATTCAGGACAGGATCGCCGGAGGAAAAGCAAGAATAACCGGCAGCTTTACTCTGGATGATGCAAAGGACCTTGCCATTGCACTCAGAGCCGGATCTTTGCCGGCACCAGTCAAAATTATTGAAGAACGAACCGTTGGGCCCACCCTGGGTGCTGATTCCATTCGAACAGGGCTTATTTCAATGATGGTTGGCGGATGTCTGGTGATTTTATTTATGATTATCTACTATAGAAGTGCCGGTTTGATCGCTGATCTGGCCTTATTGATTAATATAATTCTCATCGGAGGAGGCCTTGCAGCTTTTCAGGCCACTTTGACTTTACCGGGCATTGCCGGAATCATCCTCACCATTGGTATGGCAGTTGATGCCAATGTTATTATTTTTGAAAGAATCAGAGAAGAGTTAAGATCCGGAAAAACAGCTCTGGCATCTATACATGCCGGCTTTGACAGAGCAGCACTTACGATTCTTGATGCCAATGTCACAACATTGATAGCAGCCGTGGTTCTTTATCAGTTTGGTACAAGCTCCATTAAAGGATTTGCCGTTACCCTTTGTTTAGGAATTATCGCCAGTCTTTTTACAGCACTGATCGTGTCCAAAAGCATTTTTAATTTTGTTCTAAAGAACAAACCATCCACAAAACTAAGTATATAAAGGAAATATATAATGCAGCTTATCAAGTCTGATATCAACATAGACTTTATTGGTAAACAAAAAATCGGATTTACAATATCAATCCTCCTCATTCTCCTCAGCCTTGGATCCTTAATAATACACAAAGGTCCGAATTACGGTATCGATTTTGTTGGTGGAACCATAGTTCAAATCAAATTTACTGAATCGGTTCCTGTTGGTAAAATAAGATCTGGTCTTTCCAATATAGGTTTTAAGGATGCTTCGGTACAAAATTTTGGAAAAACTCAGGATAATGAATTTTTAATTCGAACCAGCAACCAAGAGTTGACCGATCAACGCTTATCACAATCAATAAAAGATGCGGTTATGGCTTCAACCGGCATTGCCCCTGAAATAAGAAGGGTGGAAATGGTTGGTCCTCAGGTGGGTAAAGATCTCAGGGAAAAAGCACTTTTAGCCATTTTTTATTCTCTATTGTTTATCACCATATATATTTCAGGAAGATTTGAGCTAAAATGGATATTGTCGGGAGTTACTGCCGGCTCTCTTATGACCGCAGTATATTTTCTATCTGTATTTAATGTCAGTATGGCTGTACTCATTGCCGCAGCTTTAATTGTCACACTGGTCTTATTCTGGACATTAAGACTCAAATATGCCATTGGAGCGATTGCTGCACTGTTACATGACGTATTGATCACCGTTGGAATTTTTTCGCTTTTGAACCTGGACTTTTCCTTGCCAATTATTGCGGCTCTTTTAACGATAATCGGGTATTCATTAAATGATACGATTATTGTCTTTGATCGTATTAGAGAAAATATTAAAGGTTCTAATCAAAAAGATTCTTTACCACTCTTGTTCAATAAGAGTATCAATGCAACCCTTTCAAGAACTATTCTAACATCTGTAACCACATTGATCGTTCTTTTTTCACTTTACTTTTTCGGTGGCGAGATTATTCATAATTTTGCCTTTGCCATGATTGTTGGTGTCATTATAGGTACGTATTCTTCAATATTTGTGGCCAGCCCGATTGTTCTTCTTGGTCATAAAAGGTAAGCTTATGCCCATTTTGAAAAATTATTTTTTGAAAATTATTTTTCTTCTGACCCTTATATTTCCCCTTGTTTCCTGCGGTGGCACAAAAGATGCTCTAAAACCCGCAGGAAACGATAAAACGATTGAAAACAGCCAGGTTTACAGCTTACAATCCAAGCCTGTGGAAAACAATCAAGACGAATCCAGCCAAAGACGAGTATTAAAGTCCAAATCATCTGTTGTCTCTGTGAAAAGTACAACAATCCCAAAAAAATCCTCCATTGAACTATACAAAAAAGCCAGACAAGCGTATATTGATGAAAACTATAGTTACGCCGCCATTTTGTTCAGCAAATTTATTAAAAAATATCCAAAAGATCCGTTGACGGACAATGCAACATATTGGCTTGGTGAATGTCACTATTCCAATGAGAATTATAATAAAGCCATTTTAATATTTAAAGATCTTGTAAGGAAATATCCCAAATCTGAAAAAGTAGCCGATGCCACTTTAAAAACCGGATATTCATATTTATCATTATATGATTTAAACCGATCGTATCACTTTTTAAAACTGGTAATAAACAAATATCCTTTTTCATCGGCTGCCCAAAAGGCCCGGGTGAAAATTTTGGATTTTGAGTAACACCCCATTTTAAAATGCAACCCTCTTTTGAAAAATATTTGCCCTGGTTTATTTTAAGGGAAATCCCTTTTTTAGGGAATGTAATGTATAAAAAATTGATCCACCACTTCCAAAACCCTGAAAAGGTTTTAAACGCTTCTGAAAACCAGTTAAAATCAATTGACAACATCTCTGTAAAGATAATAAATGGCATTACCAATCACAAAAAATTTCAAAATTCAGCTAAAAGGGAACTGGAAAAAATTATAAGTAAAAATATCAATATTGTCACCTTAACCGATCCGTCCTATCCTCCACTGTTAAAGCAAATTAATGATCCCCCCCCTTTTTTAACCTATTTAGGCAAACTGGACAATATCGCTCCCTGCATCTCCATTGTCGGTTCGAGAAGGGCAACCTCTTATGGCCTGAGTTCATCTGAAAATCTTTCCTATAGATTGGCTAAAAAAGGATTTCAAATTGTCAGCGGACTGGCAAGGGGGATTGATTCAAGAGCTCATAAAGGGGCCTTGAGAGCACAAGGAAAGACAATTGCTGTTTTGGGCTCAGGCATCAACGTAGTATATCCCAGGGAAAATAAAACCCTTTTTAATACCATCTCAGATAATGGGACGATTATTTCAGAATTCAAAGTAGATACAAAGCCATTTCCACCAAATTTTCCCATTCGCAACAGAATCATTGCAGGGTTATCTTGCGGCAGTATAGTTGTTGAAGCAGCCAAAAAGAGCGGTTCTTTGATCACTGCCCGTCTGGCTGCTGAATATAACAGGGAAGTATTTGCAGTTCCGGGAAGTATTCAATCCCAAAAAAGTCACGGTACACACGCTCTATTGAAACAGGGGGCCAAACTGGTTGAAAACGAAATGGACATCATGGATGAACTCCACCATTTTATTCATTCAACAAAAAAACCTCAAAAAAAATCTTTACAAAATCAAAACCTGTCCCACTATAAAAACTGTAGACCAACCGGACCTGAAATTTTAAAATTCATAGGTCCCTACCCTGTCCACATTGATGCATTAATTGAAGATAGTGGAATGAACAGTTCACAAATCACATCACAATTACTTGATTTGGAGCTTGCGGGAAAAGTAAATCGCCATCAGGGTAATTATTATTCTATTTCGGAGGAAAACAATTGACAAAACCCCTCATCATCGTTGAGTCTCCAACAAAAATAAAAACATTAAAAAAATATATAGGGAAAGAATTTAATGTTGCAGCAAGTGCGGGACATATCAGGGATCTTCCTATCAAAAACCTTGGTATTGATATAGACAAAAAATTCAAGGCCAAATATGTCAATATAAAAGACAAATCTAAAATAATCGCCAATTTAAAAAAACTGGCAAAGGATGCCAATGAAATATATCTAGCTCCTGACCCTGATCGTGAAGGGGAGGCGATTGCCTTCCACATCATGGATATTCTAAAGGGTAAAAACAGAACTTTTCACCGGATACTCATCCATGAATTAACAAAAAAAGGAATAAAAGATGCATTGGAAAAACCGTTAACTCCAGATGCTGATAAATATGATGCCCAACAGGCAAGACGAAAACTTGACCGGCTAGTTGGCTATCAGATTTCTCCTTTACTATGGCAAAAAGTCCAACGGGGGTTAAGTGCCGGAAGGGTTCAATCGGTTGCTGTCAAAATCATTTGTGACAGGGAAAGACTGATTCGAAAGTTTATTCCTGAAGAATTCTGGACGATTACGGCCGATCTTTTATCACAATTTCCCCCTGAATTTAATGCCGCTCTCATTAAAATTGACAATAAAAAGGCAAAAATCCGGAATCAGGAACAGACGTCAAATATTTTAAATGATCTTGAAAAAGCACCATTTATCATCAATGAGATAAAGACAAAGACCATTAAGCGGAACCCTGCCCCGCCTTTTATTACCAGTAAGCTTCAGCAGGATGCTATTAACCGCTTAAGATTTTCCGCACGAAAAACAATGATCGTTGCACAACAGCTTTATGAAGGGATTGAAATTGGTAAAGGGGGGCCTGAAGGTCTGATCACCTATATGCGTACCGATTCAACACGGATTTCAGCAGATGCAGCTAATGATGCACAACTATTTATTTCACAGTCCATTGGGAACGAATTTGCACTAAAAAAACCCAGATTTTTTAAAAATAAGAGCAAAGTACAAGACGCCCATGAAGCTATTCGACCCACATCTGTATTTCATTCTCCTGAAAAAATTAAACAATTTTTGAGTCCTGATCAATTTAATCTTTATAACCTGATTTGGAAACGGTTTGTAGCCTCACAAATGGCACAGGCCATCATAGATCAAAAAACTATTTTAATTCTGGCAAAAGATAGGTACCTGTTTTCTGTCAGTGGTTCCACCATTAAGTTTTCCGGGTTCATGAACCTTTATTCCCAGGATCAGGATTCAAAAAAAAAAGAGGCGCAAATTTTACCTGATGCAACAGTCGGGACTGTTTTAAAAACCGTCCAAATAATCCCTAAACAGCACTTTACAAAACCCTTGCCAAGATTTTCCGAAGCCTCACTTGTTAAAGAGCTTGAAAAAAACGGAATTGGTCGACCCAGCACCTATGCTTCCATCCTCTCTGTGATCCGGGATAAAGGATATGTTGACCTTATTAAACGCTACTTTATCCCGAGCGAGCTTGGATTTATTGTAAATGATCTGTTAGCCTCCTCTTTTCCAAACATTTTAGATACCTCTTTTACAGCACAGTTGGAAAGTAATCTGGATGATGTGGAAACCGGTAATCTAAAGGAGGTGCAATTATTAACCGATTTTTATGCCACTTTCAAAAAGAGCCTGGACGCGGCAGGTGAAAACATGATCAGTGTTAAAGGTGTTGGAGTTGACACTGATTTAAATTGCCCTGTTTGTGAAAAACAATTGAATATAAAAATTGGCAAAAATGGACATTTTCTTGCGTGCACTGGATATCCTGACTGTTCATTTACCAGTAACTATCTTAGAGATGAAAAGGGCGAACTTTCCATTGTTGAAAAAATCATTGATAATACCAAGGTAAAAGACTGTATAAAATGTGGGCAACCAATGGTTCAAAAAGAAGGCCGCTTTGGACTGTTTTTGGCCTGCACCGGGTACCCTGAGTGCAAACATGCTGAATCTGTTAATGGCGGGCAAAACGGTAAAAATATTGGGGTGAGCTGCCCCCAAAAAGGGTGCACCGGAACCATTATAGAAAGAAAATCAAAAAGAGGTAAAATATTTTTTGGCTGTTCAAGCTTTCCAGAATGCACGTTTGCATCATGGGATAAACCGGTGGATAAAGCATGCCCTGATTGTAGAGGTGTCTTTCTTATAGAAAAAGAAACCAAAAGGGATGGTAAATTTTTAAAGTGCCCAAACAAAGATTGCAGTTTCAAAAGTCAGCAAGAATAATGCAAAGCTATTCATTCACTCGTTCGACATACTCACGGGTTCTGGTATCGATTTTCACCATCTGACCCGGATCAATAAAAGGCGGGACCTGAACCTCAAATCCTGTTTCAAGTATTGCGGGTTTTGTGCTTCCGGTTGCTGTATCACCTTTTGCCCACGGTTCTGATTCGATTACTTTAAGATTCACAAAGTTTGGTAGTGTAACACCTATTGGCAGGGCATTATATAATAAAACAGTACAGACGATATTGTCCTTTAACAGATCGACCGCATCCCCCAATTGATCTTTTGTTAAAGAGTGTTGTTCGTAATTGGCTGTGCTCATAAAATAACAATTGTCTTTATCCGCATAAAGATATTCCATTTCCTGCTCTTCAAGATCAGCTCTTTGAAACTTGTCTCCGGATCGATACGTTCGTTCAAACTGTGTACCGGTGATCATATTCTTTAGTTTGCATTTATATAAAGATTGCCCTTTTCCGGGTTTTTTAAACTCAAACCCAATAATGACATAGGGTTCTCCATCTATCTCAAACTTTAAACCCTTTCTCAAATCGCTTGCCAAATACATAAACGCTCCTCAATTTATTATCTAAAAAAAATGATTTTCATATTCTCATCTCAATTAATCATATTATAGGCCTAATGGCAACCTTAGGATAAAAACATCTTGCTTTTTTGTCCATATTATAGGAGATAATATAGTTTAGAAAAATTAATATATTAGGAATATTTTTATGATCATTGTCATTGATTTTGGTTCACAATTTAATCAGCTTATTGCACGAAGAGTGAGAGAAAATGATGTTTATTGCCAGGTAGAACCTTCCAGCATTTCTCTTGAAAAAATAAAATCTCTCAATCCTCAGGGTATTATTCTTTCCGGTGGACCATCAAGCATATACGAAGAAAACAGTCCAACCATAGATAAGTCACTTTTTGATCTTGGTATCCCCATTCTCGGCATCTGCTATGGTATGCATTACATGGTTCATACCCTTGGCGGAAAAATTAAAAAAGCAGAAAAAAAAGAGTATGGATTTGCAAGTCTTAATATTAAAGTTCACAATCCTCTGTTCAAGGATATGGATACAGGTTTTCAATGCTGGATGAGTCATGGGGACTCTGCCATGGAATTACCTGAGGATTTTGTTATTACGGCCTCAACCAAGAACACAACCATTGCAGCCATTGCAAATCATGAAAAAAAATTTTACGGGCTCCAGCTTCATCCCGAAGTTGAACATTCCATTAACGGATCATTAATGATCCGCCATTTTTTGTTTGATGTCTGCAATTGCCAGAAGAACTGGACTATGAAATCCTTTTGTGATGGAGCAGTTGATCAAATTAAAACAGCAGTTGGTGATAAAAAAGTAATCATGGGTCTTTCGGGCGGTGTTGATTCATCAGTTGCCGCTACCCTCATACATAAAGCAATTGACAAAAATTTATTGTGTATCTTTGTTGACAATGGCCTTTTACGAAAAAATGAGAAAAAAACACTTGAAAAGAACTTGATAGCAAATCTTGATTTAAAAATTAAATTTGTTGATGCAAAACAGACGTTCTTATCAGCGTTAAAAGGTGTTTTAGACCCTGAAAAAAAACGAAAAATTATTGGCAATCTTTTTATTAAGGTATTTGAAGCTGAAGCCAAAAAAATTGAAGGGGCACAATTCCTTGGTCAGGGTACGCTGTACCCGGATATTATTGAATCCAAATCCGCTTTTGGAGGACCTACCTCCATTATCAAATCTCACCATAATGTCGGTGGTCTGCCTGAGAAAATGAAACTCAAGCTCATTGAACCATTACAACTTCTTTTCAAAGATGAGGTCAGAAAACTTGGTGCTGAATTGGGTATTAACGAAGATCTAGTCTGGCGTCAGCCCTTTCCCGGCCCAGGACTTGCCATCAGAGTGATGGGTGAAGTAACAGAGTTTAGACTAAAGATCTTAAGAGAGGCCGATGCTGTTTTACTTGAAGAGATAAGGAAAGCCGGGCTATATAAAAAATTATGGCAATCTTTTGCTGTCCTGCTTCCCATTAAAAGCGTAGGGGTGATGGGAGATAAAAGAACGTTTGAAAACTGCGTTGCGATAAGGGCTGTCACCAGCAACGATGCCATGACGGCTGACTGGGCAAAATTGCCCCATGATCTATTGGGCATAATTTCCAATCGGATAATTAATGAAGTCGAAAATATAAACCGGGTTGTATTTGATATCACATCCAAACCTCCCGGAACCATTGAATGGGAATAAAACAATAGGAAAAGACTATAAAAATGAATTTAAAAGCTTTCAGGAATGATATCTCAAATTTAGACGCTGGTGGAGAAAACCATTCAGACAGCCAGGTTTCTGCATCCATGTATCGAGAAGAAATCAACACCCTGAATATAGATAAGCTTTCCAACCGGGTGACAATTATTTCTGTTATTATTCCCTGTCTTATAGGCGCAATTCTTGTTTTTGCTTATCTTGATATAAAAGAGCGGGTGGTTGATGTTGATATTACCAAACAAAGCCAGGTGGATAGAATTTCAAATCAATTAGAAGAAAAATTAAATGCCCTTGATGTAAAAATAGCTAAAAACAGATTTAGTCTTGAAAATAAATTTCCTGAATTTGAAAATAAAAGTCGTGCACTTGAAGATCAGATTACAAAATTGAAAAAATCAAAGGGTGATAATGAAACCATTAATGCGAAATTTGACAAAATTACCAAACAGGTTTCCAATAATGCCAGTCAGAATAAAAAAAACCTTACAACCTTTGAAAAAATAAACGAACAAAACCTTTCTGCTTTTAAAAAAGAAAAAGCGGAATTAACAAAAATTGCCCAGCAAATCAAAAAAGAAACCGCACTTTTCAAAAAAGAACTAAATGCACAGTTCATGGAGTTATCAGATGATGATCAACAAATAGGGGAGCTCCGTAAAGATTTCAGCCTCATGAATAAAAAATTTAAAAATTTAGAAAGAGAAAGTGCCTCACAAGCAGGTGTTGACAAAAAAATGGTTCAAATCGAAGATGATATATCCAATCGTTTAAATATTCTTGACGGCCAAATTAAGACCTTAAATCAAAAACTTGAAGCAAATATTTCACGTCTACAAAAAAATATTGACCAGCTGTCCAATGGATCATCAAAAAGTACTAAACCCAAACCAGTAATAAATATAGACCCCTCCAAATCAACAACAATTAAGGAAAAACCGCTGACACAATAATTTACCGGATTCTGGCTTTCCTTTTTATTTGGCTGTATATCCCGCAAAATAGGTTGAAAGCTTCTCTAAATTAGTCTATGATTAACCAGTTCTTTGGGGAAATAAATAAAAAGGAATTAAAATGTCTAAACAATACCCGGAATGCCCGCTCTACAATCACGCAACCTGCAGGGAATTGCATAATCCCAAACTCTGTGCGATCATACGTGATGACAAAATCTGTTTTAAAAAACTGCAAAAACCCAAAAAAGAGAATAATAACGGCTCTAATAACACTTCTTCATAATTTTCATTCAATCAAAAGCCTGTCTCCAGGGTGAATCATACTTTTAACCGAAAGATTATTTAATTTTAGCAAATACAAAAAAGATATCTGATATTTCTTAGCAATTCCGATAAGGCTTTCTCCGTGTTCAACAATGTGAAATTTTGTTTGATATATTTTTTCCCAGTTTTTATATCTAGAGGCAAAAATTTTCTTAAATCTTTTTGCCCTGCCCTTTGGTATTAAAATATCAGTGTTCCCTTTTTCAATGTAGTATCCACGCAATTCTGGGTTGTAATCTTTAATCGTCTTAAAAGTGGAATCAGCCGCATTTGCAATAACAGCAATGGGGATTTGAAAATCAGATTTGATATTAACTTTATCAACGGCAAGCGGTGGATACAAATCAGATTGTTTCAAATAAAAACCATAGGATTCCTGATTTTCAAGGATTAATTTAACACTGATGGCTTTAAAGGCATACCTCTGGGTTTCCAGTGGAAGATATAGGGAAAAGAAATCATTATTTTTTTGAGATTTTATTTCATTACTTAAACCATATTCTCCCATATTATAAGCAGACATGGCTAAAAGATATGATCCAAATTGTTCTTTCAAGTCCTTTAAATATCTGCAGGCGGCATGTATTGATTTGAAAATATTTCTTCGTTCATCCACACGGGAATCAATCCTGAGGCCATAACGCCTACCTGTTGATCTTAAAAACTGCCAATATCCAACAGCACCTTTACTGGAAGCAGCATGGGGTCTTAAAGCACTTTCAATAACCGGAACATATTTTAAATCCAAAGGCAGACCGTATTCTTTTAAGATTTTTTCCACATGGGGGAAAAATCGTGTGGACCGCTTGATCCAGAGAATCACCTGTGGTCTGTGCCACAATGCCAGAATCATCTCTTTTTCGAGCCGTTCCTTTACATCCCTCTATTTTATTGGAATTTTTATACCACAAAAAGTAATATCGTCCTTAAACCGGATGCTTTCCATCAAAGGTGGAAAATCAAATTGTACATTCTGTTTGTTGGATTTTTCTTGACCATAACCGATCAAGGGAACAGTAAAGCATATGAGAATCAATATGCAGGTGATCTTCCATGACGCTTTAATTTGCATTGATATAACCTATGAAGTTTAAATTTTAATTTCCTGAATCATGTCAAAATCAAATATCAAAGTCAATGAACGGTTAAGGGTATCCATTTAATATGGGCCTTCTGGAAAATTTCTAATTTATTGTCTTGATTTTGAATTAAAACGTTAAGACAAAAAATATCTGACTCCTGATAATTCAAACAGGACCTCTTGAGAAACGCGTCCTGCTAAATACAGCTCCGATGATTTAGCAAAACCAATACATCTTGTTATCATGCGTTTTGGCACTTTATTTACCGGATTCGTTCATGTCAGGAAGGATGGCAGCCATACTTCTGCTGCAGATGAAAATATCAATTTTGAGTATACTTTTCCTTTTACCGGAGATTGCCTTGCAGGATGGGGTTTTTGCCTTTGTAATAATTGGATTGATATGCCATACTTCACAACATCTATACAAAAATACAAATGGTTTGACAATGATTACATTTTTAAAAGACCTTATTAAACAGGCCGGCCATATTTGCAGGATTGAACAAAAGCGTTTAAAACCTTCAGATGTAGATTTTAAAAGCAGAAAAGACCTGGTCACTGTTGTGGACAAAAAAGTTGAAGATTTTATTGTTAAAAATATCAAAGCGAAATATCCTATGCATGATATTTTCGGCGAGGAAACCGGTAGAACCAATTTGTCATCTGATTATCTGTGGATCATTGATCCCATTGACGGAACCACATCTTTTTTTCATCAGCAGCCATTTTATTCAATCAGTATCGCTGTCCAGCATCACGGCCAAACGATTTATGGTGCCGTTTATGCTCCACGTTTTGATGAATTGTTTTATGCGGCTAAAGACAGCGGCGCATTTTTAAATGATGATTCAATATGTGTTTCCAAAACTGAAAACCTGATCAATTGTGTCATGGCCACAGGGTTTGCCTGCCTGAGAGCCGATCTTTCCAAAAATAATCTATTTTATTTTAATAAAATTGTACCAAAGTTAAGAGATATCAGGCGGTATGGTTCTGCTGCGATAGATCTTTGTTATGTGGCATGTGGCAGACTTGACGGTTTCTGGGAAATGAATTTAAATATTTATGATATTGCAGCCGGCGCTTTTATTGTTGAACAGGCAGGAGGAAGTGTTACTGATTTTAAAGGCGGTAATAATTTTCCAGAACAAGGAATCGTCTCATCAAACAAACATCTTCTGCACGAGCTACTTGAAAATTTCTAATAAATCCATAGGTTATGAAGATGAATATACACAAACCCAAAAAGAAACAAAATACAAAATGACAATTCAATGGTTTCCCGGACATATGCTTGAAACGGAAAATCTGCTTAAAAATGCAATAGCTAAAGTTGACATAGTTTTGGAGATTTTGGATGCCAGGCTGCCCCTGGCGAGTTCTAATCCTTTTGTGAACAAAATATGCAAAAATAAATTCAGATTAAAAGTTTTAAATAAATCTGATCTGGCAGACCCTGAACAAACAAAATCATGGCTTCATTATTTTGAAACCCAAACAAAAATAGCTGCCATATCAATTTGTGGATCCCAAAAATCTCAGGTATATAGGGCATTAAATTATTGTATTGGCAAGGTTAATTCAAACAGGGCAAGAAAAGTAAAAGTAATGGTTGTGGGTATTCCAAACACTGGCAAATCAACCATTTTAAATACGCTTGCCGGGAAAAAAATTGCAAAGACGGGGAATGTGCCTGCCATTACCCGACACCAGCAACGAACCAGTTTAAAAAATAATATTGATATTTATGATACCCCCGGAATTTTGTGGCCAATTATCGAACCCCAGCAAAGAGCAAGCATGCTTGCAGCCAGCGGTGCCATATCCGATACTGCCATTGACTATAACGATATAGGATATTTTGCAGCGAATCTTCTCATAAAAAGATACCCTGAACTGCTAATGCAGAGGTATCCTTTTTTAAAAAAGTTGCCAAATGACGAGCTGAGTTTAATAGAAAAAATTGGTGCTGCCAGGGGATGTTTAAAAAAAGGGGGGATTATTAATTATCAAAAAGCGTCTGAAGCATTGATTCGTGATCTTAGAGCAGGTAGAATAGGAAGAATAAGTTTTGAAAAACCAGAGGATTTAGACAATGAATATTCACCCAAATAAAATTACGGGCAAACCGGTTACCATTTTTTTTAGATACATTTTGTTGACTTTCATATTATTATCATTTTCCCCTTATGCATTGGCAAAGAATCTCACCAGCATTGCCCCTAGGCCAGAACATTCTTCTCAATGTATTCAAATTATAAAAGCACTTGAAAGGTATCATTATCTAGAGAAAAATCTTGGAAATTCAATGTCTTCAATCATACTTGACAAATATTTAAAACGACTTGATCCAGGTAAACAGCTCTTTACAATTGAAGATGTTGAGCAATTCAAAAAACATCAATATCAATTTGACAATGATCTTAAAAAGGGGCGTTTAAACACTGCTTTTGGTATTTTTAACTTATATATAAACCGATCCAAGGAACGTCTGGAATATCTGTTAAACCTGATAAACACATGGGAAAAAGATTTAGATTTTACTAAAAACGAATCGCTTATAATTGATGTAGAGGTACGACAACGAAGGTACAATAAGGATGCACTCTATTTTCTCTGGAAAAAAGAACTTAAAAATCACATTATCTCCCAGATACTTAATAATCAAAAGAGAACATTGATCAGTGAAAATCTAGAAAAAATATATTCGAACCGTCTCAATCGATTATTGCAAACGAATTCAAATGATATTTTCCAGATTTTTATGAACAGTGTGACCTCAAGTTTTGATCCTCATACCCAGTTTTTTCCTCCCAGGGCTTCCGAAGACTTTGATATCCACATGAGCTTGTCACTTGAGGGGATAGGTGCTGTGCTCCAAACTGAAAACGAATATACCAAGGTCATCAGGTTGATCCCCAAAGGTCCTGCTGACAAATCAAATCTGCTGATGCCGGGGGACAAGATTATTGGTGTTGGCCAAGGTGTAAAAGGTGAAATCAAAGACACTATCGGCCAACGAATTGATCATGTTGTCAAACTTATCCGAGGCCCTAAAAATTCCTATGTCAGGCTTAAAATAATCCCGGCTAAAAAAACCAACTCAACCAAGACGATTCAAATAAAAAGAGACCGGGTTAAGTTAGAAGAGCAATCTGCAAAAAAAGACATCATCAACATCCGAAACAATAAACAAACCATGAAACTGGGTATTATTGAAATCCCCAATTTTTATATTGATTTTAATGCCTACTACAGGGGCGATAAAGACTATAAAAGCACAACAAAAGACGTTAAAAAATTATTGGTTGAACTTAAAGATGAAAATATTGACGGACTGATTATTGATCTAAGGGACAATGGCGGCGGTTCATTAAAAGAGGCCAACCAGCTCACCGGGCTTTTTCTAAAAACAGGACCGGTTGTTCAGATTAAAACAAAACACAGGATCACTAGACTCTATGATGAAAATCCACGTATAGAATATTCAGGTCCCCTTATCGTTCTAATCAACCGGATGAGTGCCTCTGCCTCAGAAATTTTTGCCGGTGCTATTAAAGACTATCACCGGGGTGTGATTGTGGGTACAAGAAGTTTTGGAAAAGGGACTGTTCAGGAAATGAGAGAGCTTGGGAAAGGGAAACTAAAGCTGACCAGTGCAAAATTTTATCGTGTATCTGGAGACAGTACTCAAAATTTAGGGATTATTCCGGATTTAAAATACCCGCATCTTTATAAAATTAAAGATACGGGAGAGAGTTCTTTAGACGGTGCCCTGCCCTGGGATACAACTGCCAAAACATCATATGCTGCATACCGGGCCCTTTCAAAAATTAATCAAAAATTAAATAGTGATTACCAAAAAAGATCTTTAACAGACCCTGGTTTAAATTACCTTAGAAAAAGTATTGAAATGGCAACCACCCTGAACAATGAGGCTTTAACCTCACTGAACCTTGAAACCAGAAAATTGAAACAAAAACAACAAGAACAATTAGAGATTGACATAGAAAACGAGTATTTAACATCTATCGGAAAGCCCCCCATAGAAAAATTAGATCAAAAAAACATGAGAACTGATGACTTTAAAAAAATTTTAATGGACCAAACCCATCTTGTAATGGCTGATTTTATAAATTTGAGCAACGATCTTGATTTTTCCTGGTAATGGTTGATGACTTTTTTAAATAAAACGGTGATTAAACGCCTGTTTTTATATGGTTTCGCCTTAATTAGCGGTTTGGTATTATTATCCCCTTTTATCATTAACTGGGGCATTAATACATCATTGGTCAAAAATAAAATTTCTTCTGTTCTCTATCAAAAAACAGGTACCCATATTGATAGTTCTAAATTCTCAATAACCATTTTTCCCAACGCAAGCATATCTGTTCATAAATTTAATTTTAATCCTGACAATAAAATAAACTTCACCATAAAATTTTTAAAATTTAATTTCGATATTCAACAACTTTTACAGGGCAAAATTAATGTAAGTCGAATAATAGTTGATCACCCTGAAATAAAACCGGATTTAAGCCATGAAGACACTTTTGTATCATCGTTAAATGTTTCTGCTTCAAATATTGTCCGGGAATTAAAAAAAATATTTACCTTTCTTCCTGAACATCAGGACTCAGTTGAACTCAGATTTAAAAATGCCGCCAGTCAATACTTTAAACAAATGGATGGATCCATTTACCTTTCAAAAGAAAAAGAAGAGATTTCTTTAAATACCACTATAAAAAAGATAAAATTATCACCTGCATCTTTTACAAAAACCGGTTTTGAAGCATATTCTGATATGGATTTTATTGAGCTTGATCAGGTAAAAATTTTTGCCAATATAAATTCAAAAGGTGGCCTATATGGTCGGTGTAGCTTTATTAAACCCCAAATTTTGTCTAAAAAAAAAGAGTTGCTAATAGGGTCTGACACTATTGTCTCTTCCTTTAAAATAAGTGAAGATGGATATCAACTTGTTGTTACACCTTTTAAATTGAATTATCCTGAAGGTACTATCAGCGCCCAATTTTCCACAAGCAAATTAAAAAAAGAATCTATTGTGCAGTTTACCGGGACCCATATTAATATTGATCCTGCAGGAAAGATGGCCAAAAGATTATTCAAAAAGAATGAAGTTGTTAAAAATATCTTCCAAATAGTCAGGTCAGGCGTGGTGCCAAAAGTGACTGTATCTTTTCACGACAAAGTCCTTAAAGACCTCTTTAACGAGCATAATTTAAAGTTAAAGGGAAATATTGAAAAAGGATCAGTGAACATTCCTGAAACTGACCTGACTGCTACTGATGTTTATGGATTTGCAGATATTCAAAATGGTATCCTTGACATTCATACTAAAAAGGCAGTGATTCAAAACTCAATACTTGAAAAAACACGACTCTCAATTGATCTTTTAAATTATAAGAACTTTCCGTTTCAAGGAGAATTTTTGCTTGATATTGATCTTTCAATGATACCAAAGACCTTGATATCTCTTTTACCAGGGACTTTTCTTTCCAATGAAATGTCACTCGTTCATAATGTTGAGGGAAGAACAAAGGCTGAATTGACCCTTTTGGTTGAACCGGAAGTTACAGATCTCGTGGTTAAAATTAAGGCACCAGACCTATCTTTGACTGGTTTTTATGAGCGTATTCCAGGTAAAATTTCCATTGAAAATATAAATTTCAACTATGAACCAGACATGATAATATTGAAAAATCTAACTGCCGATATTAACGGCAATACAATTTCCAATTTTAATACATTTATCAATTTTAAGAATGACGCCTTGATAAATATCCAATCCGGTTCCGGGTATATAGATATTTCAAAGGCCATACCATGGCTGAGATCTTATAAAAAAACCAGGAACATGATATCACCCGTTAAAAAAGGAAAAGGCAAAATCCATTTTTCCTCTATAAAACTATCGGGCCGCATTCTAAACCCTGAATTATGGAAATTTGAATTAAAGGGAACAACCAATGGTATAAATATTTCAACAAAGGAGAATAAAAAACAGATTCAGGACCTGTTTTGCCAATACTATTATTCCAACAATCTATTTAACTTGAAAAATATTAATACTAAAATACATGATCTTTCATGGCTGGAAAACCTCATAGGAAGAAAACATCTGGATAGCATTTTTCTCCCTTTTGATATGGAAAATGGTAATTTTCAAATGAAGGCCCAAAAGTCCAATCTAAAAGCAGATCTTAAATTTTCCACCGGCCCAAAACTTTCCATTGATCTAAAGGGTGACACACCGGTATCCTTTAATTTAAATTCATTGGAAATATTGGATGGAAATATTTCTGATACTGTTATTTCATTTAACTACAGCAATGATAAACCTTTGGTTGGTTTTAAGGGGATATTAAATACGACCACCTTAAATAAACTGATCAAAACAAATAGTTTCTGGTCCACAAAAATTTATGAGATTACTGAAGGAAAGCCCATATTAATTTATACTGATATGGATTCCAATTTAAATATTAATATCAAAACAATTGACCTGACTTCGATTATTTCAGAAACAAAAAATTTTGAGTCTCAAAAAAGCTCGTCCCAAAATACAGTATCAGAAACTACAACTCCCGATATTTCAGAAATTGGAAGACAGTTATTACCGGATAAAACCATTTTTTTCAAAACAGGCAAACTGAAAATTAAACAATTAACTTTTAACAATATTGATTCACAAATATTTTTGAAAAAAAACCACTCTCAAATCATGTTGAACAAAGCCTTATTATGTGATTTGAAAGCAAAAGGTTCTATCAATATCACAACAAAAAAACTAATTGCAGACATCCCCTTTAAAGCATATAAAAATGATAATATTCAAGATTTATTCACCTGCTTATTGGGAAAGAATGGATTTATGGATGGGCAGTATTCTTTCACTGGTCATCTAAAGGCGAATACCCTTAAAAAGAATTTTTTAAACAAAATATACGGCAATCTTACATTAAATGCTCACAAAGGACGAATATATAAGTTAACACTGCTTTCAAGAATTCTATCTATTTTAAATGTTTCAAAATTTTTTAAAGGGAAAATTCCAGATGTGACTCAAAATGGTTTTGCCTATAATAAGATTATCGTAGAAGCACAAATCAAAGATAGTATCATTTATCTTAAAAAAGCAATCATTGACGGACAGGATATGGCACTGATATTCAGTGGATGGATAGATCCTTTAAAGGACACTTTGGATCTGACCTGTCTGGTTGCTCCCTTTAAAACAATTGACCTCATTATCAAAAAAATCCCTATAGTAAGCACGCTTTTAGGAGGACGTCTGGTATCGGTTCCCTTAAAAGCAAGCGGGAAACTATCTGATCCTGTGGTTATCCTGTTACACCCATCTGCTGTAGGAGAAGGACTTATAACAATGATGTCTGACATCTTAAAAACCCCTGTTAAATTATGGGATAAATTTTCCCGTGAATGAGAAGAAAAAAATGACACAGTGCTTGAATATGGCTAAAAATTTTTTATCCTATCGGGCCAGAACAATTAAAGAGATGCAGCGATACATCGAAAAAAAAGGGTTTAGCGATGATATTTCCCAAAAGACTATAAAAATTTTAATCGATTATAACTACTTAAATGATAAAGAATTTGTAAAACTATTTTTAAAAACCAAAACAAAAACCACGCCCAAATCTAAATTTGCCTTTCAATACGAGCTTGAAAAAAAAGGTATTAATTCTTGTGATATTGAGGCAGTTTTAATGACCTATGATGATCAAGATCTTGCCATAAAAGCGGTTAAACCAAAAATAAAGACATGGCAAAATTTTGACACTGACAAGTTTAAAAAGAAACTATTGAATTTTTTAAAATACCGTGGTTTTAATTACGATATCAGCATGTCAACAATGACCCTTTTTTTAGAATCACATCTATTAAAAAAGGATGAAAAATATGAAAATTAAATTTTTTGCCGTGGGTGGAACAATTGATAAAGTATACTTTGATGCCTTAAGCAAATTTGAAATTGGGGAGTCCAATATCCTTGATATTTTAAAAGATGCCAGAGTAAATTTTAATTATAACATCTCGTCTTTATTAAAAAAAGATTCCCTGGATATGACAACCAAAGATCGAATCAAAATACTCGATGCGGTTAAAAATTCTCCTTATAAACAGATCGTAATTACCCATGGAACAGACACCATGATTGAAACGGCAAACGTGCTTGGGGAAGTTAAGAATAAGGTCATTGTTCTTACCGGTGCCATGGAGCCGGCTAAATTTAAATCCAGTGATGCAATTTTTAATTTAGGCTCTGCTGTTGCCGCGGTACAAACATTACCATATGGTATTTATATAGCCATAAGCGGCAGAATTTTTACACCTGATAATGTTAGAAAAAATAGAACTTTAAAATTATTTGAGGAAAAAAAGTAATACTTTAGGTAAAAAACTCCCGTTTTTATAACTAGTTTTTCCGTTATACATCAAAATTTTTCAATATTTATTGATCATGTCAAACCGCTTGTAAAATTTTAAGCGGTTAAAAAAATATATTTACAAGTATTGATTTTCTTTCACCGATATATTAATACTTTAGGTGATGAAGATGCTACAAGAGTGAGTGAAATTTTCCAAATGGCATATTTTGTGCATCTTTAAATAAGACAGTTAAGAAAAAAACAACCAAGAAATACAAATAAAGGAATCATACCATGGCAGGTAGAAAAAGAACTGTAGAAAGGCGAAAAAACAAGCGATATAAAGCCGTTGAAGGAGCCTACGCTGCCATTAGTCCCAATTCTCACAAATTGGGACAGATAATCGACATCAGCATGGGCGGGTTGGCCTTTAAATATATTGATACAAACAATGGTGATTCTAATACCGTTGATTCTAATAATGAAAATACAAAATCCCACGACCAATCAAAAGAAACCATTTTTTTAAGCAGTATGGGATTTTATGTGGGAGATCTTCCATTTAAAACCGTATCAGATAATGAAGTTACAAACACCCCTTCTTTCAGTGCAATGAAAGTTAGACAGCGGCATGTACAATTTACCGACTTAAGTTTTAAACAACTTTTTGATCTTGATTATTACCTTAGAAATAATGTTACCGACCAAGTTGAAAAACTTGATCAAAAATTGGATAAAAAATAATATAAACCTAATGATTTAAAATTTCTGTTTTTTATTTTCTTTTATTACATTCCAAAACTTCTCATTTTTTAATCCACGCAATTATGGCTTTATAACAATCAACGCACTTTCATGAATTTTTAAATATTTTTTTGCCAACCGTATCAAATCATTCGGGGTAATTTTTTCATAGTCTTGGATTATTGTCTTGGCCCAGCCAAATTTTTCAGGATAAGTTGATGCATTTGCCATGACGGAATTCAACCAATACCTATTGGTCCCCCGCATAACTTTTATATGCTTCAAAAGCGGTCTCAATGCAAGATCAGTTTCTTTTTGGCTGATACCATCCAAAAGGATAGAATCAACAATCTCTAACATTTTATCATGGACTCGTTTTTGGTTTTCGGGTTTCACTTTGGCAACCACATGCAGTACTCCATAATTTTTATAAATCATGGAAGGATCATTATACGCATAGGTTGAATATGTTTCACCTAATTCCTCTCTAATAACAATTCTAAGTCTCTCAGAAAAAACCCTGGCCAAAACATGCATTTGGCGGGTTTGCCGGATGTTCCAGAAATCATCGGTTAAAAATGCGAGCCGTACAACACCTTGATTGATCTTGGTATTAAGTTTCAGGTCAAGTTGTTCCCCTTTCGGGAAGGTAATTTTTCCGGTTGAAATAAATTTATTTGGAAAATTCTTCCTTTTTTTAAAAGCACCCATATATTTTGAGGCCAGATTAATGATATTTTTTTCATCAAAGTCTCCAACTATAGAAACTTCAATTGGAGAATTTTGAAAATACGGACTCATCCAATTTTTAATGTCATTCAGAGCATAGTGGTTGATTGTGTCCGGGTGAGCCAAACCGAAACGGGTATCATTTTTAGCAAGAAACAAATCTCCTTTGATCTGCAGGATACCTTCAGGGGTTCGCATAAAACTTTCATACTGCTGTTTATAAAAGGTTTTTGAAAGATCCAGTGCTTCAACTCTATATCCGGGGTCATTTAAATAATGGTATATGAGCTGGAAAATAAGTTCTGCTTCTTTGGGATCACTGGAACCGGATATTGAAAAATAATTATCATGAATTTCAAATTTGAAACTGACTTTATTTCCGGCAAGGGCTTCTTCCAGTTGATCGGAATCAAGATTTCCAAGCCCGCTTGTTTGTAATACTTCTTCGCTGAGAAGGGATAAACCTGGCTTGGATATCGGTTCAGATTTTTTCCCGTCACCAAAGATAGCCTTAAATAAAAATTCATTTTTCTTGAAATTTGTCTTTTTTAATTTCAATTGAACATTATTGTCGAATTCAATTGAAGTAATGCCAAAGTCTTTGATATTTTCAATTTTTGATCGTATTCCAAATTTTAAAGATGGCAATTTAAGATAAGGGAAATTACCCGATTCAAACCCTTTAAATTTATCAACTCTTTTCATCTTATTATTTTGATATGCATTAAGAATGGTAAATTCAGGGTCCTGGGTATTTATTTGCGCATTTCCTGTAACCAGAATCAATCGATGATCTTTTGACCAAGCATTTTTTAGCGCCTGGCGGGTATCTTCCAATGTGATCGATTCAATAAACGGTTTTAAAATATCTTCTTTTTGTTGAGGAGATAATAGCAGTTTTTTAGCATTTATTGATTGCAAAATAGATTTGGAAACTTGACTGCTTTTTTGTGATGACGCCTGGTTAACCTGGTTTTCAAGTGATGAAATGAAATCAGCTTTGACCCGGACAAGCTCTTTTGAAGTAAACCCGTATAAAAGGGCCTGCCTCAATGCTTTTTCAAGCTGTGTAAGCCCATTTTCCCATTTATCAGGCTCGCAGGTTGCACTAATGGAAGACATGGATATGTGACGCAAAAATGCCCCTGAAAAGACATCAGCTTCAGTAAAATCAACCATTTGTTTGCTGATCATTCTGGTTAATCTGTTTAGCAGCATGGCATTGGCAATCCGGGTTAAAATATTTTTTTTCAGCTTATCTAGGGTTTGAGTTTCAAATGGTATCCAGGACATCGTCTCTATGGTAATTTGAGTACTGCCGGATTCCTTTTCGTAATGGTAAAAAGCTTTAATTCCTTTGTGCTCTTTCCACCGGGTTGTCAAAACTGGTTTTTTAAAAGATGATCTTGGTTTCAGTTTGGAGAATCTTTGGGTAATCATGGATTGAACCATTTTAACATCAAAATCGCCAACAACTATCAGAGCCATATTATCCGGACGATACCACCTATCATAATATGCCTTTAACAGTTTCTGATCAGCATTTTTAATGACAGTGTCAATCCCGATTGGAAATCTCTTGTTGAATATGGAACCTGGAAGTTCAAAAGCCAGTGTTTTTTTTAGGGTTCTGTATGATACTGAATCCCTTTCTCTTTTTTCAGCTAAAATAATTCCTTGTTCGCGCTTGACTTCTGATTCAAGAAGCAGGGCTCCTTTTGCATAATCCTGGATGACAACAAAGGCTTTGTCCAAATGTTTTTGATCTGCCTTTGGCAAAGACAGATCATAGATCGTATTAAAAAAAGAGGTGCTGGCATTGGCATCTGCTCCAAAATCCATACCAATGGATTGAAAATACTCGATTAACTCTCCGGGCTTAAAATGCTCAGAACCATTGAAAAGCAGATGCTCTAAATAATGAGCAATCCCTTGCTGATCATCTGTTTCATGCATTGAACCTGCAAAAACATTTAAATGGATATTAACCTGGTCATCCGGCTTGGCATTTTGCTTGAGAATATATTGAAACCCATTGGATAAAACACCATAAACAATACCGGGATCAGTTAATACCCCTTGATCTGAAACAATAACCCTTTGCTGGGGAATGGCACATGAACTTATGAATAAGAACCATAAAATGGAAAACTTAAAAATCCAGTTCATGAATCTCATGGGCATACTTAATTCAAAATTTCAGGATTATCATAATTGATCTTACTATTAATTTTCAATTCATTGATCCATGCCTGATAATATTGTGTCAGCTTTCTTGAGCTTATTTGCGTTTTAATATTTTCCAAATTCTCTAAAATTTCAGACTCTTCAGGATATTTTACTTCTTTAAATCCGACGATATAAAACTTGGAGTCTACATCAATTATTTCAGGGTGAATTTGATTTTTCCCTTTTAAAGAAAAACTTGCCTGGACAAATGCAGGAGAATTTCCAATGTCTTCAACCGTACTGCTTCTTGTGAATAATTTTGTGGATTTGAGGATAAAATTATTATCTTTAGCCAAGTTTTCAAGGGTTTTTTGTTCACCTATTTTACTGATAATCAATTGAGCATCTTCTTTTGCTTTTTCAATTTGAAGTTTTATGGTGAGGTCCTTTATCACTTTATCTGAAACAAGATCAAATGCCTGAAGTGCAGGTTCAATCTTTTTTATGACCTTGATCAAATAATAGGAATCACCGATTTCCTTAACATCGCTTATAGCATCAATTTTCAGATCGAACGAAACGGTTGCAAAACTTTGGGAATCTTCTATTTCAAGCCCTTGACCAGTAATATCAAAATCATTGGTTGTAATAAGTTTTTTATTCGTTATGAGGGCTACCTGATCAAAATCATCCCCATCAATGACTGCGTCAAACGCTTCTCCTGCCTTGTAATAGGCCGAGTTTTGCATCTCCAGTTGTTCTAATTCATTTTTTATTGATTCCGAAGCCATTTTAAGGGTTTTAATTGATGCATCAAATTTTGCCATAATCTTGATAATATGCCAGCCAAAATCTGTTCTGACAGGTTCGCTAATCTCACCGGCTTTCATGGAAAATGCCTTGTCTGCAAAAGGTTTGACCATGCTTTTCTTGTCAAATATACCCAGGTATCCTCCATTGTCTTTTGTAGGACCTTCAGAATATTGTTTGGCCAACTGTTCAAAATCCTGGCCTTTTTTTGCTAAATCAAAAATATCCTGTGCTCTTTTTTCAGCCTCCTCTGCCTTTTCTTCTTCTGCATCTCCTGCAACCTTAATTAAAATATGTCTGGCTTCAACTTTTTGTGGTATTTTAAATTGTTCCTGGTTTTGTTCATAATAATCTTTGATATTGTTTTCAGAAATTTTTATTTTATCTTTGAAATCCTCAGGTGAAAATTTTAAATATACGGCTTTAATTTTTAATGGGGATTTATAATTGTTTTTATTTTCATCATAAAAAGATTTAATCTGTTTTTCATCAGGGTGAATATCAGAATAGTTATTGGGGTCAAATACCAAATAATCAACCGCTGTTTGGGTGTTGTTAAATACATACCAATCCCTTGCTTCAAAATCTGATATATTGACAGTGCTGAGTACCATGTCTTTTACTTTTTGCTGACGTAATGCATTCAGCTGGCTATGTTCAAAAATTTCAGGGCTTAAGGCGTTCAAACTTAAGACTCTTTTATACTGGTCCATATTAAATCGGCCATCTTTTTGAAAGGCTGTGACAGATAAAAGACTATCTTGAAGTTCTTTTTTAGATACGTTGACTTCAAGCTTGTCTGCTTGAGCCAAAATTAATTTTTGTTCAATTAGGGAATCCAGTGCCTGTTGTTTTACATTAAGTGCTTTTAAAAGATCATCATTTAAATTCTTTCCAAATGTGGCTCTCATCTGCTCAACAATGGCTTTATAGGCCTGTTGATATTCTTTTATTGTAATTGATTCATCATTTATGGTGACAACCGAATCATTTCTCTTTGACCCGAATGATCCCACACCGAGGAACACAAATACAATGACAATGATCCCAAGAAATATTTTAATAATCCAGTTTCCTGTATTTTCTCGCAAGTAACGCAGCATCACTTTCTCCTTAACCCCAATAAAATATAAATGTATTTAATGAACAAAATATTTATAATATCTTTTCATAAAACCATGTGTCAATCTTTTATTAAGTCAAAACATGACTTTATTGATTAATCCACAATTTTTATATTGACACTTCCCGTATAATCTATTATTTAGGGGATGCTTTTACTGTGGGGCTGTAGCTCAGCTGGGAGAGCGTACGGCTGGCAGCCGTAAGGTCAGGGGTTCGATCCCCCTCAGCTCCACCAAGACATAATCAAGTCGTTGTTACTACAACGGCTTTTTTTATTTCTAAGAGCCAAAATTTTTTAATTCTTTATCTGCAATACACTTTTGCCATTCACCTGGTACAGATGGAGGATCAAAAGGAGACAGCACAGCTTTCACCCCGCTACCCTCAGTAAGAAATCCTTATTCATATAGTTTTCGAATAAAAATGCCCAAGGATATTCAAACCCTCTTTAAATAGAGATTGTCCTAAAGATTTTTTCTAAAAAACTGTGTTAACAAGTAGATATTTTCCAGCCTCACTCCAACCCAATCAATATGTAATTGTAAATTTAGTAACTTCCATCTTTGCCCAAGGCGGGGAACCATTAATTATTTCCGATTTTATAGCCTGTTTCTTCCCACGCCTTTTTCATTACTTCATTTTTCATTAAATATTCATCAACCACTTCCTTTGGAACACGGTTTAAAATACATGAAAAATTAACGCATTTTGTGCAGGTATTTCTTCCTAAAACCACAAAAAACACAATGGTTCCAAGTGCAGTAAGTCCTGCCCATACGTATTGCTCCCCAATTATGGAAAAATATATGGGGTAACCGAAAAGAATGCCAAAGCCTATTACAAGCTGAAACTTCTCCCACCTGTTTATAGGTGCCGGGTTATATTTCCAGATTTTAGGACACCCGGTATTTGCAATGCATTCCAGAAAACCGCCCTCTTTGGCATAATAAGGACAATGACTGCATAAAATCTTAATCTCCCAGAAACCAAAAAAAAATATCCAGTAAACAAACATCCAAACCATCTGCTCAGAGTGGCCTCCACGATCCATCCCTATTAACCCGGGTACTAAAAATATGGAAAACAATAAAAGAAATTTTAACCACTCAAATATACTAAATCTACATTTTAATTTGCCTGAAATAGTACACCCTGTGCAGTTCGATTCGTGACCGGCAGTACAAATACCTTTGAGATTATCAAAACCGATCGGATTCATCATCGGCCTCCTTCAATTAAAATTAACAAAGTTGTTGTCTATATCTGGATCTCATGTAATTTCTTATGTTATTTTTGTTCTTCTCTACCTTCCCTCAAAACAGTAACAAAAACAGCTATAATTGCCGGGACTAATAAAATTGCACCTGCCATTCCTATTTCCATGACACCCTCCTCGTTTGTTTTGTTTCTCCATAACATTCTTGTTAAATATCTTTTTTAGCTTATTCCTATAATACATTATTGTATTAGTCTTATATGACAATATGAAACATCAATTAAAAGAAGTCAAGAAAAAATTATTGTAGAGATTGAAGCAAAAGTTGCAAAATTCACAACTATCGAAAATGATATGAAAATATGGTTTTCAAAGTCTCTAAGCTTTTTTGAGTGATTGGGTTGTGGATATATCGTTGTCCCCTTACCCAGTTCCTTTGAAAAATTTTCTCCATTGCCTCATATAAACAATATTTGGCAAGCAGGAGAGCCTTTATATGCTTATTCTTGCAAAATTGCTCCTGATTCATCTTCAAAATATTGATTTATGAGTTGATGGTGGGAAACCTCTTTACCTTGATCTTTGTTTTGAGATGATTTCCTCTCATTTTCAGGCTTGGCCTGCCTGTATCCCATAGCCGAAAGGATCTGGGCCATCTGCAGGCTGTCAAGTTTGACCTCTCGTTGACGATTTTCACGGGTATTTGAAATAATAAAAGCCTGTAAATCCGATTTATTCATACCGACAGAAGTGGTTAACTGGTTAAAAGCTAAGATTCCACTGACAATTATGGCAAAGATGGAGAGGCCAATTGCCCATATAGCGTTTCTGTTAGCAGACCTTGCCGATAGCCTGCTTTCTTGAAGTTCTCGGTATTCAATAAGTCTGAAATAGTATTCTGTTTTTAAATTCCATTTAGGAGTGCCGACATTAAGGGGTGTAACCTTTTCAAAACATTCTTTGAACAAATTCATTAAAAAACCAACTTTTATATCATCATTGTGACCACTGACAAATCCTTTCTCAGTTGCCCAATTTTTAAGGTCTTGTCGAGTAATACCCTTTAAACCTGCTTTCTCACCATATTCTAATACGCTAATAAAAATCGAATCTTCCATGCCGCCACTTTCCTCCCGTATTGCCGGTTTGTCCATGCTGTTTCGCTCTTCTTTCTATTCATAACGATACAAACCAGGAAAGAAGTCTATCCCAGTCATAGACGCAATGATATTTACAGATACCAGATAATCATGAATATCACCACGCCTTTTCATCTGAAAAAAGTAGATTGACTCGCTCACCTGTTTTGGGCAGAATCATCTCAATCATCCGTCGACGAAGTAGATCGATAGATGGATTGATTTAGGATTTGGGGCGCTCCAAAATAAACAACAAGTAATTTTTCAGAGGTTTGGACAAAGGCTTTTCAATAACTAAATGGATAACATATGATACCAAAATCATTAGGAAAATAACCATAATGATAATTATTTTTTCTGGTATAACCTTTGTGTATTGATCTATAATTGCCTTACCTGCCACACAATGAATAAGATACAATGGATATGTTAGGGCACCAATTGTGAAAATTATACTTCTATCCTTTAAATGTATTTTCCCGACACTGAGAATATACATTAAACAATAAAAAAGCCAAATAATAACTACTGATATTGATTTCTCCAAGACATCTGGATCAATCATAAAGGCTTCAGCTTGCCCATAAGCCCTAAAACTAGATACCATTAATGAAGAAATTAGGACAAAAAGATTAAATGCATTTTTACCCTTGGTTTGTACCAAAAAAAAAGCAATACCTGCGATAAAAAAAGAAGAATATGCTGGGGTTATAAACCAACCCATAAAAAATGGTTGTCCAAAAGCGGTATGCATCACTGTCATTGCTAGCCACAAGCTTAGCCAGATATGATATTTTTGTAAAACACCAAATGCGAGCAATAAAAAAATACAACCATAGAATTTTAATTCCGCTTTTAATGTCCAATAAACTCCATCTATATCTTTAAACCCAAGGTAGTCATTTAGCAAAGTAAAATTTGCTAATACCTGTGGCATTGAATATTGCTTGTCTGTAAAAATAACCGATATAATAACCGTGAAGATAACGCACGCACAAAGTGTCGGGTATAAACGAACGAATCTGGATACACTAAACTGAAGGGCGGTACTGTGATTTGCTGACATAGTTATGACATAACCACTAATTATAAAAAATAGCGGCACACCTAGATATCCGTATTTTGTTGCTTCACTAATTAGCGTGTAAGCATTAGATTCTGGTCTCGAAATATAATGATAAAAAACTACTGATAGCGCTGCGAAAAATCTAATTAGATCTAGCGCGACAATTCTCATTTCATATTCCAAAAAGCGGCACTAATCTAAGCGCCTTGAACCAGTTAATGTGCATATTTGTGTATCACATAATTTTTAAATTATTAGACTGCAATGATTATTAATATCAACTCCTAAACCAATACCAACGTTTCGAGCTTGTGTAAAGATATTTAGAATTAGCTTTGTTTGAAATTTTTATTTATTCTGGGATATAAATAAAATGTTTAATTATTGGAGAATAACAGGATTTTTTTAGATAAATCTCCCTACCTTGCAATACCATTCTACTCTCTTAAACAGTCAAGCCTTTTTTTGGCATCCAGAAAACAATTAAAAATTTCCTGCAAGTCTTTGCATGCATAGGATTCACATTTCGCACAGCTTTCAAAATTGTTTTCTATACAACATTTACTAATTTTGCACATTTTTTCACAGTAATGCCCTTTTTGCCCGCCTGATTTGCATCCCTGGCAATTAATATCTTCAGGTTTAATTTTTGTTCCATAGAGTTTTGACCATTTGTTTGCTACTTTTTCTTTTAATATTATATCATCATTTTTAGCTGCTATAAATGCTTCACATTCTTCACAATTAATACCACAGTATGCCAATAACATGGAGCGCCTCCTTTTATATTCTTCTTGAAAGTAATACAAAGATCAAAAAAAAATTGAGATTATTATCCCCTAATTGATTATTTCAATGAATGCAAGGATAACCTGAAATGTATCGTATCATACAGTGCTAAACACTTTTATCCAACCAGTGTAATTCTAACAAATTGTAGTGGAATTTAACTAAAATGTTCATAGGCT